>NZ_LMOQ01000002.1:0-908990 GCF_001423605.1 Agreia sp. Leaf335 | reverse complement strand
ATCAGGGTTCGCGCGCCCGAGAGGGAAACGCCCGGTCACATTCCGAACCCGGAAGCTAAGACTCTCTGCGCCGATGGTACTGCAAGGGGGACCTTGTGGGAGAGTAGGACACCGCCGGACTCCTATTACACGAATGGCCACCCCCTAGGGGTGGCCATTCGCTGTTTAACGACCTTCTCAGCAGGACGGTAAAGTCGTAGGGTGCTCAGAGCAGAGAATCATCCCCAGTCCGCCCGACCATGGCTCGCGAGCTACCCTCCTGGCCAGGACTCGGACATCCCCGACATCACGTTCCGATCGATCCCCGAACTCGTCGCCGCCACGTGCGCGAAGTTCGGTGATCAGCCGGCGTTCTCGAACATGGGCCATGCCCTGTCGTTCCGCGACGTCGATGTGCTCTCCGACCGTATGGCGGCCTTCTATCAGAAGGAACTTGGCCTGGTTCCCGGCGATCGCATCGTCATCCAGCTGCCCAACCTCCTCCAGTTTCCCGTCGCCATGTTCGGCGCGCTGAAGGCGGGCCTCGTCGTCGTCAACGCCAATCCGCTCTACACGGCACACGAGCTCAAAGCGATTCTCGTAGACTCCGGCGCCGTCGCCATCGTCGTGCTCGAGAACTTCGCCGTCACGCTCGACCAGGAGATCGGCGGCACGGACATCCGGCACGTCATCTTGACCTCGGTGGGCGACCTGCTGCCGCTGCCCCAGCGCGCTTTCACGAACTTCGCTGTCAGGTACGTGAAGAAGATGGTTCCCGCTCATTCGCTGTCGGGCACCATCTCGTTCCGCGACGCGCTCAGCAGGGGAGCGCAGCTCGTCTTCGACGCACCCAGCATCGCACCGGAGGATCTGGCCTTCTTGCAGTACACCGGAGGCACCACCGGCGGCACGAAGGCCGCCATGCTGACTCACCACAACATGCTCGCGAACCAGTTCCAGATCATGGGACCGATCAGGGTGGCTCTGCAGGAGGGCGTGGAGACGGTCATCGCCGCCCTGCCGCTGTATCACGTGTTCTGTCTCACGGTGAACTGCCTGGGGTTCTTCCACTTCGGGGCCCACAACGTGCTCATCACGAACCCTCGCGAGACGGATGCGCTCATCAAGACCGTGACCAAGTACCGACCGAGCGTTCTCATCCTCGTGAGCACCCTCGCTGCGGCGCTGCTCGACCGGCCGGGCTTCGACACACTCGACTTCGCCCCGCTCAAGCTGAGCGTCGCAGGTGGAATGGCGCTGCGCACCCAGGTCGCCGAGGAGTGGGAGCGCAGGACCGGCTCGCAGATGGTGGAGGGCTACGGGCTGACCGAGGCCTCTCCCGTGGTGTCGGTGAACCCCACCATCGGCACGGCTCGCCTCGGAACGATCGGCCTTCCCCTTCCGTCGACCTACGTCGAGATCCGCAACGACGACGATGTGGCCGTTCCCTTGGGCGAGAGGGGAGAACTCGTGGTCTTCGGCCCCCAGATCATGAAGGGCTACTGGAACAAGCCAGAGGAGTCTACGAAAGCCATCGGACCCGACGGCTGGCTGCACACGGGTGACGTCGCGATCATGGATGCTGACGGCTACGTGACGATCGTCGACCGCATGAAGGACATGATCGTGGTCGGTGGCTTCAACGTGTATCCCGCTGAGGTCGAAGAGGCGGTGCTCAGCGACCCCAGAGTAAAGGAGGCCGGCGTCATCGGCGTCGACGACGAGCACTCGGGCGAGACGGTCAAGTTGTTTGTCGTGCGCCAGGATCCGTCGCTCACCGAGGCCGACATCCGCGGCTATCTCAAGGATCGCCTGGCCGGCTACAAGCGACCCAAGTACATCGTCTTCCGCGACGAGCTGCCGAAGACCAATGTCGGCAAGATCCTGCGACGCGAGCTGAGGGAACCGGGCGACTCGGCCTCACGATAGTCTGGGTGCACAGTCTTTTTCATGCGGTGCCTCGGCGGCGCCACGATCGAACGGTAGTTGTTTTCATGAGAGTCATCGTCTTCATCCTGTGCCTGGCTGTCTTCGTCGCCGGGATGGTTGTGATGGCGTACTCGTTCCCCGGTGACGGAGGCTTCCTCGCCGAGGTGTTCGTGGGCGGCGTGCTGCTGTCGTCGGCCGCCGTCTTCGTGCCGATGAGTGTTCTGCGCTGGCTCGACCGGGCATAGCCCCGAAGCGGGCTGCAGCTACCAGGCTGCGGGCTTGTAGTCCTTCAAGAAGACTCCGTGCAGGTCTTCACCGGCTTCGCCTCGAACGATCGGGTCGTAGACCCGTGCCGCGCCGTCGACGAGGTCGAGCGGGGCGTGGAAGCCCTCTTCCGCCAGACGCACCTTGGTGGGGTGAGGACGCTCGTCGGTGATCCAGCCGGTGTCGACGCTGGTCATCAGAATTCCATCCGACTCGAGCATCTCGCCGGCGCTCGTTCGCGTGAGCATGTTCATCGCCGCCTTGGCCATATTCGTGTGCGGGTGCCCGGGCCCCTTGTACCGGCGGCTGAACTGCCCTTCCATGGCCGACACGTTCACGATGTACGTGCGGCGCGCCTCGGAAGCGGCCATCACGGGGCGCAGCCGGCTCACGAGGATGAAGGGCGCCGTCGTGTTGGCGAGCTGCACCTCGAGCATCTCGAGGGGATCGACGTGCTCGACGTTCTGCGTCCAGCTGTTGACGTCGTGCAGATCGGGCACCAGCCCTCCGGCGTCGATCGCGGTTCCCGCGGCGAGGCGGTCGAGCGAGCTCGAACCCGGTGCCATGGCGAGATTCGTGAGTTCCGACGCCGTGAGCTTGTCGGCGACGAGTGCGGTGGATCCCAGAATCGGGTGCGCGGCGACGGACGCCGCCAACGCCTGAGGATGCGCGTCGTTGGTATGGCCGAAGGTCACCAACTCGGGCAGCGGCCGGTCCGTCGGCAACGGCTCCAGCTCGGCGTCGGTGAGCGGTGCGTACGAGCCGGGGGAGCGCTTGACTGTCTGAGCCGCGTTGTTGATCAGGATGTCGAGGGGTCCCTCTGCGGCGACGGCGTCTGCGAGGGCGATCACCTGTGCGGGATCTCTCAGGTCGATTCCCACGACCTTCAGACGGTGCACCCACTCGGATGCGTCGGGCAGGCTGGAGAAGCGACGCACGGCATCCCGGGGGAAGCGCGTCGTGATGGTCGTGTGGGCCCCATCTCGCAGGAGACGCAGGGCGATGTACATGCCGATCTTCGCCCGACCGCCGGTGAGGAGCGCGCGCTTGCCGGTGAGGTCGGTACGGGCATCCCGTTTCTCGTGGCTCATGGCCGCGCAGTCGGGGCACAGCTGATGATAGAACGCGTCGACCAGCGTGTAGTGCTGCTTGCAGATGTAACAGGCCCGCGACTTGAGCAGGGTGCCCGCGGTGGGCGCCTCGATGGTGCTGGCGAGGGGGATGCCGCGTGTCTCGTCGTCGATGCGATCGGATGCGCCCGTCGCGGTGGCCGCGACGACGGCCCTGTCGGCTGCGGCGATTCGCGCGCGCTTCTCTTGGCGGCCGTGGTTCTTTACGGCCTTGAACATCTTGGCGGTCGCTCGACGCACGGCCACGAAATCAGGATGCTCCTGCTCGAGCGTGTGCAGCTGTGCCAGCACCCGAAGGGTCACCTCGAGCTCGTCGGCGGTGAAGCCGGCGGGCGGCGTTTCGGGTTCGTTCGGCAGGTCTGTCATAACCGAACGATTCTACCCGCGGCCGCTCGGCACCATAGTCTCGTCTTATGGCGACTCCTGATTTCGTACTGGCCCTGCGCGAGAAGATCGGTCACGCTCCGCTGTGGCTGTCGGGCATCACGGCCGTGGTCACACACAACGACAGCGTGCTGATGGTTCGACGCTCCGACAATGGTGACTGGACCCCCGTGACCGGCATCATCGATCCGGGCGAGCAGCCCGCCACCGCCGCCGCTCGCGAAGTTCTCGAGGAGGCCGGCGTGGTCGCCGTGGCCGAGCGTCTGTCATGGGTGCACACGCTCCCGATGCTGACCTACGAGAACGGCGACCAGTCGGAGTACCTCGACCTCACGTTCCGCATGCGCTACGTGTCCGGTGATCCCTACCCGGCCGACGGCGAGAACACCGAGGCCCGCTGGTTCGCCCTCCACGAGCTGCCGGAGATGTCTCTCGACATGCGCACGCGCATCCGATACGCCCTCGATGAGATTCCCGCCGCCCGCTTCGAACTGTGAGGCCCGTTCGGGAGCGCTGAGCTACTCGACGACGGCGATCACGATCGAGAGCACGACGCTGACCGCGCCGACACCCGCGAAGATGTAGCCGAGAAGCCTCAGCAGATGCCCCTCTCGGTGGGCGGGGTCGGTGCGAGCCTGCTCCGGACGCCGGGGGTTCACGAACACCGTCACGTCGTCGCCCTCGACGAGATGGGCGGTCTCTTCGGTGTCTGCGGGCAGCTCGTACAGGTGGCCGTCGTCGCCCAGCCATCGGAAGACGTGCGTGTCGTCAGCGTCGCCGCGCGGCGCATCCGGAACCGGGTGACGAGCCACGATCACGGCCATCGTCTCGGTCCAGCCGCTGAAAGCTAGTCGGCGCACGTAGCCCGCGATCAGCAGCGGTATGCCGAGGCAGAGCCCGATCCACGAGAGCAGTTCCACGACCAGCGATGCTGCGTCGAGGGGCGTGGTCATGGATCGATTTTAGGGGTCTACGCGGGACGCGGCTCTTCGACCACGACATCCGCCGGGTTCTTGTCGGTGCGCCATCCCCGCCACACGGGCTGACGGAGCCGGTTCGTCGACGTCCATTCGGCAAACTCGACCTCTCCGACGCCGGACGGGGTGATCCAGTGCGCGTCGCGGCCGTCTGCCGCAGGCACGTCGGTCGCCGGCGACGTCTTGCGCTCCATACGGGCGAACCGTGTGGCCAGCTCGGCGAGATCCCGTTCGCTGAAGCCCGACCCGACCCGACCCGCATAGCGGAGCTCGCCGTCTCGAGGTACGGCCACGAGCAGCGAACCGATCGTGTTCGCCCGTCGCCCGGCCCCGGGCCTCCAGCCCACGACCACGACCTCCTGCGTCTTGTGCAGCTTGAGCTTGATCCACGCCGACGATCTCTTGCCTGATCGATACGTCGAGTCGCGCTTCTTTGCCACGACGCCCTCCAGGTGCAGCTCTGCGCTCGCCGCGAGTGCCTCGTCGAGGTCGCCCTCGTAGGCGGGAGGTACCTGCACGAGGGAGCTCGCGTCGGGCACGACGATCTCCCGCAGCGCCGCGCGCCTCTCGTCGTAGTCTCGGGAGGTCAGCGACTCGCTGCCCCGCTCGAGCGCATCGAAGACGAAGTAGTGCGCCCTGGTTGACGAGATCGCACGCTCGACCTCGGATTTCTTCGTGAGTTTCATCCTGCTCTGCAGGCGTCCGAAATCGGGACGCCCCCGCGCGTCGAGCGCGACGATCTCGCCGTCGAGCACGCAGTCGGTCGTTTCGTCGAGGGACTGCGCCACCGACTCGGCTATCTCGGGGAAGCTGCGCGTGAGGTCGTTCCCGTTCCGGCTCGTGAGTCGGACCTCGCCATCTCGTAGCCGGGCGATGGCGCGGATACCGTCCCACTTCATCTCGAGTGCCCATCCTGCGGGGGCGTCGTCGGCGAGAACGGTCTCCCTGGTGCCCAGGGTGGCGAGCATCGGTGAGATGGATCGCTCCGAGGACGCCGAGCGCCGAGAATCCGCTGCAGGAGTGGTCGAGGGCGCCGCTGCCGACTGAGCCGGATCCATCAGATGGATGAGCCAGTTGTTCTCGGCGCGGCCGGCGCCCCCCGTGTGGATGAGGGCCAATCGTCGTGGCTCGCCGAGGCCCGACGGCTTCGTTCCCGTCAGGGTGGCGATCACCTCTTTTCCGTCGCGCCACTTCTCGAGCTCGTACGTGCCGGCATCCCAGATCGTCACCTCACCGCCACCGTACTCACCGGCCGGAATCGTGCCCTCGAAGGAACCGTAGGCGAGCGGGTGGTCCTCGGTCTGCACCGCAAGGTGGTTCTGTTTTCCCGACGTGGGCACTCCCTTCGGCAGCGCCCAGCTCACCAGCACCCCGTCGTGTTCGAGGCGAAAGTCGTAGTGCAGCCGCCTCGCGTGATGCTCCTGAATGACGAACGAGCGCCCCTCGGTGGGCTCCGCGGCCTCGCTCGGCACCGGCTCCGGCGTCTTAGACGCGTCGCGCTTCTGCCTGTACGTCGACAGGCGGTCGGCCGTCGGTTCGAGCGCGTCGAGGTGGCCCTTCGTGAGGTCGGCGAGTGGGTCGCCGCGCCGCTTCACGCGCCGCAGCACCTCGTGGAAGTCGAGCTGGGCGAGCGAGGGACTCGACAACTCGCGCCAGGTGCGAGGCGCCGCGACCATCGGATGCGACCGGCCGCGCAAGGAATACGGGGTAATCGTCGTCTTCGATCCGTTGTTCTGGCTCCAGTCGACGAGCACTTTGCCTTGCCGGAGTTCTTTCTTCATGTCGCTGACGATGAGATCGGGGTGGGCAGCCTCCAGGGCGCGGGCGAGCTCGTGCGCCACGGCGGACACCTCGTCTGACGTCTGTCGGCCGTCGAGGGCCGCATAGAGATGGATGCCCTTCGACCCGCTCGTGACGGGCATGGGATCGAGTCCCATGTCGCGCAGGATCTCGCGGGCGAGGCGGGCGACTTCGGCACACTCGGGCAGACCCGCACCCTCGCCGGGGTCGAGGTCGAGCACCAGACGATCGGGATTCTTGGGCTCGCCCGTTCGAGCGAACCGCCACTGCGGCACGTGGATCTCGAGTGCCGCGATCTGGCCCAGCCAGGTGAGCGTGGCGAGATTGTTGACGAGCGGATAGTCATTCGAATGGTTCTTGTGCTCGATCGTGCCGCGGGTGACCCAGTCCGGAGTGCCGTCGTCGAGATTCTTCTGGAAGAACATCTCGCCCGGATGCTCCGCGGTGCCCACGCCGTTGACCCACCTCTTGCGGGTGGCGGGCCTCTCGCGGGCATGCGGAATCAACACGTGCGCGATGGACGCGTAGTAGTCGAGGACCTCGCCCTTCGTGGTTCCGGTCTCGGGATACAACACCTTGTCGAGGTTGGTCAGAGTGAGTCTCTGCCCGCCCACGGACACCACCTGTTTCGTCGCGCTCATGCTGACATTCTCTGCACGATCCGGGGGTCAAGGGCTAGTGCTTGCGCTTCGAGAGGAGTTCACTCGGATGTATGAGAGCCATCTGGAAAGGCGCCGTCACGTTCGGCCTCGTGAACGTGCCCGTGAAGGTCTACGCGGCCACCGAAGACCACGACATCTCGTTGCACCAGGTGCACGATGAAGACGGCGGGCGAATCAGGTATCAGAGACGCTGCGAGATCTGCGGCAAGGTCGTGGACTACGCCCACATCGACAAGGCATTCGACGACGGGGAGCGCACCGTGGTGCTGACCGACGACGACCTCTCGAGTCTGCCGGAGGAGAAGAGCCGCGAGATCGATGTGGTCGAGTTCGTGCCGAGCGAGCAGATCGATCCGATCATGCTCGACCGCAGCTATTTTCTCGAACCCGACTCGTCGAGCGCCAAGTCGTACGTGCTACTGCGGCGAACGCTCGAGCAGACCGACCGCACCGCGATCGTGCACTTCGCGCTCCGGCAGAAGACGCGCCTCGGCGCCCTTCGCGTACACGGCGATGTGCTCATGCTGCAGTCCCTCCTCTGGTCGGACGAGGTGCGCGATGCATCCTTCTCCGCCCTCGACGAGCGGGTGCGCATCACGGCGAAAGAACTCGAGATGTCGAGCGCGCTCGTCGACAGCTTCGCCAGCGACTTCTCTCCCGAGGACTTCACCGACGACTACCAGCAACAGCTCCGCACGCTCATCGATGCGAAGCTCGAGCAGGGCGAGGCCCTCGACACCGACGCGACGTTCGGGGAGCAACCCGAGAAGGAGTCCGGGGGAGAGGTCATCGATCTCATGGAGGCTCTGCGCCGGAGCGTCGAACGGAATGCGGCCAAGAAGAAGTCGGCACCGAAGAAGAAGCCGGCGGCGAAGAAGACGGCTGCGGCGAAGAAGGCTGCTGTCGAGAAGGAGCCGGCGGCGACCAAGAAGCGCCGGGCGTAATGTGGGGGCGTGCATTCCCCGCTGATCCCCGACGACGTCATCGCGCGCATCCGTTCGCGCGCCGCCGGATACGACCGTGACAACGTCTTTCCTCACGAGGATCTTGCAGAGCTGATCGGGCTCGGGTATCTCGGTCTTTTCGCTTCTACGGATCAGGGCGGCCGCGGCCTGGGGCTCGCCGCGGTCGCGCGTGAGCAGAGGCGCCTTGCAGCGGCGGCGCCCGCGACGGCGCTGGCGATCAACATGCACCTCGTCTGGACGGGCGTGGCGAAGGCCCTGCGGGATCGCGGAGACGAGTCGCTCGCCTTCGTGCTCGACGAGGCTGTCGCCGGTGAGATCTTCGCCTTCGGCAACAGCGAGCCGGGCAACGACCTGGTGCTCCTCGACTCTCGCACCCGAGCCGACCGACATCCGGACGGGGCGTATTCGTTCACCGGCCGCAAGATCTTCACGTCGCTGTCGCCGGTCTGGACGCGACTCGGCGTCTTCGGTCGCGACGACACGAGCCCGGATGCGCCCCAGCTCGTGCACGCCTTCATCGATCGGGCGGCCGGCGGGTATCGAATCGAAGATGACTGGGACACGCTCGGCATGCGCGCGACGCAGAGCCACACCACGATCCTCGAGGGAGTCACGGCGCCGGCCGATCGCGTGTTCCGACGCATCGCGCCTGGGCCGAGCGCAGACCCGCTCGTCTTCGCGATCTTCGCGAACTTCGAGATCCTCGTGGCAGCCGTCTACGCCGGTATCGCCGACCGCGCCCTCGAGCTGGCGGTGCAGGCTGCCCACCGAAGAACGAGCCTGAAGTCGGGCGGCCGACCCTACGCATCCGACCCCGACATCAGGCATCGCGTTGCCGAGGCCGCGATCGCGCTTGACGCGCTCGAACCGCAGATCGACGCGTTGGGCCGCGATGTCGACGAACTCGTCGACCACGGCACCCGCTGGTTCTCGAAGCTCGTGGGTGTGAAAGTGCGTGCGACCGAGACCGCACGTGTCGTGGTGGACCAGGCGATCAGAGTGACCGGAGGGTCGGCGATGTCGAACTCGAGCGAGCTCGGCCGTCTCTACCGCGACGTCTTGGCGGGCATGTTCCACCCGTCAGACGACGAATCCGCACATGCCACCGTGGCCAACTCGCTCCTGGGCCCGGTGACCGAGTGATGGCGTCCGATGCGTCGTAGAGCCGCCGCCATATCGACGTTCGTCTGCCTCGGCCTGCTGCTGACATCGTGCGCTGGGGCGGGCAAGACGCAGGACGCTCCTGCCGAGACCCCGACGAAGACCGCGCAGGCGACGCCGGCCCCTGCCCCCTCTGTCGAGGAGATGACGGCGCAGTATGCGTCGGTGCGCGCCGACACCATGACGCTCGAGCAGAAGGTCGCCTCGATGTTCATCGTTCGTGCGCCCGGGGTCGACGGGGCGGCGTGGCAGGCCGCCGTGTCGTCGCGAGGCCTCGGCGGACTGATCCTCATGGGCGAGAACATTCCGGCAACGCAAGAGGAGCTGGCTGCTCTGACAGGCGGAGTCGCCTCGGAAGACGGTCTCGCCCCGCTCATAGCGGTCGACGAGGAGGGCGGCGACGTGACCCGGCTTCCGTACGACGGCTTCGCCGGAGCGGACACTCTCGCTGCCGAGCCGGAATCGGCGACGCTCGACGCCTTCACCGGTCGTGCGGCGCTACTTCATGACGCCGGAATCTCGGTGAACTTCGGCGTCGTCGCCGATGTCACGGCCGATCCGACGTCGTTCATCTTCAGCCGAGCGCTCGGACCGGATGCCGCGTCGGCGTCGCCGAAGGTCGCTGCCGCGGTCGCCGGTGAGAAAGGGCGCGTCTTCAGCACGCTCAAGCACTTTCCCGGGCACGGGGAGTCGACGGGCGATTCGCACACCAGCGTGCCGCAGATCGACGTCGACCTGAACGGATGGCGTGTTCGAGACGCGCCACCCTTCGAAGCGGGCATCGACGGAGGAGCCGAACTCGTGATGTTCGGTCACCTTGCCTACACGCCCGTCGACCCGCAGCCGGCGAGCCTGTCGTCTACCTGGCACGCCGTCCTGCGAGACGAACTGGGGTTCACGGGCGTGACCGTGACCGACGACATGGGCATGCTCGAGGCGACCGGCCTTCCCGAGTACGCGAATGCGGGTGAGAACGCCATCCGAGCGGTCGCCGCCGGCAACGACCTGCTTCTCTACGTGACACCGGGGGACATCGACGCGACCATCTCCTCGGTCGTCGGCGCCGTCGAGGCCGGGCGCATCGACCCCGCCGTCATCGACGACGCGGTCGAACGAGACCTGGAGCTGCGCCGGACCCTCTGGCTCCGGCAGCATCCCGACGTTGCGTTCTGATTCAGCCCTCGAGGTGCCGCTCGTCGTGACCGGAGTAGGCGCTCAGCGGCCTGATCAGTGAGTTCGAGGCGCGCTGCTCCATGATGTGAGCGGTCCAGCCCACGATGCGACTCGCGACGAACAGCGGCGTGAACGTCTCGGTGTCGAATCCCATGAGGTGATACGCGGGGCCCGACGGGTAGTCGAGGTTCGGCAGGATGTTCTTGCGCGCGGTCATGGCGGTCTCGAGCGCGTCGTAGAGGGCACCGAGATCGGGGCGGTCGTAGTGCTCGAGGAGTGCGTCGAGGCTGGTCTTCATCGTGGGCACTCGCGAGTCGCCGTGCTTGTAGACGCGGTGGCCGAAGCCCATGATCTTGCGCTTCTCGGCGAGGGCGGTGTCGAGCCAGGCGGCAGCCTTGTCGGCGCGGCCCACCTCGTCGAACGTGTGCATCACGGCCTCGTTGGCCCCGCCGTGCAGGGGTCCTTTGAGCGCGCCGATCCCTCCGACGACCGCCGAGTACAGGTCGGCGAGAGTCGAGGTGATGACCCGGGTCGTGAAGGTGGACGCGTTGAACGAATGCTCCGCGTAGAGGATCATCGAGACGTCGAACGCGTCGACCACGACCAGCTCAGGAACATCGCCGAAGGTCATGTGAAGAAAGTTGGCCGAGTAGCCGAGGTCGTCGCGCGGTTCGACGACGTCGTCTCCGTGACGACGTCGCTGGTCGTAGGCCACGATCGCGGGGATTCTGGCGTAGAGACCGATCGCCTTCTCGAGGTCGGCCTCGGGCGAGTCGTCGGATGCCCGTGGGTCGCTTGCGCCGATGACGCTCACGGCCGTGCGCAGCACATCCATCGGGTGAGCGGTGAGCGGCAGCTCGTCGATGATGCGACGGACCGCGACGGGCAGCGCTCGCTGAGCGCGCTCCACGCGCTCGAACTCCGCGAGCTGCTCGTCGGTGGGGAGCTCGCCGTGCCAGAGCAGATACGCCACCTGTTCGAACGAGCAGAGCGCGGCCAGTTCTTGAACGGGATAGCCGCGATAGAGCAGCGAGTTGCTCTCGGGATTGACCTTGGAGATGGCCGTCGTGTCGACGACGACACCGGCCAGGCCCTTGTGGATGCGAGGTTCTTCGACGATCGCGGACGAATCTGACACGGGCGGGCTCCTTCGCATGAGGCTGCGCCCTCCCGAACGGGGGACGCGGTCGCCATGCTATCGAACCGGGGTGATGAATCAGGAGGCCGGCGGAGGGGAAGCTCTGCGTCGGGACACCGTGCGGATGATGACGATCGTGACCGACGCGAGGATTGTCAGAACGGCCAGCCAGGGCAGGGCCACGCCGAAGGCCACCAGGGAACCGTTGAGAGCGCCGACGAAGGAACGCCAGCCGACGAGCAATCCACCCCAGAAGTCCCGGGGCGCACCCGTTGCGATCGCACCCGCGGTGTGCAACTGCAGATCGATCGTCGAATAGGAGATCTGGTCGCCCAGCAGGTCGCGTTGCGACGTCAGGGAATCCAGCTCGGCTTGACGCGTGGAGAGCGCGGACTCGAGCGTGATCAGGTCGTCGGTGTCAGTGGCGGCGGCCATGAGGTCGAGAAGCCGGTCGACCGATGCCTGCATCGCCGTGATGCGGGCATCGAGGTCGGTCGTCTGGGCCGTGACGTCTGTCGACGAGATCGACACAGACTCGACGGTTCCGAGTTTCTTCAGATCGTCGAGTGTTTCTGTGACCTCGTCTTGAGGCACCCGGATCGTGAGCGCCGCGCTCGCAGACTCCGAACCCGTCTCGGCCTGTTCTGAACGATTGTCGATGCGCCCGCCGTGCTGCTCGACCACGCTCACCGCCGATCCGCTGGCTTCGGCAGGGTCATCCACGGTGATCGAGACCCACCCCGTCGTGACGACCTGCGCATCGGCCGACACGGCACCGTCTTGAGGCGTGCCGGGCGCGGACCTCTCCTGCTGGGGCGAGGCCGGGGCCGGCGCCCCGGACGAACTGGAGCACCCCGTGAACAGCAATGCGGCGGCGACGGTGGCGACGGCTGCGAGCGCGAATCTCTTCATGAGGGTCACGCTAGGGACGGTTGGCTGCGAGCAGAGTGAGCGAGATGCGATGGTTACCCTCTCGTTATCGCGCCGTTACGGACCTTGCGTGGGGACGAGCACCTAGGCTCGATGCATGGACTATCGCACTCTCGGACGCACTGGACGAACCGTATCGAGCATCGGACTCGGTACCTGGCAGCTCGGAGCGGATTGGGGCGACGTGAGCGCCGCCGAGGCCCACGCGGTTCTCGATGCGGCCGTCGAGTCGGGCGTCACGTTCTTCGATACCGCCGATGTCTACGGCGACGGCCGCAGTGAGCAGTTGATCGGCGAATACCTCGAGGCGCACCCCGTCAGCGAGGTCACCGTGGCGACGAAGATGGGTCGACGCGAGGCGCAGGACCCGTCGAACTTCACGCTCGAGAAGTTCCGCGAGTGGACCGACCGCTCGAGGCGCAACCTCAACGTGCAGACGCTCGATCTGGTGCAGTTGCACTGCCCGCCCACCGCGGTGTTCAGCTCCGACGCCGTGTATGACGCGCTCGACACGCTCGTCGACGACGGTGTCATCGCCAACTACGGCGTCAGCGTCGAGACGTGCGACGAGGCCCTCGCGGCCATCGCTCGCCCCGGCACCGCAACGGTGCAGATCATCCTCAACGCCTTCCGTCTCAAGCCTCTCGATGCCGTCCTGCCCGCGGCCATCGAGGCCGGAGTGGGCATCATCGCGCGGGTTCCGCTGGCATCCGGTCTGCTCAGTGGGCGGTACTCGGCCGACACGGTGTTCGCGGCCGACGACCACCGCAACTACAACCGCGACGGCAGCGCGTTCGACGTGGGCGAGACCTTCTCCGGTGTCGACTTCGAGGCCGGCGTCGCTGCCGCCCGCGAGTTCGCGGAGCTCGTGCCTGACGGAACGACACCTGCCGCGGCGGCCCTCGCGTGGGTCGCGTCGCGTCCCGGTGTCAGCTCGGTCATTCCCGGTGCGCGCAATGTGGCTCAGGCCCGTGCGAACGCCGCAGCCGGCTCTGTCGGTTATCTCGGCGAGGCTTTCGAAGACGGCGTCAACGACATCTACGATCGCTACTTCCGCGAGGCCGTGCACGGCCGCTGGTGACAAGTTGCCGTGGGTGATGCGCCGGTGGCGTGTTGCTGCGTCGATGCTCGCGAACTCGGGTCTACTTTCGTAGGCGGCCCAAGAGAACGAGGACATCGGTGAGCAGAGCACGTCGTACGAACCATACGATCACGGCCCTGGTCGTCGCCGCGATTGTCGGCGCGACCACATTGTCTGGCGGCGCGGCCGCACGGGCCGACGACTACCCGTCATGGGACGACGTGCAGGCCGCGAAGGCGAGCGAATCGGCGAAGCAGAGCGAGGTCGACCAGATCACCCAACTCCTCGCGCAGCTGAAAGACGAGGCGTCGGCAGCTCAGCAGCAGGCCAACGAGAAGTGGACGCTCAACGAGAAGGCGCAGAAGGCGCTCGAAGAAGGACAGAAGACGGCGGATTCGCTCGCGGATCGCGCGGCCACCCTGCAAGCGTCCGCGGACGCGTCGAAGAAGCAGGCTGCGCAGCTCGCGGCGCAGTTCGCTCGCCTGGGCGGTGGTGAAGACGTCACGTCGATGCTGCTGACCAGCTCCTCCGGCGAGAGCGACGATCTGCTCGGCAAGCTGGGGTCGTTGAGCAAACTCAGTCAAACGGTCTCCGGCGTGTATGCCACCGCGAAGACGCAGAGCAACGACGCGGCGGCGATGAGTGATCAGGCGCAGGTCGCGAAAGACGCGTTGACGTCGCTGGCGAACACGGCGGCGTCCTCGCTCTCCGACGCCCTCTCTGCTCAGAAGGCTGCGGTCAGCGCGGTGAACGCCCAGTCCGCCCACGAGTCGGAGCTGCAGGCTCAACTCGCCTCGCTCACTCAGAACGTCGCAACCACAGAAGCGGACTACCAGGCAGGCATCGCGGCGGCGGAGGCGGCCGCGGCTGCTGCGGCTGCGGCCGCCGCCCAGGCGGGGTCCGCGCCCGGAGCGCCCATCTCTGACGACGCACGCACGCTCGCGCTGGAACTGGTCGGCGACATCCAGGCCGGTCGTCTGACGGGCGCCCAGCCCGACCACCTTCAGGAGATCGAGTGGATCGCTGCCGGTGACTCCGTGGAGAACTGCGGCATCGACACGCAGATCCTCGCCGCGATCGTCGTCGCCGTGCGCACATTCGGCTCGGCCGGAGTGAGCGATATCAATCGCAAGTGCACCGGCCAGATCGAGGGTGCCGGCATCTATTCGGCGCACTATGTGGGCGGGGGAGGCCATGCGGTGGACTTCAACGCGCTCGATGGTCAGGGCCTCTCAGGAGCAGACGACAATTCGCTGCGCCTGATCGCGGTGCTCGACCAGGTGATGCCCTCGGGCTCCGGACTCGGCCAGCGCCAGTGCCGCGTCAATGCCGGGGATGAACCCGATTTCGCGAACTTCCACGACTTCGCCGACACCTGCACCCACCTGCACGTCGACGACCTGACCTGAGCGTCAACCGAGGTCGTCGGGGTCTTTTCCCGTGCGCTGGCCGCTGTCGAGCGCGGCGATGCGCGCGCGGTCATCGTCGTCGAGTTCGAAGTCGAAGACGTCGACGTTCTCGCGGATCCGTGCCGGTGTGATCGACTTGGGGATCACGATGTTGCCGAGGTCGAGTTGCCAGCGCAGCACGACCTGAGCCGCTGACCGGCCGTGCTTCGAGGCGAGCGCCGCCAACGTCGGATCGTCGAGGATGCGGCCGCGTGCCAACGGAGACCACGCCTCGGTCGCGATCGAGTGTGCGGCGTCATACTCCCGCACCTCGGCCTGCTGAAGCCACGGATGCAGCTCGACCTGATTGATCACCGGCGTCTCTCCACCCTCCGCTGCGAGCCTCTCGAGGTGGTGCGGGTGGAAGTTCGAGACGCCGATCGAGCGCACGAGGCCGTCGGCCTTGAGGCTCTTGAGCGCACGCCAGGTCTCGACGTAGCGGTTCTGCCGCGGGGCAGGCCAGTGGATGAGGTAGAGGTCGAGGTAGTCGAAGCCGAGCTTCGAGAGGCTGGCGTCGAACGCCCGTCGAGTCTCGTCGTATCCGTGGTCGCTCTGCCAGACCTTCGAGGTGACGAACACCTCATGCCGCGGAACGTCGCTCGCACGGACCGCCTGACCGACGCCCCTCTCGTTCTCGTAGAACGCGGCCGTGTCGATGTGGCGGTAGCCGGCGTCGAGGGCGTGAGCGACAGCATCCGTCGCCTCGGCGTCTGACACCTTGTAGACGCCCAGGCCGAGCTGGGGGATGGCGCGTCCGTCGGACAGGGTCACAAGGGGAGAAGTAGGCACCCGACCATTATCGACGACTCGGTGGCGGGCGCCCGTCGTGCAGACTAGAGGGCGACGAGGGGGGAAACGAGCATGGCGAAAGCGCCTACCGTCTACGACGTGGCCGAGCGCGCCGGCGTATCGATCGCCAGCGTGTCGCGCGTGCTGCGCAGTCCCGACTCGGTGAAAGAGCAGACCCGGGAGCGGGTGCTCGAGGCGGTACGACACCTCGGCTACGTTCCCAGCGCGAACGCCCGGGGGCTCGCGGCGCGCCGAACGAACGTGATCGGGCTGTTCTTTCCCGGCCACGACGATGTGGCGGGATCCGACGCTCAGCCCCTGGCGGCATCCGGCGGCGTGACGATCGTGCGCGACGACCCGACGACCGAACCCGAGACGAACAACTTCTACTTCGACGAGGTGCTGCGCGGGGCCGAGATCGAGGCCTGGCGACGCGGGTTCGCCCTGATGGTGGCCGCCGGCCGCGGCGCGTCGCGCGAGGCGATCGTGAACGACATCGCGGGCCGGGTCGACGGCCTGGCCGTGCTCGCGCGCACCGTGCCCGACGAGTTGCTCACGCATGTGGCCCGGCGCATCCCCGTGGTCGTTCTCGCCGCGACGCGCGGAACAGACGAGTTCGATCACGTGAGCGTCAACAACGCTCCCGGCATGCGTGCGATGACCGAGCACGTTCTGGGCGCGGGGGCCCGGCGCCTGCTGTACATCGCCGGTCCGGAGGACTCGCCCGACGATGCCGAGCGACTGCAGGGATTCCGGGCGGCTGTCGACGGTGTCTCCGAGGTGACGGTCGAGCTGATCCGCGGTGACTTCAGTCGGGTGCGGGGGCGCGAGATCGCGCTCGGGGTCGACACGCTGCCCGACGCGATCGTCTGCTCGAACGATCAGACGGCCCTCGGCGTTCTGGATGCGATGGGTCGCCGATCGATCAGCGTCCCGGACGACGTCATGGTCACCGGATTCGACGGCATCGCGGCCGGGCGGCACTCGTCGCCACGACTGACGACCGTGCATCAGCCGATGGTCGAGCTCGGACGAGCGGCCATTCAGGCGCTCACCGCGCGGCTCGACGACCCGTCGATGGAGGCGCGGTCGCTCGTGCTTCCAGTGCAGGTCGTGCTGCGGGAGAGCTGCCCGTAGCTGTCGCCTGCGAGCTCGCAGCGCTCTGGGCATTCCGCTTGCATTTGCAAACTGTAAGCGCATACAGTGTGGTGAACGTGCACGTCACCACCATTCACGTCAGTTCATCGTCGACCTGAGAAAAGCGGTTCCAATGAAGCACCCAACCCGACGCCGATTGGGCGCCCTCGTCGCAGCCATCATGCTGACCACGGGGCTCGCGGCATGCAGCATCCAGATCGAGAGCGCACCCGATCCCTCGATCCCGAAAGACACGATGCTCGTCGCGGCCGACAACGGCTCGCCCCTGTTCGAGCGCAACTTCAACCCCTACATGACGAACAAGCGCACGGCCGCTTTCTACATGTACGAGCCGCTCGTGATTCTCGACAACGTGACGGGCGAAGAGCACCCGTGGCTCGCCACGGGCTACGAACTCCCCGATCCCTCCACGGTGGTGTTCACCATTCGCGACGGCGTCACGTGGAGCGACGGCAAGCCCTTCACACCGAAGGACGTCGCATTCAGCTTCGATCTCCTCAAGAAGTACCCGACCTTCGACCTGCAGGGCATCTGGAGCTACATCGACACGGTCGAGACGAGCGACACGACGGTGACCGTGCACCTCAAGGCACCCGATGTGCCGGCCGCGCAGCTCATCGCGACGACGCTCATCGTGCCCGAGCACATCTGGAAGGATGTGCCCGACCCGTCGACGTTCCGCAATCCCGATCCCGTCGGCACCGGTCCGTACACCCTGGGCAACTTCGCCGCTCAGCAGTACACGATCGACAAGAACCGCACCTACTGGCAGGCCGACAAGGTCGCCGCCGAGCACATCATCCTGCCCGCGACCAACACCCAGCTCGACGTGGCCACCAAGGGCTACGACTGGGCCTATTCGTTCATCTCCGATGTCGATGGCGCCTGGGTCGGGGCCGGCAACAAGAACACCTACTGGTTCCCGCCGGGAGGCACGGTCGCCCTGTTCCCGAATCTGACCAAGGCTCCCTTCAATGATCTGAACGTGCGACAGGGGCTATCGCTCGCGCTCGATCGCAAGGCCGTGGGCGATTCGGCTGCAGAGGGATACATGGATGTGGCGGGCCAGACCAACATCCTGCTCCCGTACCAGCAGAACCTGCTCGACCCCTCGATCCCCGACTCGGGGCTCGTGGCCCAGAACCAGCAGAAGGCGCTCGAGTACTTCGCTCAGGCCGGCTACACCCAGCAGGGCGGAAAGCTCGTGGATGCTTCCGGCACCCAGCTGAGCTTCACCATCACGACGGCCAACGGCTACAACGACTGGCTCAAGGGCGTGCAGGAGGTGCAGAAGCAGTGGGGCGCCATCGGCATCGACGTGAAGGTGGCGAGCCCGCAGCCCGCGGCCTACCAACTGGCTCTGCGCAACGGCGAGTACGACCTCGCCATGGGCGGAACGGGCGGAACCGGCTCGATCTTCCGCGACTTCAACGGGCTCCTCTCGAGTGACTACCTCAAGCCGGTCGGAGAAGAGGCCGTGTTCAACTTCGAGCGGTACAACAACCCCGAAGCCGATGATCTGCTGACCCAGTACAAGCTCGCCATCGATCCGGAGAAGCAGAAGCAGCTGGGTTATCAGCTGCAGAACATCGTCTACAACGATCTGCCCGTGTTCAGCCTGTACTACGGCGGATCATGGGGCCTCGTGAGCAACGCGAAGTTCACCGGCTGGCCGAGCGAAGCCGACCCGTATGCCTCGCCCAAGACCTACGACTCCACACCCCTGCTCGTTCTCACCCATCTGAAGAAGGTCAACGATGACTAGCGTCACGATCGCGCCCGGCAGCGCCGATGTCTCTGCCGCGCCCCGCACATCAGGATCAGGCGGAGGGAGGGCATGGGGCTACGTGGCCCGCAAGGCCGGCCTGCTGCTACTCACGCTGTGGGCGGCCATCACGCTCAACTTCATCCTTCCCCGTCTGATGCCCGGTTCGCCGGCCGACGCGGCCCTCGCGAAGCTGGCACAGAACGGTCCGGTCAGCGACGCGACCAAGGCGGCCATCGAGGCCCAACTGGGAGTGCCGACCGGCAACATCCTCGAGCAGTATGTGGCGTACCTGCATCAGGTCATCACGCTCGACTTCGGCGTCTCGTACACGTTCTACCCGCAGAGCGTCTCCGAGCTCGTCAGCACCGCGCTGCCGTACACGCTCGTGCTGGTCGGCGTCGTGACGATCATCGCCTTCGTTCTCGGCACCCTGCTCGGCGTGCTCGCCGCCTGGAAGCGCGGAACCTGGCTCGACACGCTGCCCACCCTCGCGGGATCGTTCGCCAGCGCGTTCCCGTATTTCTGGACCGCTCTGCTTCTGCTGTTCTTCGCGGGGTACGTCGGCAGGCTGTTCCCCACCTCCGGCGCATACGGGCCGACCGCATCACCGCAGTTCACGATCGGCTTCCTCGGCGACGCGATCTATCACGCCGCTCTACCCGCGCTGACGATCCTCATCACCTCGCTCGGCGGCTGGATTCTCGGAATGCGCAACACGATGATCTCGACGATCGGCGACGACTACGTGACCTTCGCCGAGGCCAACGGGTTGAAGCCTCGCACCGTCGCCCTGCGCTACGCGGCACGCAACGCAATCCTTCCGAACCTCACCTCGTTCGGGCTTGCACTCGGCGGCGTCGTCGGCGGATCGATCCTGGTCGAGCGGGTGTTCGGATACCCCGGCATCGGCTACCTGCTCTTCAACGCGGTCACCAACCAGGACTACCCGTTGATGCAGGCCCTGTTCCTGATGATCACCGTGAGCGTGCTCATCGCCAACTTCCTCGTCGACATCTTGTACGGCGTGCTTGACCCGAGGACCCGCCGATGAGCACCCAGAGCATTCCCCCCTCGACCCGCGCTGTGCGCGCCATCGAGGAAGCGTCGATCGCGCCCGCACCGAGCCCGCTCAAGGTGGTGCTGCGCGTCGCATCGACCGTGTGGTCGAACGGCAAGGCCCGCATCGGCATCATCATCCTCGGACTGATGATCCTGATCGCGGTCTTCGCACCGCTGCTGGCTCCGTACGGCGCGAGGCAGAACGGCTTCGACCGCTCTGCGGATGCCTCGGCTGCGCACTGGCTCGGCACGACAGCCGCCGGCGAAGACGTGCTCTCCCAGCTCATCTGGGGCGCGCAGATCAGCATCTTCGTCGGACTCATCGCCGGACTGCTCTCGACCGTGATCGCAGTTCTCGTGGGCCTCAGCTGGGGTTACGTGCGAGGCTTCGGCGCCGATGTCATCAACTTCATCGTCAACCTGTTCCTCGTGATTCCCGGTCTGCCGCTGATGATCGTCATCGCCGCGTACCTCTCGGGTGGCGGTATCGGCATGATCATCGTGGTCGTCGTGATCACAGGATGGGCGTGGGGTGCGCGCGTACTGCGCAGCCAGACGCAGTCGCTGCGTTCTCGTGACTTCGTCACGGCCGCCGTCTTCAGCGGCGAACGTCCGTTCCGGATCGTGTTCCGCGAGATCCTGCCGAACATGACCTCTCTCATCGTGGGCAACTTCTTCGGAGCGGCGACAGCGGCGATTCTGGCGGAAGCCGGGCTCGAGTATCTGGGCCTCGGAGACACCACGGTGGTCAGCTGGGGAACGATGCTCTTCTGGGCGCAGAACTCCAACGCCCTGCTCACCGGTCAATGGGCGCTGCTGTTCGCGCCCGGCCTGTGCATCGCCCTGCTCGCCACGAGCCTCACCCTCATCAACTTCGGCGTCGACGGAATCTCGAATCCGCGCCTCCGGGAAGGAAAGCAGCGATGACCGCCCTGCTCGAGATCACAGACCTCTCCGTCGACTATGGAGAGGGTGCAGACAGCACTCATGCCGTGAACCATGTGTCGTTCACCCTCGAGCACGGCGAATTCGTCGGGCTCGTAGGCGAATCGGGATCGGGGAAGTCCACCCTGGGCTTCGCCGTCACAGGGCTCTCGAAACCACCGGCCCGAGTCGTGGGCGGCAGGATCCTGCTCGACGGAGTCGACATCGCGAGCCTCTCGAGTGACGATCTGCGCGAGCAGCGCCACGGCGGCATCGCCATGGTGCTGCAGTCGGGCATGAACGCGTTGAACCCGGTGCGCAGCATCCGCAACCACTTCGTCGACATCTTCCGTGCCCATGGCCACATCGACCGAGCCGACTGGGGCACCCGGGCGGCGGAACTCGTCGCCAAGGTCGAGTTGCCCTCCAGCGTTCTCGACCGGTTCCCCGGCGAGCTGTCCGGAGGAATGCGTCAGCGCGTATCGATCGCGCTCGCCCTGTCGCTCGAGCCGAAGCTCATGGTGTTCGACGAGCCGACGACCGCGCTCGACGTTCTCGTGCAGCACGCCGTGATGGACACGATCATCGAGTTGCAGAAGAGAGAGAACTTCACGGCGTTGCTGATCAGCCACGATCTCGGCATCGTCCTCGAGTCGGCGCAGCGGGTGCTCGTGATGCACGAGGGCGAGATCGTCGAGGATGCGCCGTCTCGGCAGATCCTCGAGAACCCCGGCGACGACTACACGAAGATGCTGCTGTCGCACTACGCGGATCCGCGGGCCGAGGTCGTGAAGCTGCCCGGCTTCGAGGGCCGCACCCGCCGTGCACCCGCCGCGGCACCGCCGACCGTGTCGTCGCGCACCCGGCGCCAGGATCAGAAGGCTATCGTCGTCGACCACGTCTCGAAGGTGTACCCGGCACCGCGCCGCGGCGAGCCGCAGGTCACCGCGGTCGACGACGTCTCGTTCACGCTCGAGCCGGGCCAGTCGCTTGCGCTCGTCGGCGCATCCGGAAGCGGCAAGTCGACGCTGGCGAAACTGATCACCGCCGTCGAGAAACCCTCTGCGGGCAGCGTGCGCTTCGGTGACCTCGACGTGGGCTCTCTGCGCAGAGGCCAATTCCGGCAGTTGCACCGCGACGTGCAGATGGTGTTCCAGGATCCGTACGCCGCACTGAACCCGCTGCACACCGTCGAGTACACGCTCACGCGGCCGGTCGTCAACTTCACGGGGCTGAAGGGCCTGGATGCGCGGCGCCGGGTTCTCGAGCTGCTCGACACCGTCGGCCTGTCGCCCGTCGAGGAGTTCGCGGCCAAGCTCCCGCACCAGCTCTCGGGAGGCCAGCGTCAGCGCGTGGTGATCGCACGAGCCCTGGCGAGCAACCCGCAGGTGATCATCGCCGACGAGCCCGTGTCGATGCTCGACGTGTCGTTGCGCGCCGGCGTGCTCGCTCTTCTCGAAGATCTGCGTGAGCAGTGGGGGGTCTCGTTGCTGTACATCACCCACGATCTGCTGTCGGCGCGCGTGGTGACCGACAACATCATGGTGTTGAACGGCGGACGGGTGGTGGAGCGCGGCAACACGGCGGAGGTGCTGCGCAACCCGAGCGACGAATACACGATCCGTCTGCTCGACGCGATTCCGAACCCCGGCCGACGGGACGTGGCGTGACGTTCGGCGGGCTCGCGCTGCCCGAATCGCTCACCGTGTTCTCGATCGACGGCCTGACCGCATTTCGCGCGATGCCCGACGGCCCCGAGCGAGGAGTCGTTCTCTTCGTTCCGGGATTCACCGGGTCGAAAGAAGACCACCGCTTTCTCGTCGACCTCGCCGCGCATCGAGGGTGGGAGGCCTACTCATACAGCCAGCGGGGCCAGGCCGATTCGATCGCTCCGCACGGCATCGACGAGTACTCTCTCGACACCCTCGCGGCCGACGCGGTCGCCGTGGCCGAGCGCATCGCGGGAGGCCGCCCCGTGCACCTGGTGGGCCACAGCCTCGGCGGGCTCGTCGCCCGAGCGGCGGCCATTCTGCGCCCGTCAGTCTTCGCCGATCTCACCATGCTGTGCTCGGGACCGGGAGGCCAGGGACCCGAGCATCACCGCGACGACGCAGCGTTCGTGGCTCGACACGGCACGCTCACCTGGTGGGAGCACAACAACCCGCTCGGTGCGAGAAACGAAGACGAGGTCTTCGTTCGCGAACGTGCCGCGGCCTCGAGCGACGACAATTTCCTCGCCCTCGCCGCCATCCTGCGCGACACCCCTGACACCGGAGACGCGCTCCGCGACACCCGGCTTGCCGTTCTCGTGGCGCACGGAGATGCCGACGACGCGTGGCCGATCGCCGATCAGCTCGCGATGGCCCGCCGCGTCGGTGCCCGCTACGAGATCATCCCGAACGCCGGGCACCTGCCGAACATCGACAACCCGGAATACACGACCGAGCTGCTCGACGGCTTCTGGTCGCAGCAGCCGGGCCCACAAGACCCCAGCACCAACCACAAAGGAGAATCCTGATGCTCACCTTCCCCGACGGCTTTCTGTGGGGTGCGGCTACCGCCGCGCACCAGATCGAGGGAAACAATGTCAACAGCAATTGGTGGGTTCACGAGAACGAGCCGGGCACCACGATCGTCGAGCCTTCCGGAGACGCGGCCGACAGCTACCACCGCTACCGCGAAGACGTCCGTCTGCTCGCAGAGCTCGGGCTGAACTCGTACCGGTTCAGCATCGAGTGGTCGCGCATCGAACCCGAGCGCGGGCTGTACTCGCGCGCGTCGGTCGATCACTATCGGCGCATGGTCGACACCTGCCACGAGTTCGGCATCGAGCCGATCGTGACGCTGATGCACTTCACCGTGCCCCGCTGGTTCGAGAACGACGGCTTCTGGCGTGCGTCCGACGCGGCGGATCTGTTCGCCCGCTACACGGAGCTCGCTCTGCCCGTCGTGGCGGAGGGCGTGAACTACGTCTGCACGATCAACGAGCCCAACATCGCCGCGATGCTGGCCGGGGGAGAAGACGCGTCGAACCTCGTCGCGTACGGCCTTCCCAAGCCCGACCTCGGCGTCGCGGATGCGCTGCTCGAGTCGCACCGCCGCTCCCGTGAGGTGCTGTCGCAGGTCTCGGGACTCAAGACGGGCTGGACCATCGCCACCCAGGCGTTCGAGGCGGCCGATGAGCCGGGCTCCGAAGAGAAGAAGCGCGAGATCGCCTACCCGGCCGAAGACTGGTACCTCGAGAGCGCCGCGGGCGACGACTTCATCGGCGTGCAGGCCTACACGCGCAACATCGTCGGACCGGAGGGCATCCGCCCGCCCGCCGCCGAGGTGGAGAAGACGCTCACTGAGTGGGAGTACTTCCCTCCGGCCGCCGGAATCGGCGTTCGCGCCGCCTGGGAGCTCAGCGACCACACTCCGGTCATGGTCACCGAGAACGGCATCGCGACCCAGGACGACAGCCGCCGCATCGATTACACCCGCGGCGCCCTCGAGGGGCTGCACGCGTGCATCGAAGACGGCGTCACGCTACTGGGCTACCAGCACTGGTCCGCTCTCGACAACTACGAGTGGGCGTCTGGCTTCGCGCCCACCTTCGGGCTCATCGCCTGGGACAAGCAGACCTTCGATCGCACCCCCAAGCCCAGCGCGAGCTGGTACGGCGAGGTCGCGAAGGCCAACGGGCTCTAAGCGCTCGGAGTCAGGGCCAGAGCAGCGTCGTCGACCAGCTCTGGCCCTGACTGCTGTACCGCAGTCTCTGGTGCCTGCGCTCGGCATCCGACTGCCAGAACTCGACGGACTCGGGGCACACGCACCAGAGAGTCCACGTGGGCGACACGAGTTCTGGATGCGCGTCGAGTTCGCGCGCGGCCTCCTCGATGGCGGCCTCGCTCTCGTCGTGGCTGACGAGCGGCTGACTCTGCGGGCTGCCGAGCGCCACGGCGCGCGCACCGAGTCCTCGGCGAGAGAAGTCGCGCGCGTTGTCTTCTTCTGGGCCGCGGGTGACCGTGCCGCGCACGCGCACGGAGCGGCCGACCCCCGGCCAATAAAAAGTGAGCGCGGCCACCGGATTGGCCGTCAACTCCACGCCCTTCGCGCTCGCGGAGCTGCTCGCGAACCACCAACCGTCGTCGGTGAGGTCTTTCAGGATCAGCACCCGCGCATCCGGAACGCCATCGGCGTCGACGGTGGACAGCGTCATGGCGTGCGGTTCGACCTGACCGGCCTCGACCGCGTGGGTGAACCACCGCACGAAGAGTTCGAGCGGGTTGTCGGGGGCCGCCGACGGATCGAACGACGGGGGAGTGCTCGTGAGGCTCTTGAGCGGACGGAGACTGTCTCGAAGGGGTCGCACGATCAGAGTCCGCTCACTGTCTGGATAGGTTCGGTGTCGGGAATGGGGCTCGCGTCTTTGCCGCGGAGATCGGGGTGCCAGCGCTTTCCGACGAAGGCCACGATGAAGCCGATCAGCGCGAGGGCGGCCGCGACGACGAACGCGCCAGACGCCCCACGGCTGTCGATCATGAAGCCCGCGACGGCCGAACCCACGGCGGCGCCGATGAGCTGGCCGGTGCCCGCCCAACCGTAGGCCTCGGCCGTGTCACTGAAGCGCACGCTCGCCGACACGATGGAGAACATGACGGCGAGAGCGGGTGCGATGCCGACGCCCGCGAGGAACAGGGTGACGCTGAGCCACCAGATGTTCAGCGAGAAGGCGGCCAGGGCCGTACCGACGAGCACGATGAGCATGCGACGCGCCAGCGCCCACGGCCCGATGGGAACGTGACCCAGCGCAAGGCCGCCGACCAGAGAGCCGATCGCGAACACGGCGAGCACGACGCCCGCCTCCAGTCCGTCGTGGCCGAACGACGCGACGACGCCCGCCTCGATAGCAGCGCAGGTGGCGATCAGGAGGAAACCGACGACCGTGGCGAGCAGCACAGGCGGCTTCGTGAGCACGGCACCGAGCTTGCGTCGGGAGCGGGGGATGCGCACTCGACCGAGCTCGGGGCTCGCGATGAACCAGATGCCTCCGCCGACGAGGAAGATAGCCGCGAGCAGGATTCCCCAGACGGTGCTGATCTGGGTGGCGACGAACGTGGTGACGACCGGGCCGACCACCCAGATGATCTCTTGCGCGGAGGCGTCGAGCGAGAAGAGGGGGGTGAGCTGCTTCGAGTTGACCATCTTCGGATAGATGGTGCGGACCGCCGGTTGGATCGGCGGCATCGTGAGGCCGGCGACGAGGGCGACACCCATGGCGGCGGGGATCGCGAGCGGCAGCAGCGCGATGGCCGTGATGGCGAACGCGCAGATGATCATCGTGAGCGTGATCACCTGACGCATGCCCCAGACGCCCATCAACCGCGAGGTGAGGGGCCCGGCAATGGCCTGGCCGATGCTGAGAGCCGCGAGAACGAGACCGGCCGAGCCGTAGGAGTCGTGGACCTTCTCGATATGCAGCAGGAAGGCAAGCGACAGCATTCCGAAGGGAAAGCGTGCGGTCAGCTGCGCGGCGATGATGCGGGCGACGCCGCGGGTTTTGAGGAGACTCGAGTAGCTGTTCACAACCTCTCCACTCTACCGTCCAGCCGGTACAAGTGCCTTCTGAATACGTTGCATAGAGACAGGCTCCGCCGTTCCGAGCGATTGTGCAAACAGGCTCACACGATATTCCTCGAGGAGCCACCGCGCGCGCACGATATTCGCCGGCGAGTGCGGGGCGAGCGGGATGCGGCCACCCGCGTCGGTATAGCGTTTCGTCGCCGTCTGCACCTCGGTCATCCAGGCCCGATCGCGTGCGGCATTCTCGGCCAACTTGTCGAGTCTCTGCGTGAGCGCCTTGAGATAGCGGGGCAGCTGGCGAAGCTGCGTCGTACCCGTCGCAGACACGAAGCCGGGGTAGATGAGCCCCTTCAACTGCTCCCGGGCATCGCCGAGGGCGGCCAGCATCGCCATGCTCGTGACACCCTTCAGCGCCTTCTCGGCATCGCGCGCCGCCGAGAGAATCATGGTGACGACTCCCACCGTCGCGTAGAGCTCGTCCATGACCGTCGCCGAGAGGCGGTCTCGGGCCGTCTGGAACCCAGCCTCGTTCCAGAGCATGCCATCCGGTGCCGTCTCGAAAAGCACGCGCTGCGCCACGGCCCGCAGGCAGTCGTCGAACAGGGCCTGAACGTTCTGGTAAGGGCTGGTCGCGAGCATCAGCTTCTCGTTCTGACTGAGGTGCTCACGAACGTACGACAGGGGCGACGGAACGGCGAGTAACAGCAGACGCACGATGCCGTCCGGAGTCTGCAGCGCCTGCTCGTCGGGTGAGGTCATCAGTCTTAGGGCCACGGAGGACCCCTCGTCGACGAGCGCAGGGTAGGCCCGGATCACGCCGCCGTGCTGCTTGGTGTCGACGAGCTTGGGCAGTTCGCCGAAGCTCCACGAGGTGAGCCCCGTGCGTTCGAGATCGCTCGACACGCGGGTCGTGGCCTTCGCCACGGACTCGCGTGCAGCACCGCGGTGCTTCTGCTGCAGGGCGGGCAGATCCTTCGAGACGGACAGGGTCTTGCCCCGCTCGTCGACGACCCTGAACGACATGCGCAGATGAGAGGGCAGGCGCTCGCGGTCGAAGTCGGATGCGCTGACCGAGACGTGGGCAAGGCGCGACATGGTCGTGGCGAGGGCCTGGAGATATCCTTCGTCGCCGCCGCCCT
The DNA here is from genome assembly GCF_001423605.1 of Agreia sp. Leaf335. Classification (NCBI taxonomy): domain Bacteria; kingdom Bacillati; phylum Actinomycetota; class Actinomycetes; order Micrococcales; family Microbacteriaceae; genus Agreia; species Agreia sp. Leaf335. The sequence continues at coordinate 881,567 of NZ_LMOQ01000002.1, read as the reverse complement.
CGGGCGTCTCGGCGACCAGGCGCACCGCCCAGTCGGTGGAGGGAACAAAGTTGCGGCGGATGTTCTTGGGCAGCGATTTGATCAGCGCCGTCACCAACTCGACGCGTAGGCCGGGCACCTGATATTCGAAGGACTCTGGCTTGAGCCGCGGAAGCAGTGCGAGGGGCACGGTCGCCGTGACGCCGTCGTCTTCGGTGCCGGGCTCGAAGCGGTAGCTCAGGCCCAGACGCTGGTCCTCCTGCTGCCACGTCGTCGGGTACTCGTTCTCGTCTATCTCGGGGGCGCCCTCGGGCACCAGGGCGTCGATGGTCATGGTGAGGAGGTCAGGGGTGTCGTGCTTCGCCGTCTTCCACCACCCCTCGAAGCTGCGCTGCGAGAAGACGTCGCGGGGGATGCGCTCGTTGTAGAAGTCGAAGACTGCCTCGTCGTCTGTCAGCAGATCGCGGCGGCGGCTGCGCTCCTCGATCTGCTCCAGCTCCTTCCGGAACGCGCGGTTGGCCCGGTCGAACGCCTGCTGCGACTCCCAATCGCCTTCGACGAGAGCGTGCCGGATGAACAGCTCGCGCGCGTACGACGGGTCGACGCGAGAGAACTGGATGCGCCGCTTCTCGACGATGGGGACGCCGAACAGCGTGACCCGCTCGTAGGCGACGACGGAGCCCTGCTTCTTCTCCCAGCGGGGCTCGGAGTAGCTGCGTTTGACCAGGTCGCCCGCGAGCTTCTCTGCCCACGCGGGATCGATCGCCGCGTTCATGCGAGCGAACAATCTGCTCGTCTCGACGAGCTCCGCGCTCATGACAGCGGCAGGCTGCTTCTTGCCCAGCACCGACCCAGGGAAGATGCTGAAGCGGGTCTGGCGCGCACCCACATAGTCCTTCTTGACCGCGTCTTTCAGGCCGATGTGCGAGAGCAGACCCGAGAGGATGGAGCGGTGGATGCCGTCGGGATTCACCGCGGGCTCGCCGATCGTGAGGCCCAGCGGCCTCGACAGTTGCTTCAGCTGGCGGTACACGTCTTGCCACTCGCGGATGCGCAGGTAGTTGAGGAACTCGTTCTTGCAGAGGCGGCGGAACGCGCTCGACGACAGCTCCGCCTGCTTCTCTTCGAGGTAGTTGTAGAGGTTGAGCAGGGTGAGGAAGTCGCTCGTCGGATCGGTGAAGCGGCCGTGCAACTCATCGGCCCTCTGTCGGCGTTCGAGCGGGCGCTCGCGGGGATCCTGGATCGTGAGCCCTGCGACGATGAGCATCACCTCGCGACTCGTGCCCGTTTCTTTGGACTCGATCACCATGCGGGCGAAGCGCGGCTCGATGGGCAGCCGCGCGAGGTCGCGACCGATCCTCGTGAGCCGTGGCTGGGCATCCGGCGTCTTTGTTTTGACGGTGCCGTTTTCGGGCGTAGCCGTGCGCAGCGCGCCCAGCTCGGTCAGCAGGTCGAGGCCGTCTTTGATGCCGCGGGATTCCGGCGGCTGAAGGAACGGGAAGGAGGCGATGTCGCCGAGGCCCAGCGAGATCATCTGCAGGATGACCGCGGCCAGGTTGGTGCGCAGAATCTCGGGTTCGGTGAACTCGGGTCGCTTCTTGAAATCCTGTTGCGAGTACAGCCGGATGGCGATTCCGTCGCTGGTGCGGCCCGAACGGCCCGAACGCTGGTTGGCCGAGGCCTGAGAGATGGCCTCGATCGGCAGCCGCTGCACCTTGGATCGCACGCTGTAGCGGCTGATGCGCGCGGTACCGGCATCGATCACGTACTTGATGCCCGGCACCGTGAGGCTGGTCTCTGCCACGTTGGTCGCCAGCACGATGCGTCGGCGCACGCCGGGTGTGCTGCTGCGCTGGAACACGCGGTGCTGGTCGGCGCTCGAGAGGCGTCCGTAGAGGGGCAGGATCTCGGTGACTCCGCCCGCCGAGCTGCGATTGGCGAACTTGCCCTTGAGCGACTCCTCCGCGTCGCGGATCTCGTTTTCTCCCGAGAGGAAGACCAGGACGTCGCCGTCGCTCTCTCGGCCCAGCTCGTCGACCGCTTCGCCGATGGCCTCGAAGACGTCGCGGTCGGGTGTCGCGTTCCCTGAGCCTGTCGAAGGGTCGTCTTCGTCTCGCTCCTCGGTGCCGTCTTCTGCAACGAGCGGTCGGTAGCGGATCTCGACGGGGAACGTGCGACCGGAGACCTCGACGATGGGTGCGTCGTCGAAGTGCCGCGAAAAGCTCTGCGGGTCGATCGTGGCCGAGGTGATGATCAGCTTGAGATCGGGCCGCTTCGGCAGCAGCTGCTTGAGGTAGCCGAGCAGGAAGTCGATGTTCAGGCTGCGTTCGTGCGCCTCGTCGATGATGATCGTGTCGTACTTCGAGAGCATGCGATCGTGGTGCATCTCGTTGAGCAGGATGCCATCGGTCATCAACTTGATGCGGGTGTCTTTCGACGCCCGGTCGGTGAAGCGCACCTGGTAGCCCACGAGGCCGCCGACCTCTTGGCCGAGTTCTTCGGCGATGCGCTCGGCGATCGTGCGCGCCGCGAGCCGACGGGGCTGCGTGTGGCCGATTGATTCTCGACCGAGTTCGAGGCAGATCTTCGGAAGCTGCGTGGTCTTTCCCGAGCCGGTTGCGCCCGCGACGATGACCACCTGGTTCTCGGCGATCGCGCGCGCGATATCGTCGCGACGCTGGCTGACCGGAAGTTCAGGCGGGAAGACGATACGGGGCAGGGATTCCATGAGCATTCCATTCTAGATTCTCCGGGGTCTGTCTCGCCCTCTGCCCGTTCCCCGGTCGTGGCTTCGTCTTTCTGTGCGTCTCGCCCCGTCTGTATCGTGGGTTCGATGGATGACGTGATGCTTCAGCTCCCTATCGGTTCCATGCGGCTGCGACGCGCCACGATCGGCGATCTCTCTGCGATCATCGACCTGCTCGCCGACGACCCCATCAGCGCCGCGAGGGGCGACTCCGCCGATGCCAGCGATCGTGAGGCATACGAGGCGGCGTTCGCCGCGATCGACAGCGACCCGGCCCAGCGCCTGCTCGTGGTCGTCGACTCCGAGGGTGTGGGGAGCGCGGACGGCTCGGACGACGGAGACGGCGCAGACCCGGTCGTCGCCACCATGCAGCTCACGGTGATTCCCGGCCTGGCCCGGCGCGGGGCGTCTCGTCTGCAGATCGAGGCCGTGCGGGTCTCGTCGAGTCGGCGCAACCGCGGTATCGGCGCGGCGATGATGCGGTGGGCGATCGAGGACGCTCGCGTCTCGGGCGTGCCGCTGGTGCAGCTGACGTCAGATGCCGCCCGCGTGGATGCGCACCGCTTCTACGAGCGGCTTGGCTTCGAGGCGTCGCACGTCGGGTTCAAATACCGGGTGGTGACGTCGTAGCTTGCTCGAGGAGCCGACGCAAGCGGTCGAGATCCTCCCCGACGGTGAGTGCATCGCGCTCGAATTCGTCGTCGTCGAGGTCGAGTTGGCGAACCGTGAAAACGACCTCTGCACCCTCGGGGTGCGATATCACTCGAACAGGATTGGTCACGGTATCGCCCGACGGAAGTGTGACGTCGTGGTCGAGAATGCCTAACTCGTTGGGCGCGACGAAGCGCACAGAGACCCGACCCATCGGCGATTCGACCCACAGTGTGTCGCCCTCTCGGGTCACCTCGGATTGGGCCAACCCGGAGGCCCACCTCGGCAGGTTGTCGGGATTCGCCGCGAAAGCGTAGACCGATTGGGGGCTCGCCGAAATGACGCGGCTGACGTGGCGGCTTTGCATAGCGTCAGTCTGCCAGCGGGTCGAGGCTGTGGCGAGAGCTTTGAGGGACAGTCGAGAGGTACTCCAGGGGCGACTTCGGCCGACGCGGAACCCCGATGTTCTCCCGTTCGACGCTGGCTCGGGTTTTGGCGATGTCGAAACTTCTCCTTCGTTGGTGGGTCCATTCGGGGAAGGGTGCTCGAAGTCGACCAAGGGCTCCGCGCGCGTGGCCCGTCAGAAGGGACAGTCGTCGAGCTCCTCTTCTGGGGTGGTGACGGCAGCTGCTGCCGTGGTGACCGCGTCGACCGTGGTGACCGTGGTGGCCGCGGTGATGAGTTGTTTCGGTGCGGGTTTCATCCTGCCTTCCGGCCGGATCGTGTACTGGTAGCCCGCTGGTGAGGTGGCGGTGAGGGTGTCTTCTCCGTTTTGCACGATCTGCCACCTCGTGTGGTGCTTCACCTTGTGATGGCCCTGGCTGAGTGGCGCGAGGTTCTCTGACGTGGTGTGCCCGCCAAAGGCATGGTCTTCGGTGTGGTCGATGTCGGCCCGCTCCGACGGAACAGTGCACCCCGGGAACACGCACGTCGGGTGAACGAGTCTCGCGTGGTCGATCATCCGGGCGGTTGGCCGGTAGTCGCGGGGATCGGTCGTGAGGATGCGTCCCGTGATCGGGTCGGTGAGGATGCGCCTCCAGGAGGTCGCCTCCGCCGTCAACTGCGCCGCCGTGGCCGGGTCGATCGGACCATAACCGCGGAGGATCGCGGCCTCGTCACCGAGACCGAGCAGAGTCATCGCGGGAACCATGATGTGCACCCGCCCTCGAACTCCTCGGGTGGCTCCGGGGATCGAGGTCTCTCCGTTGAGCATCAGATCGCACAGGACATCGAGCTTTAGGTGTCCCATGCTGCGCGGGTCACCACCCGCCCTGAGCCCGGCAGCGAGGCGTGCAGCCCGATCTGCGATCGCGTGGATCTCGGGCGCCGGCGCGAACAGCGTCAAATACGCCATGCCATCGGCTCCGGGATCGACGTAGATGCGCCGGGTGGCCGCGGCCTTCTCGGCTCGTTCGACCGCGGTAGACGGTTGGGCGAGTTCGACCTGCGCTCTCGCCTTGCGGTCGAGCTGTTTCGGGTTCACCTCAGCCGCCAGCGCCGCGAGCCGGGCGTCATAGGCGGTCAACGCATCTCCCTCGAGGCCGTCGGCATGCTTCGCGATGACCTCGGCGTGCTCCCACGACACGGCTCCGGCAGCCACTGCCGCGAGCGTGGCAGGGAGGCGATCCACGAGAGCGGTACTGGTGTCGATCAGGGTCGCGGCCCGGTACTCGGTGCGGCGAGTGAACTGGGCGAGTTCGGTGAACAACTCGACCCTCTCGACCCGGTCCGTCGACCAGACGGGCCCACCCGTTGATGTGTCGGACGGCGCCTGCCGGTGCAGGTGGTTTCTCGCGTCGGTGACGCGTTCGGCCCTGACCGCAGACAGCGCTGCTATCTGCCTGTCGAGGTCGGCGACCTGCTTGAGCGCGACCACGTACGGGTCGGGCTCGAGGAGCGGGATCGTTGATGTCATATGAGAAGTCAAACAGCACCCACCGACACCGAGTAGTAACCGGCATTTGCTGGTTGATCAGGTAATAAGGCTGTGGATAACGATCCGAAGGCGTGCCCTGTGAAGGAGCAGTCGCGACCCCGGATGGGGTCTCGATACGGCCGCGGGCGGCCTACTCGATCAACGCAGATGATGGGTGCGCACCGACGCCGAACGCGGCGACCGGTCAGCGCAGCGTCAGGCTCCAGGCGGGGGACTCGGGGCTGGCGGACCCGGAGGCGATGCGGGCGCACGTGACGCCCTGATCGTAGAGCGACTGGCTCACGCTCGAGAACCCGAGCGTCTGGGCAAGTTCGCTGTCATCCCATCCGCTGACGGCGGCGTTCGACCCCAGGACGTCGATGGCCCCGGCGGCGAGTTGGTCGCTCATCGCGATGACGACATCGGGGCGCGTGCGCACGAGCGCATCGCGGATGGCCAGTCGACCATCGTCACGACTGTTTCGAGCCACGACGGCGACGGGTATGTCGTTCCAGGTCCTTGCGGAGTCGTCGACCGCGTCTCGGTACCCTTCGAGGCGGGCTCGGGTGATCGGAAAGCCCACCGCTGTGTCGGGCCCTCGCACAAGCTCCGCTCGGCGCCCGCGGTCGAGGGGAAACGAGAGGATCAGTGGAGAGGTGGCTTCGGACAGCATGTGCGACGCCATGGCCCGCGCTGCGCTCCGGTCATCGGGGGAGACGACGGAGACTCCCGGGGTGGATGGACCTCCCTGGATGGCCGCTGGTCGCCCCGTTGCTGCGACCGCCTCGAGTACGGGGTCCGAGACGTCGGTCGTCCAGAGGACAAAACCATCGACAGCCGCCTCGCGCACCCGGTCGACATCGTCGGCTGCTCCGGTGCTGGGAATGAGAACGAGCCCGAGCTGTTCCTCGACGCATACGCTCGATACGCCGGCCAGGAATCGGGCGGCCTGAGGGTCTTCGAACGCGTAGCTGAGATGTTCGCCCAACACGACGCCGAGATTGCCCGTGGCTCCGCTGCGCAGAGAGCGAGCAACCGGGTCGGGCCCCCCATAGCCGAGGTGCCGGGCGGCGGCGAGTACTCGGGCGCGAGTATCGGGCGCGACGCGCTCGGGTCGGGTGTACGTGTAGCTCACGGTCATAGGGGCGACACCGGCTTCGGCGGCGACCTGCCGCATCGTGACGCGTTGCGAAGCCATGACACCACCCTACCGCCGCTGTTGTGTATCGTTACACAAATGACTCGACTACCGCTTTCGTTCGTCGCCTTCGCCGGTTTCGGCATTTTCTGGGGTGTGTGGGGCGCGGCTCTGCCCGCGCTGAGACAGACGGCGGGGGTGTCCGACGCTCAACTCGGCGGCGCTCTGCTCTGCGTAGGCCTCGGGGCTCTGCCGGCGATGCTGTTCACGGGGCGAGCCGTCGATCGATTCGGAACCAGGATCACCGGTCTGCTCCTCGCAACCCTCGCGGTAGCGGGCATCCTTGTGGCCGTCTTTGCCCGCGACATCGTGGCCGTGTGCGTCGGCATGCTTCTGGTCGGCGCGACATCGGGGGCATCCGACGTCGCCGCAAACGCCCTCGCCGGCGGGGAGTAGGCCCGATCGGGCCGTCGCATCATCACGCTCGCGCACGCCGTCTTCTCTTCGTTCGTCGTGGTGGGCAGCCTCGGAGCGGGTGCGATCTTCGGGAGCGGCGGTGGGGCGCCCCTGACCTTCGTCGTCTCAGGCCTCGTGATCCTCGCAAGCGGCGTCGTGGTGTTCGGCCGCGGAACCCGTACGACAACCGGAACCCGAGCCGAATCCGGAACCCGAGCCGAATCCGAAACCGGCGTCACAACGAACACCATGCGCCGCAGACCGGCACTGCTTCTGCCGTTCGTCATCGTGGGCCTGGTCGGGGCGCTCGGCTTCGCCGCAGAGAATGCGCACCAGAGTTGGGGCGCCATCTATCTCGTCGACGAACTGAAGGCGTCGCCGGCTCTGGCCGCCATCGCTCCGGCGACCTTTGCGGCCTGCGCGGCGATCACCCGTTTCGTCGTGGGCTTCTCCGCCAGGGTTCCCGCTGTCGCTCTCCTTGTCGGAGGTGCCGCCACCGCCGTCGTCGGCACTCTCATCGTGGCGGCTGCCGAGAACGTCGGTGTCGCCCTCGTCGGTCTCGCGCTGGCGGCAGTGGGCACATCCGTGTTGTTCCCCACTCTGCTGAGTCAGGCGGTGCGCGGCATCGACGACGACATTCGCGGCAGCACGACGTCGATCATCGCCACGACCGCCTACATTGGCTTTCTCCTCGGTCCTGTCTTCGTCGGTCTGCTGTCGAGCGCGGTCGGGCTGCGTGGCTCGATGATCGGCGTCACGGTGCTCGTCGCCGCGTTCGGCATGCTCTCACCGCTCGTGCTTCGATACCGGGCCTTGAGAGAAAGCGACCGGCCTCAGCCGGTCAGCTCGGTGTCTTCGCGGTGCGCGCCGTAGAACTCGGACTGGGATCGCATGATGTCCTTCATCGTCGCGTCGTTCCCTGCCCCGTACACCGTGCCTACGAAGTCGAGCGTGCGCTGCACGGCCCAGATCTCGTCGTGTCGGTCGGGCGAGAACAGCTGGGCCGGATCGCCGACGGCCACCCAGGAGATGGGAACGACGGCGCCCGCCGCGAGTCGGGTGTTGACCTGAACGACGGCGTTGATGCGCACCTCGGCGCCCTCACCGATGACCGCGCCGGGAAAGACGGATGCTCCCGTGGCGATGAACGCGCCGGAACCGACTGTGCATCCGTTGATGTGCGCGTGCGGCCCGACCATGACCTCGTCGCCTATAATCGCGGCGTGACCCGCTCGCCCGCGAATCACCGCGTTCTCCAGCACCACGACGTTGGCGCCGATCACGATCGGGCCGTCCTCGGCCGTCAGCACGGCGCCGTGCATGACGCGTGAGCCCGGCCCGATTGTCACATCGCCAGAGACGATAGCGGATGCCGCGACCAGCGCATCCGGATCGACGCGCGGACGCGCGCCCCGGCTCTCGTAGAGCACCCCTAGAGCGCCGCCGCGAGCGTAGCTGCGACACGCTCGGCGGATGCGCGGCCGACCGCGCGGCCCGCCTCGGCCGATGCGCGGCGGGTGGCAGGGTCGAGGGGATTCGGGCCGAAGGCGGCGATCGATGCGGGGTCGGCGTAGATGATCACGGTGGGAACGCCGCCGAGCGCGTCGAGCTCGGCCGTGGCAATCGTGCCGAGGCCTGGCTCGCCCACACCGGGAAGAGGCGTGACGATGACGACCCAGTCGGAGCCGGCCGCGAGATCGGCGTTGCTGCCCGATCGGACCCCGCCATCCATGTAACGCGAGCCGTTGATCGTGACCGGTGGCCAGACGCCGGGAACGGCGCAGCTCGCGGCGACCGCGTCGGCGAGCTCGGCCCCGCTCGTGCGGTCGAAGACCACGAAGTCGCCGGACTCGACCTCGACGGCGGTGACCCTGAGGTCGCGCTGCGGCCACCGGGTGTCGGCGAGCCGGGAGCGGATGACCTCGATACGCACGCTCTCGTCGACCGACGGGGTCTCGAGAGCCAGTCGGCCGATGCGGCGGCGCGCGTCCTCTGGAGACGTGGCGCCTTCGACGGCTGCGACGAACTTCGCCTGCAGCTCGACCGCGTCGATGTCGGCTCCGAGCTCGGCCGTCTCCTCCTCGATCTGCGAGGCGAATGACTCGGCGATTCCGGTGTCTCCGGCCAGCTGGGCTCCGACTGCAGATCCGGCCGAGGTGCCGACGATGCGGGTGTCGGCGGCGAGCAGCCTCTCGAAGAGCTGCGGATCTGCGTCGAAGAGTCCCTGCATGACGCCGACCTCCCAGGCGATTCCGGCGACGCCGCCGCCCGCGAAGACGAGTGATCCTTGGCTCATGCGACTACCTCCAGTTGGCTGACTCCGAATGACCCGAGCAATGCTAGTCCTGCCGCCGAGCGGGAGCCTCCGGGGCCGCTGTGTAACAGGACGACACACGACGGTCTGAAGCGTCTTGGTCGTCGTAGTGTCGGCTCATGACGAACCTCGACACACGACCCCTGGCCGCTCCGGCGTCAGGAGACGGCCAGTGTGACGACCTCGTCGAAGACATCACACCGTCGGTCGTCTCGCTGATCGGCAACACGCCACTGATCGAATTGAACGTCCTGGCGCACGGCCTTCCGGCGCGAGTCCTCGTGAAGCTCGAGAGTCGCAACGCAGGTGGGTCGGCGAAGGATCGCATCGCCCTGCACATGATCCGTGCCGCCGAGGCGAGCGGCGCGCTGAAGCCGGGCGCCACCATCGTCGAGTCGAGTTCGGGCAACACGGGCATCGGCCTGGCGCTGGTTGGGCGGCTCACGGGGCACCCTGTCGTGATCATCCATAGCGCGTACATCTCCGATGAGAAGCGGGCCGTGCTCAAGGCCTACGGTGCCCGCCTGGTCGAGGCCGACTGGGAGGCTCCGCCCGAGAGTCCGAACAATGCTCGTGCCATCGCCGATCGCATCGCGGCCGAGCTGCCCAACGCGTGGCGTCCGTCGCAGTACGAGAACGAGAGCAATCCCGGCGCCCACTACCAGACCACCGGGCCGGAGATCTGGCGCCAGAGCGCCCACAAGGTGACGCACCTCGTCGCATCCGTCGGCACGGGCGGAACGATCAGTGGGACGGGCCGTTTCCTGAAGGATGTCTCGGCCGATCGCATCCGGGTCATCGGGGCCGACCCGACCGGGTCGACCTACAGCGGCAACGCGGCCGGCCAGATCAACGTCGAGGGCGCTGGCAACAGATGGGCCCAGTCGAATTGGCCGCAGACCTACCACCACGAGGTCGTCGACGAGTACGTCGTGGTGTCGGATCAGGAGATCTACGACACCGTGCACACGCTCGCCGCTTCCGAGGCACTGCTGCTCGGCCCCTCGTCTGCGCTCGCCGTGGCCGTCGCTCTGCGGGTGGCCGCGAAAGCCCCGCAGGGTTCGGTCGTCGTCGCGATCGCACCCGACACCGGTGCGAACTATCTGACCAAGGCGTTCGACGATGCGTGGCTCACCGACCTCGGCGTCGGCACGTATTCCATCTGACCGACGCTCTCTTTCCAAAGGTTTATCGCTATGGCTCTGCTTCATTTCGGATGGTTTCTCGGCGCCGGTTTCGGCGTGCAGGGCTGGGGCGACCCCAGCTACGGCATCGGCTACGACTGGAAGAAGCCCCAGATCTACCAAGACGCCGCGCGGCTGTTCGAGCACAGCGGCCTCGACCTGCTGATCATCGAAGACGGCGTCACCGTTCCCGACACCTATGGCGGCACGAGCGAGGTCAACCTCGCCAACGCGCGCTTCGCTCCGAAGCACGACCCCCTGCCGCTGGTGCCCTATCTGCTGTCGGCGACAGAGAACCTCGGCATCGTGCCGACTCTCAGCGCGTCGTTCTACGAACCGTTCACGGCGGCTCGCCTCCTGGCGACGCTGCAGCACTTCGCCGATGGCCGACTCGGTTGGAACGTGGTGACCAGCGGCAGCGACCTGGCGGCGCAGAACTACGGGCGCGCCTTGCAGATCGAGCACGACCTGCGCTACGACCGCGCCGACGAGTGGGTCAGCGTCATCCGCAAGCTCTGGCGCAGCTGGGCTCCGGGTTCGGTGCTCGAAGACGCGGAGCGCGGGGTGTTCGCCGACTTCACGAAGGTGGCGCCGATCAACCACGAGGGGCAGTTCTTCAAGGTCCGCGGCCCGATCAACACCGTGCCGATGTCGCAGGAACCCGTCATGGTGCAGGCGGGCGCGTCCGGCCGAGGTCGCGACTTCGCCGGCCAGAACTCCGACGTGATCATCGCCCTGTCGTCGACGCCCGAGCGCAACCGCGAATTCCGTGACAGCATCCGCCAGATCGCACTGGCAGCGGGTCGCAACCCCGATCACGTGAAGGTGCTCTTCGCGGTCACGCCGATCGTCACCGCGAACGCCGAGGAGACGGCCAGCGCCAAGGCCCGCCGCTCCGATCTCAACCAGGCCGCGATCGACGAAGCCCTGCAGTCGATCTCGTACCTCTCCGGAGTCGACTTCAAGGCCTTCGACCTCGACGCTCCGCTGCCCGAGCTCACCACGAACAGCAACCAGGGCACCCTCGACAACTTCGTGAAGTCTGCGCCCCCCGGCTCGACGCTGCGCGAGATCCTCCAGGTGCGTGCGAACCGAGACGGGCTCGCCGTGATCGGCACGGCCGACGAGATCGTCGACCACCTCGAGGAGCTCGGCGAGGCCAGCGGGGGAGACGGCTTTCTCTTCGCTGGCCAGGTGCATCCCGCGAACGTGCACCGCACCCTCGATCCGCTCGTTCCCGTTCTGCGCCGTCGAGGGCTGATCCGTCGGGAGTTCGGCGATGGCGGGCTGCGCGGCAACCTCCTGGACTTCTGATGGGTGTGCTCCGGCTCGAGGGGCAGCCGATCACGATCGACGATGTGGTGACCGTCGCCGACGGCGCGTCGATCGAGCTGACACCGGATGTCGTGGGCACGATCGCCCGCGCACGTCGCGTCGTCGAGTCGGTGCAGAAATCGGGATCGGCCGTCTACGGCCTGAACACCCACCTGGGTGCCGGTCGCGACACCCGTGTCTCCGCCGACGAGATCACCGCGTTTCAGAACCAGGTCATCGACAACCACCGCGGCAGTATCGGTGACCCGCTCGCCCCGCGCGAGGTGCGCGCACTCATCTTCGCCCGCGTGGTCGGTTTCTCGCTCGGCGGCTCGGGCGTGCGCCCAGAGCTCGCGGATGCGTACGCCCGGCTCCTCGACGGCGGCCCGCTACCCGAGGTGTATGCCACGGGCTCGGTCGGCGCATCCGATCTCGCCCTGCTCGCCGAGGTCGCCGCCCGTGTGCGCCAGGGCCTGCCCTTCGCGGCGGGGGAGGCGCTCGCGGCGATCAGCGCGAACTCCTATTCGATCGGCGTGGGCGCCCTCGCCGTGGCCGAGCTGCGCGCACTCGTGAGCGAGGCCGATGCGGTGGCCGCGTTGTCGCTCGAAACACTGGGCGCCACGGGGTCGGGAGGCTCACTCAGCCCGTTCGGCGATCGGGTGCACGCTCGTCGTCGGTCCTCCGGGCAGCGGGAGGCGGCCCGGAGCCTCCGCGCTCGAGTCTCCGGGGGACTCCTCGAAGACGCGGAGCACGCCGCATCCGTGCAGGATCCGCTGTCGTTTCGCACAGTGCCGCAGGTTCACGGCGCCGTGCGCGACGCGACGGCGCTCGCGGCATCGGTGATCGAAGACGAGCTCAACGCGCCGGGAGACAACCCGCTCGTCGTGACGCAGGGCGACGGCGCCATGCTCTCGAACGGCAACTTCGAGCCGCTCCGACTGGTGTTGTCTATCGAAAGCCTGCGCGTGGCGCTCGCCCATCTGGCCGGTATCTCGGAGCGGCGCATCGCCGTGCTCTCAGGCCTCGCCACCCCGCTCCGTCGCTCTGGCGACAACGCCGTGCCCGGCCTCAGCTGGTATGCGGCGGCGGCCAGCCTCGCCGAGGTGCGGCACCTCGCGAACCCGGTGTCGGCATCCGGAACGACGCTGTCGCAGGTCGAGGATCAGGCCTCGTTCGCGCCCCTGGCCGTGCGCCTGCTGCAGCGGCAGATCAGGCTCTGCCGACAGATCTTCGCCGTGGAGGCGCTGCACGCCGCCGAGCTCGTGCGCAGCCTCGACACGCCCCCTCGCCTCGGACGCGGCACCCGTCGACTGGCCGTCGAGTTGGTGGAACGAATCGGGCGTCTCGACACCGCCCGTGACCTCGTGATCGATGCCGTCAAGGCCGTTGCGTCGGCCGGTGAACGTGACACGATTGATCAATGACTATTTCCGAATCATCCGTTCCCCTGGTCACCCTCAACGACGGCAACACCATTCCCCAGCTCGGCTTCGGTGTCTTCAAGGTCGATCCCGACAAGACGTCGCGCATCGTCAGAGACGCATTCGAGGTGGGCTACCGGCACATCGACACGGCCAAGATCTACGGCAACGAGGAGGGCGTCGGTCACGCCATCAAGACCAGCGGCATCGACCGCGACGAGCTCTTCATCACCACGAAGCTGTGGAACGCCGACCAGGGCTACGAATCGGGTCTCGAGGCATTCGAGAAGAGCCTCGGTCGCCTGCAGCTCGACTACGTCGACCTCTACCTGATTCACTGGCCCGCGCCGGCCAACGACAACTACGTCGACGCGTGGAAGGCCCTCGAGAAGATCCGTGAGTCGGGTCGGGCCAAGTCGATCGGCGTCTCGAACTTCACCGTCGACCACCTCACACGCCTCCTCGGCGAGACCGATGTGGTGCCGGCCGTCAACCAGATCGAGCTGCACCCCGAGTTCCAGCAGCGCGAGATCACCGCATTCGGCCGCGAGCACGGTATCGCGACCGAGGCGTGGAGCCCCCTCGCCCAGGGGGCGCTCCTGAAAGAGCCGAACGTGCAGGAGATTGCCGAGGCCCACGGCAAGTCGCTCGCCCAAGTGATCCTGCGCTGGCACATCCAGCAGGGCAACATCATCTTCCCCAAGTCGAACAACCGCGAGCGCATCGAAGAGAACTTCCAGATCTTCGACTTCGAGCTCAGCGACGACGAGCAGGCGTCCATCACCGCGCTGGAGAAAGACGGTCGCGTCGGCGGCCACCCCGACGAGGTCAACTGACGGGGCGCGCCATGACGAACAGGCTCCGCGACGCGATCAGCCCCTATCTGCGCTCCCACGCCGACAACCCGGTGGACTGGTTCGCGTGGGGAACTGAGGCGTTCGATGAGGCGAAGCGCCGCGATGTTCCGGTGCTCGTCTCGATCGGGTATTCCACCTGTCACTGGTGCCACGTCATGGCGCGCGAATCGTTCTCCGACCCGCAGTTGGCGGCACAGCTCAACTCTGGTTTCGTGGCGATCAAGGTCGACCGCGAGGAGCATCCCGAGGTCGACTCGGTATACCTCGCGGCGGCCGGCGCATTCACTCAGGGTCTGGGCTGGCCGCTGAACGTCTTCGTCACCCCGGAGGGCAAGGCGTTCTTCGCCGGCACCTACTCACCGCCGGTGCCGATTCAGGGTCACCCGTCGTTCTCTCAGGTGCTCGACGCCGTCGACGACGCGTGGAGATCGAGAAGAGACCAGGTCGATCTCACGGCCGACGCGATCTCGGATGCGCTGGCGCAGACCGCCGTGGCCACGCCCACGGGGGCGCTTCCCGATGACGCCGAAGAGCGAATGGCGCAGGCGGTGCGCGACCTCGAGGCGTACGAAGACAGCACCTACGGGGGCTTCGGCGGCGCACCCAAGTTCCCCGTCGCTCCCGTGCTGTCGATGCTGCTGCGCAGAGGCAGCCCGCTCGCGGCGCGCACTCTTCTGACCATGAGCCGCTCGCCGCTGCGCGACCCGCTCGAGGGCGGGTTCTTCCGCTACAGCGTGAATCGAGACTGGAGCGATCCGCACTACGAGCGCATGCTCTACGACAATGCCCTTCTGCTCGACGAGTACGCGAGGCTCGCCGCGGGGCACGATGCCCAGGCCGCGGAGGCGCGCCACACCGCCGAGGGGATCGCGTCGTTCCTCATCTCGGTGCTGCAGCAGCCGGAGGGCGGCTTCGGCTCCGCGCAGGATTCCGAGAGCACGGTCGCGGGGTCGCGGAGTGAGGGTGGCTACTACGCCCTGGATGCTGCGGGTCGGGCTAGAGAGACCCCTCCCGCGGTCGACGCGAAGATTCTCACCGGCTGGAACGGTCTCGCCATAGCGGCACTCGCGCGCGCCGGCTTCTCGCTCGGTCACGCCGAGTGGATCGACGCGGCGATGCGAGCCGCCGACTACCTGCTCGGGTCGCACGTGAGAGCCGACGGCCTGCTGCTGCGCGCATCCATCGGTTCGCGGCGATCGGACGCGGCCGCGACACTCGAGGATTACGGCGCATTCGCCGGGGGGCTTCTCGCCCTGGCCGCCGCTACGGGGCGAGCGCACTACGCGATCAGCGCCCGCCAGTTCGTCGACGCCGTCCTCGACGCCGGCTTCACCGCGCCGGGCGGGCGGGACGCCGTGCTGTCGGCGCAGAACATCGCGGCCGCGGTCGACACCGCCGAAGGTGCGTATCCCTCCGGCGTCAGCGCGGTCTGCTCAGCCGCGCTCACGCTGTTCGACCTCACAGGCGAGGCGCGCTACCGCGAGATCGTCTCGCAGACGGTCGGTGGGGTCGCTGCAGAGGCCCTGACCCGGCCGATCGGATTCGGCGCGACGCTCGAACTCGTGCAGAGGCTGCTTGATCCGACACAGCAGCTGGTCGTCGTGACACCGGATGCCGCCGTGAGTGCACCCGATTCGCTGGTCGACGAGGCGCGCAGAAACACTGCGTCGCTGACCGTGGTCGTGTCGGAGTCGCAGGCCAGGGAGTGGTCCGAGGCGGGTTTCGGGCTGCTCGAGGGGCGCGCGACCTCGGACGGTCGCAGCACCGCCTATCTGTGCACCGACTTCGTCTGCCGGCTGCCGGTCACGGATCCTCGGGAGTTAGAACTCGCGCTGGGCTCCGTCTGACGGGGTGACCGTGAAGATCTCGGGTGCGGTGTAGCCGGCCTGCGCGAACGCCTCGGTGACGCGCGCGGTAACCTCGTCGATCAGGTCGACGGGCGTCAAGGCGATTGCCGCACCGCCGAAGCCGCCGCCCGTCATGCGGGCGCCGATGGCTCCGGCCTCACGAGCGGCCACGACAGCGAGGTCGAGCTGCGGCACCGAGATCTCGAAATCGTCTCTCATCGACACGTGCGACGCATCCAGGATCTCGCCGATGGCGAGGGGCCCGCTCTCGCGCAGGGCACGCACCGTGGCGAGCACGCGGGCGTTCTCGGTGACGACGTGCCGAACGCGGCGGAACGTCTCGTCGTCCATGACCTCGCGCGCTCGGTCGAGGTCGGCGACGCCGACGTCGCGCAGGCTCTCGACGCCGAGAGCGGCGGCGCCCGCCTCGCAGGATGCACGGCGGGCCGCGTATCCGCCGGTCGCGTGGGAGTGGCTCACCTTGGTATCGATGATGACGATCGCGAGCCCGGCCCCGGCGAAGCCGAGGTCGACGATCTCGGAGCGCAGTGAGCGACAGTCGAGGAACACGGCCGAGTCGCGTCGCCCGAGCAGAGATGCCGACTGATCCATGATTCCGGTCGGAGCGCCGACGGCCTCGTTCTCTGCCAGCTGTCCGACGCGGGCGAGGGTCGGCCTGTCGAGTCCGAGCTGCCAGCGTTCGTCGAGAGCGAGGACGATCGCGCCTTCGATGGCGGCCGACGACGACAGTCCGGCGCCGACGGGGACGTCGGAGGCGATGTGCGCGTCGAAGCCGCGCTGCTGGGCGAGATCGACGCCGTTCTCTCCGAGGGCCCAGGCGATTCCGAGAGGGTAGGCCGACCATCCGTCGAGCTCCTCGGGGCCGACGGAGGAGAGCTCTACCTCGACCTCCTCGTCACTGAACGTGCTGGTGACACGCGCGGTGTTGTCGTCGCGCAGGCCGACTGCCGCCCATGTGCGACGGTCGATCGCGAACGGCAGCACGAAGCCCTCGTTGTAGTCCGTGTGCTCGCCGATCAGATTGACGCGGCCCGGTGCCGACCAGACTCCATCGGCCGGGCGGCCGAATCGGGTGTGGAAGTCGGTGGCCGCCTGGGTTGCGATGTCGTCGTGGGTCATACGGGGTTCTCCTGGTCAGCGCGGGCGATCGCCTCGCGAACGAGTGCGGCGGATGTCTCCGGAGGCACGTCTCCGATGAAGGCGCCCATGGCAGCCTCCGAGCCTGCGAGGTACTTGAGCCGATTCGCGGCCCGCCGGGGCGAGGTGACCTGCAACATCAAGCGCACGTCGTCGCGGCCTTTGTTCACCGGTGCCTGGTGCCAGGCGGAGATGTAGGGCGTGGGGGTGTCGTACAGGGCGTCGATTCCGCGAAGGAGACGCAGGTAGAGCACGGCCAGCTCGTCTCGCTCCTCGGCCGTCGTTGCCGCGAGGTCAGGGATGTGCCGGTGCGGCAGCATGTGCACCTCGATGGGCCAGCGCGCCGCGAAGGGCACGAACGCCGTGAAGTGCTCGCCGCGCAGCAGCACGCGCTCGGAGGCCTGTTCGCGCTCGAGGATCTGGGCGAACATGTCGGGGCCGAACCTGTCGATCGAGTCGAGCAGTTTGGTGGTGCGCGGTGTGACGTAGGGGTACGCGTAGATCTGGCCGTGCGGGTGGTTGAGGGTGACGCCGATCTCGGCGCCGCGGTTCTCGAACGGAAAGACCTGCTCGATCGAGGGCATGGCCGACAGGGCGGCGGTGCGCTGTGCCCAGGCCTCGACGATCGTGCGGGCGCGCGAGGGAGTCTGAGAGGCGAACGAGCCGGTGTGGGCTGGGCTGAAGCACACGACTTCGCAGCGGCCCACGGAGGTACGTGTGCGCTCGAGCCCGAGTTCGGCGAGGTCGTCGAGACCCCGGGGCGCATTGTCGTCGACGAGCAGCGGGCCGAACGAGGGGGAGCGGTTCTCGAAGACCGCAACGTCGTAGACGTCGGGGATCTCGGAGGGGTTCGTGGGTGTGGCCGGCGCCAGCGGGTCTGCGTCATCGGAGGGGAGGAACACCCGGTTCTGGCGGGCCGCCGCGATGGAGACCCACTCGCCGGTCAGCACGTCCTGCCTCATGCTCGCGGTCGCTGGGCGAGGATCGAGCACGCGCGCGTCGGGCCGTCGCTCGGGCGACAGGGTGGTGTCTGCGTCATCGAAGTAGATGAGTTGACGTCCGTCTGCGAGCACGGTCTCTCGAACGGCGATGGTGGACATAGCGAGCCCTTTCTCGCGAGCGCGGATCACGCTCGGCGGCACAACACGCGACAGTATTGCACGGCAAGAATTGACAAGCAATCGCAAATAAACGAAAGTCGTCTTGTGTCCGATCTCGAATTCGTCAACGCCCCCGCACCGGTGCGTCGCGCCCGCATCCTCGAGCTGCTGGCCGCGGGCGGGTTCGTCAAGGTGACCGAGTTGAGTGTGGTCTTCGGGGTCTCCGAAGTGACGATCAGATCCGACCTCGACGCGCTCGAATCCGCGGGCCAGCTCGATCGAGTGCACGGGGGAGCGGTGACCTCGGCCACGCCGAGACGCACCGAGCCCGCCTTCGAGGAGGCGCTCGGTTCTCTGTGGGACGAGAAGCTGCGCATCGCGGCCCATGCCGCGGCACTCGTGTCGCCAGGGGACTCCGTGATCATCGACGTGGGAACGACGGCGGCCGCGTTAGCGCGGGCTCTCGTCGATCGGGCCGATCTGCACGACGTCGTGATCATCACGAACGGCCTGAAGATCGCGCTCGAGCTCGAGAGGGCGCTGCCCCGCTTCAGCGTCATCGTCACCGGCGGCACGCTGAGGGCGCTCCAGCACTCCCTCGTGAACCCGATGGCCGATGGGCTCTTCGACAGCCTGCACGCCGACATCGCGTTCATTGGCTGCAACGGAGTCGACGTAGAGCACGGCATCACGAACATCAACCTGCCCGAGGCCGAGATCAAGAGACGGATGCTCGGGGCGGCGACCAGACGGATCGTCTTGGCTGACGGGTCGAAGATCGGCCAGGTTCACCTCGGACGAGTCGCGCCCGTCGGGGGTGTCGACAGCGTGATCACCGGGCATTCCGCCCGAGCAGCGCCGCTTAACGAGCTACGCGAGGCGGGGCTCGACGTAACCCGGGTCGACGCTGGCATAGACGTAGCCGGTATAGACGTAGCCGGTATAGAGCGGTGACCGCCCGTTGCGGTGGGCGAGCTCGTGCAGGTCGACGGGTCGCTGCTCGCTGAGCCACTTCTGTCGGCCGCCGGTGAGCACCGCGACGCGCTCGAACCCCGCCTCGCGCAGGGTGTGCGCCGACTCTGAAGCACACAGACCGTCGTTCTCGTCGTAGACGACGATGGTGCTGATGGCGACGTCGAGCCGAAGCGACAGGAGTCGCACCCGGTTGGCGGCCGCCACTATCGCCAGGTTGTCGGCGCCGAGATGATCGGCGAGCCACTGCGTCGACACGGTCGACGACGGCAGGTAGGGCCCGGGCGCGGCTGGCGTAACGGTATTCACACGCTCACGCTAACCCGAGCCACCGACAGCGCGGCCTCCCTCGTAAGCGGGGGTAACAAAGCCCGACTAGCCTGTGTTCTGTGGAGGACGCATCCGGGTCGAATCTCGAGTTCGAGTATCGGGTGAGCATCGAGCATCTGCTGGCCTCCACCCTCCATCGCTACGAGGGCCGCCCGTTAGACGGTCCTCGGCCCGCTGTCGGGCCGGAAGACTTCGAACGAGTCGCTGTTCGAGCCCATCTCGGTATCGTCGGCGACAGGCACTTCGGCAAGGCGGCACATCGCACGGCCTCCGTGACGATCATGGCCGTCGAATCGGTCGAGTACGTCGAACGGGCCCTCGGTCTCGCCAACGCTCTCGACCCGCTCGACACGCGCCGCAACATCCTGGTTCGCGGGGTGGACGTCGATCGACTTCGCGGGGCCGATTTCTCGCTCGATTCTGGCCTGGGCCCGGTACTGTTCCACGCGCATCGGCCGGCCAATCCCTGCGCGTGGATGGATGTGATGCTCGCCCCGGGTGCACACAAGGCACTGCGCGGAAGAGGCGGGCTGCGCTGCGAGCCGCTGACCAGCGGCGAGCTCACGACAGGTTTGGCCGTGCTGCGGTCGTCGCTACGCCTCGACGACGACGACGCTCGACTGTTCTAACGCGTCAGCACTCGATCACGTTCACCGCGAGGCCGCCCTCGCTCGTCTCCTTGTACTTCGTCGACATGTCTACTCCGGTCTGTCGCATCGTCTCGATCACCATGTCGAGCGACACCAGGTGCGTTCCGTCGCCGTTCATGGCGAGCCTCGCCGCGCTGACCGCGGTCGACGACGCGATCGCGTTGCGCTCGATGCACGGAACCTGCACGAGGCCGCCGACGGGGTCGCACGTCAGTCCGAGGTGGTGCTCCATGGCGATCTCTGCCGCGTTCTCGACCTGGCGCGGGGTGCCGCCGAGCACGGCGCACAGGGCACCGCACGCCATGGCGCACGCCGACCCGACCTCCCCCTGGCATCCGGCCTCGGCGCCTGAGATCGACGCGTTCGACTTGAACAGCGAGCCGATGGCGGTGGCCGTCAGGAGATAGCGGTGGATGCCCTCGCGATCCGCGCCGCGCACGAAGTCGAGGTAGTACCGGCCGACCGCGGGAACGATGCCCGCCGCGCCATTGGTCGGAGCCGTCACGACCCGGCCGCCCGCGGCGTTCTCCTCATTGACCGCCAGAGCGTAGGCGTGCAGCCACTCGGTGGAGGTGTCGTGGTCGCCGGTGGCGGTCTCGCGTTCGAGCTCGAGGCGCTCGCGAAGTCGGGTCGCGCGTCTCGGCACGTTGAGCCCTCCGGGCAACGTGCCCGTTGCGGTCAGGCCCGCGTCGATGCAGGCCTCCATCGCGTTCCAGATGCGATCGAGCTGCGCGCGCACGGCGTCCTCGCCGTGCAGTTCGGTCTCGATGCGCCAGGCGACCTCGGCGATGCTGAGTCCGGTCGACTCGCAGACCTCTAAGAGGGCGTTGGCGCTCGCGAACGATAGCGGATGCTCGACCAGCGGAATGCTCGACGAGTCGTCGCCGTCGCGCTGGATGAACCCGCCGCCGACCGAGTAGTAGGTCTCGCTGAGCAAGGGGAGCGCGTCGGCGTCGCCCCAGGCGACGAGGCTCAGGGCGTTCGGGTGTGCGGGCAACCGGGTGTGCGCTTCGAACGAGATGTCCGACTGCTCGATGGCGATCGGATGGGTTCCGCCGAGGTCGATCGTGCTGCGGTCTCCGCCGGACGCCAGTTCGAGGAATCCGGCGTCGCGCAGCGCGGTCGAGCTGCCGCGCACGAGTCCCGACCAGGCGCCGTGCACGAGGTCGGGGTCACAGCTCTCCGGGTCGAGGCCCTGCAGGCCGGCGACGACGGCGTCGGGCGTGCCGTGTCCGAGACCCGTTGCACCCAGCGATCCATAGAGCGTGCAGGTGACGCTGCGAACGCCTTCTAGTGCTCCGGATGCGCGGAGACGGTCGACGAAATCGAGCGCGGCGCGCATCGGGCCGACGGTGTGCGAACTCGACGGACCGATGCCCACCGAGAACAGGTCGAAGAGAGAGACGTATGCGGTCACACCCAGACCCTAATAGGCGAGCGGGGCGCGCACACCCGTGGCGCAACATCCTGGCCCCGCCCGCCGAAAAGACGAGCGCCCACGACTCGAGATGGCACGAATCTGCGTGCGGATTGTAGACCTCGAGGCGGTGCCCACGCATCGGCTGACCCCGCATTTCTCTGAGGACTAATCTGTTGACGTTTGTCATCTGATTCGACGTTCGAGGGAGTTCACGATGTCGGCTTCTGCACCAGCCCGCGGCAAAGACGGCGGCGTCCGCAGCCTCGTTCCTGCCCGCATGGACAGGCTTCCCTGGACGAGATTCCATTGGTCGATCGTGGTCGGCCTGGGCTTCTCGTGGGTGCTCGACGGGCTCGAGATCCAGATCGTCGCCTCCGCCGGATTCCAGAAGGCGCTCGACATGACCGCGGCGGAGGTGGGCCTGCTCGGAACCGTGTACCTGTTCGGACAGATCGCGGGTGCGCTGATCTTCGGGCGTCTCTCCGACAAGCTCGGGCGCAAGAAGCTCTTCATCCTGACCTTGGCCATCTACCTCATCGCCAGCGGCATCGCCGGCCTGGCACCGAACATGTGGTTCCTGCTGGCCTTTCGCTTCTTCGCCGGCATGGGCATCGGCGGCGAGTACGCCGCGATCAACTCGGCCATCGACGAGCTCATCCCATCGAAGTACCGGGGCCGCGTCGACATCGCTATCAACGGCACCTACTGGGGTGGCGCCGCGTTGGGATCGGCCGCCAATCTCTTTCTGCTGAACCCCGACATCTTCGACGAGAACATCGGCTGGCGCATCGGCTTCTTCATCGGCCCTGTGCTCGGACTCGCCATCATCTACCTGCGCCGCCACATTCCCGAGAGCCCGCGCTGGCTCATGACCCACGGGCGCGAAGAGGAGGCCGAGGCGACGGTCGACGACATCGAGAAGCGGGTGAAGGCTCAGGGCGGCGACATCGAGCCGGTCGACGAGAGCAAGGCCATCACGGTCACCGAGACCGAGCGAGTGCCTTTCAAGACGATCGTGCACGTGCTCTTCAAGCTCTATCCGAAGCGCACCCTCGTCGGCGCCACGATGATGGTCACCCAGTCGTTCCTCTACAACGCGATCTTCTTCACCTACGCGCTGGTTCTGCAGAATTTCTACGGAACTTCCCCATCGTCGACGCAGTACTTCTTCTTCCCGTTCGCGATCGGAAACCTGCTCGGCCCGCTGCTGCTCGGGCACTTCTTCGATGTGTGGGGCCGGCGCAAGATGATCTTCCTCACGTACGGTGTCTCGGCGGCCGTGCTGGCGGCATCCGCTGTGCTCTTCAGCATGGACGTGCTCGACGCGACGACCCAGACCATCTTCTGGTGCGTGTCGTTCTTCTTCGCGTCGGCCGGAGCCTCGAGCGCCTACCTCACCGTCAGCGAGACGTTCCCGCTCGAGATCCGCAGTCAGGCGATCTCGTACTTCTTCGCCCTCGGCCAGATCGCCGGGTCGGTCGCACCGCTGCTCTACGGAATCCTGATCGGAGACGGGACCGACCGCGGCCCCCTGACCTTCGGTTACTTCCTCGGGGCCGCGATCATGTTCGTCGGAGGCCTGATAGCCCTGATCTTCGGGGTGGACGCAGAGCGCAAGTCGCTCGAGACCATCACGAACCCGCTGTCGGCGATCAAGAAATAGGCGTCAGTGCGCCGAGAGGATGGTGAGCACCTCGTCGGTGCGGCCCTCCCTCTCGGCGAACCGCAGAAAGCCGACCCGACTCACGAGAATCTCGCGCGCATCCGGCTGTGAGGCGAGGATCGACATGGTCTCGTCGAGGAATTCCTCGACGGGCATGGCGTTCGGGTCGTCTTCCTGGCCCATGAGGCTGGTGGCGACGGCGGGAGGTGCGAGTTCGAGCACCTCGATCGAGGTGTCGGCGAGCTGCACGCGCAGGCTCTGCGTGAACGAATGGATGGCGGCTTTGGTCGCGCTGTAGGTCGGCGTGGCCGGCAGGGGTACGAAGGCGAGGCCGGAGGAGACGGTCATGATCGTGGCGCTCGGACGCGACGCCAGATGCGGCACGAGGGCGGCGATGAGCCTGATCGGGCCGAGGAGGTTCGTGGTGATCGTGCGCTCGGCGGTGTCGAGGAAGCCGGCGGAATGCAGGTCTTCGGGCTGCATGATTCCGGCCATCAGAATGACCGTGTCGAGTTCGGGGTGCTCGGTGACGACCCGCTGCGTGGCACGTTCGATCGAAGCGGCGTCGGCGGTATCGATCTGCACGGAGTCGATTCCCGGGTTCTCCGCGACGATGCGATCGAGCAGTTCGGTGCGTCGCCCTCCTACGATCACGTGATTGCCGGCTGCCTGAAAACGCAGAGCCAGACCGAGTCCGAGTCCCGACGTGGCGCCGGGGATGAAAATGGTGTTTCCGGTGATGTTCATGGCTCCACTCAACACCGATCGACGGGGGTGCAGAAGGGAGCGTTTGTCCACGGATTCGCAGTCCCTTGTTGCGGGGACTGCGCACCGCCACGATGGTCACATGGACAGACCCGCACTCGCCGACTTTCTCAGACGCCGCCGGGAGGCGTTGCAGCCGCGCGACGTGGGCCTGCTCGACGGACCGAGACGGCGGACGCCCGGTCTGAAGCGCGAGGAGGTCGCTCTCCTCGTCGGCATGTCGACCGACTACTACTCGAGGCTCGAGCAGCAACGCGGTCCGCAGCCATCGGAGCAGATGGTCGCTGCGATCGCTCGCGGACTCCGGCTGACTCCCGATGAGCGCGACCACCTGTTCCGGCTCACCGGTCACAACGCGCCGCGTCGCGCACTCGCGACCCATCACGTGGCGCCCGCCCTCATGCGCGTTCTCGATCGGCTCGACGACACCCCCGCCCTCGTTCTCTCCGACCTCGCGGAGACGCTGGCACAGAACGACATGGCCACAGCGTTGCTCGGCGACGAGACGCGGTTCACCGGTCTGGCGGCGAGCGCCGTGTACCGCTGGTTCACCGACCCTGAGGCGCGCAGCCGGTATCCGCAGCGAGACCACGATCATCAGAGTCGCATCCAGGTCTCTGCGCTGCGGGCCGCGGTCTCCGCCTCGGGCGAGTCCGAGCGTGGTCGGGCGATCGTCGCCGAGCTGCTGGCGTCGAGCGAGGAATTCGCGACGATCTGGGAACTGCACGAGGTGCGCAACAGATTCGACGATCACAAGACGCTCGTGCACCCGGAGATCGGCGAGATCGAGGTCGACTGCCAGGCGTTGTTCACCGAGAATCAGGCGCAGACGCTGCTCGTGCTCACGGCGTCGCCGGGCAGCGAGGCGGCGGAGAAGTTGGCCCTGCTGCGGGTTGTCGGCAACCAGACCTTCGCCTAGGCTTGATCGACGTCCCCGAATGGGGGCCACCGGACGAGGGCGCAGTACCCGGAACGCGACAAGACTGACCACCGCTAAGGAGCGCAGCAGTCATGTCATGGATCGTACTCATCGTCTCGGGAATCCTCGAAGCCGTGTGGGCAACAGCCCTGGGCAAGTCAGAGGGTTTCACTCGGCTCTGGCCGAGTCTCATCTTCGTCGGCGCGCTCGTGCTGAGCATGGCCGGGCTGGCGTATTCGATGCGCGACATCCCGGTCGGCACGTCGTACGCCGTGTGGGTCGGCATCGGAGCCGCGCTGACAGTCGGCTATGCGATGTTCTTCGGGGGAGAGGGAGTCTCGATCGTGAAGCTGCTTCTGGTGCTCGGCATCGTGGCCTGCGTCGTCGGGCTCAAGGTGCTGCACTGAGGCCGGTCGTCACCCAGACGGCCACGACCGACAGTGCGGCGATGAACACCCACGAACCGAGACCCACGATCAGAGCCTTCCAGCCCGTGCGCGCCAGCTCGGCGAATCGGATGCCCGTGCCCAGCGCGAACAGGGCTGTGGCGAGCAGGGCCGTCTGCACCACATCGGCCACCGCGGGCAGCTCGGGAGTCAGCGGCACGAACGTTCGGATCAGAACCGCCGCAATGAAGCCGAGCACGAACAGGGGAACGATCGGCGGGCGCTTCGAGGGTGCTTCGTCTGAGGAGAGCGGGGTGCGGCGGCGCTCGACGGCACCCACGATGGCCACAATCGGGGCGAGCGTGAGAACGCGGGTGAGCTTCACGACCACGGCGGCAGCCAGGGCGACGGGCCCGGCGATCTGAGCGGTCGCCACGACCTGACCCACGTCGTGCACGCTGAGCCCGACCCAGGTTCCGAACTCCGAAGCGTCGAAGCCCAGGGGGATGCGGGCGAGCGGCAGCAGCACGATCGCGAGGGTGCCACACAGCGTGACGAGAGCGATCGGGGTGGCGCTCTCCGAGTCTTTGGCGCGCGTGACCGCGCTCATGGCGCCGACGGCGGATGCGCCGCAGATCGAGAAACCGGCGGCGATGAGCAGCGGCTGGTAGCCGGGCAGGCCGAGCATGCGGCCGAGCAGCAGGGTGACGCCGAACGTGAGGACGACCACCAGGACGATGGCGATGATCGTGACCACGCCGAGGCCGGCGATGTCGACGAGGCTCAGCTTGAGGCCGAGAAGCACGATGCCGATGCGCAGCAGGCGTCGTGCCGACAGCGAGAGTCCGGCCTTCAGTGGGCCGTCGAGCAGAGGCCGCAGCGCCGGAATCTGAGCGACGACCACGCCGAGCGCCACGGAGACGGTCAGCAGAGGCAGGGCAGGAAACGCGAGATGCAGCACGAACGCGATGCCGGCGGCAGCAGCGGCGACGAGCATGCCCGGTGGCCAGGCACGAAGCGTTGACCGGGTCATCGCCAGGTGGGCAGCCAGTAGTGCAGCGAGAGCAGCCAGCCGGGAATCTCCTGCGCTGTCCACACGGGATAGAAGAACACCGTGACGGCCGAGCAGATGATCAGGAACGCGATGACCGCGCGCACGCCGCCCACTCGCATCCATCGGGGGTCTGTGCGTTTACCCAGCGCCAGACCGATCACGAAGACCAGCCCAAGGATCAGATACGGTTCGAAGGCGATCGTATAGAACTGGTAAATCGTGCGGTTCACGTAGAGCAGCCACGGCAGATAGCCCGCGACCATGCCCACGAGTATGAACCCGACGACCCACTCGCGTTTGCGGATCAATCGGAAGACCAGGTAGAGCAGCGCCGCCGTTCCCGCCCACCAGATGATGGGGTTCGCGATCGAGGTGATGTTCTCGTAGCAGGTGTCTGCCCCGCAGCCGCCCTGACCGTTGTCGAGGGTTCTGATGTACATCTGCGTGGGGCGGATGAGGAACAGCCACGAGAAGGGGTTGGCCTGATACGGATGGGGTGTGTGCTCGTTGACGTGGTAGTTGTACACCGCTGCCTCGAGATGCCAGAAGTTCTGTGCCCAATTGGGAACCCAGGCGAGCGGGCCGGTCCAGTGCTCGCCCGACGTCTGCACCCACTGCCGGTACATTCCGCCCGAGGTGAGGAACCAGCCCGACCAGGTGGAGAGGTAGGCGACGATCGCGATCGGAACGGTCAGCAGAAAAGTGATGGGCCCCTGCTTGAGGATCGCCCCTGCAGCCCACAGCGGCAGCCCTGCTCGGCGGCGTGCGAGGGCATCGACGACGACCAGATAGACGGCGAAGGCGGCGAGAAAGTACAGGCCAGACCACTTGACGCTCGAGGCCAGACCGAACAGGATGCCTGCGGCGAGCACCCAGGGGCGCCACCAGAGCGCTGGTCCCCACCGGGCGACCCGGCCGAGCTTCTCCGAGACCATGACCTTCTCGTCAAGCCGCCTCGCGTGCCACTCGCGATCCATGAGAACGGCGCCGACTCCGGCGAGGGCGACGAGCGCGAAGATGCCGTCGAGCAGTGCGACGCGGCTCATGACGATGGCGTGGCCGTCGATGGCGATGAGGAAACCGGCGACCGTCGCGAGGAAGGTGGAGTTGAACAGCTTCTTGGCCACGAGCGTGGTGAGGAGCACGAGGAGGATTCCGCAGACGGCGACCGAGATGCGCCAGCCGACGCTCGAGTCGGCGCCGAAGACGGCCAGACCGAGTGCGATCACCCACTTTCCGAGCGGCGGATGGACGGCGAAGGACCCCTGCTGAAGGAACCCGTCTGTGTCGCCCGCGTTGAACGCCTCATCGGCATCGGCCGGCCAGGTCGACTCGTAGCCGTTGCGCAGCGTCGTGTAGGCATCCTTGACGTAGAACGTCTCGTCGAAGACCAGCGAGTGCGGATGCCCGAGATTGACCAGGCGCAGGATGGCGGCGAGGAGAGTGACGGCGATCGGCCCGCCCCACGCCCACAGGCGCTGTCGGCCGGGCGTGGAAAGGAGACGGCCCCACCACTCGTCGAGTCTCGACCCGGTCGGCTCGGGCTGCGCCGGCGCCTGCAACTCGGTCTGCGCCGCGAGCGTCTCGTCGAAGTCGATCGGGGTGCGGGGCTCGGTCACCTGCCCCATCGTAGGTGCCGTCGCCGACGCCGCCGAATCACGCGTCCGGGGTGCCGTCCCCGCGAAAGACCCAGAAGCGCATCCCGAGGAAGATTCCGGTCGCGACGACGACGATGGCACCCAATTGCACGACGAGCGCATTCCACCCGATCAGCTCGACGAACAGCGCGAGGATCGCGACGTTCAGGGCGTAACCCGCAAGGTTCACGACGACGAATCGAACCAGGGAGCGTCTGGCGCTGCCCGTGTGGCGGAACGTGAACGAGCGATTGGCGACGTAGCTGACGACCATGCCCGTGGCATACGTGATCGTGGCTGCGGCGATAGACGGCATTCCGGCCAGTGTCAGGGCGACGAAGATGCCGTACGACAGCAGGTTGTTGAGGCCGCCGATCAGGCCGAAGCGGAGCACACGACTCTGCCACAGGGTGGCGACGAAGGAGCGTCCGTCTGATTTCGTCATGCGTGCCCTCCGTCTCGCCGCCGCCCGATGCTACCCGACCGACGTGCGAAGGGTCAGCGCTCGATACGCTGAGGCAATGATCATCCTCGCGGGCACGCCCATCGGCAATCTGAAGGATGCGTCGGTGCGTCTCGTCGAGACGCTCGAGGCCTGCGAGCTCATCGCGGCCGAAGACACCCGGGTCGCGATCAAGCTGCTGCGTGCCCTGAACCTCGAGAACCGGCCGCGGTTGGTCGCCCTGCACGATCACAACGAGCGGGAGAAGGCGGCGGAACTCGTGGAGTTCGCCCGCACTGCCGACCTCGTCGTGATGAGCGATGCGGGCATGCCGACGGTGTCCGATCCGGGGTTCCACCTCGTGGCCGCCGCCGTCGCCGCGGGCGTCGAGGTCACCGCGATCCCGGGCCCCTCCGCCGTGCTCATGGCGCTCGCGGTGTCGGGTCTGCCCACAGACAGATTCACCTTCGAGGGGTTTCTGCCGCGCAAGCAGGGTGAGCGGCTTCAGGTTCTGGGAGCGCTGGCCCGGGAGCGGCGCACCATGGTGTTCTTCGAGTCTCCGAACCGCATCGCCGCGTCTCTCGCCGACATCGCCGCAGCCCTCGGCGCGGACCGCCGAGTGGCGGTGGCGCGGGAACTCACGAAGATGTACGAGCAGGTGAAACGCGGCACGGCATCCGAGTTGCTGGAATGGGCCGAGGCCGGCGTGAAGGGCGAGATCGTGATCGTCGTCGCCGGTGCAGAGCCGCTCGAGGTCGACCTGGCCACAGGGGTCGTACAGGTGCTCGAACTGGTCGCCGACGGCACGAGGCTGAAGGACGCGTCGGCTGCGATCGCCGAGGCCACGGGACTCTCCAGGCGCGACCTGTACGAGGCGGCGTTGGCGCAGCGCACGGGGCGCACCCCCGCGAACGAGCACGCGCAGCTGCCTCTTCTGTAGCTCGTAACACGGGCAGGTGCACTCGAGCCGCGCCTTTATGATGGGGAGCATGTCCGACGGCTCCTCGTTTTATGTCACCACGCCTATTTTCTATGTGAACGACGTGCCCCACATCGGGCACGCGTACACAGAGGTGGCCGCCGACGTGCTCGCGCGCTGGCACCGTCAAGCGGGTGACGACACCTGGTTCCTCACCGGAACCGACGAGCACGGGCAGAAGATCCTGCGCACGGCCACCGCCAACGGCGTCACTCCCAAGGAGTGGGCCGACCGCCTGGTCGAGACGGCATGGCAGCCCCTGCTGAAGACGATCGACATCTCGAACGACGACTTTATCCGCACGACGGATGAGCGCCACGAGGTCAACGTGCAGCTCTTCCTCCAGCGCCTCTTCGATGCGGGGTACATCTACACCGGCGAGTACGAGGGCTACTACTGCGTGGGCTGCGAGGAGTACAAGGCCGACAGCGACCTCGTCGACGGCACGGGCGAATACGCCGGCCAGAAGGTCTGCGCGATCCACTCGAAGCCCGTCGAGCTGCTGAAGGAACGCAACTACTTCTTCAAGATGAGCGAGTTCAGCCAGCGGCTGCTCGACCTCTACGACGAGAACCCGAACTTCATCCAGCCCGAGAGCGTGCGCAACGAGATCGTGTCGTTCGTGCGACGGGGTCTCACCGATCTGTCGATCTCGCGGCAGACGTTCGACTGGGGCGTGAAGGTTCCGTGGGACGAGTCCCACGTCGTCTACGTGTGGTTCGACGCGCTGCTCAACTACATCACCGCGGCCGGCTACGGCTATGACGACGAGGCCTTCGCGCGGCGTTGGCCCGCGACCCACATCGTCGGAAAAGACATCGCCCGCTTCCACGCCGTGATCTGGCCCGCGATGCTGATGGCCGCCGGTCTCGAGGTTCCGAAGCAGGTCTTCGGCCACGGG
Organism: Agreia sp. Leaf335; assembly: GCF_001423605.1. Lineage (NCBI taxonomy): Bacteria > Bacillati > Actinomycetota > Actinomycetes > Micrococcales > Microbacteriaceae > Agreia > Agreia sp. Leaf335. Next base: position 851,369 of record NZ_LMOQ01000002.1, on the reverse strand, counting down.
TGGCTGCTCGTCGGCGGCGAGAAGATGTCGAAGTCGAAGCTCACCGGTATCGCCCCGAACCAGATCACCGACACCTTCGGCTCCGACGCGTTCCGCTACTACTTCATGCGTGCCATCAACTTCGGCCAAGACGGTTCGTTCAGCTGGGAGGATCTGTCGGCCCGCTACCAGGCCGAACTCGCGAACGGCTTCGGCAACCTGGCGTCTCGTGTGATCGCCATGGTCACCCGCTACTTCGACGGCGTCGTTCCCGACGCCGGGGTTCTGGATGCGCCGGACCAGGCGATCCGTGACACCGAGGTGCGGGTGACGGCCGCCGCCGACGACGCCATCTCGCGACTCGCCATCCACGAGGCCATCGCCCAGGTATGGCAGCTCGTCGACGAGCTGAACGGGTACATCACGCTGCAGGAGCCGTGGGCGCTCTCGAAGGACCCGGCGAACCGGGAGAGGCTCGGAACCGTGCTCAACACGGCGGTGCGCGGAATCGGAACCCTGGCGGTGCTGCTTTCGCCCGTGATCCCCGAGGCCTCGAGCAAGCTGTGGACGGCGCTGAACGGTGCGGGTGCGGTCTCCGACCAGCCCATTCGATCGGCGTTCGACTGGGCAGGTGGCACGACGGTCTCTGCTCTCGAGCCCCTGTTCCCGCGCATCGAGACGAGCGAGTCCGACGGGTCGGCTGCGTAGTCGTGCCTACTGATCACAGCTATCCGCCGCTGCCCGAGCCCCTCGTGGTGGGCGTGTACGACAACCACACGCACCTCGACCCGCCCCCGTCGACAGGCTCAGGCAACGAGGAGGGCGAGGGCCCCGAACGCGAGGTACTCGACTACCTCGAGCAGCTCGACCGGGCGTCGAGCGTCGGTGTACGCGGAGTCGTGCAGGTCGGCGGAGACGTCGAGTCGAGCATCTGGGCGGCCGAGCAGGCGGCACGCGAGCCGCGCATGCTGGCGGCCGTCGCCATCCATCCGAACGAGGCACCGCGCTACGACGAGGCGGGTCGGCTCGATGAGGCCCTCGCCGTGATCGCCGAGCTCGCCACACGCCCGAGGGTACGGGCAATCGGCGAGACGGGGCTGGACTTCTTCCGCACGCCGGAAGAGGGACGTGCTGCTCAGTTCAGGTCGTTCGAGGCGCACATCGAGATCGCCAAGACGAACGGACTGGCCCTTCAGATCCACGACCGCGACGCGCACGACGACGTCATCGAGACGCTTCTTCGGGTGGGAGCGCCGGAGCGCACGGTCTTCCACTGCTACTCGGGCGACGGCGCGATGGCCCGCATCTGCGCCGACAACGGCTGGTACATGTCGTTTGCTGGAACCGTGACGTTCAAGAACGCCGAGAATCTGCGCGACGCCCTCGAGATCGCCCCGCGTCAGCTGCTGCTCGTCGAGACGGATGCGCCGTTCTTGACGCCGACACCGTTGCGGGGGCGGCCGAACGCTCCGTATCTGCTGCCGCACACCCTGCGGTTCATGGCGTCGCATCTCGGCACCGACGTATCGATGCTCGCGGCTCAGATCACCTCGAACACCGAGCTCGTCTACGGCACCTGGGATTCAGAGCCGGTGACGGCCGAATGACGCTGTTGGGGCCAGCGGAGATCCGCGACCTGGCGGAACTGCTCGATCTGACACCGACGAAGAAGCTCGGTCAGAACTTCGTGATCGACGGCAACACCGTGCGCCGAATCGTGCGCGTCGCGGGCGTGCAGTCCGGGGAGACCGTCGTCGAGGTGGGGCCCGGGCTCGGGTCGCTGACCCTCGGCATCCTCGAGACCGGAGCCTCGGTGGTCGCCGTCGAGATCGACAAGAGGCTTGCGGCCCAGCTGCCCGACACGGTTCGCGCGCTGCAGCCGAACGCCCGGCTGACGGTCGTGCGCGACGACGCCATGAGCATCCAGAGCCTGCCCGACGAGCCCGTGCGGCTCGTCGCCAACCTGCCCTACAACGTCTCGGTTCCGGTTCTGCTGCACTTCCTCGAGCACTTCCCCTCGATCCAGTCGGGCGTCGTCATGGTGCAGGCCGAGGTCGGACATCGGCTCGCCGCTGTTCCCGGATCGAAGATCTACGGCAGCCCGAGCGTGAAGGCGGCGTGGTACGGCGACTGGAAGACGAGCGGAAACGTGAGTCGCCAGGTGTTCTGGCCGGTTCCCAACGTCGACTCCGTGCTCGTCTCGTTCCAACGCCACGAGACGCTTCCCGACACCGAAGAGGTGCGCGTACGCACCTTCGAGGTCGTCGACGCCGCGTTCCAGCAGCGGCGCAAGATGCTGCGTCAATCGCTCATCCCGGTCTTCGGCGACACCCAGCAGGCGCAGGAGGTTCTCGAACGCGCCGGCGTGGAGCCCACGATGCGCGGAGAAGCCTTGGCGATGGAGGATTTCCACCGTATCGGGCGCGCGGCGTTCAAGAACTAAGCAATCGTCATTACCGCCTGTGACGCTCGCGTGCGTGACGGCACGAATCGCTTGCTAGCGTTGGATCGCACCCCTCCCGACAGCACACACCCTGGAGACTTCCATGTCCACTCTCTCTCGGCGCATCGGCGCCGTCGCTCTCACGGCCGCGCTCGTCGCGGGCGTCTCCGCGTGTTCGAGCTCGTCAGGCTCGTCGTCCGACGAACCATCGGGAGACAAGTCGATCATTCTCATCACCCCGACCGCCGTCGGATCGAACAACTTCCTGAAGCTCGCCGTCGAGGGCGCGAAGGCTGCGGGCAAGGCGAACGGCGCGAAGGTCGACGTCTACGAGAGCAAGGACCCGGCGTCGATCCAGCAGAACGTCGACGAGGCCGTCCGTGCCGCTCCCGACGTGATCATCGGCGTCTCGTTCAACGTGCTCGATCAGGTCACCGCTGCCGCCACAGACAACCCCGACCAGCAGTTCCTGCTGATCGACACGTCGGCCGAGAAGCCCACCGACAATCTGACCGCAGCCGTGTTCAAGGAATACGAGTCCAACTACCTCATCGGGGTCGAGGCTGGCCTGCTCACGAAGACCAACAGCATCGGCGCGATCGGCGCGCTCGACACCCCGTTCATCCACCGTTGGATCGACCCCTATTTCGCGGGCGCCAAGAGTGTGAACCCCGAGGTCAAGACGACGCAGCAGTACGTGGGCGGCGACAACCCCTTCGGTGACCAGGCGCGAGCAAAGGCTCAGGCCCAGATCATCGCCGACTCGGGCGCCGACTACGTGAACGCGGCCGCCTCGGCCGGAAACCTCGGCGTGTTCGAGGCAGCAGCGGCCGGCAGCTTCAAGGCGTTCGGCGTCGACGCGAACCAGTGCCTCGAGTCGCCCGGAAACGTGGTCGACAACTCGATCAAGCGAGTCGACGTCGCGATCGAGAACGCGGTGAAGGACATTTTCGCGGGCGACGGAGGCGGCTTCAAGTCGTATGGTCTCGCCGAGGGTGGCGTCGGAGTCACCGGTCTCGAAGACGACGTCGCGTCGTCGAAGTGCCTCATCGCCGAGCACCCCGATGTGATCGAGAAGGTCAAGGCCGTTCGCGACCAGATCATCTCGGGCGAGGTCGTCGTCGAGGATCCCCTCACCGCCGGATGAGCACTGCCGCGGTAGAGCTGAGATCGATCAGCAAGAGGTTCGATGCCGTCGTGGCGAACGACGGCATCGACCTCGTGCTGGCCAGGGGCACCGTGCACGCGGTGATGGGAGAGAACGGCGCGGGAAAGTCGACGCTCATGTCGATCCTGTTCGGTCTCGTGCGCCCCGATTCGGGTGAGATCGTCGTCGACGGCGAGGCGCGCACGTTCTCGAGCCCGCTCGACGCAATCGCCGCCGGTCTCGGCATGGTTCACCAGCACTTCCGGCTTTTCGACTCGATGACCGTAGCCGAGAACGTGGTCTTCGGTGCAGAGCCGACTCGCGCTGGTCGCATCGACCGGGGTGCTGCAGACGCACGGGTTCGCGCCCTGGCCGAGCGCTACGGGCTCGACACCGATCCACAGGCCCGGGTCGGAGACCTCTCGGCGGGAGCGCGTCAGCGCGTCGAGATCCTCAAGGCACTCCACCGCGATGCGCGCATCCTCATCCTCGACGAGCCGACCGCGGTTCTCACCCCCTCCGAGGTGACATCGCTGTTCGCCGTGATCCGGCGCGCGGCTGAGGCCGGTACGACCGTCGTTCTCGTCACGCACAAGATCCAGGAAGTCCTCGACGTCTCGACGGAGGTCACCGTCCTGCGCGACGGCCGTGTGTCCGGTCGCTTCACGACCGCCGACACGACGGCGGCCGAACTCGTGCGGGCCATGACCGGGCGAGACATCGAGACCGTCGCGAACCCGGGAACCGGAACGCTGGGCGACACCGTTCTCGAGGTCGAGGGGGTCTCTGTCGTGGACGCGCGGGTGGAGCGGGTCTCGAACGTGTCGCTCTCTGTTCGCCGAGGGGAGATCGTCGGCATCGCCGGCGTCTCGGGCAACGGACAGCACGACCTCGTGGCCGCCATCCTGGGCACGGTCCCCGTGTCGGCCGGCCGCGTCGTGCTCGGCGGTGACGACGTGACGCGCGCATCCGTCGCTTCTCGTCGAACAGCCGGTCTGGCCGTGATTCCCGAAGACCGTCGGGGTGAGGGCAGCGCGGTGACGATGTCGATCACCGAGAACCTCTCGCTCGGCCACCACAGGCAGCCGCCGATCGGCAGGCCGAAGGGCTTCGGCAGGGGCTGGATGTCGCTGGCCGGGGCGCGGAGGCGCGCCAGCGAGCAGATCTCGTCGTACGACATCCGCACCTCGGGCGAGAAGCAGCCCGTCGGGTCTCTGTCCGGCGGAAACGCTCAGAAAGTGGTGATCGCCCGAGAACTGTCGTTCGAGGCGCCGCTGCTCATCGCCGAGCAGCCCACACAGGGCGTCGACGTCGGGGCGATCGAGGCGATCCACGGCCGCCTGCTCGACTATCGCGCATCGGGTCGTGGCATCCTGCTCGTGTCGCACGAGATCTCCGAACTCCTGGCCCTGGCCGACCGTGTTCTGGTGATGTTCGCGGGCGAGATAGTGGCCGAATTCGACCGAACGCAGGCCAGTGCCGAGCGCATCGGCGCGGCGATGGCCGGAGCCGCGGCAGCGGCGGGCGAGGAGTGGACAGCATGATCGCGCGCCTGACACGTCATCCGGCGGTCGTGCCCATCGGGGCCGTCGTTCTCGCCATCCTCATCGGTGCGGTGATCATCATCGTCGCCGGGCTCAACCCCATCGACGCCTACGCCGCCGTGTTGCAGGGCTCGCTCGATCCCCGCAACCTCGACTACACGTTCTCGGTCTGGGGCTTCATCTGCGGGATGGGCCTCGTCGCAGCCATTCCGCTGCGCATGGGCGAATTCAACCTCGGTGGAAACGGCCAACTCGTCTTGGGCGGCGTCACCGCCTACGTCGTCGCCAGCCAGCTCGGTCTGCCCGGAATCGTCGCCGTGCCGCTCGCTCTGATCGCCGCGATGCTCGTGAGCGGTGGATTCGCCGCCGTCTCGGCGCCCCTGGCCACGCGCTTCGGCATCCCGATCATCATCTCCACCCTCCTGCTGTCTCCCGTTGCCGTGGCCGTCGCGTCGTACCTGGTGCGCTTTCCGCTCGCCGAGAAGGGATCCGGCACCGCCCAGACTCCCGTGCTGCCCGAGGACGCGCACATCTGGAGTCTGGGCGATCTGCGTTACACGACGGTCGGACTGCTGCTCATCATCGCTGTCATGGTGATCTTCTATGTCGTCGATTCGCGCTCGGCGGTGGGTTTCGAGCTGCGCGTCACGGGCGCGAACCGTCGCTTCGGCGAGTACGCCGGACTCAAGCCGGGGCGGCTCGCCCTGGGAGCCATGGGCTCGGCGGGGGCTGTCGCCGGCCTCGTGGGCGCGATCATCGTGCTCTCCTCGCCCTACCGATTCATCGACGGGGCGCTCATCTCGCCCGGCTACACGTTCGCCGGGCTCGCGGCGGCGCTTCTCGCCGGAGGCCGCCCCGCCCTCGTTCCGGTCACCGCCATCCTGTTCACCATCCTGCAGGTCGGGGGAGCGAGCATGGAGCGCACGGCCGATGTGCCGCGACAGCTCTCGGATGTGCTGCAGGGCGTGGTCATCGTTATTCTCGCGCTGCGCGTCGTGCTCGATGCCCGCCGAGCCGGTGCAGGGAAGGACAGCTGATGAGCATCTTCGAGTGGAGCTTCGTCGCCGCGGTGCTCACCAGCGCGACGCCCATTCTCTTCGCGGCCCTCGCGGGAGCGCTGTGCGCCCAGGCGGGGGTGTTCAACATCGCGCTCGAGGGTCAGATGCTGTGGGGTGCCTTCGCCGCGGTCGTGGGCAGCTACTACACCGGAAACGCCTGGGCCGGAGTGCTCATCGCCGTGCTCTCCACAGCGATCTACTCCGTGATCCTCGCCGTCGGCGCCGCGCGGTGGAAGGCCGATCCGATCATCATCGCGATCGGCACGAATCTGCTGTCTCTGGGGCTTACCGGCTTCCTCCTGCGGGTGCTCTTCGACACCTCGGGTTCGTTCGCTCCTCAAGGGCTCGCCGGTATCGGAACCATGCCGTTCCTGGCGGGCATCCCGGTGATCGGCGATATCTTCGCGGGCCAGTCCGTGTTGGTGCCGCTGGCGTTCGTGCTCATCGTCGCGGCGGGTCTGTGGCTGCGATTGACGCCCGGCGGTCTCCGCCTGCGCGGCGTGGGCGAGCATCCGGATGCCGCGGCCACGCTGGGCATCGGCGTCGCCCGGTACCAGACGTGGGTCACCATCCTGGGCGGCGGACTCTGCGGCCTGGCCGGCGCGCAACTGTCGCTCGGCAACGTCACCCTGTTCACCGAGAACATGACGGCGGGCCGTGGCTGGATCGCCGTCGCCGCCGTGATCCTCGTCGCCAATAAGGCGTTCTGGCTGCCGGTGGCCTGCCTCGGCTTCGGTGCCGCTGAGGCCCTCGGGTTCCGTCTGCAGGGCATCGGAGCTCCGCAGCAGCTCACGGACGCCGCCCCCTACGCCATCACCCTCGTCGTTCTCGTGATTATGCGCATCGTCGTCACCCGGCGACGCACGAACACCCTCGTTCCCAAGGAGACCCTCGCATGACCGCAGCATCGCCGCACGACGTTCGCCACATCATCGTCGACACCGACACGGGCATCGACGACGCTCTCGCACTGCTCTACCTGGCCGGCCGGGAAGACGCGGAGATCTCGGCGATCACCAGCGTCTGCGGCAACACCCCCGTGGAAGACGCGGTGGCGAACATCGCTCGCGTGCTGAAGATCGCGGGACTCGAGGACACCCTCGTGGCGCGGGGAGCCGAGGGGCCGATCAACGGCGAGCCGCGCATCGCCGGTCACGTGCACGGACACGACGGCCTCGGAGACCTCTACAGCGAGAAGCTCACGCCACGCAACCTGTCGCCCCTGTCGTCGGCCGAGCTGCTCGTCGAGCTCGCCCGATCGCGCCCCGGCTATTACGACCTCCTGCCGATCGGACCGCTCACCAACGTCGGCCTCGCCCTCGAGATCGAACCCGAGCTGCTCACGCTGTTCCGCTCGACGGTCATCATGGGCGGCTCAGGCCCGTTCCCGCCTCTCGGCACCGTGCAGATGGTCGACGCGAACATCCACAACGACGCCATCGCCGCAGCACGCGTGTTCGCCGCTGAACGCACGAACCTCGTGATGGTGGGCGTGAACGTGACGGCGGGCACGATCGTCGACGAGGCGGCCGTGCAGTCGCTGCATCGAGCGGGAACGGAGTGGGGCACGTTCTCGGCCGACATCCTCGAGGCCTACATGGACTTCTATCAGTTCTCGTGGGGACGCCGCGTCTCTCCCGCCCACGACGGGCTCGCAGCAGCTCTGCTCGTGCAGCCCGAGTGGATCACCTCGTCGATCACGGGGCCCGTGAACATCACCACCGACGGCTTCGCGACCCGGGCCCACCTCGTGCGCACCGACGAGGGTCTGCCCGTGAGCTGGCAGGTCACACCGGCTCCCGACACGCAGGTCGTGCTCGATGTCGACAGGCAGGCGTTCCTCGCCGACTTCGTCTCGGTACTGGCCGGACTCGGTCGCGCGTAGCCCGCGGTCGGATCGCCCCTCCGGTTGCATATAGGTTGATTGCATGGTCACTCAGAGGGCGCTGTCGACAGTGCACGTTCGGGCGCCGGGAAAGATCAACGTCTTCCTGAAGGTCGGGGCGGTGATGGACGACGGGTACCACGACGTGGCCACGGCGTATCAGGCCGTCTCGCTCTACGAGAACGTGCGGGCCACGATCTCCGACGACTTCTCGGTCTCTTTCAGCGGCAGCATCGACTGCTCGGGCCTCGAGGTCGACGGCACCAACCTCGCCATCCGGGCAGCACGCATGCTTGCGCGCAAGGCCGGCTACCGCGGCGGCGTCCACCTCGACATCGAGAAGAACGTGCCCATCGCCGGGGGGATGGGCGGTGGATCGGCGGATGCCGCCGCGACGCTCGTCGCCTGCGACACCCTGTGGGGAACCGACCTGGGCCGAGACGAGCTCCTCGGTCTCGCATCCCGTCTCGGAGCCGACGTCCCGTTCGCGCTTACCGGCGGAACGGCCATCGGAACAGGTCGCGGCGACCAGCTCAGCCCCGCTCTCGCCAAGGGCTCCTTCCAGTGGGTTCTCGTGCTCGCCGACTTCGGATCGAGCACGCCCGAGGTGTACCGCGAGCTCGACCGGCACCGCGATCGCCATGCTCAAGACATCTTTCCCGCGCAGACCCAGCCGACGGTCGACACCGCCGTGCTGCAGGCGCTCCGGTCGGGCGACTCCCTCGTGCTCGCCGACGCGCTCTACAACGACCTGCAGGCCCCCGCCCTACACCTGAACCCGGCGCTCACGGGCATCCTCGAACTGGGCGAGGCCAACGGTGCGCTCGCGGGCATCGTGTCGGGATCTGGCCCCACGGTCGCGTTTCTCGCCGAGAACCTCGATGCGGCCCTCGAACTGCAGATCGCGCTGAGCGCCGCTCGGCACCGGGTCGTGCGCGTTACGGGTCCGGTGCACGGCGCGCGCGTCATCGGCGACTAGACGTCGTGAGCACACCCACGGTTCTTTTCGCACCAGGGGCAGGAGGAGATCCTGCTCGCTATTCCGTTCTCATCGATGCCATCCGCGACGCAGGATTTCATGTCGTCGCCCCACAGAGCGAACGCTTCGACCCGCGAACCGTCACCACGTCGCAGTTGCAAGCGCGGGTAGACGGCCTGAACCGTGCCCTCGCGGAGGATGGCGACGTCGATTCGGCGGTGAGCGTCGTCGGACACTCGATCGGCGCCTGGGCAGCGCTCTGTCTGGCGGGAGCCCAACCGTGGGGCAAAGACGGTCAGCCCATCGACGTGAGCTCGAACCCGCGCGTGACCCGACTCGTGCTCCTCGCTCCTACCGTCGGATGGTTCGCCGCCCCTGGAGCGCTCGATCATGTTGTGGCGCCCGTGTACGTTCACGTCGGCGCTTCAGACACGGTAACCCCGCCGGGCACTGCTTCGGTGCTTCGCTCGGCACCCAGCATCGCGGTCATCAGTGAGCACTCGAACGTGGGGCACTACGACTTCATGAGCACGTTGCCGCCTCACATTTCGCCTACGCCAGGTCTCGATCATGCTGAGTTCCTGCGCGAACTGGCTCAGACGATCACAGCGCAGCTGCGCTGACCGCGACCTACGACGCGGGGTACGTGCTCAGCTCGAGGATGTCGTGGCCAGCGAGAGCAGCGCGCCCGCCGAGGTCGTCGAGTGCGATGACCACGCCGATGCCGGCGACGACCCAGCCGGCCCGCTCGGCGAGTTTCACGACGGCCGCGAGTGTGCCTCCGGTCGCGAGAAGGTCATCGAGGATGACGACGCGCGAACCTCGGGGCAGGATGTTCGGCTGCACCTGCAGCGTGGCGGTACCGTACTCGAGCGCGTAGTCCTCGCTCAGCAGCTCGCCGGGGAGCTTGCCCGCCTTGCGCACCGAGACCATCCCCACCGTGCGCGCGTAGGCCATGGCCGCGGCGATGCCGAACCCGCGTGCCTCGATGCCGAGCACCGCATCCACCTGGCCCCAGTCGTGCGAGGCGAAGGCGTCGACGACCGACGCGAACGCCTCGCCGTTCGCGTAGACACTGGTCACGTCTCGGAACAGGATGCCCTCGCTCGGGAAGTCCTGCACGGTGAGCAGATGGGCGTCGATCAGTTCGGCAGTCGTTTCAGCGGGCATACCTTCACGCTACCGGCGCTCGGCCCCACCGGATGACGAGGTGCGCCGACGAGGAGCGATAAGTTTGAGCGATGATCGACTCCTCATCCCTCGGTGACGACGCGCTGGCGTTGCTGCGCGACCTCATCCGCAGCGCGTGTGTGAACGACGGAACCTACGCATCCGGCCAGGAGAAGCGGAACACCGACGTCTTGACGCGATTCTTCGAGGGAGTGGATGTCGACCCGGTCGTCATCGAGTCGGCCCCGGGCCGAGCGACGCTCGTCGTGCGCATCCCCGGCACCGACCCGAACGCGCCGTCTCTCGCGCTGGTCGGGCACATCGATGTCGTCCCCGTGATGCACGGCGGTTGGACTCACGACCCGTTCGCCGCGGACATCGTGGGCGACGAGCTCTACGGGCGGGGCACTCTCGACATGCTCTATCTGACGGCGGCCTACGCGGTGGCGACCCGCGCCGCGGCATCCGAGGGTCGTGCCTTGCGCGGCGACCTCGTGTTCGTGGCGGTCGCCGACGAAGAGGGCGGCAGCCGGCTCGGCATCGAGTGGCTCATGAAGCACCACCCAGAACTGATCGACGCCGACTATGTGCTCACCGAGTCGGGCGGCGTGCCCGTCGGAGGCTCGGCGGGAGCGCCGCACTCGGTGACCGTGACGGTGGGGGAGAAGGGGCTGGCCCGGAGGCGGCTGCTGATCCGGGGAATCCCCGGTCACGGTTCTGCGCCGTGGGGGTCGTCGAACGCCGGCGTGATCGCGGCCGAGGCGGTGACGAGGCTCACGCGTTTCGCGCCACGCGCCGTCATCGGCGACTACTGGCCGCGCTACGTCGACGCTCTCGCCCTCGACCAGGACGTGTCGAGGCGACTCACCTCCGTCGCCGAGATCTTGGGGGCGCTTCCGGCGCTCGGCGAACTCGCGGGGTACGCGCACGCCACGACGCACACGACCATCTCGCCCAACGTGATCCGAGCGGGCGACGCGATCAACGTGATTCCGGGTGAGGCGAGTATCGACCTCGATATCAGACAGCTGCCCGGCGTGTCTCCGGAGGCGGTCGATGCGTATGTCATGGCCGCGCTCGGCGACCTGATGCAGCACATCGAGATCGTGGATGTCGTCGGTGCGTCGTTCAGCCCGGCTAACGTCTCGCCGATGGATACGCCGCTCTTCGACGTGCTCGCCGAGGTCATCGACGAGGCGTACCCGGGGGCTGTTCCGCTGCCGATCATCGCGGCGGGCGGGTCGGACGCCCGGTTCTACCGCGCGAGGGGGCGACGGGCCTACGGATTCTCGGTGCTGTCACGGCGTTGGGACTACGGCCGATTCCGTCACCTCATCCACGGCAACGACGAACACATCGACCTCGAGTCGGTCGCGCTCACCGCGCGCGCTCTCGACTCGGTCGTCAGGCGTTTTCTGGGCTGACCGGCGGGGGTGCCCTCGGATCGCGGGTAACCTCGACAGGTGGCCCATCTACTGGGAGCGGAATCGCTCCATCTCGAATATCCGACGCGCGTCATCTTCGACTCCGTGACCATCGGTCTCAACGAGGGCGACCGCGTGGGAATCGTGGGTCGCAACGGAGACGGCAAGTCGACCCTGCTCAGGCTGCTGGCGGGTCGTATCGAACCCGACGGTGGACGTGTGACGCGCCGCAACGGCGTGACTCTCGCCATGCTCGACCAGTCGGACGACCTCGACGGCGACCTCACCGTCAAGGAGACGATCGTCGGCGACATCGACGAGCACGTCTGGGCCGGCGACCCGATCATCCGCGACGTGATCTCTGGTCTCGCCTCAGACATCCCCTGGGACGTGCTCGTCTCGAGCCTCTCCGGAGGGCAGCGCCGACGCATCGCGCTCGCAAAGCTGCTCATCGGCGACCACGACGTCATCTTCCTCGACGAGCCCACGAACCACCTCGACGTCGAGGGCATCGCGTGGCTCGCGCAGCACCTGCGCAAGCGCTGGGCGACGAACTCCGGCGGGCTGATGGTCGTGACTCACGACCGCTGGTTCCTCGACGAGATCTGCACGGCCACGTGGGAGGTGCACGATCGCCTGATCGAGCCGTTCGAGGGCGGCTACGCCGCCTACATCCTGCAGCGAGTCGAGCGCGATCGCATGGCGGCCACGTCGGAGGCCAAGCGTCAGAACCTCATGAAGAAAGAGCTGGCCTGGCTGCGCCGCGGTGCCCCGGCCCGCACGGCGAAACCGAAGTTCCGCATCGACGCGGCCAACGCTCTCATCGAGGACGAGCCCCCCGTGCGCGACAAGGTCTCGCTCGCGGCGATGGCCATGCAGCGCCTCGGAAAAGACGTCGTCGACCTCGAGAACATCTCGGTCGAATACGACAACGGCAAGAAGGTGCTGCACGACGTGACGTGGCGCATCGCGCCCGGAGAGCGCACCGGCATCCTCGGGGTGAACGGCGCCGGAAAGAGCACCCTGCTGAGCCTGGTCTCGGGAACTCTGCTGCCGACTTCGGGCAAGGTCAAGCGCGGCAAGACCATTCGCGTGGCCACTCTGACGCAGCAGCTCTTCGAGCTCGAAGACATCTGGAACGATCGTGTCAGCGAGGTGATCGGCCGGCAGAAGAGCTCGTACGTCTCCGGCGGAAAAGAGATGACTCCCGGTCAGCTGCTCGAGCGGGTCGGCTTCACGAGCGCCCAGCTCTCGACCCCGGTGAAAGACCTCTCCGGTGGCCAGAAGCGTCGACTGCAGCTGTTGCTCATCATTCTCGACGAGCCGAACGTGCTGATCCTCGACGAGCCCACCAACGACCTCGACACCGACATGCTCGCGGCCATCGAAGACCTGCTCGACTCCTACGCGGGAACGCTTCTGGTCGTGAGCCACGACCGGTACCTGCTCGAGCGCGTCACCGACAACCAGTACGCCGTGATGAACGGCGGTTTCACCCACCTTCCTCGCGGTGTCGAGCAGTACCTCGAGCTGCGTCTCGCCCAGCAGAAGGAGCAGGCGCGCATCGCGGCGGGTGGATCCGCCGAGGCTCCCGCCAAGAAAACGGGCCTGCAGGGGGCCGAGCTGCGCAATGCTCAGAAGGAGCTGGCCGCGGCCGGTCGCAAGATGGAGAAACTGAGCACGCAGATCGCCGAGATGGACGTGGCCTTCGCCAAGCACGATCAGAGCGATTACGCCGGACTGGGCGAGATGCAGCAGAAAGTGCAGGCGCTGCGCGACCAGATGGACACGGTCGAACTGCGCTGGCTCGAGCTGACGGAACTTCTCGAGGGCTGATCACTCCTAGGATATTGATCGTGTCTAAAGTCTTGAGCAGTCTTCCGGTCGGCGAGCGAGTCGGCATTGCATTCTCCGGTGGTCTCGATACCTCGGTCGCCGTCGCCTGGATGCGCGAGAAGGGTGCGGTTCCCTGCACCTACACCGCCGACATCGGGCAGTACGACGAGCCCGAGATCGACAAGGTGCCCGCGAGGGCACTGGAGTACGGTGCCGAGGTCGCGCGCATCGTCGACGCGAAGGCCGCTCTGGTCGAGGAGGGCCTCGTCGCCCTCGCGTGCGGCGCCTTCCACATCCGCTCCGGCGGAAAGACCTACTTCAACACCACGCCGCTCGGTCGCGTCGCCACGGGCACGCTGCTCGTTCGCGCGATGAAGGAAGACGGCGTCGACATCTGGGGCGATGGCTCCACCTACAAGGGCAACGACATCGAGCGGTTCTACCGCTACGGACTGCTGGCCAACCCGCGTCTGCGCATCTACAAGCCCTGGCTCGACTCGCAGTTCGTCGGCGAGCTCGGCGGGCGCAAGGAGATGAGCGAGTGGCTCGTCGCTCGCGGATTCCCCTACCGTGACTCGGCCGAGAAGGCCTACAGCACCGACGCCAACATCTGGGGTGCGACGCACGAGGCGAAGAAGCTCGAAGAGCTGAGCGCCGGCATCGAGATCGTCGAGCCCATCATGGGTGTCGCGTTCTGGCGCGACGACGTCGAGGTCGCCTCCGAGGTCGTCACCGTGCGCTTCGAGGCCGGTCGACCGGTCGCCATCAACGGCACCGAGTTCTCCGACCCCGTCGCCCTCGTTCTCGAGGCGAACGCCATCGGCGGTCGCCACGGCCTCGGTATGAGCGATCAGATCGAGAACCGCATCATCGAGGCGAAGAGCCGCGGCATCTACGAGGCGCCGGGCATGGCCCTGCTGCACATCGCCTACGAGCGCCTGCTCAACGCGGTGCACAACGAAGACACCATCGCGAACTATCACTCGGAGGGTCGTCGTCTCGGCCGCCTGATGTACGAGGGCCGCTGGCTCGACCCGCAGTCGCTCATGCTGCGCGAATCCATCGTGCGCTGGGTCGGCTCGGCCGTCACCGGTGAGGTCACGGTGCGCCTGCGTCGTGGCGACGACTACACGATCCTCGACACCACTGGCCCCAGCCTCAGCTACCACCCCGACAAGCTGTCGATGGAGCGCGTCGGCGATGCCGCCTTCGGCCCCGACGACCGCATCGGCCAGCTCACCATGCGCAACCTCGACATCGCGGATTCACGTGCGCGACTCGAGCAGTACGCCGCCGCAGGTCTCGTCGGCGGCTCGACGGCAGAGCTCGTCGGGCAGCTCGAACAGGGCGAATCGAGCGAGATCTTCGATGCGGCCGAGTCGTCGGTCGGCGACGAAGCTCTCGAGCGAGCCACCGACCTCGCGTCCGAGGGCGCGGCGTTCGACTCGGGCACCGACTAGCAGCAGACGCTCGTCACGAGCATCGAACCGTCTCAGGGCGTGAGGACGAACACCGTCGCGCAGCCCAGCGGTTCGATGCTCGACGACGTGCCCTCGAGGGGCAGCGCCGCGGCGCACACCCGCACGAGACCCTGCGTTCCGACGGCGGTTCCTCCGTTGAACCCGTGGTCGAGACCCGATAGCGAATGGAACGCCAGGGCGCCTCGCGTCGTCGCCCCGGCCTGCAGAGTCGTGGTCGAGACGCGGCCGGCCGCATCCGTCACGGTGATGCGCACAGAGCTGGGTGCGCGCAGCGAGCTGGGATCGATCGCCCAGCCTTTGGCGACGATCCGACCGCGTACGACGGAGACGTCGTCGAGCGAGCCCTGGGTGATCGAGCCGCGCGTCGGATCGCCGAACCACTCGGAGTAGAACCGCCAGAAGTTGAGGTTGCCGAAGGCGCCGCAGGGCGCGTTCGCGTCGCCGGCGATGGCGGCCGCGTTGGGCTGGTACGGCGTGTAGTAGTAGAGGGCGGCCGTCGCGATGTTCTTGAGCGTCACGTCGGTGCTGCCGCAGGATGCATCGGGGTTGTAGCCGATCGGGCTCGGCTGACCGATGGGGCGGCTTGTGAAGAACTCGCTGGTTCCGGGCGGGTTGGAGTAGCGCTTGAGTTGCCACGCGGCCCAGTACACCTGGTTGTAGAAGCCGGAGTATTCCACGTCACATGCCGCGGTGTCGGGGCAGGCGTAGCCCGTGGCGAACGAGTAGTCTCCGGCCGTCGGTGCGGGGTTGCGCACCAGCGACTGCTCCTTCTGCACGAGAACGAGCAGGGCCTTCTGGCTGATGCCGCAGGCGAGGCCGACCTTGGCGATGATCTCGGCTCCCGTCTCCGACTCGCGCCCGCCGTAGGCGCCACACACGTCGTCGCCTTCACGGGTGACGGTCTTCTGCGTGTAATCGGCGAGGCACACCACTCCTGGGGAGCAGGCGGGAACCTGCTCGTCGAGGAACTCCTGCACCTCGTCGGCGTCGAGGGCGCCGCCGTCGTAGAAGAGTTCGTCGGAGATGATGAAGCCGGGGTCGAAGACGTCGGGAGTCGCCGCCTCGACGAGTCGCGTCGTCGTGTCGGCGACGGCCGTCACGGCCGTCGGGGTGATGGATGCGGCATCCGCTCGCGCGCTGGCCGGGTTCGTCGGGCCGACCGCCGTCGTGACGAAGGCCAAGCCGACGAGGGCGGCGGTGAACAGGGTGAAACGACGAGAGATAAGACGAACCACCTAGTCGAAGTCCACGCTGAGTTTGCGGAGCAGGGTCGCGATGCGCTCCTGGTCGGATGTGCTGAGCCTGCTGAGTAGCTCGCCCTCGGCGGTGACGAGCGCGGTGATCGCTCCGTCGACGCGGTCTCGGCCCTCGTCGGTCATCGAGACGAGGATGCCGCGTCCGTCGTGCGGATCCGTGCGGCGCTCGACCAGTCCGCGCCGCGACATCCTGTCTATGCGGTTGGTCATGGTGCCGGAGGAGACGAGCGTCTGCTCGAGCAGCGCCTTGGGGCTGAGCTGGTGCGGTTCGCCCGCTCGGCGGAGGGCCGAGAGCACGTCGAACTCCCACGATTCGAGCTCGCTGGTGGCGAAGGCCGTTCGCCGGGTGCGCTCGAGATGCCTCGAGAGGCGCCAGACCCGCGAGAGCACCTTGAGAGGCGCGAAGTCGAGATCGGGTCGTTCGCGCTCCCACGCGTCGACGATTCCGTCGACGGAATCACGGGGAGTCGCATCTGGCACGCATCCATTATGTGGGCCACGGGCCGTCGGCAGGCTTCGTGTCTGGCAGAATTGGGGAATGCGTGCTCTACGGAGCACGCGGTCCGCCTTGGTGTAATGGCAGCACGACAGCCTTTGGAGCTGTTAGGTCTAGGTTCGAGTCCTGGAGGCGGAGCTTTTCACGTGCACGACGACGGTGTCCCGCCCGCTAGCTGTCTCCTCCCTGTGATTCTGGTGCGATTACCCCCGGCCGGGGGGTCTTCTCCGACGGTCGATCTACCATCAGACGATCGTCTAGTTGACGATGCGCGTCTCGTAGCGCGTCTGACTCGTCACAGGAAGAGGAAAGTCATGGAGATCTCGCGCCGGACCGCTCTGATCGGACTCGCCGCCGCGGCGCCGCTCGTCATGTCGATGATGGAGCCGGAGACGGCGAGCGCCGCCACATCTCAACAGGCGCCGCCCGCGGATGTTCTCGCCGTGCAGCGCTGGTTGAATGCCACATTCGGTGGCCGCGACGGGTGGGTCGCCGTCGCCGAGGATGGCGTCGCCGGACAGGGAACTCTGACCGGCCTCGTGCAGGGTCTGCAGGCACTGCTCGGTATCGCTCCGCTCGTGCCCGCGTTCGGACCCACGACGCTGCAGCGACTGCAACAGCACGGCGAGGTGGGAAGCGAGAGCGGCGCGGATGCCCAGGCGTGGCGCCAGCTCGTGCAGGGCGCGCTCATCTGCCGCGGATTCTCGGGCGTCGCTCTCTCCGGTGTGTGGGATGACACGACGATGCAGGCGGTCGACGGCCTGCGCCGCGCTCTCGGATCGCCGACGAGCGGAGCGACCCTGTCGCCGAATCTGACGAGGGCGCTGCTCACGGTGACCTCGATCTCGCTCGCCGAGGACGGCAGGCAGGAGATCGTGCCGGTGCAGCAATGGCTGAATGGCCAGTACTCAGAACTCCCGGGCGCCACCTACTGCTCGGTGGGCGGGGTCTACGATTCGAGCACACTGATGTCGATCGTTCGCGCGGTGCAGCTGGGTACCGGTCAAGACCCGGCTGCCGCGGATGGCATCTACGGACCGGCCACCGCCCGAGCGTTGAAGGCGACCGACGCGAGCACCGTGGCGATCGGAGTACAGGGATCGTGGGTGCGCCTGGCGAAAGGCCTGCTGATTCTCGGTGGCTCTCTAGTGCCGTTCGACGACACCTTCTCCGCGGGCGATGCCGACGTCCTCACATCCTTCCAGCAGTTCCAGGCACTGGCGCCCGAAGATCAGACGGGGGTCTGCCGATTCCCCACCTGGGCCGCTCTGCTCGTGAGCTACGGCGACGCGGACCGGGCAGTCTCGGGTGCCGATCTGGCGCACAGGCTCGACGCCGGCGGGGCTCAGGCGCTCGCGGCGGCGGGCTACACGACGATCGGGCGCTACCTGACGAATTCCTCGGTCAGCGGCGCGCTCGACAAGAGGATCACGAGAGACGAGGTGTCGGCGATCGCCGGCGCACAGCTGCGGGTCTGGCCCATCTTCGAGGAGGGCGGCGACGAGCTGTCGTGGTTCAACCGAGCCCAGGGAGCCCTCGACGCCCGCTCGGCGGTGGACGCCGCCCGCGCGCTCGGTGTGCCCAAGCAGACCACCATCTACTTCGCCGTCGATCTCGATGTGACGCCCGACGACATCACCACGTCGATCACCCCGTATTTCGAGGGCGTGGCGCAGGGGCTGAGCGACACCGGCGACACGTACAAGGCCGGCGTCTACGGATCGCGGTTGGTGTGCTCTCGGATCAGCGGCGCCAGTCTCGCCCATTTCTCGTTCGTGGCGGGCATGTCGTCGGGGTGGGGCGGCAATGAGACCGAGCCCCTGCCCGGCAACTGGGCGTTCAACCAGATCCAGGCGCGACAGGTCACGTCAGCAGGCCAGGCCTTCGACATCGACGCCAATGTGCTGTCGGGTCGAGACGGCGGCATCGGCCCTGAGGAGTGGGACTGAACTTTCGGGGCGCGACCGTCCGCTAGGTTCAGAGCATGAGCGATGCTGACCGATGCGAGGGTGGGCGCGGTGGCAGAACCCGAGGAAGGGTGTCGCTCGAGCGGCTCGACGTTCGTGCTCTCGCCCTACTGGGAGTCGGCTGGGCCGCGCTCGGCGTGGTCGCGGCGGTGATCTTCGCTCTGGTCTTAGCGCCTCTCCTCCCCGATCTTTTTCTGATCGAGCTGACGGGTCGCGGAACCGCATCGTCGTTGGAGGTCGCCACCGACGTCTTCGTGATCGTTCAGCTGGTGTGTGCCGCGCTGACCATGATCGCCAGCATCGTCGCGCTCGTGGTCGGTGCTCGCCATGGCCGTCTCTCGGTGCCCATCAGTGCACTCGTGTCGATCGCCACGCCGCTTGCGATCGCGGTCGTTCTCGTGAACGGGATCATCCCGGCAGGCGGCGACGTCGACCGTGCGGGGCTGGCCTTCATGGCGATGCTCGGGGGAGCCATCCTGGGAGCGGGGTCGTTCTTCGTCGTCGTCCGGGTGTCCGGGCGAGCAGACGAGACCGCCACGTAGTCATCGATCAAGAGTCGCCGATCGAGAGTCGTGCGTGCCAAGATCGAGCATGGCCGACCGACTGATGCTGCTCGACACCGCCTCGCTGTACTTTTCGAAGTCTCTCGGGAAGATCTCGTGAGCGATCACGGCATTGAGAAATCGACCAACGGTCTTTTCGATACGCCGGAGGCTCGGCAGGCTCAAAAGGAAATCGTGGATGCTGTTATTCGTGGCATTGCTCGCGAGATGATTCTCAGTGGCGAGGTGGAAGTGGGGGTCTCCCGGGAAGAGTTAAGCAAGGCGGCTTGGCGACGATTAATCGAGCTGAGGGAAACCGGCGAGTTTTCCTTCTCCATGGTGGTTGACCACACTGACACGATTCTTCAGGACGCGCGTAAGTACGTCGATGAAGGGAAGCTGGAGTATGACTTTGTTTTCTACGGCCTATACCTCGAGCACCTGCTCAACCGGGCGATCAGGGACCGGGCATTCCAGATCGGTCTGAGTGAAGCTGAGACTATGGAGGTGATGAAAAAATCCCTTCATGACAAGACGGGTGTCATTTGGCTCTTGATGTTCGACGAGCAGTTCCCCGAGAGTCTCGCAGCAGACATTCGTGCTACGGCGGCGGAGCGAAACGCGTTCATCCACTACAAGTGGAAGCCTGACCCGACGACAGACATGCTGTACGACGAGATTAAGCGACTCGAGGAACGATCGGTTGCGACGGCTGAGCGGGCCGCCCTTGCGTTACTCGATTACGTCGATGCGCTCGTGATTCCGCCCGATAGCGAATCATTCAGTTGGCTGACTCGTTCGTCGCAGTCGAGCAGAGAGACCCTTAGGAAAGAGTGATGTCGATGACACGCCCGGAGAAGTTGCTTTTGCTCGACACCGCCTCGCTGTACTTCCGCGCGTTCTACGGTGTGCCCGACAAGATCACGAGAAGCGACGGGACGCCGGTCAACGCGATCCGCGGATTGCTCGACATGATCGCCCGGCTCACGGTGGAGTTCGAGGCGACCCATCTCATCGCGTGCTGGGACGACAACTGGCGTCCCGGGTGGCGAGTCGATCTGCTTCCGAGCTACAAGGCTCAGCGGGTTGCCGAGAGCGTCGCGAACGGCCCCGACGTCGAAGAGGTGCCGGATGGCCTGACGGCTCAGATCCCGCTCATTCGTGAGGTACTCGAGCTCGCCGGAGTCGCCATCGTCGGCGCGGCGGATCACGAGGCCGACGACGTGATCGGCACCTACGCCAGCGGAGCGCGCTCTGCTGTCGACGTCGTCACAGGCGACCGTGACCTGTTCCAGCTGGTCGACGACGCTCATGAGGTGCGTGTGATCTACACCGCGCGGGGAATGAAGAACCTCGAGCTCGTGACCGATGAGGTCATCGTGGGCAAGTATCGGGTGCTGCCCGGCCAGTACGTCGACTACGCGACGCTGCGGGGCGATGCCTCCGACGGGCTGCCCGGAGTGGCCGGCGTCGGTGAGAAGACCGCCGCGACTCTGCTCGGCGAATACGGCTCGCTCGAGTCGGTGCGCGACGCCGCGACGGATGCCGAGAGCGCGTTGAGTGCGTCGGTGCGGTCGAAATTGACCGCGGCGAGCGACTACCTCGACGTCGCGCCGAGGGTCGTGAGGGTCGTTCGCGATCTCGATCTGCCGACGCCGGCGAAGGCCGGTGCCCGCTTGTCGGCCGTGACGGGGAAGAAACGAGCCGAGCTCGAGCGCCTGTCGAACGACTGGAACCTGGGGGGTTCGGTCACACGACTCCTGGCCGCCCTCGACACCTACTCCTGATCCGACGCCCGCTGCGCGTCGGCGAAACTCGCGGTGAGCTCGTCGGCGATCTCGGATGCGAGGAATCCGGTCTCGAATACGCGCTCGGCGAGTCGATCGCCGGCGTGCGAGTGCGCCCACGTTCCCCAGCACGCGGCGCCGACGGGACTCAGCCCTCGGGCGAGCAGGCCTGTGATCGAGCCCGCGAGCACGTCTCCGCTGCCGGACACGCCCAGGCCGGGCCCGCCCTCGGTGACGAGCCACGACGAGCCGTCGGCATCCGCGATGCGGTCGAAGCACGACACCGCCGCCCCGTAGCGCGACGCGACCTCCTCGACGTCGCCCTCGCGCGGCTTGTCGTCGGCGATCTGCCGAGGAGGATCGAGGCCTCGGTCTTGTTCGGCGTGAGCACGAGTCGACCGGCGAACGGCTCGATGCGGTCGATGAGGCCCGGGAGAACTCCGAGCGCGAACGCATCCAGCACGAGAGTGGTCGAGTCCGTCACATGGGGCAGGAGGGACTCGAGCACGGTGCGCGCCTCCTCTGCGCTGTGCAGGCCAGGCCCGATCAGTACAGCATCAGCCGACTCGAGTTCCGAACGCAGAGCGAAGACCACGCCCTCACCCACCTGGCCGGAGGAGCTCTCGGGCAGGCCCACGACGCCGGCTTCGGGCAGGGCGACGGATGCTGACGGCGCACGCGACTCGGCGAGGGCGAGGGTGAGCCGTCCTCCGCCCGAGCGCAGGGCCGCGCGACCGGCGAGCAGCACCGCGCCGGGCGACTTGGGCGACCCGCCGACGATGAGGATGCTTCCTCGGTCACGCTTCGACTCGCCGCCCGACGGCAACGGCCAGGTCTGAAGAGACTCCGGGGTGATCGATGGGGTCTTCGTGTCAGTGGGCTGGTCGGTCATCCATTCCTCCAGAGTGCGTGGTCACGGGGGCTCCGTCGTCGGAGAGGTGCGCTACATCGTTGACGCTGTCCGCCGTCCAGAAGCCCGCGCCGCTCGGGCGCGACAGGCGGGTGATCGAGGCATTCGCCACGGAGGAGCGCTGCGATGTCTCGAGCAGCTGGGCCTCGGTCATGCCCTCGCAGATGTAGCGAAGAATGAGGATCATCGCGTCGTGGCAGACGATCAGCACTCGTTCGCCATCATCGACCAGGTCGATGTCGGAGAGCACCGACCGCGCTCGCAGTGTCATGTCCGCCCAGGACTCGCCACCCGGCGGACGGTAGTAGAACTTGCCGAGCCAGCGCCGTCGCTCGGCCTCGAAAGGAAGCCTGGCCTCGAAGCCTCGGGTGGTGAGCAGATCGGTGATGCCGAGTTCGCGATCGCGCAGGCGCTCGTCGCTGCGCAGCAGAAGATCGATTCCCGATTCGGCGATGGCCCGTGCGCCCGTGCTGGCCGCCCTGACATAGGGAGAGGTCCAGGCGCGGGTCGGTCGGTCGTCGGGCTCGAGGGAACGCAGCCACGCCCCGACCGCCGTCGCCTGGCGCTCGCCGGTCTCGGTGAGAGGCACGTCGGCATCCCGCATGGCGATGTCGATGGTCTCGGCGCCGTCTCGCTCAGCCCGGCTTGCGGCCGCGTTGCCGATGCTCTCGCCGTGCCTGACAAGAAGAAGCTGTGTCGCACCCATCGCTCCACGCTAACGAGAAGCGAAAGGCCCGACGAGCGGTTGACACGGCGGGGTCAGAGCGTGACGACGAACTTCGTGGCCGACGCTCCGCGCCGGAGTGCGTCGAGCGCGGGCTGGATGCTGGTGAGCCCCGATCCGACGATCTCGGCTCGAGGGACGGTCGCGTAGCGGCCTTCGGCGAGCGCGTTCGGAAGGAACTCCTGCCACAGCATTGGCCCCACCTCGTTCGTCATCAACGAGCTGCCCCAGACGAACCTGGCGCGGATGCCGCGGCGCAGGCAGCGTAGCTGCAGGGCTCCCATGCGAGACGCGATCGTCACTCCGAAACGCGCGAGCGACAGCCAGGCTCGAGGTCGACGGGGGAGAGTGCTCATCGAGACGGACGGACTCGCGAGACTGACGCGCCTGCACCCCAGCGCTGAGGCGATGGCCACCGCCGGTTCGGCAGACCCGGTTCCCACGGCGAACACCCCGGCGAGCTGCTCGTCGCGAAGCAGCGCGACGACCTCGCGCACGGCCGACGGGCTGCGGTAGTCGACGACGTGCTGGGCGCCGAGCGCACGCATCCGGTCGTGGTTCTGCGGCGACGCCGTGGCGAGCACCGAGTAGCCGGCGGCGACGGCGAGTTGGATCGCGTTGCTGCCGACGCTCGTCGAACCGCCCCACACGACGACCCACTCGCGCGGTTCTTCGGTGGTGGTCTTCGCCGTCGGATGCCGGAGGCCCAGCTGGTCGGACTGGAAGAGGGCGGAGGCGGCTGTCGAGACCGCGAGCGGCAGCACCACAGCACTCTCGAAGGCCAGGTCGTCGGGGATGGGCGAGGCCAGGTCGGCGCGTACGACCGAGAACAGCTGGAAGCCGCCCTCTGCGGAGTGGTTGCGATTCTTCTCCATGCCCACGGCGTAGGCGATCACTCGATCACCCACCGCGAATCCGGTGACGCCTGCGCCGACCTCGACGACCTCGCCTGCCACGTCTTCACCCAGGATCGAGGGGTGGGGGAGCCACGAGTACATGAGGTTGCCCGTCGACTGCTTGACCTCGTCGAGCGGGTTGACCGCCACGGCGCGATTGCGAATCACGAGCTCTCCGGCGGCAGCCGAGGTGTAGGGCGCGTCGCCGACGGTGAGGTCGGAGTACGGCGCGGTGAGCCAGGCGGCTGAGTTGGTGACAGACACTGAGTTGGTGGCGGACATAGAGACGACCTCGCGTTTTCGATGAGTGATGACATGCAGTGACATCAGAATACACATGATGGCACGGCATGTCATCACTACACTGGTCTTATGGCTCGATGGCAACCGGATGCGCGTGAGCGGCTCGAGCGCGCCGCGTTCGACCTCTTCGTCGAACAGGGTTTCGCTCTGACGACGGTTCCCCAGATCGCCGAGCGCGCAGGCTTATCGACCCGCACCTTCTTTCGTCACTTCGCAGACAAGCGCGATGCGCTCTTCGCCGACGAGCACGCGGTACCCGAGCAGGCGGCACGCATTGTCGCCGAAGCGCCTGCCGGGATCAGCTCGCTGCAGATCGTCGCGAGCGCGTTCGACGCTGTGGCGTCGGCCCAGTTCTCGCGCGAGAAGAGCTATTACCTGGCACGTCATCAGATCATCCAGTCCGACGAGGGTCTGCGGGAGAGGCAGCTGAACACCCAGGCCGCCCTGGTCGAGGCCCTGCGCGTCGGATTCGCGCAGCGCGGAAGCGAGGAGGTCGATGCGCTCTTGGCGGCGCATCTCACGTCCACGGTCTTCAGCGTCTCGATCGGCCGCTGGCTGAGCGCACAGAACACCAAGCCGCTCGCCGATCTCCTGCGCGATACGTTCGACCGGCTGGTCCGCACCGCCACGTCGTGAGTGCGGTTCACCTCGGTGCCGAGTGGCCGCCTATTCGCCGAGACAGCTCGCGGGCGTGCCGCCTCGTCTCGTCGGCGAGTTCGTCCCAGCTCGCGGCGTCGCGCGAGGCACGGTCGAACGTGACCGCGATCGCCGCAGCGGGCCACCCCGCGTGATCGACGACCGAGACCGCGATCGACGCGATGCCCGGCGTAATCGTCTCGTCTTCGATCGCGTAGCCCCGGGTGCGGGTCTCGGTCAGCACCCGCCGCAACTGCGAGTAGCTGCGCGGCCCCGCCACCTCGCCCCGGCGCGCGAATGCCCTCTCGTCGGGAAAGAGCGCCCTCACCTGGGCCGCCGGCATCGACGCGAGCATGGCGATCCCGCTCGCCGTGAGATGAGCGGGCAGCCGCACGCCCACATCGCTGACGAGCGCCGGCCGTCGCGGAGCGCGCTCTTCGATCAGGTAGAGCACGTCGCGCCCGTGCGTCACGGCGAGGTGCGCGCTCTCTGCGATGCGGTCGACGAGAAGCGCCAGCACCGGATGGCCCAATCTGGCCAACGGCTCCTGTCTTGCGAAGCCCGAACCCAGCTCGAACGCCGCGATTCCCAGACCGTAACGCCGTGTCTCGGCGACGTGCAGAACGAATCCGGCATCCACCAGCACGGCCAGCAGCTTGTACACCGACGAGCGGGGGAGCGAGAGGTGCGACGCCAGGGTGGCGGCCGGTACGGGTCGGCTCTGCGCGGCCAGGTAGCTGAGGATGCGCAGCGTCGCGCTGGCTGCGGGAACTCCGGTCTCGACTGTCATGCTCAACTGTCTCGCATACGAGACGGTTTTGCTCGATTCGTTCCTCGAACGACGGGTCGCGTGCGGTCGACTGGGCCTATGACCACGCACCTCCTCACCGAACAGCAGATTCCCACCGTCGTGCCCGTCGGCACGGGGGCCATCGGTATCGGCGATGTCGTCGCCGTTGCGCGGCGCGGCGCCCAGATCAAGATCGACGATGAGGCCCGGTCCGCCGTGGATGCGAGTCGTGTCATCATCGATGCCCTGGCCGTCGACGTCGCTCCGCACTACGGGATCTCGACGGGCTTCGGCGCCCTCGCATCGACGTTCATCGCCGGCGAGCAGCGCGCGCAGTTGCAACGCAGCCTCGTGCGATCGCACGCGGCGGGGTCGGGCCCCGAGGTCGAGCGCGAGGTGATTCGTGCTCTGATGCTGCTGCGCATCTCGACGCTTCTCACGGGGCGAACGGGAATCCGACTCTCGACCGTCGACAGCTACGTCGCGCTGCTCAATGCCGGAATCACCCCCATCGTGCGGGAGTACGGATCGCTCGGCTGCTCGGGCGACCTGGCTCCTCTCGCGCACTGTGCGCTCGCGTTGATGGGCGAGGGCGAGGTGCGCAACGCCGACGGCGAGCCGATGTCGGCGGCCGCTGCGCTGGCGGCTGCAGGAATCGACCCCGTCGTCCTCGCCGAGAAGGAAGGCTTGGCGCTGATCAACGGCACCGACGGAATGCTCGGCCAACTGAGCCTCGCGATCGACGACCTGCGCATGTTGCTCACCAGCGTCGACATCGCGGCGGCGATGAGCGTCGAAGCGCTGCTGGGCACGGACGCCGTGTTCGCCGCCGATCTGCAGGCCCTGCGACCCCAGCACGGGCAGGCCCTGTCGGCGTCGAATCTGCGTGCGATGCTCGCGGGATCACCGATCGTCGAGAGCCATCGGCCCTCGACGCACACGACCGTGCAGGACGCCTACTCGTTGCGCTGTTCGCCCCAGGTGCACGGTGCCGCTCGCGACACGGTCGACCACGCCGCTCTCGTGGCCGGGCGAGAGCTGGCGTCGGCCGTCGACAATCCTGTCGTCACCGTCGACGGACGGGTCGAATCGAACGGCAACTTCCACGGAGCCCCCGTGGCCTACGTGCTCGACTTTCTCGCCATCGTCGTCGCGGATGTCGCGAGTATGTCGGAGCGCCGCACCGACCGCATGCTCGATCCGGCTCGAAGCCACGGCCTTCCTGCGTTCCTCGCCCACGATGCGGGAGTCGATAGCGGGCTCATGATCGCCCAGTACACGGCGGCCGGCATCGTCTCCGAGCTCAAGCGCCTCGCGGTTCCCTCCTCGGTCGACTCCATCCCCTCGTCCGCCATGCAGGAGGACCACGTCTCGATGGGCTGGGCTGGCGCTCGCAAGCTCCGGACGGCGATCGACGGGCTGAGCCGCGTGGTCGCCATCGAGGTCATGACGGCGTCGCGAGCGCTCGATCTGCGTGCTCCGCTCGAGCCCGGTGCGGGCTCCGCCGCCGTGGTCGAGCTCGTGCGCCGCGAGGTCGAGGGGCCGGGGCCCGATCGCTTTCTGTCGCCCGAGATCGAGGCCGTCGCATCCCTCGTTCGCCGTGGTGCCGTACGCGACGCGGCCGAGTCGCGACTCGGCCCGCTGAACTGAGTCGGTGCTCTACTGCACCGACGCCGTGAGGCGGGCGACCGTGTCGAGAGCCTGGGCAACGGCGGGGCGGGCGATCCACTGCTCGAGCGTGATCTCTCGTGACTTCTCGCGGTAGCCGTCTTCGATGTCGCGCAGCTGCTCGACGAACGAGGAGCTGCGCACCATGAGCGAGACCTCGAAGTTGAGGCTGAACGAGCGCATGTCCATGTTGCTCGATCCGACCACGGCCACGTCGTCGTCGACCGTGAAGTGCTTCGAGTGCAGAACCGTCGGTTCCTGGTAGAGGAAGATGCGAACGCCGGAACGCAGCAGCGTCTCGTAGTACGAGCGCTGAGCGTGGTACACCACGTACTGGTCTGCCACGGCGCAGGCGAAGAGCTGCACATCGACGCCGCGCTCGGCGGCGGTGGTGATGGCGTAGAGCATCGAATCGTCGGGCACGAAGTACGGGCTCGCGATGATCAGGCGCTCCTGCGCTCCATAGACCAGGGCGTTGAAGAGACGCAGGTTGTTCTCTCCGTCGAATCCCGGCCCGCTCGGAACCACCTGGCACTCGATGCTGTCGGGTGACGCGACGGGCATGGCACGCGAGTCGTCGGCCTCGACGATATCGCCCGTCTCGCTGTACCAGTCGGTGACGAACAGTGCGTCGAGGCCCAGGGCCGCCGGGCCCTCGAGCCGCACCATCAGGTCTTTCCACCTGAGACCGCGGCGGATGTTTCCGCGCTTGTTGTAGCTGGCGTCGATCATGTTCTGTGACCCCGTGAACGCGATGTGGCCGTCGACGACCACGATCTTGCGGTGGTTGCGCAGATCCGGGCGACGCCAGTTTCCCTGCCACGGGCGGAACGGGAGCATCTCCTCGAAGGGGATCCCGCTCTCGCGGAGCCACGCGCGTGTCGAGCGTCCCCGCGGATTGCGCATAGTCGCCCAGTGGTCGTAGAGCACGCGAACGGTGACTCCGCGGTCGTGGGCCGCTTTCAGGGCGTCGAAAAATGCGCTGGTCGTGTCGTCGCGCCCCAGAATGTAAAACTCGACGTGCACGTACTGGGTTGCGGATGCGACGGCGTCGGTCATCGCCCCAATCGACGCCTCGTAGTCGGGCAGCAGGGTCGCCGTGTTGCCGGCGATGAGGGGCATCGCGCCGAGGGTGCGATTGAGATGCACGACCGAGCCGAACCACGCGGGTTCGGTGATCGTGGTCTGGGCGCTGTCGAAGGGACCGGCGGCGTCGAGGATGAACGCGTTCACCTCGCGCTGTTTGTCGCGTCGGTCTTTCGGCAGACGAGAACTGCCGAGCAGCACATAGAGGAGGCTGCCCGGGATGGGGGAGATGAAGATCGCGAGCAGCCATGCCATGGCCGAGCTCGGGCGCCGATTGCGGGGAACCGTCACGACGGCCCCGATGCGGATGAGGATGTCGACCACCAGAATGATGGTCGGGAACACTTTGAGGATCGATCGCCAGGTCGTTCTGGCCATCAGGCAGCCGGAAGAGTTCTGAGCAGTCGCTCGGTCGCCGTCACCATGTGCGAGCGCATGGCTGCTGCCGCGGCCGCCGGGTCGCGCGAGAGCAGGGCTGCGTGCACTGCCGCGTGCTCGTCGTAGGCCTGGTCGGCA
This sequence comes from Agreia sp. Leaf335, assembly GCF_001423605.1. Classification (NCBI taxonomy): domain Bacteria; kingdom Bacillati; phylum Actinomycetota; class Actinomycetes; order Micrococcales; family Microbacteriaceae; genus Agreia; species Agreia sp. Leaf335. The sequence goes on along the minus strand of NZ_LMOQ01000002.1, from coordinate 822,846 downwards.
TCGCCGGAGTCGTGCAGGCCACGCTCGACCCAGATGCGCAGAAGCGAACGGATGCTCTGCAGCAGCGTGACGAGCACGGAGTTGTCGACTCCTCGCGCGATCTCGAGGTGGAACTTGAGGTCGGCCTCGATGAAGCGGGTGTGGTTGTCGCCCGCCTCCTTCATCGCCGCGAGGTGCTGTCCGAGTCTCTTCAATGCCTCATCGGGCATACGCACCGCCGCGAGCTCGGTCGCGAAGACCTCGAGCGCTCCGCGCACCTCGATCAATTCTCGCGTTCGCGGCTCGCCGAGCATGAGTCCCCAGCTGAGGGTCTCGGGTAGGAGCTCCGACGCGGAGCCGCGAAGATACGTTCCGCTGCCGGGCCGGACATCGACGATTCCCAGGATCTCGAGTGCCGCGAGCGCCTCGCGCACGGCCGACCGACCGATTCCCAGGGCCGTGGCCAGCTGCCGTTCGGGCGGGAGGCGCGTGCCCGGGGCGATGTCGCCGCCCATAAAGAGGTCGAGCAGGCGCTTCGCTACCGCGGAGACGGCGGTGCCGCTGGCGACGGAACTCAACGAGGCGCTGATCTCGTCGGTTGCGGGTCGATCGGGAAATGCGGGCACAGGCTCAGATTAGCAATGTGTCGGGGCCGGGTTCTGTAGTGGATCGACGTCGACCACGAGAAAGCCCCGCCGCCGCCCGTGCGGGCGAGCGGCGGGGCTCGTTCGTGTGCGCTACGCGGTCGGCGCCTCAGCGTGTTTCGGCCCGGAGGCCTCGTGAGCTTCGCTCGTGTGCTTGCGGTGCAGTGATGCGCCCTCGACGTCGACATCCGGCAGGATGCGGTCGAGCCATTTCGGCAGCCACCAGGCCGACTTGCCCAGCAGGTGCATGACCGCCGGGATGATCAGCAGTCGAACGACGAATGCATCGAGCAGCACGCCGAGACCGAGGCCGAGACCGATCGACTGGATCATGACGGAGTTCGAGAAGACGAACCCGCCGAACACGCTGGTCATGATCAGCGCGGCGGCGATGACCACCGTGCGCCCGGCGTGAACGCCGCGCTGCACCGCCAGCCTGGCGGGCGAGCCGTGCGCATACGACTCGCGCATGCCGCTCACCAGGAACAGCTGGTAGTCCATCGCCAGGCCGAACAGCACACCGACGACGAGGATCGGAAGGAAGCTCAGGATGGGACCCGGGTCATGCACGCCGAATACCGGAGCCAGCCAACCCCACTGGAACACCGCGGTGATACCGCCGAATGCCGCGAACAGAGACAGCACGAAGCCGGCTGTCGCCGTGATCGGCACGAGGATCGACCTGAACACGAGGATCAGGATGATCAGCGAGAGGCCCACCACGACGGTCAGATAGAGCGGCAGTGCAGCGGCGAGCTTCTCGCTCACATCGATGTTGCCCGAGGCGTTGCCGGCGACGCCCAGCTCAGCGACGCCATCGATGTCGAGGCCGCGGAGGTCGCGCACCAGCTGCTCGGTGGACTCGCTGGTGGGCCCCTCCTTGGGTACCACCTGGAATGCCAGCAGCAGGTCGTCGTCGCTGGCGCCGATCGGCGCGACCGCGACGACGTCGTTCTCGGCCTTCAACAGGGTGCCGATACGCACCTGCTCGCTCACGAGCTGGTCGTCGGTGATGGCCTTGTCGAGGTCGGCGACGACGATCAGCGGTCCGTTGACTCCGGCGCCGAACTTGTCGTCGACCAGCTTGTACGCCTTGTAGGCGCTGGAGTCGACCGGCTCGGAGGATCCGGCCGGCAGTCCCAGTCGCATCGAGAGCGCGGGCAGGGCCACGATGAGCAGCACGGCGATTCCGGCCACGACGGTGACCGCGGCGCGCAGGGTGTTCATCGGCTTGTTCGGAACCCGGGCCTGGTGATCGGTGTGGCCGACCTTGGCGCGGGCCTTCTTGGTGAGGATGCGCATGCCGGCCAGTCGCAGCACGGCCGGTGTCAACGTGATCGCGATGAGGATGGCCACGAAGACGCAGACCGCTCCCACCGTTCCCATGAGCCCGAGGAACGGGATGCCAGTGAGGTTGAGCGCCAACAGAGCGATCAGCACGGTCGAGCCAGCAAAGACCACAGCGTTGCCGGAGGTTCCGTTGGCCAGCCCGATGGACTCCTGCAATTCGAGGCCCGAGCGTAATTGCGTTCGGTGTCGGTTGAGGATGAACAGGGAGTAGTCGATGCCGACGGCGAGACCGAGCATCACGCCGAGCACGGGGGTGACCGAGAGCATGGTGACGGTGCCCGACAGGGCGAGGGATGCGAGGACGCCCACGCCCACGCCGATGATCGCGTTGATCAGCGGCAGGCTTGCGCCGATCAGGGTGCCGAGCATGACGAACAGCACGATGGCCGCGAAGATCACGCCACCGATCTCGCCCGGGCCAAGAACTTCGGGGATGGTCGCGGCGATGTCATTCGACACCTCGACGGAGACGCCGTCGATCTTGGCGTCGTTCATCGTCTCGACCACGGCCTCCTTGGCCTCGGCCGGAACGAGGTTGAGCGACTTGTCGAACTGCACGGTGCCGACGGCGGTCGTGTCGTCGGAGGAGACCTGGCGGATGTTGGAGGCGAGGTCCAGTAGCTTCGAACCCTCCTCGAGGGTCGCGCTCTGAGTCTCGAGCTCGGTCCGCCCCGAGTCGATGGCGGCCTGCTGCGAGGTCAGTTCGGCGTTGCCGGCGTCGAGCTGAGCCTGCTGTGCGTCGAGCTGCGGCTGCGCGGCCGCCAGCTGTCCTGCTGCCTCGGCCTGCGCTCTCGCCTGATCGAGCTGCTGCTGACCCGTCGCCGCCTGGCTCTTGGCCGCGTCGAGCTGAGCCTGGCCGGCGTCGAGCTTCGCTTTGCCGTCGGCGATCTGCTGGCGGCCGTCGGTGACCTTCTGGGCCTGCCCGTCGATCTGCGCCTGGGTGTCGAACGGATTGGTCGTCGACTTCACATCGTCGAGTGACTTCGCCTTGGTGAGCAGGTCTCCGATGGCTGTCTTCTGCTCGTCGGTGAAGGCCGAGTCATCGGTGGTCGTGAAGACCACGGTGCCGCGTCCTCCGCTGGCGGAGGGGAACTTCTCCGAGAGCTCGTCGCTCACCTTCTGCGTTGCCGTACCCGGAATGCTCACGGCCGAGGTGAGCGTGCCGCCGAACACCGCAAAGGCGGCGCCCGCCAGACCGAGAATCACCACCCACGCAACGATGACGAGCCACGCTCGTCGGGCAGAGAACCGACCGAGTCGGTAGAGAAGGGATGCCATGTTCCTCAGCTTCTTTCTGAAATGAGCGGTGACGGGGAGGGAATCTCACGTCGCATCGTTGGGAAGAGAGAGGGGGAGGGGGTGTGCGGAACTCAGCTGGGGGCGGAGTATCCGTCGCGGACGATTGCGATGAAGCGGTCGAGGACGCTGTCCCAGAGGCTGCGCGATGCGAGATCGAGTGTGCCGCCGGACTGGATCATCCAGTGTCGCGCCACCACGGCGATGCCGTTCATCAGCGTGCTCACCAGGATCGAGACTTCGAATTCGTCGACTCCGCTGCGCCGGGCGAGTTCCACGGTGAGGTCCTCGGTCGATCGAAGGAAGACGCCGTCCGCATTCTGGGTGCGTGTGTCGTCTCCATCGAGGAGCCCGAAGAAGTAGGAGACCAGGCCAGGCAGGTCCATGGCCTTCATCGCCGTGGTGACCTCATCGAACAGGTGCACGCGGCTTCCATGGCTCGAGGGAGTCACGCTCGCGACGGTGAGGAACTCATCGACGGCACGATTGAGTGTGCGGGTACAGCTCGTCATGATCACGTCGTCGAGCGACGAGAAGTGGTTGAAGACGGTGCGACGGGCGATGTCTGCGCGCTCGGCGAGCTCATCGACGCTGAACCGCGCCTTGCCCCTGTCGAGGATGAGGGAGTCGGCGGCGTCGAGAATCGCCTCACGGTGCCGCGCCTTCAATTCGGCACGTCGGTCCAACGCAATCGGCTCGCTACTCACGGTCGTTACACTACGTGCAACGACGCACTGAGTGCAATCGTCCCGGGCTTGTATGGCGAACTCCCAGATATCTTCCTCTCCCTCATTGTCTTGCGCGGCTGTTCGCGAGCGCGCTATGGTTGTCGAATTGGTCAACCGGTTGTCAGCGCTCACGGATTCGTTGGGACGGCAGTGAGGCCGAGATTGACATGACAAAGGAGTTATCAATGACCACGGCCCGCGCCGAGACCACCGTCTCCGCAATCGAGAAATCGACGATCAAGAAGGTCGCCTGGCGACTCGTTCCCTTCGTCGCATTCATGTTCTTCATCAACTACCTCGACAGATCGGCAATCGGCTTCGCCGCGCCGAACGGCATGAACGACGACCTCGCTCTGACCGTGACGCAGGTCGGCTTCGCCTCCGGAGTCTTCTTCATCGGATACATCCTGCTCGAGGTGCCGTCGAACCTGGCTCTCGCCCGCTTCGGCGCTCGCCGCTGGCTCTCGCGCATCATGGTCACCTGGGGAATCGTCGCGGTTCTCTTCACCTGGGTGGGAAACTTCGAGCAGCTGGCCATCCTGCGCTTCATCCTGGGTGTGGCCGAGGCCGGATTCTTCCCCGGAGCCATCCTGTTCCTCAGCCTGTGGGTTCCTGCACGGCACCGCGGCAAGATCCTGGCACTCTTCTACTTGGCTCAGCCCCTGACCACCGTAATCGGCGCCCCTCTCGCCGGTCTCCTCATCGGTGCGGACGGTCTGTTCGGCCTCGAGGGATGGCGCGTGATGTTCCTCGGCGTCGGCCTGCCGGCCATCGTCATCGGCGTCGTGGCCTGGTTCTACCTGAAAGACAAGCCCAGTGACGCCAAGTGGCTCACCAAAGAAGAGCAGGTCTGGCTCACCGAGGAACTCGCTGCTGAGAAGACCAAGACAGAGTCGCTGAGCGCCGTCACCGGTGGCAAGCAGCGCGGCGGCTTCATGCAGGCCTTCACCAGCGGTCGCGTCTGGGTGCTCGCCTTCATCTACTTCGGGTTCATCTACGGCCTCTACACGCTCGCCTTCTTCCTGCCGACGATCATCAACGGCTTCCAGGAGCTCTACGGCACCGAGTACAACGTCTTCGAGAAGGGCCTCATCACGGCCGTTCCCTACATCCCGGCGGCCATCGCCCTGTGGCTCTGGACCAAGGACGTCTCGAAGCGCGGCCTGAAGACGTGGCACATCGCCGGCCCCGCCGTGATCGGTGCCCTCACGATTCCTCTGGCGCTCTTCGCCGGATCGCCGGTGGCCACGATCGCCGTCATCGCGATCACGGCTATGGCCATCTTCGCCGTGCTCCCTAACTTCTGGACGCTTCCCACCCAGTTCCTCACCGGAGTCGCGGCGGCTGCGGGTGTCGCCCTGATCAACACCGTCGGAAACCTCGCCGGATTCGGCGCCCCGTACATCACGGGTGCCGTCGCGGACATGACGAAGGACTCCTCAGGAGAACCGCAGTACTTCGTTCCGATGGCCATCGTGGGCTTCTTTCTGTTGCTGTCCGCCGTTCTGATGGTCGTGCTCTCGCGCCGGGGAAAGAAGGACGGCTCCTTCAACCCCGACGCGAAGGCGCCGGCGATCGTCCATTGACCGCACCGATGTCCAGAATCTAAAGGAGCTCTCAGATGACCCGCCTCTTCAACGATCCGACTGAATTCGCCGATGAGATGATCGACGGTTTCGTCGCCGCCAACGCCGACAAGGTCCGCCGAGTCGCTGGTGGAGTGGTTCGGAGCACTCGCACCCCGGACGGCACGGTCGCGCTCGTCATCGGAGGCGGCTCGGGCCACTACCCGGCCTTCGGCGGAATCGTGGGACAGGGACTTGCCCACGGCGCGGCCATGGGCAACCTGTTCGCGTCTCCCTCTGCCCAGCAGGTCGAGTCGGTGGCCACCGCCGCGAATCATGGGGGAGGAGTGCTGCTCAGCTACGGCAACTACGCCGGAGACGTGCTGCACTTCACTCAGGCCGAGCAGAAGTTGAATGCCGCGGGCATCCCGACGCGCACCGTCGTCGTGACCGACGACATCTCCTCTGCTCCTGTCTCGGAGAAGCACAAGCGACGCGGCATCGCGGGCGACGTGACCGTCTTCAAGGCGGCGGCCGCGGCAGCCGAAGAGGGCTACTCGCTCGACGAGGTCGTGCGTGTCGCCGCATTGGCGAACGAACGCACGCGTTCCGTCGGTGTCGCGTTCTCGGGTTGCACCCTTCCCGGCGCCGATGCGCCCCTCTTCTCCGTTCCCGAGGGGCGCATGGCCGTGGGCATGGGAATCCACGGCGAGCCGGGCATCGACGAGACCGACGTGCCCACAGCCAATGAGCTGGCCACCCTGTTCGTCGACGCGCTGCTCGCCGAGTTGCCCGACGGCATTCACTCGCCCGAGGGCCACCGGGTCGGCGTGATCCTCAACGGTCTCGGTTCGGTGAAGTACGAGGAGCTGTTCGTCGTCTACCGTCACGTCGCCGTGCTGCTCGACAGGGCCGGTCTCGAGGTCGTCGACCCCGAGGTCGGTGAACTGGTCACGAGCTTCGATATGGCCGGGGCGTCGCTCACGCTGTTCTGGCTCGATGACGAACTCGAACGATTCTGGCGTGCTCCGGCCGATACGCCGGCGTACCGCAAGGGCTCCGTCGGTGCGGTGCAGCAGCTCGACCCGAGTGAGGTGAAGGCCGCCGAGGCGGTCGTCATTCCCGAGGCCGATGACGCGTCGAAGCGCGCTGCCGGCTTCGTCGCCCGAGCGATCGAGGCGATCGAGCGGGTCGTCGACGACAATGCCGACGAACTCGGACGAATCGACGCGGTGGCCGGAGACGGCGATCACGGCATCGGGATGCAGAGGGGCGCGCGAGCCGCGTCTGCCGCAGCATCGGAGGCGCTCGCGCTGGGTGCCGGCGCAAAAACACTGCTGGAGCTGGCCGCGAGTGCGTGGGCGAACAAGGCCGGTGGCACGTCCGGCGCTCTCTGGGGCGTTGCGCTCTCCGCGGTCGGTGAGGCCCTCGGAGACGAGGGCTCGCCCTCCGCCGCCACGGTCTCGACCGGAGTCGCGGCAGCCGTCGACGGCATCATGTCGTTCGGCAAGGCCGAGGTGGGCGACAAGACGATGGTCGACGCCCTCGTGCCCTTCCGGGACACTCTCGCGCGAGAGGTCGACGGGAACGCCACGCTGGCGGATGCTTGGAGAAGTGCGGCCGACGCAGCAACGGCAGCCGCGGCAGCGACGGCCGATCTGCTTCCACGCATGGGCCGCGCTCGTCCGCACGCGGAGAAGAGCCTCGGCACCGTAGACGCAGGCGCCTATTCGTTCGGTCTCATCGTGCACGCCATCGCCGACACACTCGTCGACGAGACCGCCTAACCGTCACCACTGAAGGAGAGAAATGACTGACAAGCTCCGCATCGTCATCGGTTGCGATGACGCTGGATTCGATTACAAGGAGATTCTGAAGAAGGATCTCGAGAAGAGCGATCTCGTCGAGAGCGTCACCGACATCGGTGTCGACTCGTCCGGGCACACCGCCTATCCCAAGATCGGCGTCGCCGCAGGCGAGCTGGTTGCGGCCGGCGAGGCCGACCGCGCGCTCCTCTTTTGCGGAACGGGAATCGGTGTCGCCATGGCTGCCGGCAAAGTCGCGGGAATTCGCGCATCCGTCGCCCATGACAGCTTCTCGGTCGAGCGACTGATTCTGAGCAACAATGCGCAGGTGCTCACCATGGGCCAGCGCGTCATCGGAATCGAGCTCGCCCGCCGCCTCGTTCGCGAGTGGCTCACCTACCGCTTCGACGAATCGAGCGCCAGCGCCGAGAAGGTCGCCGTGCTCTCGGAGTACGAGGCAACGGGTTCCTGCTGATGACCGTCCCCACCCTCGTCGGTGTGAGCCTGAAGATGTATTTCGGGCACGCGCAGACTCTCGATTGGATCGCGAGGGTCGCCGAACTCGCACGCCGCCACCCGGCGGTGCAGAACGGCACCGTCGAGGTCTTCGTCATTCCCGGATTCGTGTCGCTCGCCGCCAGCGTCAGCGCACTCGACGACACGCCTGTGGTCGTCGGTGCGCAAGACGTGGCGACGGAGGATGCGGGAGCGTTCACCGGCGAGGTCAGCGGGGTCGAACTGTTCGAGGTCGGTGCGCGCGTCGTCGAGGTGGGTCATGCGGAGCGCCGCGCTCTCTTCGGCGAGACAGACGAGATCGTGTCCGCCAAGACTGCCGCTGCTCTGCGCAACGGCCTCACCCCCGTGCTGTGCGTCGGCGAGAAGACGCGGAGCACCGCTGAGATTGCGGCGCTGGAGTGTCTTCGCCAGCTCGATTCGGCCCTCGAGGGTGCGCCCGACGGTCGCGTGATCGTGGCTTACGAGCCGGTGTGGGCCATCGGCGCGGCCGAGCCGGCCGAACCGGCGTACGTCGGTGCCGTCTGCGCCCGGCTGCATGCAGCCGTTGCCGACCGCCCGAGCAGCGCCGTCATCTACGGTGGCAGTGCCGGCCCGGGGCTGCTCACCGAGCTCGGCGACGACGTCGACGGCATCTTCCTCGGCCGGTTCGCGCACGACACGGATGCGTTGGGGCGCGTTCTCGACGAGGCCGGGGCCCGTCGATGATCGGCCTCGGATCGTATGCCTTCTTCTGGCAGCACTCGGAGCTGGCGCCGCAGCGCCTCGACGCCTTCGACATGCTCCGCCGCACGGCGGAGCTGAAGGTCGAACTCTTTCAGTTCTGCGACTACGCGCCGATCGAAGACCTGAGCGACGCCGACCTCGCTCGGCTGGCGGGGTTCGCGCGCGACAACGGCATCGCGATCGAACTCGGCACGAAGGGCGTCGAACCCGAGCATCTCGAGAAATATCTCGACCTCGCGGCCGCGCTCGACGCATCCGTCGTTCGCAGCATGCTGTATTCGCCGACCTCGCGGCCCACCCTGGCCGAAGCCGATGCGCAGCTGCGCGAGGCTCTCGTCGCCTACGGCGACGCGGGCATCGACCTCGCGCTCGAGACCTACGAGCAGGTCTCATCGACCGACCTGGTGTCGCTGGTCGAGAGCATCGGTCATTCGCGGCTCGGCATCTGTCTCGACCCGGCCAACAGTGTGGCCGCGCTCGAGAATCCGCGCGACGTCATCGACCGCACCGCGCCCTATGTCAAGAACATCCACGTCAAGGACTTCGCCTTCACGCGGCGCGGCGGCTGGGTGGGATTCACCCTCGAGGGCGCGCCACTGGGTACGGGGCTCCTCGACTACGACTACCTGCTCGAGACCGTTCGTCCGAATGAGCGCGGCATCAACCAGGTCATCGAACACTGGCTTCCCCTGGCCGACACCGTCGACGAGACGATTCGGCTGGAGAACGACTGGAACGACCACAACCTCGCATATCTAAGGAGCAAGAATGTCTACTGACAACCTCACCATCGCCGTCATCGGCGCCGGCGGCAAGATGGGCATGCGGGTGTCCAACAACCTCGTCAAGACCGACTACACCGTCTACTACAGCGAGGTCTCGCCGGCGGGCCAGGAGCGGGTCACCGCGACCGGTCGGGTGTTGACCGACACCCCGGATGCGGTCAAGGATGCCGACGTCGTCGTGCTCGCCGTTCCCGACCTCGCGCTCAAGGCCGTCTCGGCCGACGTCGTGCCGCAGATGAAGAGCGGGGCGATCGTTCTGACCCTCGATCCGGCCGCCGCCTACGCCGGGCTCCTGACGCGCCGCGACGACGTGATCGAGGCCGTCACCCACCCGTGCCACCCGTCGATCTTCGTCGAGCGTCACACCCCCGAGGAGTACGCCGACACCTTCGGAGGGATCGCCGCACTGCAAGACGCGATCGCCGCGATCGAGAGCGACGACGAGACGAAGAAGACGCAGGTCGAGCAGGTCGTGCGTGCCATCTTCGCTCCGGTCGGCGACGTGCACTGGACGACGGTGAAGCAGCTCGCCCAGCTCGAACCCACCCTGGTCGAGACCATCGCGTGCATGATCGGCGCCCTGCTCAAGGAGTCGCTCGACGAGGCCGTCAACACGATGGGTGTTCCCGAGCCTGCCGCCCGCGCCATCCTGCTCGGGCACACGCAGGTCGCTCTGGCGAACACGCTCAAGGGAGACAACCCGTTCAGCGACGCCTGCCTCATCGCGATGGACTACGGCCGCGGCGCCATCATCAAGGAGGACTGGAAGAAGGTCTTCAGCGACGAGGAGCTCGACAAGAACCTCGCCAAGATGCTGCACCTCGACAAGATCGAACGCTAGTCGGTAACAGAAGCGGGCGACGACTCCACTCGGGGTCGTCGCCGGCTTCTGTTTGTTAGGCTTACCTAACTTGCTGTCAAAGTTAGGTTGTCTGATGTCTGTCACCGCCCCCGCCCCTGGCGCACGTAAGCCTCGCGCGCAGATCGCGCTCACCGTTCTGCGCTCGGAACGGTTGACGCCCCACCTCGTTCGAGTCGTTCTCGGCGGCGCGGGATTCGACGACTTCGAGAGCAATGACAAGACCGATAAGTACGTGAAGATCCTCTTCACCGACTCGGATGGGCACGATGTGACCCGCACGTACACGGTGCGCGAGGTGAATGCGGTCGAGAAGTCCATCTCGATCGATTTCGTCGTGCACGGTGACGAGGGTCTCGCCGGCCCCTGGGCTGCAGCCGCCCAGCCGGGCGACACCGCCGTCATCTCCGGCCCGGGCGGGGGCTACGCGCCCGATCCTTCGGCAGACTGGCATCTGCTCGTCGGCGATGAGTCGGCCCTCCCCGCGATCGCGTCGGCTCTGGATGCTCTTCCTGCGTCAGCGCAGGGCGTCGCGTTCATCGAGACGTACTCCGATGCCGATGTGCTCGAGCTCCGCTCGCCCGCCGGCGTCGACGTGCGCTGGCTCTTCCGCGGCGATCGCCTGGCGGGGGAGGCGACCCTCCTCGCTGACGCCGTGTCGCAGCATCCGTGGGTCGACGGACGCGTGCAGGTGTTCGCTCACGGGGAGCGCGGGGCGATGAAGCAGCTGCGCGACGTGTTCAAACAACGCGGAGTCACACGGGCGCAGCTCTCGCTCTCGGGCTACTGGGCCTTCGGCCGCACAGAAGACAGATTCCAGGCCGAGAAGCGAGAGCCCGTCGGCGTGATCGAGCCCGTCTCTGAATAACAACGCGTGACGATCGGCACCGGGGTGTGCAGAATGAACTCATGACCCACGCCTCGCGCCGACCGCGACTCGCCCTTCTCGTATTCACGGTGGTGCTTGGCCTCACGGCCTGTGTTCCCGCCCCTGCTCCCGCACCGACCGTCACGGTCACGCAGAGCGCTCCCGCCGTCACCGTGACTCCGACACCCACACCCACACCGCCTCCTCCTCCGGCTGCCGCACCCGAGCCCGAGCCCGCGCCGGCGCCGCCGGCTCCACCGGCACCACCTGTGCCGCCGAACGCGATGGGCGGGCAGACCGACGGGGGCAATACGGCGACGACGCCCTTGGTCAGCGACTCGGGATCGCAGCCCTTCGCCACGGGGGCGGTCGTGCCGCTCAGCGACTACGAGTACAGCTACACCGTGGCCAACCAGGATCAGGTGCTGGCGATCGCGTCGCGGTTCAATCTGCAGGTCGACGACGTCGTCAGAGTGAACTTCCGCTGTTCGGACTACCTCGAGGTGCAGCCCGGCGACGTGCTCGACATTCGCTGGCCCCTCGACTCCGAGCAAATCGGCGGTTGCTGACGCGAACGGGCTGGCGCGGTGGGGCTGTGTGGTCGGGCTGGCGCGGTCGGGCTGTGCGACTATTCCTCCACAGGGCGCGCCTTTCGGAAGTTATCCACAGTGATAACGCCTGATCAAGCATTGATTCTTGGTTTCGGACCAATGTCGGTGGCTGCTGTTTGACTTCTCGTATGACATCAACGATCCCGCTTCTTGAGCCCGACCCGTATGTGGTCGCGCTCGAGGAGGTCGCCGCCCTTGATCAGCAGATAGCAGCGCTGTCTGCAGCCAGGGCCAGACGCGTCACCGACGCGAGAAACCACCTGCACAGGCAGGCACCATCAGACACATCAACGGGTGGGCCGGTCTGGTCGACGGCCCGGGTCGAACGGGTCGAGCTCGTCACTGAACTGGCCCAGTTCACCCGTCGAACGGAGTACCGGACCGCCACTCTCGTCGACACGAGCACCGCGCTGGTCGACTTGCTGCCCGCAACACTGGCTGCCGTTGCTGCGGGCGCGTTGTCGTGGGAGCATGCGGAGGTCATCGCAAAGCATTCCGACGGCCTCGAGGGCGAGGCGCTGGTGTCGTATGACGCCCGGCTTGCGGCGCTGGCGGCGGAGGTGAACCCGAAGCAGCTCGACCGCAAAGCGAGAGCGCAAGTCGAACTCGCCCAACCGTCCACCGCGGTCGAACGGGCCGAGAAGGCCGCGGCCACCCGGCGCATCTATGTCGATCCCGGGGCGGATGGCATGGCGTATTTGACGCTGTTCGCGCCGGCGCCCGAGATCCACGCGATCGCAGATCGGGCGGCACGGCTCGCTGCCGGATTGCGGGCAGCGGGCGACCCGCGCAGCATGGGGCATCTGAAGCTCGATGTCCTCACCGATCTGATGCTCAACGGTGAAACGTCGATCCCTGGGGCGACCCGGGGTGTTCGGGGGCGCGTTCACGTGATGGTTCCGGCGATGACGTTGCTCGGTGTTGGTGAGGAGGCCGCGATCCTCCGCGGTTACGGTCCGATCGACCCGGCGACCGCGGCGCAGTTGACGGCGGAGGCAACCTCCTGGAGGCGCATCCTCACCGACCCCATCACCGGACGCATCCTCACGACCGATCCCCGCGACTACCGGCCGACAGCCCGGATGATCGACCATGCCCGGTTGGTGCATCCGACGTGTGTGTTTCCGGGGTGCACTGTTCCGTCGGAGCAGGCTGATATCGATCACACCGAAGACCACGCTTGCGGCGGGCACACGACGCCAGAGAACCTGGCCCCGCTGAGTCAGGGGCATCACAAGGTGAAGCACCACACGAGGTGGCAGATCGTGCAGAACGGAGACGACACCCTCACCGCCACCTCACCCGCGGGCTACCGATACGTGATCCGACCGGAGGGCAGGATGAAACCCGCACCGAAACAACTCGTGGCAGCAGTCGCAGCAGAAAATGCGGCTGCAAACGGAACAGAACAGCAGAACGATCTCGCCGACTGCCCCTTCTAGCTCTCACCGATTCTCGCGCGAGAGGTTGAGCGTCTCGCCCGTGAAGGCTTGTGCGTCTTCCGGGTTGGGAGAGCGCCTCGGGTTGAGGTAAAAGAGATCGTCGAGGGCGATGCCGAAGCGCTCGGCCACCGCAGCGAGCGTGTCTCCCTGCGCGACCGTGTAGGCGATCGGCTTGTCATCGCTGTCGAGGCTCACGGTCCCCATGGCTCCCGTCGTCGCGCCCGAGTCCGCGACAGACAGGCCGGGGCGCAGGTCAGGCGTATCCCACGTCAGTGTCGCGTGCGAGACGATCGGAATGGGGCAGGACTTGTCCACTGCGCCGCCCGACGCTGCGCGGGTCACGACCACTTCTCGAATGAAAGAGAGGTCGCCCTGCCCGATGCCGTCGCTGCCGCCGATCGGAAAGACGAGCTGGGCCGCGGGATCGTGGCCCGCATCCGCCTGTCCGAGGCCGAAGCGCCAGTCGGAATCGAGACACCGTTCGTCAGGTGACAGCGCATCGGCGGTGAGCGTGAATTGCACGGCGGCGGAGTCTGACACGACGAGGTCGTCGACCACGAGTTCGAAGATGCCCGCGTCGTTCACCCGCACGACAACCGAACCCATCACGTCGCCCGAGCCGACGAAGCTACCGGATGCCGCGGTCGTCCCGGGCGAGAGCACGGGCCGCGCGTCGTCCGCAGCGGAGCCGTTCTGGGAACCGCTCGCCGACGGGCCCGGCGTGGGCGCGCCCGCGTCTGCGGAGCATCCGGCCAGAAGCAGGATGCCGAGCGCAATGGCCAGAGTCCCCAATCCTCGCGTCATAGCGCAAGTATGCCGTGCGCAGGGTGCGCGCGCAGCGTTCGAGTGCAGCGAGGGCGAGCCCGCTGACGGTATCGTTGAGGCGACGCAAACCGCACCGCGGCCGACGACGGACGCCGTGCCGCAGCCAGAAAACGGAGCAGAGCATTGACCGATTCCCACCTGGCCATCGTGATCCTGGCGGCAGGCCAGGGCACGCGTATGAAGTCCATCACTCCCAAACTTCTGCACACCCTCGCGGGTATCCCGATCGTGAGCCACGTGCTCGCGACGGCGCGTGAGATGGATGCCGCGTACACGGTCGCCGTCGTCCGTCACGAACGCGACCAGCTCGCCGAGGTCATCGACGAGCAGCTGCCCGGGGGCATGATCGTCGATCAAGACGAGATTCCCGGAACCGGGCGAGCAGTCGAGCAGGCTGTCGCGGCACTTCCGGCCGACTTTACTGGCGAGGTCCTGGTCGTCAACGGCGACGTGCCCCTGCTCGACGCGGCCACGCTCACCGCCCTCATCGAGTCGCACCGAGCGGGCGCATCCTCGGCCACGCTCCTCTCGGCCTTCCTCGACGATGCGACGGGCTACGGCCGTATCGTGCGCGATGGCGACGGCCGCCTCGAGCGCATCGTCGAGCATCGCGACGCCTCCGAGTCCGAGCTCGCGATCTCCGAGATCAACGCGGGTGTCTACCTGTTCGGTCTCTCCGAGCTGCGCGACACGCTTGCTTCGCTCGACACGCAGAACTCCCAGGGAGAGAAGTACCTCACCGACGTCGTCGGCCTGCTTCGCGAGGCGGGCTCCGAGGTCGCGGCCGTTCCGGTCTCCGAACCCTGGCTCGTCGAGGGCATCAACGACCGCGCCCAGCTCAGCGTCGCGGCCGCCAAGCTCAACGCGCTCATCGTGCGCGGATGGCAGCTGGCGGGCGTGACGGTGCACGACCCCGCGACGACGTGGATCGACCTCAAGGCGACCATCGCCAACGACGTCGAGATCCTCCCGGGCTCGCAGATCCGCGGGGCCACGGTCATCGCGACCGGCGCCGTCATCGGCCCCGACACGACTCTCGTCGACTGCGAGATCGGCGAGGGCGCCGTGGTGAAACGCACGGATGCGACCCTGTCGGTCATCGGTGCCGGTGCCAGCGTCGGCCCCTTCGCCTATCTGCGCCCCAACACGATCCTTGAGGCGGGCGGCAAGATCGGCACGTTCGTCGAGACCAAGAACTCCACGATCGGTGCGGGCAGCAAGGTTCCGCACCTCTCGTACATCGGTGACACCACCGTCGGAGTCGCATCCAACGTCGGCGCGGGTACCATCACCGCGAACTACGACGGCGTCAACAAGAACAAGACCATCGTCGGTTCGCACGTGCGCACCGGTTCGCACAACGTGTTCGTCGCCCCCGTTAGAATTGGCGACGGAGCCTACACGGGCGCCGGGACCGTCGTCCGAAAGGATGTACCGGCCGGCGCATTGGCCATCAACGTGGCCCCACAGCGAAACCTCGAGGGCTGGGTCAGCACGAACCGACCGGGAACCGCCGCGGCGATCGCCGCCGAAGACCGTGCGTCAGAACAGAGCGGAGACTAATTTGTCGGACATCACCTCTACCGGGGAGAAGCGCCTTCTGGTCGCATCCGGTCGTGCACACCCGCAGCTGGCCATCGACGTCGCTGCGGCGCTCGGAACCGATCTGCTCCCCACCGATGCCCGCACGTTCGCCAACGGCGAGCTGTACGTGCGCTACGACGAGAGCGTGCGCGGCGCAGATGTCTTCGTGATCCAGTCGCACACGGCGCCGATCAACGAGTGGCTCATGGAGCAGCTCATCATGGTCGATGCCCTGAAGCGTGCGTCGGCCAAGCGCATCACCGTGGTCGCCCCGTTCTACCCCTACGCCCGGCAAGACAAGAAGGGCCGCGGCCGTGAGCCTATCTCCGCCCGCCTGGTCGCCGACCTCTTCAAGGCAGCCGGCGCCGATCGCATTATGTCGGTCGACCTGCACGCCGCACAGATCCAGGGGTTCTTCGACGGCCCGGTCGACCACCTCTTCGCCATGCCCGTGCTCCTCGCGCACATGCGCACCGCGCTCGACCCCTCGATGCTCACGGTCGTGTCTCCCGACATGGGCCGCGTGCGCGTCGCCGACATCTGGAGCGACAAGCTCGGAGTTCCTCTCGCGATCATCCACAAGCGTCGCGACCCGCTCGTTCCCAACCAGGTCTCTGTGCACGAGATCGTGGGAGACGTCAGCGGCCGAGTGTGTCTGCTGGTCGACGACCTGATCGACACCGGACGAACCATCGTTGCGGCATCCGAAGCGCTGAAGAAGGCGGGGGCGCTGAGCGTCGTCGTCGCGGCCACCCACGCTGTGTTCTCCGATCCGGCCACCGAGATCCTCCAGTCCGACTTCATCGATTCGGTGGTCGTCACCGACACCCTTCCTCTGCCTACCGAGAAGCGATTCGACAAGCTCACGATCCTTCCGATCGCCCCGCTGATCGCCCGCGCTATCCACGAGGTCTTCGAAGACGGTTCGGTGACGAGCATGTTCGACGGGGACGCCTGATCTTTTTTCGAGCGTAGGCTCGTAGGCATGGACTACATTCCCGAAGCCGGCACCATCACCATGTTCTCGACCACGTGGTGCGGCTACTGTTCGCGGCTCAAGACCCAGCTCGACAAGCAGGGCATCGGCTACACCGAGGTCAACATCGAAGAGGTAGACGGTACCGCCGAGCTGGTGGCGTCGCTGAACGGCGGAAACCAGACTGTTCCGACCGTCATCTTCCCCGACGGCACGAGTGCGACGAATCCCTCGGCCCGCGAGGTCGTCACGCGTCTGGGCTAGCTGGATCTGACCTAGGTGGATCCGTCTAGGTCGCCTGGCCCGGCTCGGGCCGGACGGGAATCGACGGGAACAGACCGAGTGGCGCGACATTGCGGTCGCCGCCGTAGGCTCCCACCGTGTAGCACTGCCACCCGAGGCCGCCTTCCCCGAAGAACTCGAAATGCGCGGACGAGCCCTGCGTCGAGGGGTCCTGGTAGGGGGCGATGATCGCGCAGGCGCGCTCGGCGGTGGCGTGGCTGAAACTCGCCGTCGTGAGAATGCCCGGCAGTACCAGACAGACGAGCCCGACGATCACGACGATGCGCATCGCTCGGCGCATGCGCACACTTCTCATGGGCCGTTCGCCGTGCGGAACGTAGCCCGAGAGTTCTGGTTCGTCTGAGTAGGAGGACATCTGCCGTCTAGTCTCTCACCCGGCGGCCCGGCCTGCGGATCAGGTTGTAAACACTTCATTACGGCACTGATTCCGTCGCCATCGGTGAGTTATGCTCTGGATATCGGAGGGCTCCAGACGTGACAGCACAGGCAGACATCGTCTTCGAGAATGGTTCCGTGTTCGACGGGCGGCGATTGCTGCCCTCGTCGACACGAGTGGCCATCTCGGGCAAGGACATCATCGGCGTGGGTTCCGATATCGACGGTATGGTCGGCCCCGGCACTCGCACGGTCGACCTCGACGGTGGCCTCCTCCTTCCCGGCTTCACCGACGCCCACATCCATCCCATCGAGGGAGGACTCGAGCGCATGCGCTGCGACCTGTCGCCGGCGTCGACGCGTGACGAGTACCTCGCGATCATCCGCTCCTACGCCGATGCCCACCCCGAGCTCCCGTGGATTCTGGGCGGGGGATGGCAGCTCGCGGCTTTCCCCGGCGGCGTACCCGCGGCATCCGATCTCGATGCCGTCGTCGGCAGACGACCGGTGTTCCTCGCGAACCGCGACCATCACGGCGCCTGGGTATCGACCCGTGCGCTCGAGCTCGCCGGGATCGACCGGAACACGCCCGATCCGATAGACGGCCGTATCGAGCGGCACGCCGACGGATCACCGAGCGGAGTGCTGCAGGAGGGCGCGCGGCTGCTTGTCTCCCGGCACATCCCGGAAGACACCGACGACGACAACTACTCGGCCTTGCTCACTGCTCAGCAGTACCTGCACTCCGTCGGCGTCACCGGCTGGCAGGACGCGATCGTGGGTGACTACGGTAACCACAGCGATACGGGAGACGTGTATCTGCGTGCTGCGCGAAACGGTGACCTCACCGCCCGCGTCGTCGCGGCTCTCTGGTGGGATCGCAACAGGGGCGCCGAACAGATCCCCGAGCTCGTCGCGCGACGCGATCAGCTCGTGCACGAACGCTTCGCCGCGTCGAGCATCAAGATCATGCAGGACGGCATTCCCGAGAACCAGACAGCGGCGATGATCGATCCCTACGTCGTTCCCGCCGGATGCCGATGCGGCGCGGAGGGGCTCGGGTCGGGGTTGTCCTTCGTCGACCCCGCCGTGCTCGGCGACTACGTCGCTGCCCTCGACGCGCTCGCCTTTCAGATTCACTTTCACGCTATCGGTGACCGCGCCGTGCGCGAGGCTCTGGATGCGTTCGCCGAGGCGCGTAGACGCAACGGGCCGAGCGCGAACAGACACCACATCGCCCATGTCCAGGTGGTGCATCCACACGACGTCCCTCGCTTCGCGGAGCTCGACGTGACCGCCAATCTGCAGACACTCTGGGCGAGCTTCGAACCGCAGATGATCGAACTGAACCTGCCGGTCCTCGGAGATGAGCGCGCGGCGTGGCAATACCCGTTCGCCGACCTCGCGCGCGCCGGAGCAGAGCTGGCGTCCGGCAGCGACTGGCCCGTCACCACGCCCGATCCCTGGGCCGCGTTGCATGTGGCTGTCAATCGCACGCTTCCTCCAGGCGACGCCGACTACACGCCCCGCGTCTTCTACCCTGCACAGGCGCTCAGCCTCGAGCAGGCGCTCGCGTCGTACACCTCGGGGTCGGCGCGCATCAACGGCCACGATTCCGCCGGACGAATCAAGGCGGGATTCGATGCAGACCTGGTGGTCGTGGATCGTGACCCCTTCGCGTCACCCGCCGAACTCATCTCCGAGACCCGCACCCGCGAGACCTGGGTCCGGGGCCGTCGGGTGTTCTGATGACGCCGGTCCCCACTCAGCTTCTCCTTATCGCATCATCACCACCATCAACACACCGAATGAGGCTCTAATGAAATCGATCAGACTCGTCCCCATCGCTCTGCTGGCCAGCGCGGCCCTGCTGCTCACCGGCTGCGTGAACAACGAGCCCGCCACTCCCGCGTCGAGCGGCACCGCCGCTGCCGTCGCCAAAGACGACGCGGCAGCGAAGCTCCTTCCCGAAGACGTGGCATCGGCCGGCAAGCTCGTCATCGGCACCGACGCCACCTACGCTCCGAACGAATTCAAGGATGCCGACGGCAACCCGACGGGCTGGGAGATCGAGCTGGCCGACGCGATGGCCGCCAAGCTCGGTCTGACGACCGACTACCAGATCGCCAAGTTCGACAACATCATTCCTTCGATCACCGGTGGAAAGTACAACCTGGGTCTGTCGTCGTTCTTCGA
The DNA here is from genome assembly GCF_001423605.1 of Agreia sp. Leaf335. NCBI lineage: Bacteria > Bacillati > Actinomycetota > Actinomycetes > Micrococcales > Microbacteriaceae > Agreia > Agreia sp. Leaf335. The sequence goes on along the minus strand of NZ_LMOQ01000002.1, from coordinate 803,416 downwards.
CACGAAGGAACGCCAGCAGCAGGTCGACATGATCGACTACTACACCGCGGGAATCCAGTGGGCGTCGTTGGCCGACAAGAAGATCGATCCTGAGAACGCCTGCGGCATCAAGCTCGCCGTGCAGAACGGAACGACGGAGGCCCTCGACGATGGCCCCGCGAAGTCGGACGCCTGCGTCGCCGCGGGCAAGGAGCCGATTGAACTGCTCGGCTACGACACTCAGGACGACGCCACGGCGGCGGTCACCCTCGGCCGTGCCGACGCGATGTCGGCAGACTCTCCCGTGACGCAGTATGCCGTCGCACAGTCGGACGGCAAGCTCGTCACCTCGGGCGAGGTCTACTCGGTCTTCCTCTACGGCATGCCCATCGCGAAGGACTCGGGACTCGGGGAGGCGCTTCAGGCTGCGCTGCAGTCGCTGATGGATGACGGAACCTACACGGAGATCCTCTCAAAGTGGGGCGTCGAGCAGGGCGCGATCGACAAGATCGACATCAACGGCGCCACGGAGTAGCTCTCATGGAGACCACAGGACCCTCGAGTCAGCCGGAGCGGATCGTCGCGATCCCGCTCCGGCACCCGGTGCGCAACGTCGTAGCCGTCGTCATCATCCTCATCGTCGTGCTGTTCGTCGTCGACGCGGCATTCTTCCGCCCGGCGTACGACTGGCCGGCGGTGGGCAAGTACATCTTCGATGTGCGCGTCTCGCAGGCGGCGCTCGTCACGATCGAATTGACCGTGCTGGCGATGGTGGGCGCGATCGTGCTCGGCACTCTTCTCGCCGTCATGAGGCTCTCGCCCAATCCGGTGCTGAAGTCGGTGGCCTGGGCCTACCTGTGGATCTTCCGCGGCACCCCGGTGTATGTGCAGCTGGTCTTCTGGGGCCTGCTCGCAACGATCTACAAGACCATCTCGGTCGGGGTGCCCTTCAGCTCCGATGTGCTGTTCAGCTGGACCACCCAAGACGCGATCAGCGTGTTCTGGCTCGCCGTGATCGGTCTCGCGCTCAATGAGGCCGCCTACATGGCCGAGATCGTCCGGGCGGGAATGCTCTCGGTTGACCCTGGACAGAGCGAGGCATCGACCGCGCTCGGCATGTCGTGGTCGCAGACGATGCGCCGCATCATCATCCCGCAGTCGATGAGAGTGATCATTCCGCCCACCGGCAACGAGGTGATCTCGATGCTCAAGACGACCTCGCTGGTCACGGCGGTGCCGTTGTCGACCGACCTCTACACGCGCACGAGGGATATTTCGGCAGAGACGTTCAATCCCATTCCGCTGCTCATCGTGGCATCGATCTGGTACCTGTTCTTCACCTCTCTCCTGATGATCGGGCAGTACTTCCTCGAGCGTCGTTTCGCCCGCGGATCGCGCTTCGTCGATGTGGGACCGGGCGTGGAGAACCCCACCGTTCTCGTGGGCGCGACCCCGACGGCTCCTGTCGCCGCGCAACCGGACACCTCGACGGAAGGCCGATCCTCATGACCGAACCCCTCGCATCCAGCCCCATGGTGATCGCCGACCGCGTCGTGAAGTCGTTCGGGTCGCACACCGTGTTGAAAGACATCTCTCTGACTGTGAACCGGGGCGAGGTGGTGTGTGTCATCGGGCCGTCCGGATCGGGCAAGTCCACGTTCCTCCGCTGCATCAACCACCTGGAGAAGCTCGATGGAGGCCGGTTGACGGTCGACGGCGAGCTGATCGGATATCGCCAGCGCGGCGACAAGATCTACGAGCTGAAACCGAAGGAGGCTGCGGCGCAGCGCAAGGACATCGGCATGGTGTTCCAGCGCTTCAACCTGTTTCCACACCTGACCGTTCTCGAGAACATCATGGAGGCACCGCTGCAGGTGAAGCGGCAGAGCCGGGCGTCCGCGTCTGCGCGAGCGCTCGAGCTGCTCGCCCGGGTGGGGCTCGCGGAGAAGGCGAAGGCCTACCCGGCTTCTCTATCAGGTGGGCAGCAGCAGCGGGTCGCCATCGCTCGGGCACTCGCGATGGATCCGAAACTGATGCTGTTCGATGAGCCTACGTCGGCGCTCGACCCCGAACTCGTCGGCGAGGTGCTCGATGTGATGAAGCAGCTCGCCAAAGACGGCATGACCATGATCGTGGTGACGCACGAGATGGGATTCGCCCGAGAGGTGGCCGACTCTCTTGTCTTCATGGACGGCGGCGTCGTGGTCGAACGGGGTGATCCTCGCGAGGTGCTCACGAACCCGCAGCAGGACCGTACGAAGTCGTTCCTCTCGAAGGTCCTCTAGACGACACAAAGCCCCGTGCCCGCTGAAGAGCAGGCACGGGGCTTTTTTGCGTCGGCTAGTGCGAGGAGCCCTCGGACTCGATCTCTGTGCGGTCACCAGACCAGAGAGTGTGGAAGGTGCCTTCTTTGTCGATGCGCTTGTAGGTGTGCGCTCCGAAGAAGTCGCGCTGCCCCTGCACGATGGATGCCGGCAGGCGGTCTGCGCGCAGTCCGTCGTAATAGGCGAGCGACGACGAGAAGGCGGGGGTCGGGATTCCGGCCTGAACCGCGCTCACGACGACCCGTCGCCAGGCATCCTGCGTTCCGGCGATCGCCTCGGTGAAGTACGGCGCGGTGACCAGGGCGACGAGGCCAGGGTTCTCGGCGTACGCCTCGGTGATGCGGTTGAGGAAGCGGGCCCGGATGATGCAGCCGCCGCGCCAGATCTTGGCGATCTCGCCCTTCTTGATGTCCCAGCCGTAGTGCTCGGCGCCGGCGACGATGGCGTCGAAGCCCTGCGAGTAGGCGATGATCTTCGACGCGTAGAGCGCCTTGCGCACGTCTTCGATGAACGCGGCCGGGTCGTCGACGGCCACGGTCTCGCTTGGGCCGGGCAGACTGCTGGATGCGGCGCGCTGGGCGGGCTTCGATGACAGGGCCCGGGCGAAGACGGCCTCGGCGATGCCCGAGACGGGGATGCCGAGGTCGAGCGCGGTCTGCACGGTCCAGACGCCGGTGCCCTTCGATCCTGCCTGGTCGAGGATCACATCGACGAGCGGGCGGCCCGTCTCCGCGTCGACCTGACGAAGGACCTCGGCGGTGATCTCGATGAGGTAGCTCTCGAGCTCGCCGGTGTTCCACTCGGCGAAGACATCGGCGATCTGTGCGGGGGAGTAGCCCGTGCCGCGACGGATCAGGTCGTAGGCCTCGGCGATGAGCTGCATGTCGGCGTACTCGATGCCGTTGTGGATCATCTTGACGAAGTGGCCCGCGCCGTCGGTGCCCACGTGGGTGACGCAGGGCTCGCCTTCGGCGACGGCTGCGATCGAGGCGAGGATGGGGCCGAGGGTCTCGTAGGCCTCTGCCGAACCGCCGGGCATGATGCTGGGGCCGTTCAGGGCGCCCTCTTCGCCACCTGAGATTCCGGCACCGACGAAGTTGATGCCGCGTTCGCGCACGGCCTTCTCGCGACGGATGGTGTCGGTGAACAACGCGTTGCCGCCGTCGACGATGATGTCGCCTTCCTCGAAGAGGTCGGAGAGCTGGCTGATCACCGCGTCGGTGCCCTTGCCCGCCTGCACCATGATGATCGCGGTACGCGGCTTCTGCAGTGAAGCCACGAACTCCTCGATCGTCTTGGAGGCGACGAACTCGGCCTCCGGATGTTCACTGGTCAAGAGGTCGGTGCGCTCCGGCGAGCGGTTGTACACGGCGACCGTGTTGCCCTCGCGGCTGGCGAGGTTGCGGGCGAGATTCGAGCCCATCACGGCGAGGCCGACCACGCCGATGTTGGCGGTGGCCGTCGAACTTGAAGTGTCTGACACTGTCTGGTCTCCTAGGTGTTGTTCCGTCGTCTACAGCGTAGCTAACGGGGTTGCTCGGGGCTTGAGATGTAGCGGTGAATGACGGCGAGATCGTCGTCGCCGAGACCCGCTGCGACCAGGCCGTCGAACTGTGCGCGCAGCGCATCCAGAACCGGCGCCGTCGTGGCCGTCTCGACGGCCGCCGCATGGGCGAACGAGAGGTCTTTGACCATGTAGCGGGCGGCGCCCGAGGGGGAGTAGTCGCGCTCGACGAGCCTGTCCTTCTTCGTCTCGAGGACACGGCTACCCGCGTACCCGCCCTGCAGCAGTGTCAACAGGGCGTCGAGGTCGAGCCCCGAGCGCTCGGCGATGACGCTCGCCTCGCTGACGGCGGCCATCGTCGCCGCGACGATGAGCTGGTTGCAGGCCTTCGCGATGTCGCCCGAACCGAGGGGCCCGAGATGCACCGGGGTGCCGCACGCCGCGAGGATGGGTAGAGCGGTGGCGACATCGGCCTCGCCGCCGCCGACCATGATCGAGAGCGTCGCGGCCGCCGCGCCCTCGGTTCCGCCCGAGACGGGCGCGTCGACGATGCGCATCCGGCCGTCGGTCTGCTGTCGCAGACGCTCATCGGTCAGGCGGATGCCTGTGGGCGACACGGACGAGCAGACGACGACCACGCAGGTGGTCGGTGCCTCGGTCAGGCCCCCTTCGGCGAACAGGAGCTCGTCGACTTGAGGGAGGTCGGGGACCATGAGGATGACGACGTCGCTCGCGCGTGCGATCTCGGCCGAGGTGTCGGCCCACGCGGCACCCGCCGACAAGGCGGCAGCGGCCCGATCACGGGAGCGAGCGGTGACCGTGAGAGAGCCGGGGAATGCGGCGAGGAGGTTCAACGCCATGGGCGTTCCCATGTTGCCGAGACCGATCATGCCGATCGAGAGCCGGGTATCAGGATTCCTTGTAGCGGAAGAAGCTGTATGCACCGTTGACATGTGAACAGCATATAGAACTCTGTTCAGAGTAGTGAATAGCTGGATAGACTGGACGTCCGACAAGTTTACGGATTTCTAAGGACGACGACGTGACTCAAGAAGACCATCGACTCCGTGTCGTTGCGGCTACCCCGATCAGCGAAGAGCTCATCGAGATGGTCGTGGCGCGCGAGCCCCGCATCGACTTCATCCGCGATCAGGAGCTTCTGCCCCCGATGCGATTTCCGGGAGATCACTCGGGAGACCCCTCTTTCGAGCGCACTCCAGAGCAGCAGGAGCGCTTCGAATCGCTGATAGACAGTGCAGAGGCGCTCTATGGACTGCCCGACGAATCGGCCACCGCGCTCAAGCGCGCCGCCGATGCGAATCCGGGTCTCCGCTGGGTTCAGGGCATGCCCGCCGGTGTGGGTGGTCAGGTGAAGAAGGCCGGATTGACCGACGAGCAGCTCGCGCGGGTCGCCGTCACCTCGTCGGCCGGCGTGCATGTCGGCCCGCTCGCCGAGTTCGCCGTCTTCGGCCTGCTCGCGGGTGCCAAGACGCTTCCGCGATTGCAGCAGCAGCAACGCGAGCACCGCTGGACCGACAGGTGGAACATGAAGCACCTGGCGCAGCAGACGATCCTGGTCGTCGGCCTCGGCAGTATCGGGCGTGAGACCGCGCGCAAGCTGAAGGCCATGGGAGCCGGCGTCATCGGCACGAGCAGGCACGCGACGCCCGTGGAGCACGTCGACGAGATCGTTCATCCCGATGACCTGGCCGAGGTCGTGGCCCGAGTCGACGGAATCGTCGTCACGCTGCCGGGGACGGCCGCCACCGACAAGATGATCGACTCGCGCGTCCTCGCAAGTGTGGTTCCCGGAACCACTCTCGTCAACGTGGGCCGCGGCACCGTCATCGACGAAGAGGCCCTCGTCGCCGCCCTCGACGACGGGCGTATCGGCTTCGCAGCGCTCGACGTCTTCGCGTCGGAGCCGCTGTCAGCGGACAGCCCGCTGTGGGATTCTCCTCGAGTGCTGGTGAGCCCGCACACCGCCGCCGTCAACTCCGAGGAGGACAGGCTCATCGCCGAGCTCTTCGCCGAGAATGCACGGCGCTACCTCGATGGCGAGGATCTGATCAATCGGGTTGATACGGTCGAGTTCTACTAGTCGACGGGCCACGAGTCCGAGTCGAAGGGGAGACGATGGCTGTTCCAGACACCGAGGCCGACAAGGGTGCACTCGCTCCCGCGGTCGTGAAGGCGGTCAAGATCCTCGATCTGCTCGCGGAGACCCCCGGGCGTGCCAGGGCCTTGAGTGATATCGCGCGCGAGCTGGGTATCGCCAAGTCGTCGACCTCCAATCTGTGCGCCTCCCTCGAGGAGGGTGGCCTCGTGCGACGCACGGAGGGTGGCTTTCTGCTGGGTCGGCGCGCTGTCGAGCTCGGCAGCGCGTACCTCGCCGGATTCGATCAGATCCGGGAGTTCTATCGCATCTGCGAAGAGTCCGAGGTGCTTCGCTCGCAGTTGGTGCAGATAGCGATGCTCGACGGGGCGCGAGTTCTCTACCTCGCCGTCTACGAGGGGCGCGAGCGCTTTCCTCTCTCCGCGAGCGTCGGGGACCGCTATCCCGCATCCGCGACGGCGGTAGGCACCGCCCTGCTCGCGGAACTCGATCCGCGACGCATAGAAGACCTCTTCAGAGAGCCCAGTCATCTCGTGACCCTCACGAACCGATCGACCGCCGATCTCGAGTCCTTGCAGGCGAAGCTCGAGGAGACGCGGGTGCAGGGGTACGCCGTCGATGACGGGGAGATCCATCTCAGCGTGCTCGGTCTGGCCGTGCTCATTCCGTCAAGCAGAGTGGGCGAACCGTCGTTCAGTATCGGCGCGTCGCTCGTGCATCCGGGCGACACCCCCGAGCAGAGGGGCGACGTTCTGGAGGCGCTGCGGGTGGCGGCCGACGAGCTGACGCGACCTCTGTTGGTCGCCTGACGGCTGCCGTAAAGGTGAGCGATAAATATTTCGTTCAGAATGTTGAACTCTGTTCAGCAGGATGTTAGCGTCGGTCTCGGCGGGCAAAGCAGCCCGCTGAGGTCGACGCCTCGAAATCAACGGTGACTTCTCGTAGGCACCGTATGAGGTGTCTCCAAGCGAGGAGAACAACCGTGACTACGAACGATCAATCCACACCGGCCAGGGCATCCGACGATCCCGACTACGCTGCTAATCTCCGTCGAGCCACCCTCGCCTCGAGCGTGGGAAGCGCCCTCGAGTACTACGACTTCGCCCTCTACGGGCTGGCCTCGGCGCTCATCTTCTCGAAGGTCTTCTTCACGGATCTCGATCCCGCCGTGGGTCTCGTGGCGAGTATGGCCACATTCGGTGTGGCGTTCATCGCCCGCCCGCTCGGCGGCATCTTCTTCGGAACCATCGGAGACCGTCTCGGTCGCAAGTGGGTTCTCCTCGTGACGATCGCGCTGATGGGCGGCGCGTCGACGCTCGTCGGCGTTCTGCCGAGCTACGAGCAGGTCGGCATCTGGGCTCCGATCCTCCTCGTCCTCATGCGTCTGCTGCAGGGCTTCGGGGCCGGCGCCGAGCAGGCAGGCGCAACGGTGCTGATGGCCGAGTACGCGCCCGTCCGCCGTCGAGGCTTCTTCGCCGCACTGCCCTTCATCGGCATCCAGGCTGGAACGCTTCTCGCGGCCGGCGTTTTCGTCTACCTCGGCACGCTGCCCACCGAGGTGCTGCTCTCGGGTGTCTGGCGCATCCCGTTCCTCGCCTCGATCGTGCTCATCGGCGTCGCGCTCTTCATCAGGCTCCGACTGCGCGAGAGCCCGACCTTCGTGCAACTCGAGAAGCAGGAGCAGGTCGCCGACAGCCCGCTCAAAGAGATCTTCACCAGTTCTTTCCCCTCGGTTCTGCGCGGCATCGGTCTGCGGATGGCGGAGAACGGCGGCTCGTACCTCTTCAACACGCTCGCCGTGAGCTACGTGGTCGGCACCATCGGAATCGGCGCGTGGATCGGCCCGCTGGCCGTCGCCGTCGGCTCCCTGGTGGGCATGGTCTCGGTGCCCTTCGCGGGACATCTGTCGGACAGGTTCGGACGGCTTCCGGTCTACCGATTCGGAGCAGCGTTCCTGCTCGTGCTCGCTTTCCCCGGCTGGTGGCTGTTGTCGCTCGGCAACCCCGTGGTCGTCATCGTCGTGATCGCCGTCGCCATCGGATTCGGCGTGAACACCATGCTGGGTGCTCAATGCGCCATGCTGCCGGAACTCTTCGGCAACCGTCACCGCTACATCGGCGTCGCCACCTCGCGCGAGCTCAGTGCGGTTCTTGCCGGAGGCCTCGCGCCCGTTCTCGGAGCGTGGCTCATCGCGATCACCGGCGGAGCCTGGTGGCCGCTCGCGATCTACGTCTTCGTTCTGGCCGCCATCACGCTGGGCTCCACGTTCATCACTCCGGAGACCCGGGGCCGGGATCTGACGCGGTTGCAGGACGCCGTGCTCGATAGCGACGAGGACGTGCGCACCCGCCCCACCGCGATGGTCTCGAAGAAGGAACACCTCGCCCGATCGTCACGCTGACGCGCGCACTCCATGACCCGCACCCGACTCGCATCACACGCAAAGGACTCACGATGACCGACCTCTTCGACCTCACGGGCCGCACCGCCCTCGTCACCGGGTCTAGCCGGGGCATCGGCCTCACGCTCGCCCACGGCCTCGCGGCCTCGGGGGCACGGGTGGTGCTGCACGGTCGCGATCAGGCGACTCTCGACGCCGCCCGAGAGGCAGTGCTCGCCTCGAGCGATGTCGAGGTCTCCACGGCGACGTTCGACGTCACCGATCGTGACGCCGTCGAAGCGGGGGTGACTCGGATCGAGCGGGATTTCGGCGACATCGACATCCTCGTCAACAACGCGGGGATCCAACGCCGCGCTCCGTTCACCGAGTTCAGCGCCGACGACTGGAACGACCTCGTGGCGACGAACCTGTCGAGCGCGTTCTTCGTCGGTCAGCAGGTCGCGCGCGGCATGGTGTCTCGCGGCTCGGGAAAGATCGTGAACATCGGCTCGGTGCAGTCGCAGTTGGGCCGACCGGGCATCGCCGCCTACGCCGCGACCAAGGGCGGAATCGCCATGCTGACCAAGGGCATGTGCGCCGATCTCGGGCCGAGCGGAATCCAGGTCAACGCGCTCGCGCCCGGATACTTCGCAACCGAGCTCACCCAGGCACTCGTCGACGATGCGGCATTCAGCGAGTGGGTGAGGACGCGCACTCCGGCGGGTCGCTGGGGAGATACGCAGGATCTCGTGGGCACGCTCGTGTTCCTCTCGTCGCGTGCATCGGACTTCGTCAATGGACAGATCGTCTACGTCGACGGCGGGATGACCGCCGTGGTCTGACGGCACCGTGCGACTCCTCACCTCCCACCCTCTCTGAAAGGCACCGATATGCGCATCGCGCGACTCGATACATCCAACGGCCCGAGCCATGCGGTGGCCGACGCCGCCGGTTGGCAGCACGTCGTCGACCCCTTCGCAGACGAACTCGTGTTCACGGGCGCCACAACGGCATTCGACGAGGCTGTGCTGCTCGCGCCCGTCGAACCGCGGGTTCTGCTCGGTATTGCGCAGAACAAGGGCAACAACGACCACGTGCTGCCCATTCAGGCCTGGTACAAATCGCCCCACACGGTGACCGGGCAGAACGCGCACATCGAGATCGTGCGCGGAGTGGGCCAGGTCAACGTCGAAGGCGAGCTCGCCGTCGTGATTGGTCGCCGCGCGTCGAAGCTCACGGTCGACGACGCTCTCGACGTCGTTCTCGGCTACACGATTGCGAATGACGTGACCAACGTCGACCAGGTGCCGATCGACGAGAAGAACTTTCAGAGCAAGAGCGGACCGCGCTACACGCCGCTCGGTCCGTGGATCGAGACCGAGATCGACGACCCCGAATCCGTGCCCACCGAGGTTGCCATCAATGGTGTCGTGCTGGCTGAGTCGGGCTCGTTCAACCTGGGCTCGACGGTGGTGGAGACGCTCGTCTATGTCACATCGTGGCTCGATCTCGAAGCCGGCGATGTCGTGATGACAGGTGCACCGCGAACGTTTCTCCCCGTCGTTCCCGGCGACCGGGTCGACATCCGTCTCGAGGGAATCGGAACCCTCAGCAGCACGATCGTCTAGGAGACGCACCCGATGAGTTCCCCCACAGAAGCAGCCGCTACCCACGCTGTGAGCGGCGCCGCCGTCGGCGTCGTGGCACACGCCACAGACGATCTGCGCGTCGAGAGCGTCGCCGTGCCGACCGCCCGCCCGGATCAGGCGGTCGTCGACGTGGCGTATGGGGGCATCTGCGGCTCCGATCTCCACTACTGGTTGCACGGGGCTGCTGGCGAGTCGATCCTGAAGCGGCCCATGCTCCTGGGGCACGAGGTCGTGGGCACGGTGCGCCAGGCTGCGGCCGACGGCTCGGGCCCCGCTGCGGGAACGCGCGTCGCCGTGCACCCGGCCACACCCGGGCCGGGCGACGGCTCCCGCTATCCCGAGGACCGTCCCAATCTGTCGCCCGGGTGCACCTATCTCGGCAGCGCGGCGAGAGACCCGCACACTGACGGCGCTTTTGCATCTCGTGTCGTGCTCGAGAGCCGGATGCTGCGCCCGCTTCCCGACGGCCTGTCACTGCGCGACGCCGCGCTGGTCGAGCCGGCCAGCGTGGCGTGGCACGCCGTCGCCCGGGCGGGCGAGGTGCGAGGCAAACGCGTGCTCGTCATCGGAAGCGGCCCGATCGGTGCGTTGATCGTCGCCGTTCTGAAGCGCGCCGGTGCGGCCGAGATCGTCGTCACCGACATGTTCGAAGGGCCCCTGGCCATCGCTTCGGCGGTCGGAGCCGACAGGACGATCCATGCAACCGACAGTGCCGCGATCGCCGCTGTCGATGCCGACATCGCCCTCGAGTCATCGGGCAGTCACCGCGGGCTCGCGTCGGCGGTGCGCGGAGTCACCCGAGGCGGCCGGGTCGTGATGGTCGGGCTCCTGCCCTCGGGAGAACAGCCGGCGCTCATCTCCACGGCGATCACTCGAGAACTCGAACTCGTCGGGTCGTTCCGATTCAACGACGAGATCGACGAGGTCATCGCGGCGCTCGCGGACGGTTCGCTGCGGGTGGGCGCCGTCGTGACCCACGAGTTCGGCGTTGAGGAAGCTCTGCGGGCGTTCGAGGTGGCGAAGGACTCCGCGGTGTCAGGAAAGGTGCTGCTGCGGTTCTGATTCGACGCCCTCATGGGGGTCGGATGCGCCGGCTTCGGCCACGAGTTCGTCGAGAACGAGGTGTACGGCGCGTCTGGCCGCCCGGTCTGGACGCATGATGACCTCGATGCGGCGACCGGCCCTGAGGTCGGTGAGTGGTACGAGCACGTAGCGCCCGGATGCGCGTTCGAGCGACGTATTGCGGGGGAGTAGCGCGACGCCGTGGCCCGCCGCCACCAGTTTCTCCGTGAGCGGCAGATGGGTGGTGCGGTGGACGACGTGTGCGGAGATGCCCGCCTGGGCCGACATCGCCTGCAGGACCCGATCGAGCGGAAAGTTCACCGGAACGCCGATCCAGTCTTCTTCGATCACGTCGGCGGGAGAGACCCGCGACCGCGACGACAACGGGTGATCGAGCGGAAGCGCGACGTCGAGCGGTTCGCGCAAGAGAGGTACGACAGTGAGGCGTTCGCGGTCTGCCGGAAGGACGTCGTCGGAGCGGTGGGCGACGACGACGTCGAAGTCGCTCGTGAGCGCGGCGAAATCGTCTTGCGACACATCGCGGTCGGAGATCTCCAATGCGATGCCGGGGTGCGCGCGCATACGGGTGAGCAGCCCGGGCACAAGAAGCTCCGCCGCCGAGTAGAAGATCGCCATGCGCACGGTTCCGGATGCGCCGCCGCGGAAGGCGCTCCAGATCGCCTCGGCCTCGGCTACGGCCGTCGCGACCCGCACGGAGCTCTCTGCCAGGGCGTGTCCGGCGTCGGTGAGGCGCACGCCTCGGCCTACCCGTTCGACCAGCACGGTGCCGACCTGACGCTGCAGCGTGCGCAACTGCTGCGAGACGGCACTGGGCGTCTTGCCCAGTGCATAGGCAACCTCGGTGACACTTCCGCGTTCGGCCAGCTCGCGGAGCAGGGCGAGTTGATTGACATCCATGAAGGAAGGCTACAAAGTCGATGCCTTCCGATGCAATTGTCCTTCAGCTACAAGTAGGTCACCATGGGCATATGTCCCCCCGAGATCGACTCCTCGCTGTACTCGTCGCCGTGTGCTGGGGGCTCAACTTTCCCGCCACCGCGCTCGCCCTCGATCACTTTCCGCCCTTCTTTCTCGTGGCTTTCCGGTTCGCCCTGATCGCGATTCCGACGGTGCTCTTCGTTCCCCGACCGGCGATCAAGCTGCGTTGGCTGTTCGGCGCCGGTCTCGGTATCGGACTGCTCCAGTTCGCCTTTCTCTACGCGGGCATGGCCGCAGGGATGCCGAGCGGTCTCGCCTCGCTCGTGCTGCAGGCATCCGCCCCGTTCACGGTGCTGATCGCGGGAATCTGGCTGCGCGAGCGGATCACCCAGCGGCAGGCGATCGGCATCGCCGTCGCCGTGCTGGGCCTCGCGGCGATCGCGGTGTACAGAGCCCAGGTCGCCGCGTTGCTGCCCGTCATCCTCACCCTGTGCGGTGCGCTGGGTTGGGCGATCGGCAACGTGTCGACCCGCAAGGCCGAGGCGCCGAATCCGTTCCGTCTCACGCTCTGGATGTCGGTGGTGCCGCCGGTTCCGATGCTCGCGCTCGCGCTGCTGGTCGAAGGCCCGCAGCGCATCGGCGACAGCCTCGGAACGATGTTCACGCTCGACGCGCTGCCTGCCGTATTCGGGCTGCTCTACATCGTGCTCATCGCCACGCTCGTCGGCTACGGAATCTGGGGCGGGCTTCTGAAACGCAATCCGTCGAGTGTGGTCGCTCCGTTCTCCATGCTCGTACCCGTCGTGGGGGTTCTGGCGTCGTGGCTGGCCTTCGGCGAGGTCATCGACATCGTCGAGTTGGTCGCCGGGGTGTTCGTGGTCGGCGGCGTGCTGTTCGCCAGCGCGCGAGGCAGGCGGGTGGCGGTGCCGGCCACCGCCTGAGAAGATCGCTGAATGTCCCAGCGAATCTTCTCCGCGTCCGACTTTCAGGAATCTCCCGCGCGCGGGTCACGATCCGGGGGAGGGTCGGTCGCCGCCCGAGTCGTCAGCGCGGTGATCGGGCTGATCGTCACGGTGCCGGCTCTTCTGCTCGTCATCGCGGGAGGAGGTCGGGCGTACCAGGAGACCGTCCTGCAAGCCCGAACCGAACCCGACATCGGGTCGATCCTCGTCGCCGTGGCCGGATTGGTGCTGCTTATCGTGGTCGTGCTGTCCGGACTGCTCTCCGCAGCGGGCCCACTGATTGGCGGAATCCTCGTCACCGCATCGTCCGTGGCGTTCCTTCTCGATCCGATGCTGGCGCTGTCGGCGGCACAGGTGCTGCCCGGTTTCGGGCCGACCGCCGTCGTGACACTCACTCTCTGGTCCCAGTCCGGCTTTCTCCTCGCCGTCGGTGTCGTGCTGCTCGCATCTGCTCTCGCACGCGTCATCGCCTCGCGCTCGGCTGCAGCCCGGCGCCGCGGCGCCCGCGCGGTCGTGTCGCTCGTCGTGGCCGTGGTCGCGACGACAGGAGGGCTCGCGCTGCTCGTCGTCGGATCGACCGAGCTGCTGCGCTCGGCCGGGGCGTTCGGCGGCCGTTCCCTCGACGTCGCCTCGCTCGTGATCCTCTTGGCCGGATGTCTCGTTCTGGGCGGTGTCGCACTCACCGCCGCGTGGAGCTCGGTCGGAACGGCGGTCGTGGGTGTGATCCTCCTGGTCGCCGGCGTGGCTGGCTTCCTGCCCGCTGTGTCGACGTTCGTCTTTCGCGCCCTGACCTGGGTGTCCACGGACGCCTCCGCCGGAGCATCCACGATGTTCGCGGTCGGTGTCATCGCCGTACTGGGCGTGGCATTGATCGGATCGGCAGCGTCGTCTGCGCGTGCGCGGCGAGCGGCGCGCTGACCCGCCGTGTACACTGGCCACTGAACTTCGGCGAGGGATGCCGTTCGGCGCGCGATCACCGCGCCCGAAGAGCATCCGTTATCGACGCGGTGGATGAGGCACGCAAGAACTGGGTCTTTCCTCTCGCAATACGCGGTCGAGTTGAATCATTGACACTAACGATGCGGGCCTCTCGGCTCGTCAAGGAGCACTTTCATGGCTGACAAAAAAGACGCCCAGAACGACAACAACGTCGTCGCCGAGGTTCGCACCTCGTTCGGCAAGGGCGCTGCCCGCAAGATCCGCGCCGTGGGCAAGATCCCTGCCGTTCTCTACGGTCACGGCACCGAGCCCGTGCACATCACGCTTCCCGGCCACCAGGTCGCGCTGATCCTGCGCAAGGCAAACGCCGTTCTCGACCTCGACATCGAGGGCACCGAGCAGGCCGCCCTGGTCAAGGACGTTCAGAAGGACCCGGTTCTGCAGATCATCGAGCACATCGACCTCATCGTCCTGCGCAAGGGCGAGAAGGTCCAGGTCGAGGTTCCGATCCACGTCGAGGGCGAGTCGTTCGCCGGCACGCTGGCTTCGCTCGACGAGAACACGCTGCTCGTCGAGGTGCTGGCCATCAGCATCCCGGAGCGCATCGTCGTCGACATCGAGGGCGCCGTCGAAGGCACCCAGATCCTCGCGAAGGACGTCGTGCTGCCCGAGGGCGCCACGCTCGTCAGCGACCCGGAGCTGCTCGTCATCAACGTCACCGTTCCGGAAGAGGCCGACCTCGGCGACTCGCTGAGCGCTGGCGACGAGGCCACCGGTTCGCCCGAGGCTGCCGAGTAACGATCTCAACGCACGACGTGAGGCACGAAACTGTCTGACAATGTCTGGCTCGTAGCCGGGCTCGGGAACCCCGGGCCCGGCTACGCCGGCAATAGGCACAATGTGGGCCAGATGGTCCTCGCCGAACTGGCCACCCGAATCGGTGCGAAGTTCGGCAAACACAAGACGAACTCGACGGTGGCCGAGGGCTTTCTGCGCCCGGGCGGTCCCAAGCTGATCCTCGCCAAGCCGAATTCATTCATGAACAATTCGGGCGGTCCGGTCTCTCAGCTTCTCAATTTCTACAGCCTCGATCCGTCGAGGCTCATCGTCGTGCACGATGAGCTCGATATTCCGTTCGACACCCTTCGCCTGAAGTCAGGGGGTGGCCCGGGCGGTCATAACGGCATCCGCGACATCATCAGTGCCGCAGGCACGCCCGACTTCATTCGCGTGCGGGTCGGCGTGGGGCGGCCGCCCGGTCGCATGGATGCGGCCGACTTCGTGCTGCGCGACTTCTCCGGCACCGAGCGTCAGGTACTGCCGAATCTGCTCGTGGATGCCGCGGACGCGGTCGAGAAGATCGCCGACGACGGTCTGACGGCCGCCCAGCAGCAGTTTCACTCACCGGCTTGACGCCTCTCGTCAGCCGACGTTGCTGAAGATCTCCGGGGCCGAGGCGAAGGTCACGGCGTAGAAGACGACGAACGAGATCACCGGGGTCGCGACGGCGAGTGCCATGGCAACGATTCCGAATGCCCTGCCGCGCTTCTTGATCGTGGCAATGAGGCCCTGCACGATGGCCCACAGGCCCAACAGTGTTCCGGCGACGAAGAACACCGTGCTCAGCACTCCGAACGCGGCGATGCCCGGATCATCGCTGTTGATGACCGTCTGGTCTATCGTGCCGCCGGCGGTGATCGCCTTGCCCGCGATGGGCGCGAAGGCGAGGCCTCCGACGACGGAGAAGACGACGGCGAACAGGAGCACGACCAGGCCGACGACGAAGGCCACGACCCCGAGAGTCTTCGGTTTCGCTGGGGGAGCGTTGTGGAAGACGGCCGAGGTCGGAGCGAACGTCGAGGCGGCGAACGGCTGGGCCTCTGCGGTCGCGCCGGTCGACGTGGCCTCGGAGCGATCTGCCTCCCCAGGGGGTGTCTGCGACGCCGGCGCGTACTCGCCATACCGGGGACGCGGACGCTCGTCGCGGGCGGGCTCGGATGGTTCGATGGGGGGAACGTGCGACACGGGGTCCTCAGAACTGTTCGGGCGGAGTGAGTCCCTAGGAACTCTACCTGCGCCAGGGGCGCCTGTCGGCGGGCCCGCGTAAGCTTGCACGGTGATCCTTCAGGGCTTGACTCACGCGCTTTCGCGCGCCTCCACGTTCGACAACGCCCTTGCGTATGCTGCGCGCGACGTCGATTTCTCCCTGACCGAGGGGCTTCGTGCTCCGCTGCTCGCCGGGCTTCTCAGCCAGCGCGGAGCGAACGGTCTGCCGCAGGCTCTGCTCGTGGTCACGGCCACCGGGCGAGAGTCGGAGATGCTCAGGGGAACCCTGGCCTCGATGACTCCCGAGGCCGAGATCGTCGAGTTCCCCGCCTGGGAGACGCTGCCACACGAGCGACTCAGCCCTAGCGCCGAGATCGTCGGCAAGAGGATCGACGCGCTGCGTCGACTCTCGACCTGGAACGGCCAGAAGCCGCTCGTCGTCGTCGCCTCGGTGCGAGCCGCGCTGCAACCCCTCGCAGACAACCTCGCCGACCTCGAACCCATCCATCTCGTCACGGGCGCACGGGGGCACGATCTCTCTCGGCTGTCGCTCGACCTCGTTAATCTCGCGTATTCACGCGTCGACATGGTCACACGTCGGGGCGAGTATGCGGTGCGCGGAGGCATCCTCGATGTCTTCCCGCCCATCGCGGAGCACCCCTACCGGGTCGACTTCTTCGGCGACGAGGTCGAGACCATCCGTGCATTCTCGGTGGCCGACCAGCGATCTCTCGATACGCCGGTCGAGTCGGTCGACCTTCCGCCCAGCCGCGAGCTCCTGCTCTCCGACGCTGTGCGCCAGCGCGCCAGAGAGATGCAGCACGAGTTTCCGAGCATCGCCGGACTGCTCGCGAAGATCGCCGAGGGGATTCCTGTCGAGGGCATGGAGTCTCTCGCGCCGGCACTGCTCGACCGGCTGGTCACCGTCGCTCACTACCTGCCGAAGGGCTCGGCCATCGCCGTGCTCTCACCCGAGAAGGTCGCCAGTCGCGCCGTGAGCCTCGCCGAGACGAACCGGGAGTTCCTCGCGGCGGCGTGGACGGCCGCGACGGCCGGGGCCGAGGCGCCGATCGACCTGACGAGCGGGGAGTTCATCACCCTCAACGAGCTGCGGGCGGCGGCCGGCGCCGATCGCGCGTGGTGGACCCTGTCGACCTTCCAGTCCGCTCCGGGATCCGCCGACGGTCTCATCGAGGTACTTCCAGAGCATCGCGACATCGAAGAGCACCTCACGGTGCGCATCGAGGCCGATCCCGTGCCCAGTTTCCAAGGCAACGTCGATGGCGCGATCGAGCACGTGCGAGGCCTCGTCGCCGATGGGTGGACCGTCGCTGTCGTCGCCCAGGGGGCCGGGCTCGTCGAGCGAGCCGCCGATGTGCTGGCCGAGAACGAGATCGCCGCCCGCGTGGTCGAGCTGTTCCCCGCAGATGCGGAGCCCGGAATCGCCTATCTCCTCAAGGCCACGGTCGACCACGGATTCCAGCTGCCCGAGCTCAAGCTCGCGCTCATCGCCGAGTCGGAGTTCTACGGACGAACGGTCGGCTACGACTCGCGCCAGGTCAAGAAGCTGGCATCCCGCAGGCGCAACGTGGTCGACCCGTTGCAGTTGAAGCAGGGCGACTACGTCGTGCACACCACCCACGGCATCGGCAAGTTCATCGAGCTCACTCAGCGCGAGGTCAAGTCGGGCGGTCGCAACCCCATCAAGACCACGCGCGAGTACCTGGTCATCGAGTATGCGCCGTCGAAGCGCGGATACCCCGGCGACAAGCTCTACGTGCCTACCGACCAGCTCGACCTGCTCTCTCGCTACGTCGGGGGCGAGGCCCCCGGTCTTTCCAAGATGGGTGGTAGCGACTGGTCTGCGGCAAAGGGCAAGGCACGCAAGGCCGTGCGCGACATCGCTGTGGAGCTCGTGAAGCTCTACTCGGCGCGCATGGCATCGAAGGGGCACGCTTTCGGCCCCGACACACCCTGGCAGCGTGAGCTCGAGGAGGCCTTCCCCTTCGCCGAGACACCCGACCAGCTCACCGTCATCGACGAGGTGAAGGCCGACATGGAGCGGCCCATCCCGATGGACAGGCTCCTGTCCGGCGACGTGGGCTTCGGAAAAACCGAGGTCGCGGTGCGGGCGGCGTTCAAGGCGGTGCAAGACGGCAAGCAGGTGGCCGTGCTCGTTCCGACGACCCTCCTCGTACGTCAGCACCTCGAGACGTTCCAAGAGCGCTTCGCCGGCTTTCCCGTGCACCTTCGCCCTCTGAGCAGATTCCAGACAGAGAAGGAGTCGAAGGAGACGATCGCCGGCATGAAAGACGGCACGGTCGACGTGGTCATCGCCACGCACCGACTGCTCTCCGAGAACATCGGCTTCAAAGACCTCGGCCTCATGATCATCGACGAGGAGCAGCGCTTCGGAGTCGAGCACAAGGACGCGCTGAAGAAGCTCAAGACGAACGTCGACATCCTCTCGATGAGCGCCACCCCCATTCCGCGCACGCTCGAGATGGCGGTCACCGGCATCCGCGAGATGTCGACGCTCGCCACCCCGCCCGAAGACCGGCATCCGATCCTCACGTTCGTCGGCCCCTACTCCGACAAGCAGGTCGGAGCGGCGATTCGGCGAGAGCTGCTGCGCGAAGGCCAGGTCTTCTTCGTGCACAACCGCGTCTCGAGCATCAACAAGGTCGCCGCCCAACTCGCCGAGCTCGTTCCGGAGGCGCGCATCGGTGTGGCCCACGGACAGCTCGGTGAGCACCAGCTCGAGCAGGTGATCGTCGACTTCTGGGAGCGCAAGTTCGACGTGCTCGTCTCGACGACGATCATCGAGACGGGCCTCGACATCGCGAATGCCAACACGCTCATCGTCGATCGAGCCGACAAGTACGGTCTCAGCCAGTTGCACCAGCTGCGAGGCCGCGTCGGCCGCGGGCGCGAACGCGCCTACGCCTACCTCCTGTACGACGAGCACAAGCCGCTCACCGACCTCGCGAACGACCGGCTCACCACCCTGGCGGCCAACAACGAGCTCGGCTCGGGCATCCAGGTCGCCCTCAAAGACCTCGAGATCAGGGGCGCCGGAAATCTCCTCGGCGGAGAGCAGTCGGGCCACATCGCCGGCGTCGGCTTCGACCTCTATCTCCGCATGATCGGTGAGGCCGTGTCGACCTTCCGCGGAGACGTCGCCGAGGGTCAGACGGAGCTGCGACTCGAGCTCCCGGTCGACGCCCATATCCCCGACGACTACGTCGACAGCGAGCGGCTTCGCCTCGAGGCATACCAGAAGCTGTCGACGGCGAGCTCGCCCACGTCGAACGACGAGCAGATCGACCTGGTCATCGAGGAGCTCACCGACCGCTACGGGCAGCCGCCCGAACAGGTCGCCAACCTCGTCGCGGTGTCACGACTTCGTCGCCAGGCCCAGAAGTCCGGGCTCGGCGAGGTCGTCACGATGGGGTCGAATCTCCGCCTCGCGCCGGCCGATCTTCCTGATTCCATCCAGGTGCGAATGCGGCGCATGTATCCAGACGCCAAGTACTTCGCCCAGGCTGCGGCCGTCTCCATTCCGCTGCCCGTCGTCGACGGCAAGGTCCTCGAAGACGCCGCCCTCATCGACTGGACGAAGAGCGTGCTCACGGCGCTCTTTCCTGCGCCGGTCGTGGCAGAGAAAGAGAAGCAATCGTGAGCTATCCGAAGCTCGACGAACTCGTGCGCACGGTCGCCCGGCTGCGCGGTCCTGGCGGCTGCGCGTGGGACGCGGAGCAGACCCATGAGTCGCTCGTGCAGTACCTCGTCGAAGAGAGCTACGAGTTGATCGACGCGCTCGAGGCAGGAACGCGTGACGACGTCATCGAAGAACTCGGAGATGTGCTCTACCAGGTGCTGTTCCACGCCGACCTGGCGGCGAACACCCCCGGTGAGGACTTCGACATCGAGGTGGTGGCCGAGCGAATGACGGCCAAGATGGTCGGTCGTCATCCGCACGTGTTCGGCGATGCCGTCGCGCACACCGCCGACGATGTCGTGGCCGTCTGGGACGACCTGAAGGCCGTCGAGAAGCCGGGGCGCACCAGCGTGCTCGATGGCATTCCTCAGGGCATGCCTGCGCTGGCCCTCGCCGACAAGGTCATCGGGCGGGCCCAGAAGATCGGTGTGCTCGACAAGGATGCGGTCGCGGCGATCCCGATGCAGACCGAAGACGAGCTCGGTGGGCTGCTCCTGGCGATCGTCGCGTCCGCCAAGTCCCAGGGCCTCGACGCGGAGCGCGCCCTCAGATCGACCCTGCGCGATCTGCAGGGCGAGATCCGCGACGCCGAGCTACCCGCCGGCGGTCAATAGAATCGAACAATGGCTTCTGCAGTAACTCCTCCCCGTGGCATGCGCGATTTCCTCCCCGGAGAGAAGGCCAAGAGGGAGCACGCGCTCGGCGTGATCCGACGCAGCTACTCGGCGCACGGGTTCGACGAGATCGAGACACCGGTGATGGAAGACATCCAGCGCCTGCACTCCGGCCTCGGCGGAGACAACGAGAAGCTGTCGTTCAGCGTGCTGAAACGGGGTATCGAGCGGAGCGACCTCGACGCCGCCGCACAGAGCGATGACGCGCAGGCTCTCGCCGACCTGGGGCTTCGCTTCGATCTCACGGTTCCGCTCGCGCGGTTCTACGCCACTCACCGCGCCGAGTTGCCCCCGGTATTCCGCAGCGTGCAGATCGCTCCGGTCTGGCGCGCGGAGCGCCCGCAAAAGGGTCGATACCGCCAGTTCATGCAGTGCGACATCGACATCATCGGCGATGCCTCCTCGTTGGCGGAGGTCGAATTGATCTCGGCGACGCTCTCGACGCTGGATGCGCTCGGCCTGCAGGGGTGCACGGTGCGCATCAACGACCGTCGGCTGCTCATCGGCATGCTCGAGCTCTTCGGCTTCCCCGCAGACCAGCACGACTTCGTTCTCATCGTCATCGACAAGGCCGACAAGATCGGCACCGAGGGTGTCGTCGACGAACTGCGCACCAAGGCTCCGCACCTGGCCGATGCGATCTCCGCGCTCGAGGCTTTCCTCCTTCGCTCACCCGCAGGAAGTGCGCATGATTTCGGTCGCGAGGCCATCGCGCGGGCATTGCCTGACGGTATCGACGCAGACGTCGTCGCAGAGCTCTCGTCCATCGGTGATGCTCTGGATGCCGGGCGCATCTTCTTCGATCCGTTCCTGGTGCGGGGCATGGGCTACTACACGGGCACCATCTTCGAGATCGCCCACCCCGACTTCACGTTCTCGCTCGGGGGCGGAGGCCGCTACGACGGCATGATCGGCCGGTTCCTCGGAACCGATGTTCCCGCCGTCGGTTTCTCCATCGGGTTCGAGCGCATCGTCGACCTGGTGGATCTGCCCGACGAGCAGGCGGCCGACGCCGTCGTGCTGCTGCACGATTCGGGGGCGTCTGCGGTGCTGTTGCAGTCGCTGAAGACCGAGCTGATCGCATCCGGTTCGCGTGTGCGACTCGAGCGCAAGGCCAAGAACGCCAAGCTTCAGCTCGAGCGGCTCAGCGCCGCGGGTTTCGCCCGCGTGGCGTCCGTGCAGCCCGGGGCCGAGAATGCCGCCGATCTGACATTCCGCGCACTGGGGCACTAGACCATAGCCGGGCTATACAATGAATCAAGTGAACAGCGAACTCAGTACCATTCTCGGTGACCTCGTATCGGTCACCCACCGTCTTACCCGCCTCGCTGCGCAGGCCACCGGCGATTCCACGTCTCCTGCCACTTGGCGCACGCTCAGCGTGCTCACCTCTTTCGGTCCCATGCGACTCGGCGAACTCGCCAAGCACAGCCGGGTCAGTCAGCCCACCATGACCAAGATCGTGGCGAACCTCAACGAGCTCGAGTGGATCAAGCGCATCGCCGACTCGACCGATGCGCGTGCATGGCAGATCGCCGTCGCTCCCAAGGGCCAGCGCGCTCTCGCCGATTGGCGCGATCGACTGGGTTCCACTCTCGAGCCCCTCTTCGAGGAACTCGACCCCGACGACGTCGCCGTCCTTCAGCGCACGGTCGACCTCCTCGAGTGCAGCATCGCGGTGCGCAGCGAGGTCGTCGCCGCCTGAGTCATCCGGCAGCCCGGCTTCTGCAACGACCCTCGGAGAAATCCGAGGGTCGTTGCGTTTAATCAACTAATTTGATAACGTTGACGCAAGTCAACTTTCTCCTCATCGACGAGCGGTGAGGAGTTTTCTTTTTCAGGAGCCCCTTTGTCTTCTCTCTCCACCGCCGAGTCCCAACCCGGCGCCGCTGCTGCGGCGCGGCCTTCCATGACCCCGCGACAGACGCTGCAGGCTCTCTCGGGTCTGCTGCTCGGCATGTTCGTCGCCCTTCTCGCCTCGACGGTCGTGTCGAGCTCACTGCCGAAGATCATCGGCGATCTCAAGGGAAACCAGGCTGCCTTCACCTGGGTCGTCACAGCGACTCTGCTCGCCACCACCGTGTCGACGCCGATCTGGGGCAAGCTCGCCGATCTCACCAACCGCAAGCTGCTCATCCAGATCTCCCTCGTCATCTTCACGCTCGGATCGATCCTGGCGGGCTTCTCGCAAGACACGGGAACGCTGATTCTCTTCCGCGTCCTCCAGGGTCTGGGCGCCGGTGGTCTGACCGCCCTCGTGCAGGTCGTGATGGCCGACATCATCAGTCCGCGTGAGCGCGGAAAGTACATGGGACTGCTCGGCGCGGTCATGGCGGTCGCCACCGTGGGTGGCCCCCTCGTCGGCGGCATCGTCACCGACTCGATCGGATGGCGCTGGAACTTCTACATCGCCGTTCCCTTCGCCGTCGCCGCGATCATCGTGCTGCAGCTCACCCTGAAGCTGCCCAAGGTGCGCAAGAAGGTCACCATCGACTACCTCGGGGCTGTGCTGATCGCGGCCGGTGTCTCTCTGCTGCTCATCTGGGTCACGCTCGCGGGCAACAACTTCGACTGGAACTCGTGGCAGACGTACCTCATGGTCGGTGGCAGCGTCGTGCTGCTGGGACTAGCGGTCTGGGTCGAGCTCACCGTGAAGGAGCCCATCATCCCGATGACCCTCTTCAAGAACCGCACCTTCACGCTCGCGGTCGTCGCCAGCATCTCCGTGGGCGTCGCCATGTTCGGCACCAGTGTCTTCCTCGGTCAGTACATGCAGCTGGCCCGCGGCGCCACGCCGACCGAGTCGGGTCTGCTGACGATTCCCATGATCGGCGGTGTGCTCGTCTCATCGACGATCGTCGGGCAACTGATCAGCCGCACCGGTACGTGGAAACGCTACATGGTCGTCGGATCGATCCTCCTCACCATCGGCGTCTCGCTCATGTCGACGCTGCGCTACGACACGAGCTACGTTCTGGTCGCCGTCTTCATGTTCATCATGGGCTCCGGAGTGGGCATGGTCATGCAGAACCTGGTGCTCGTCGTTCAGAACTCGGTCGACCCTCGTCAGCTCGGTGTGGCGAGCGCCTCGGTGGCGTTCTTCCGCAGCCTGGGCGGCACGATCGGCGTGTCCGTCATGGGCGCGGTGCTCGGTACCCAGGTCGCTCAATTCGTGAAGGATGGCCTGACGGGCCTCGGCGCGGCTGGAGCGCAGGCGGCTCAAGGCCTGAGTGGGGGAGCGATCCCCGATGTCAGCACCCTGCCAGGGCCTGTTCGCGTGATCGTCGAGTCCGCGTACGGCCACGCGATCGGCGACGTGTTCATGCTGGCTATTCCTCTCGCTGTCGTCACGGTGATCGCCATCGCGTTCCTGCCGGCAAAGCCGCTGGGAACCAAGACCGCGCTCGAACAGCTGGAGGGCGAACCCGCCGACACGATCGTGGCGGTGAGTGCCGACGAGGTCGCCGCGACCCCGCGCACCGGCTCCATGTCCGCTGTGAGGGACCGGTAACCTAGTGCCTGTGACAGAACCCACGAACGTCGAGCAGGAGCTGCTGCTCGGCATCGAGGCCGGTATCGCGCAGCTCTTCCGATCCGGACGATCGGCCTTGCGGGATTACTCGAACGGCTTCCACCCGGAGCTGCAGCCCACCGGATTCAACATCCTCCGCATGATCTTCACCTGCGCGCCCGCCCAGGCGAGCACGATCATCCAGCAGACCGGACTCGACAAGAGCGCCGTGAGTCGGCAGATCAAGGTGCTGCGTGACCTCGGTCTCGTCGACACCCAGCCCGATCCGCGCGACGGCCGCTCGAGCTTCCTCGTTCCGACGCCGCTGGCCGAGGAGCGCATGGAGATCCTGCGTCAGCGGGTGAAGAGCGACTACCGCGACAGGCTGGGGGAGTGGACCGCCGATGAACTCGCGACGTTCTCGGGGCTGCTCGAGCGATTCAACGCGAGTGACCCGCGCGCCTGACACAGCCACCCGCATCCGGCGGGTCGTTAGACTTGCGATCGGACAGCGGAAGGCGCTCTCCATGCAAACCACCTTGCTCTGATAGAGGAGAAACACCAGTGGCATTGATCGAAGCTGTAGGCGCTCGCGAGATTCTTGATTCCCGGGGAAACCCGACCGTTGAGGTAGAGGTGCTTCTCGAAGACGGCATCGTCTCTCGCGCGGCCGTTCCCTCGGGGGCCTCCACCGGTGCGTTCGAAGCGTACGAGCTGCGCGACGGAGACAAGAGCCGTTACCTCGGCAAGGGCGTGCAGAAGGCTGTCGCCGCCGTCATCGACGAGCTCGGCCCGGCCATCGAGGGGCTCGACGCCACCGACCAGCGCCTCATCGACGCCGAACTGATCAAGGTCGACGGCACCGAGAACAAGAAGCGCGTCGGCGCCAACGCCATCCTCGGCGTCTCGCTCGCCGTCGCCAAGGCCGCGGCCGACTCGGCCGACCTGCCCCTGTTCCGCTACGTCGGCGGCCCGAACGCGCACACCCTGCCCGTTCCGCTGCTCAACATCATCAACGGCGGATCGCACGCCGACAACGACATCGACGTGCAGGAGTTCATGATCGTCCCGCTCGGTGCGGAGTCGTTCTCCGAAGCGCTGCGCTGGGGCGTCGAGACCTACCACTCGCTCAAGTCGCTCCTCCACTCCAAGGGCCTCTCGACGGGACTCGGCGACGAGGGTGGTTTCGCCCCCAACCTGTCGAGCAACCGCGAGGCCCTCGACCTCATCGCCCAGGCGATCCAGAACGCCGGCTTCACCCTCGGCAGCGACATCGCGCTCGCCACCGACGTCGCCGCCAGCGAGTTCTACAAAGACGGGTCGTACCACTTCGAGGGCAAGCAGCTCTCGGCGCTCGAACTCACCGCCTACTTCGCCGACCTGGCTGCGAACTACCCGCTCGTGTCGATCGAGGACCCGCTGCAGGAAGACGACTGGGAGGGCTACCAGCACTTCACCGCCGAGCTCGGCTCCAAGCTGCAGATCGTCGGAGACGACCTGTTCGTCACCAACCCCGTCCGCCTACAGAAGGGTCTCGACCTGGGCGCCGGCAACTCGATTCTGGTGAAGGTCAACCAGATCGGCACGCTCACCGAGACGCTCGACGCAGTGAGCCTGGCCCAGCGCCACGGCTACACCGCGATCCTGTCGCACCGCTCGGGAGAGACCGAAGACACCACCATCGCCGACCTCGCGGTCGCCACGGACTCGGGTCAGATCAAGACCGGAGCGCCTGCCCGCAGCGAGCGCGTCGCTAAGTACAATCAGCTTCTGAGGATCGAAGAAGAGCTGGGCGACGCCGCATTCTACGCCGGTCGCACCGCTTTCCCCCGATTCAAGGGCTAAGGGCTTCCGAAGCCGAAAGACACCACCGAACGAAAGGCGCTCGATGCGCAAGCCGACACTGGGTGTGCCCCTCGGGGCCGCATCGTCGGACGACGCACCGAAGCCTCGGAATGCGCGTGCCCCACGGGGTACGCGCATTCCGCGTTCCCGAGGAACGTCGCCTCAGAAGTACAGCTTCAGGGTCTCCGGCCTCACCTTCGTGATCCTCGGCGTACTCGTCGTGTTCGTCATCGTGCTCGCGCCAGGACTGCGGCTCTACATCGAGCAACGGCAGCAGCTTGCTGCACTGCAGCAGGCGGTGACGGACAAGCAGACAGAGAACACCCAACTCGACTCTCAGGTCGCCAGGTGGAGCGACCCCGCCTACATCAAGGCACAGGCGAGAGACAGGCTGTACTTCGTGATGCCGGGGGAGACGAGCTTTCTCGTGATCGACGACCAGGCGCCCACGGCGCCAGCCGATGACACACCCGTGACCACCGGCATCCAGAACACCAAGGTCGACTGGCTCGGCGCCATCTTCTCCTCCGGCGTCAATGCCGGTCTCAGCACGCAGACGCCCGAAGAACTCCAGAAATCCGGAACCATCCAGTGACGACACCCCCGTTCGACCCGCCCTCCGAGAAAGACGTCGCGACCGTCTCGGCACAGCTCGGACGCCCGGCGCGCAACGTGATCGGCATCGCCGCTCGCTGCGTCTGCGGCGCGCCGACCGTCGTGGCGACCAAGCCGCGGCTCGAAGACGGAACCCCGTTTCCGACTCTCTACTACTTGAGCCACCCCGCCGCCACCGCGGCCATGTCGGCCCTCGAGGCGACCCAGGTCATGGCCGAATTCCAGGATCTGCTGCCGAACGACGACGAGCTTCGCCAGCAGTACGAGTCGGCCCACACGACGTACATC
The DNA here is from genome assembly GCF_001423605.1 of Agreia sp. Leaf335. Lineage (NCBI taxonomy): Bacteria > Bacillati > Actinomycetota > Actinomycetes > Micrococcales > Microbacteriaceae > Agreia > Agreia sp. Leaf335. Next base: position 776,862 of record NZ_LMOQ01000002.1, on the reverse strand, counting down.
TCCGATCGCGAGGGCATCGAGGTCGTCCCCGAGCTCGCCGGCGTCTCGGCCGGCGGTATGCCCGTGCGAGTGAAGTGTCTTCATGCCCTCGCGGGTCACGCGCTGGCGGCCGGCCCCGGGGTGAACCCGATCGGCGATCTCGCACTCGAGCGCGGGCGCTGGTCGCCCCTTGTGTGCGAATGCATCGACTACGAGGCCAGCGCGTGATCGCGCGCCGTCGTACGCCGCGCCTTCGGGTCGTGGCGATCTCGGCGGCGCTCGCCACAAGCATCCTCGTCGCCGCCCCGGTGGGGCCGGTATCTACGGCTCACGCCGACACCGTGCGCAATGCCGAGTACTGGCTGGCCGACTACGGAGTGCAGGCGGCGTGGAACACCACGCGCGGCGCCGGTGTGACGGTCGCCGTGATCGATACCGGGGTAGATGGATCCGTCGCCGACCTGGCAGGCGTCGTCACCGGCGGCACCGACGTGTCGGGTGTGGGCTCGCCCGATGGCCAGACGCCCGTCGGCGACGAGAACGAGCATGGAACCATGGTGGGCTCGCTCATCGCGGGCCGCGGAACCGGGCCAAACGACGGCGTCATCGGAGTGGCCCCCGAGGCGTCGCTCCTCTCGGTGAGTGTCGCACTGGGCGCCGGTGTGGTCGGCACCGACGATCAGATCGCCAACGCCGTGCGTTGGGCTGTCGACAACGGTGCCGATGTCATCAACATGTCTCTCACTCGCAACAGCCTCGACTGGCCCACGAGCTGGGACGACGCCTTTCTCTACGCTGCCGATCACGATGTCGTGGTGGTGGCCGCCGCCGGCAACCGCGGCAGCGGCACGACCGAGGTCGGTGCACCCGCCACGATCCCGGGTGTGCTGACGGTTGCGGGCGTCGATCGGGCCGGAGACGCGAGCTTCGACGCGTCGAGCCAGGGCATCACGATCGCGGTCGCCGCGCCCAGCGAACAACTGGTCGGCGTCGTTCCCGGCGGGGGATACGTGCGATGGGCGGGAACGAGTGGGGCGACGCCCATCGTGTCCGGCCTCGTCGCGCTCGTTCGTGCAGCGCACCCCGACCTCGACGTGGCCGGCGTCATCAATCGAATCGTCAGCACGGCGACGCCGAAGGGCGATCCCGTGCCCGGGCCGATCTACGGCCACGGTCTCATCAACGCCGAGGCCGCGGTCACGGCAGACGTTCCGTCGGTCACGGCGAATCCGATGGGATCGCTCAAAGACTGGGTCGCGACCTACAGGCCGTCGCCGGATGCGTCGGGTGCAGGCCCGAAGCCGATTGCGGCTCCCGAGGTCGGCGACCCGGCGAAGACCGCCCAACCGGCTGCCTCCTGGTGGCCGAGCGTTGCTAAACTGACGATGAACGGAATTCCCATCGCAGTGATCTCCGTGTTCCTGATGCTTTTCGCGATGATCGTCACAGCAGCAGTGGTGCATGTTCGGCGCGTGCGGCGCAGGGAGTAGATTAACTACAACACCTTCCCCCTAGGAGAGCTTTCACTGTGCCCAGAATCTTGATCGTCGGCGGCGGCTACGCCGGTTTCTACACCGCATGGAAACTCGAAAAGTGGCTCCGGCCCGGCGAAGCAGAGGTCACCGTCGTCGACCCGCTTCCCTACATGACCTACCAGCCCTTCCTTCCTGAGGTCGCCGCAGGCTCCATCGAGCCGCGCCACGCGATCGTGCCGCTTCGTCGTCACCTCAAGAAGACCGCCATCGTCGCGGCTAAGGTCACCGGCATCGATCACGCGTCGAAGACGGCGACGATCACGCCCAACATCGGCGAGCCCTACGAGTTCGCCTACGACCAGATCGTCGTCACCGCGGGTTCGGTCTCGCGCACATTCCCGATCCCGGGCGTCGCCGACGAGGCCATCGGCCTCAAGACCATCGAAGAGGCCGTCGCGATCCGCGATCGCATCCTCACCAACATGGACAAGGCTGCCGGCATGGCGCCCGGTCCCGAGCGCGATCGACTGCTCACCGTCGTCGTCGTCGGTGGCGGGTTCGCCGGCATCGAGATCTTCGCCGAACTGCGCTCGTTCGTGAGCGGTCTGCTCAAGCAGTACCCCGAGATCACCTTCGAAGACACGCACTTCCACCTCATCGAGGCCATGGGTCGCATCATGCCCGAGGTCTCGCTGCCCACCAGCCTCTGGGTCATCAAGAACCTCGCCGAGCGCGGCGCTCAGATCCACCTCGACACGCAGCTCAAGTCCGCCGTCGGCGGTGTCATCGAGCTCTCGACGGGTGAGAGCTTCGAGTCCGACACCATCATCTGGACCGCCGGCGTCATGGCGAGCCCGATGCTGAAGGGCACAGACCTTCCCATCGAAGAACGCGGACGCCTCATGGTTCGCCCCGACCTGCGCGTCGGAACCGCCGATGAGATCGTGGCCGATGCCTGGGGCGCCGGCGACGTCTCTGCCGTTCCCGACCTCTCGGGTGGTGGCGTCGGCGGGTTCTGCGTGCCGAACGCTCAGCACGCCGTTCGCCAGGGCCGCCTGATGGCCAAGAACATCGTGGCCGAGCTGCGCGGCGAGGCACTCGTCGACTACAACCACAAGAACGCCGGTGCCGTTGCTGGCCTCGGAATTGGAGTGGGCGCATTCCAGTCGGGCAAGATCGCGATCAAGGGCCTCCCCGCCTGGTTCATGCACCGTGGTTACCACGGGCTCGCAATGCCCACGTGGGAGCGCAAGATCCGCGTGATCGGCAACTGGGTCTTCAACTTCGTCCTCGGTCGCGACATCGCGTCGCTCGAGGCCCGGGTCACCCCGCGCGCCGCGTTCGAGACGTTCGCGTCGCGTCCCCGCCCTTCGGCTGACGCGCCCGCTCCGGCACCCGCGGCCGCTGCCGCCTCGGCACCCGCGACGTCGTCCATCACGTCCGCGCCGACCGAAGCAGCACCCACCGTCAAGAAGGTGGCGTCGAAGCGCGCGCCCGCCAAGAAGTCGGCCGAGAAAGACCTGCCGTCGCCCGAGGGCGCTCCCATCATCGCCGGTGGCGGAGACCCGGTCGACACCAAGTAGTCGCATCGGTTCGAAGCGCCCGTTCCCTCACAGGGGGCGGGCGCTTCGTGCGTCAGCGCGAGGTCTCGTCGGAGTCGTTCATCGACTCGGCGTGCATCGTCTTGCCGCGAGCGATCGTCTCGTCGTCTTCCGTGAGGATTCCGACCGTCTCGGTGACCCTGCCCGCGATGCCCTTGGCGGCATCCGCCGGGGGTTTCTCGTCTTCGGCATCAGGGATGTCATCCGCCGATAGATCGTAGGTGCGCAGCGTGTCGTCGTCCGTTCCCGGATGCTCCGCGAAGGCCACACAGAGACGCGCGACCTCATCGGCGTGGGCGTGCATCACCGAGTGTGCAGAGTCCGGCATCTCCCAGCTGCGCGAGTGGGGGAGCAGCCGTCCGACCCGGGTGACCCAGTCTCGGGGCGCCACCGCGTCATGCTCGCCGCGGATCACCAGCGTATTGGCCTGAATGAGCGGCAGCCGGTCTTCGAGGGGAAAGCTGATCATGCGGGGGAGCACTCGGAAGAACCACTTGAAGCCACAGAGCAGGTAGGAGCTGACGGCCAAGAACTTGACCCGCCCCGGTTCGTGCCAGGCGGACTGCAGAAAGCGGACGGCCTGGATGGGTATGCGCCGTTCGGCCGGATTGACGACGGGGCCGATCAGCACCAGCGTGGTGATGTCGGGACGGCGCGAGGCGAGATCGCTGACGATCTGGGTGCCCATGGAGTGGCCGACGACGATCGGATCGACGAGGTCGAACTCATCGATGACCCGGCCGACCAGATCGGCATACCCGCGGATGCTCAGTGCCGACTTCGGGTGCGGCACGCCCGCGAATCCCGGCAGATCGAGCGCGTGCACGGGGCCGAAGCGATTGAGGTTCGGCGCCAGGCGCTCGAAGTAGTTGCTCGATACTCCGATTCCCGGAACGAGAACGAATGGACGGTCTCCCGTTTTTCCGATCGTGCTGACGCGCACGTAGAGTTCACCGTCGTACACCCGATCGACGGTGACCTCGGTGGAGGAATTCGTCTGGGGTTCAGAACGTCGCGACGCACTCATGCATAGAGGGTACTAAGGAGTGATCGATAGAGTGCTGGCAGTGTGTGCAAGGGAGAAACGATGACGACACTGCACGAACGGGAGTTCCAGCAGCGACTAGACGCCGAGTACCCGCGGCTCGAGTCTCTCTTCACCCGAATCTACGGCGACTCGCCCGCGGTTGCCGAGCAACTCGCATCCCTCGTTCGTGAGCTGACCGAGTCGTGGCGGGCGCGCCCCGCCGATCTGCGGCTGCTCGATGAGAGGCGCGACGCCGAACCGGAGTGGTTTCTCTCGAATCGCATGCTGGGCGGCGTCTGCTACGTCGACCTCTACGCGGGCGATCTGTCGGGAATCCGCGATCGCATCCCGTATTTCGTCGAGCTGGGACTCACTTATCTGCATCTGATGCCGCTCTTCCTCGCTCCGAGCGAGAATTCCGACGGGGGCTATGCGGTGTCGAGCTATCGACAGGTGAACCCCTCGCTCGGCACGATGCAGCAGCTCACCGAGCTCGCCGCAGAGCTGCGCGCGCACGGCATTTCGCTGGTAATCGACTTCATCTTCAACCACACCTCGAACGAGCACGAGTGGGCGCAGAAGGCGCTCGCCCGCGACCCTGAGTTCGAGGACTTCTACTGGATCTTCCCCGACCGCGCGATGCCGGACGCGTACGAGGAGACGGTGCGCGAGATCTTTCCCGATGACCACCCCGGGTCGTTCGTGCAGCTCGACGACGGGCGATGGGTGTGGGCCACCTTCCACTCGTTCCAGTGGGATCTGAACTATTCGAACCCCGCGGTCTTCCGGGCGATGGCGGGCGAGCTGCTCTTTCTGGCGAACGCCGGCGTCGACGTGGTGCGCATGGATGCCGTGGCCTTCATCTGGAAGAGGCTCGGCACGACCAGCGAGAACCTGCCTGAGGCGCATCTGCTGCTGCAGGCATTCAACGCCGTGTGCCGAATCGCGGCACCATCTCTGCTCTTCAAGTCGGAGGCCATCGTGCATCCCGACGAGGTGGCGCAGTACATCTCGCCGGACGAATGCCAGCTCAGCTACAACCCGCTGCAGATGGCCTTGATCTGGAACTCGCTCGCGACCCGCGAGGTGGGCCTTCTCTCGCAGGCGCTGGAGCGTCGACACTCGATCGCCCCGGGCACCGCGTGGGTGAACTACGTACGCAGCCACGACGACATCGGGTGGACCTTCGCCGACGAAGACGCTCGCGAACTCGGCATCGACGGCTTCGACCACCGGCGCTTCCTCAACTCGTTCTACGTCAACCGCTTTCCCGGAAGCTTCGCCCGCGGGGTCGCCTTCCAGGAGAACCCGAAAACCGGGGATGCGCGCGTGTCCGGCACCACGGCATCCCTCGCAGGGCTCGAGGCGGGCGACCCCGAGGCCGTCTATCGCATCGTGCTGGCGCACTCGATCGTTCTGAGCACCGGCGGCATTCCGCTGCTGTATCTCGGCGATGAGGTCGGGCAGACGAACGACTACGGTCAGCTCGACGTCGCCGGTCACGCGGGCGACAGCCGGTGGGTCGGGCGGCCGCGATATCCGGCCTCGCGCTACGCCTCTCGACGGGATGCGACGACGGATGCCGGTGCCATCTATCTGAGGCTGCGTCACCTGATCGCGGTGCGGCAGGCCACACCGGAGTTCGCCGGAGGAGACCTCGTGCCCTTCGGCACGAACAACCCCCACGTGCTGGGCTATCAGCGGGTCGGGCACTACTACGGAGTGCCGTCGACGGTCGTTGTGCTCGCCAACTTCTCCGACACGGAGCAGACGGTGACCCAGGAGACCCTCGCGGGGCTTCCGCCCACCGCCGACGACCTCGTGACGGCCAGCACCGTCGACCTGTGGACGGATCTCGTGCTAGAGCCGCACCAGTTCCTCTGGCTGCGCCTCTGAGTCAGCGCCGATCGAGCCGGGCCACCCCGATCTTCGAGTCGGCCATTCCATAGAACACGAATCTCTGGCCGTCGATCGTCTCTATCGCGGTGGGGAAGACGACATTCGGCACGATACCGCTGCGTTCGTCGTCCGTCTCTGCGAAGAGCAGGGGCTCCGGGCTGCGAGCGATCACCCTCGTGGGGTCTGACGCATCGAGAATCATGCCGCCAGCGGCGTAGTTGACCTTCTGCTGCTGCGCGAACGCGCTGTTGATCACGCCTGTCACGCCGTGGTGCAGGATGAGCCAGCCCTCGTCGACGCGGATGGGCGGCGGACCACCGCCGATCTTCACGGCTTCGAACGGGAACTCGGGGCCGGCGAGGAACCGGTGCTGCCCCCACCGCACGAGGGTGCGCGGGTCTCGGAGCACCTCGTCCAGCGGTATGAAACTGATCCAGATGCTCTGTCGATCATCGGGTACGCCCTGCGGCACACGGATTCCCTCGCCCGGCTTCGTCTCGCCGAGATCCCACATCGGTCGGTGCAGCACCGCGAGGCTCTCGGTGCCATCGGGCGCGGTGACGGGCTCGGGGAAGAACACGGTGTCTTTGTTGTGGAAGAAGTTCAGATCCATGTCGAGGGAGTCGTCGTAGTCGAACAGCGCGGGCCCGAGGCGGGTCCACTCGCGGAGATCAGACGACGTCGCAATCGCCGTTCGCGGGCCGAGTGGGCCATAGGCGACGTAGGTCATGACATGCAGACCGAGGGCGGAGATGAATGTCACCCGCGGGTCTTCGACGCCAGCGGTGCGGGCGCCGCGTTCCCATCCGCGATCGGGTTCGAGCACGACGCCCTCTCGCTCGACGCCAACAGGCACGCCGTCCTCGACGACGACGCGAGCGAGACCGACCCTGCTGACGTTGCCGGATGCCACCAGGCGAGGCAGAAGATACAGCGCACCATCGGGGGTGTGCCCGCTTCCGGGATTGAGGACGCCTTCGGCCTCGAGGTCGTTGCCCTCTTCTGGTGTCATGATGACGCCGACACGGGTGAGCTCGTAGGGGAACGGAGTAGCGGTGTGCATGATTATCCTTTCACTCCCGAACCGATATCGGTCGAGATGAAGTAGCGCTGGAACACGATGAACAGAATGACGACCGGGCCCGCGAGTACCGCGGCGCCGGCAAGGGTCGCGCCGAACGGGTTGGCCGCAGTGGCGGCGACATTCGAGATGTAGTTGGCCAGAGATACCGCGAGTGGCTGGAGGCCCGCCTCCTTCGTGATGAGGAATGGCCAGAGGAACTCGTTCCACGGCCCGATGAACGTCAGCAACACGACTGTGATGAGAGCCGGCCGCACAAGGGGCAGCGCGATTCGGCGTAGCACCGCGAACTCCCCGGCACCGTCGATCCGTGCCGCCTCGAAGAGCTCCTTGGGAAGCTGCAAGAAGTACTGCCGGAAGATGATGACCGCCGTGGAGTTGATGGCGAACGGCAGGATCATGCCCAGGTAGTTGTCGCTCAGGCCGTAGTCGCGAGCGATCAACACGTAGAGCGGAATCATGAGCAGCTGGAACGGAACGACCTGAACGAGCAGTGCCAGCGCAAACGTCACCCCTCGACCACGCCACTGCAGAACAGCCAGTGCGTAGCCGACGAGCACTCCGAAGACAAGGGTGCCGAGCAGTACGCCGCCGGTGAAGATGCCGGAGTTCAGCAGTCCCTGGAAGAGATTGATGCGTTCGTTGATCGCCGTGTAGTTCTCTGTCGTGACGTTCGCCGGGTTGGGAAAAGCGCCCGCGATCGTGGGATCGGGAGCCGTCTGTAGGGATCCGATGATCATGTAGTAAAACGGGAACAGGAATGCGACCGCACCGATGAACAGCACGATGCCGCGCAGGATCTTCTGGAATCTCGACATCAGTCCTTACCTCCCGCGAAACGGTTCTGCAGCAATGCGACCCCGAGCACGAGGATCACGAGGACAACGCCGATGGCCGCGGCCACGTCGGGCTGGCCCTGCTGCAGGCCCTTCTGATACATGATGAGCACCGGCGAGGCCGAGGCGCCGTCGGGGCCGCCGCCGCCCGTGAGCAGATATGGCTCCGTGAACAGGTTCGCGCCCGTGACGGTGGAGACGAGAAGTACGAGCACTGTTGCGGGCCGCACACCGGGCACGGTCACCGAGAAGAAGCTCCGAATGGGGCCGGCGCCGTCGGTCGACGCGGACTCGTAGAGCTCTTTCGGAATGCCCTGCAGGGCCGCGAGATAGAGAAGGATGTAGAACCCGAGCTGCTTCCAGGTGACGAAGAATGCGATCGTGGGCATCGCCCATGCCGAGTTGATGAGCCACGACGGATCAGGGGCGAGCGGACCGAGCACCGCGTTCACGAGTCCGTCGCCATTGAAGAGGAACAGCCAGATGGCCACCACGGCCACGCTCGCTGTCACATAGGGCACGTAGTAGGCGACGCGCAAGAATGTGCGGAAGTGCACGATGCGGTTCAGGCCCGAGGCGAGGAGCAGGGACAGCACCACGGTCAGCGGAACGTTGATGAGGAGAAAGACGCCCACGTTGCCGAACGAGCGGATGACCGCGGGATCTTGGAACGCCGTCAGATAGTTGGTCAGACCCACGAACGGCCGGTCGGCCTCGAAGCCGGGCGCCGTGAAGAAGAAGTCGTGGAACGAGATCCAGACGGAGTAGATGAGCGGATAGGCGAAAACCGCAATCACGAACACCAGGTAGGGGGCGCTGAACAGGAGTCCGAGCGGGTTGCGGCCGAAGATTCGACGCGTACGGCCGACAGGACGGGGCGGGTTCTCGATGAGTGTGGTCATGGTCGTCTCCCTTACGGCTGCTTCGCGATGTCGTCGATCTTGGCCGCCGCATCGGCTAGGGCTTGCTTGACGTCTTTGCCACCGAAGATCACCGATTGAGACCACTGGTCGCGGAAAGCCTGCAATATCTGCACCGTGTTCGGGCCGGCGGGAACGTCGACCGTTCGGCTGGCCTGATCACCGAACTCGGCATAGGCCGGATTGGCCTCGAAGTAGTCGGGGAAGGTGTCGAGCAGATCCGCGCGCAACGGCATCTGGCCGGTGGTCTCGAGCAGCTTCCTGTCCTGCTCGAGGCTGGTCGAGAATTTCGCCACGTCCCACGCCGTTCCCTGGTTCACGCACGCCGTGTAGAAGCCGATGTTCTTCGCGTCGCTGAACGTGTAGGTCTCGTCGGCGGCGATTCCGTCTTGAGTGGGAACCGGAACGGAACCCCAGTTCACGCCTTCGTAGACCGACACCGCCCACGGGCCGACGATCGCCATGGCCGCCTTGCCGTCGGCGAAGGCGTCGCCCGTGTACTTCTCCTGCCCGGCGAGGCCGTCGGTGTAGAGAGTCGACCAGAATTCGCCGACTCCCTCGCCGGCCTCGTCATCGAAGGTGGACTTGCCGTCCTCCACGACGAGCTTTCCGCCGGTCTGGGCGGCATACAGCGGATAGAAGTCGAACTGCATCTGGAAGAACTCGCTCGTCGGCGCGGGCCAGATCGCGTAGTCGGCGCCACCCTTGGCGACGACGGTCTTCGAAGCAGCGAGGAAATCGTCGTAGGTGGACAGCTGCGGATCGTCGGGGTCGAGTCCGGCCTTGTCGAAGATGTCCTTGTTGTAGAAGATCACGACCGGGTTCGACTTCCAGGGGATCTGGAAGTAGTCGCCGTCGGCGTTCTGGTACTGCGTCGACAACGCACCCGACCGCCCCTCGACGTATTCCGCGCCATCCGGCAACGACGAGATGTCGACGAGCCCGCCCGCCTTCTCGAATTGGCCCACGGCGCTCGGCGCCGTGTTGTAGATGAGGCAGGGGGCGTTGCCCGCCGTGATGGCGGCTCCAATGACCTCCTCGCTCGACCTTCCCGCGGGAATCTCCTGCCCGGTGACCTTCTCATCGGGATGCTCCGCGTTCCACGCCTCGACCATCTGCTTACCCCAGGCGACCTCCTGCTCGTTGTTCGAGTACCAGATCGTGATTGGTCCATGTTTGTCGGGCGATCCTCCCGACCCCGCCCGCGAGCACGCCGTCAGGGCCAACGCCGCCACGACAAGTGCGGCCGCAGCCACAACGCGTCTCTTCTTCATCGTCATCTCCTGTCTCGGGCGGCAACGCTGCAGCCCTCGTTTATGCCGGTTCGCCGGGCGCCTTCGCCGTCGACGATCGGACTACCAGTCGTGCGGGCTGCAACTCGACGTCGGTAACGGTTTCGCCGCCCACCAGCCGAAGCAGAACGTCCGCGGCCGTGAATCCCCAGCCCCGCGCATCCGTCGCCACGGTCGTGAGCGCGGGCTCGATGTAACGCCCGATCGCAGAGTCGTCGAAGCCGAGGATCGACAGTTGGGAAGGTACGTCGAGGCCGGCACGTCGGGCGACTCCGATTCCGGCGATCGCCATCGCGTCGTTCGCATAGACGATCGCGGTCGGGGGAGCGGAGGCGGACATGAGCTGGGAGGTTGCGCGGGCACCGTCCGCCGCGCTGAAGTTCGTCTCGACCACGACCGGTTGCGCCTGCGGGAAGTCAGCCATTGCGTGCAGAAATGACGCCTTGCGTTTGGCCGCGTGCACCATGCGGTCGGGCCCGGCGACGTGTGCGATGCGTGTGTGGCCGAGATCGACGAGGTGACGAACGGCATCGTGGATGGCCAGGTCGTCGTCGAGCGTAACGGCGGGCGGGGCCGTCGCGTCGGTGTCGGGTCGGCCGAGGGTGACCGCGCGCAGGCCGATGTCGCGGAGAAGTGCGATGCGGGAGTCGTTTGATCGGAGGTCGGTCAGGATGGCCCCGTCGACGCGTCGCTCGGATGCCAGCCTGCGGTACGTCGCCTCTTCGAGGTGCTCGTCGGGCACGACGCTCAGCACCAGCGACTGACCTCGTGGGGCCAGCACCTGTTCGACGCCAGAGATGAACGAGGGAAAGAACGAGTCGTCGGCGATGATCTCCGGATCGCGCGCGATGACCAGGCCTACGGCGAACGACTGATCAGCGCTCAGCGAGCGGGCCCGGATGCTCGGGGACCACCCCAACTCGTCGGCTGCGGCGAGGATGCGCGTTCGGCTTTCGGGCGATACCCCCGGGCGCCCATTCAGGGCGAATGAGACGAGACCCTTGCTGACTCCGGCGACACGCGCGACGTCGGCGATGGTCGGGCGAGATGCGTCCATCGCGGTCTCCTCATCGAAACGGCGGGTCGGTCAGTTCGTGTGGGGCGCTGATCTAAACCGGTTTAGGGACACGGTAGACCTCGACGGCGTCATGGTCAAGAGAGGTGTTCGGTATCCTCGGAAGTGGCTCACGCCCCCATAGCCCAATCGGCAGAGGCAGACGACTTAAAATCGTTTCAGTCAGGGTTCGAGTCCCTGTGGGGGTACTTCCGCCGGTTAGCGCGCATCGGCTATCTGGCGGGGATCGGGCTGCCTGGACGACTTCGCTTTAACGGGGATTGCCCACATTTTGCCCACATTCGCTTGTGAACGGGCGTCGCCGAGAGCGGTCGCAACGGCATCAAGGTCGTCGTCAAAGAGGTCGGCGTAGGTGTCCAAGGTCATCGCGGCGGATTTGTGCCCGAGCATTCTTTGGACGGCTTTCACGTTGGCGCTCGAAGAGATTGCGAGCGAGGCCGCTGTATGCCTCAGGTCGTGAATGGTCACCCGAGGAAAATCCGGATCGATGGCTTGCGCATGGCGGATGGCCTTCTCGTACCAGCCGTCTCGAGAGGATGGAGTCTGTAGATGAATTGCGCCGTTGCCGAAGATTAAGTCATCTCGAGACTTGCCCAATGAACGAGCTGAAAGCGGTTCGGCAAGAAATATCGGGAAGGGAACGCTTCTTCTCTCGTGGGTCTTGGGAGTTCCAACAACTATTCGGCCCCCTACTCGTACCGCGTTTTCATCGATCTGCACACGCCTGCGGAGGAAGTCGACCTTTCCCACCCTGATTCCGATCGCCTCACCCCATCGAAGTCCCGTGTAGGCAAGGAGTCGAATGAGCGAGTCTTTATCGTCCGCGCTGAGCGCAAGCAATTCGACTTGCGCATGCGTCAAGTAAACGCGGGACTTCGGGGTCTTACGGGGAAGGTTGATGCCCCTCGCTGGGTTCGCGAGGATTCTCCGATCAGAGAGAGCCGTATCTAAGATCGCGGCAAGGACGCCATGAGCGCGAAGCACTGTAGTGGCACTCATCGGTCGAGCGATTCCGGGGGCGGTTTTGCTGTGCTCGCCTGACGATATTTGCGATACCCACGATTGAACTTCGCTTGGCCGGATTTCTGAGACTCGTCGTGGTCCCCAGCTCGGCAGCACGTAGATACGCAACGAGCGTTGGATGGCGTCGAGTGAAGAAGGCTTCATTTGCGACTGGTGTGAGATCCAGGTGCTCGCAAGTTCCTCCACTGTGATGCGTCCAGCTGAGGCGCTGACGAATTGACCCTGAGCTAAAGAGACTTCGATGGTTGCGAGAAACAGTTGGGCTTCTCGTTTTGTCGTGAAGCCGCGCTTGTCGGTCTGCTTTCGGTCTGGCCCGCGATATCTAACCCGATAGCGTTTCCCCCCGTTCGTCGAATAGGTCTCGATGGTTGCCATTTTCATCCTCTCCGTGGTTTTGCATTCTTGGTCACCTCCTCATAAAGAGGAATGGCGTGCTAGTTGAAGAAATAGTTGTTCATAGTAGGTCTCCGGAATCCGCGATAAAAAACACGTGCCCATCAGCGCATTTGCGGTGCGCGATCGAGAACGAGCGTCTACCAAAAATCAAGGCGATGTCTACCAAAAATCAAACACGATCTACTAAAAATCACTCTGGTTGTCGACGAAGCTTTGATTTCCTGTAGATCTTTCCGCATGATCAGGCGTGGATCTGGAAGACGGCATGGCCGAGAGATGACCTCTTGTACCCGCGCGGACGCGAGGCTTCACATGTGGCACAAAAGGCTTGAGTGTCAGTCCCCGGTGCGGATCGGCGACGTATTCAACTTCTGGATAAACGAGTTTGACGTGTTCCAGTTCTGTTATGAAGCGGAGCCGAAACATCGGTATGCGCTTGTATGTGGAGGCGAACTGATGATGAAGGCTCTCCCATGTTATTGACGGGCCCCGAGAGCGGCCCGTGGAAGAAAACCCCTTGTATGTCGCCCAGACGTATACGTCGAAACTCAGAGACGAACCTCCCAAGGCGCGAAGCGCGTCGAGGTCGACCGGCGTCTTTTTTGCGAGAAGGTGCTCGAAAAATAGCGGATTCAGCTCTATCGCCGCTGGCTCCCGCAGCGAGGCCTTTCTCAAGAGGTTTCGTACGGAATCCTGCTGGGCAATGTGGAATCGGGTGTTCATGTTTCCATATCCGAAATCACGGGAACCGGAAGTTTCCACTGTCCAAGTGCAGGAGAGCACCAGTTGTAGTTCCCGGATCGCTTTGTTCGCGGAGTCACCTCCTAAGGGCGTACCGCACGCGCGCAGGTAATTCGACAGTTTCGCGTCCAAGTGAAGAATGCTGGACTGGCGGCGGATGGCCTCCGTGGAAATCCACAAAAGCGCGCGTCGGGCTTGAATGCCCGAGGGGAGGGCTGATGCCGTGTGTCCCGTATGGGTCGTGAATCGTCCGGACTGAATAGTAATTGTCACGGACCTGTTCGTCGTCACCCATTGGTTCAGACTCGGTGTCTCCTTGTGAGGCAGCGAGAATAACGCCAGTGCTTGCCACACGTACCCGATGTTTGGCTTGTTGCTTGTGAGTTCCGCTTTAGCGAGGTGGTTCAGAGTGCGGACCTGCCGTCGCGAGAACAAACTGTCCTGCGACATTTTTACACCTGGCCGGTCTGAGTCGTGGATCTCGACTCAATCCAGGCGTCAACGTCCGCCTTCCGATACAGAACCTTTCTGGCACTCACCTTGATATATCGGGGACCTGTGCCTCGATAGCGCATCTGTGCCAGGGCTTGCACGGATTGATGAAGCCAGGGAGCGACCTCTGCCGCTAGTAGGAGTTCGTTTGGATCTCGGTCCGCGAGTGCCGTCTTCTCGGGTACTAAGAGCTGATTCTGATTTTCGGAATTCTGTTGCCTTTGCATGTGCGTCTCTCTGACATGAGTTATCTGCTGAGACAGTTCGTTGCTCAGGACGCCGCCTCGTGACGTGTCACAGAGCTACACGGGCGCTGAGGATGTAAACGCACTCCAGCGAAGCAAATTAGTCGAGATTTTTTCCTTATACTTCGTCGGGTGTATACGGGTGGTGAGGCGCAACTTTGAGAAGCCGTCTCATCCAGGTATGGATCTGCGGTCGATTGGGGCGTAGCAGCCACACAGATCGCAGACGATCATGTATGTATCGTCGTAGCCGGGCCAGAGCTCAAGGAGGCGAAACTGGTGGCGGCATTCTCTCTGTTCCATGTCCAGAGTGTGCGGTCGAAGAAGGTGTTTCACCAGAGCGTTTCTGCCCTAGTCGAGTCGACCTCTGAGGCGAGCTGAACGCTTCAGTTCAACCTTTCTAGCCATTCGGCGGCCTCCTGCACCACGGGCGTGAGCAGGGGTTTGAGGCCCGAGTCCTTTTTCGCTCGGGGATATCTGAAGTCGATCTGCCGGAGATGCGGGTGAGTGAGCGCTACCGCGGGGAGCGGCCTTTCTCTGATTCGAATAACGGCGAATCCGGCATCTAGGAGCGCGGCGGTCTTGGTCAAGTCGTGATCCGTTTTGCCGCGATGGTAATACTCACCGTCGTATTCGATGACGAGGCGCCGGCCGTGGGAGATCCCAAGGATGTCTATGGACATGGAACGGAGTTGGCCGCGCTTTTTCACGAGCACCCTTGCGCCGTTTCGTAGATCACCCAGCTGTTCTTGGAAGGCGGCGAAGAATGACATCTCGATGAGGGACGTTTGAGCGCCTATGCACCTGGTGCACCCCGTTCCGACAAATCGGTTGCTCGGTGTGGACTGCCACTGATGGCCGGCCGCACATTTCCACCAGATCCTCTTGTTGCTTCTCGCGGTAACTTGTGTGGGCTTCAAGTCTCCGTTGGCTGCCTGGTCCCAATCCTTCACTAGCGAGGGTCGGGCGGAGGCGAAATCGTTGAACCCGGCCAGGACGCGATGGCTCGAGCAGTATGGGCATCCGCTGCCTCCGTTTCTCATGGCAACCGTCGTAGTCCATCTGTGGCCGTGTTTGTGGCATTTCCAGTATCTTCGCGTGGAGCCGTTGACGAAAACACGGTCAGGCGTGTTTGCGCCATTTGCGTTGTAATCCCATTCCTTGAGGAGATCAGGGCGTTGAGACGCGAGGTCATTTAGGCCTGCTATGACGCGCGTCCCAGAGCATATTCCGCAGCTACCTGCAGTCCGTGTGTTGATCGGCCCGTACCAGGAATGTCCGCGGGCAGCACATAACCACCACACCTTCATCCCTGAGCCGTTCGTGACCTGGGCGGGGGAGAGGGGTGCGTTTCGCTCGGCATCCCATTCGGCGACGAGCTCTGGGCGTCTCGTGGCGAGGTCGTTGCTGCCGGGATTAAGGGCGCGTCCTCTGCAGGCGGGGCAGCCGCCGCCTTTCTTTCGTTCAGAGACCGCGGCACGCCAGCGGTGCCCACATTTGCCACATAACCATCGCGCCCTGTAGCTCGAACCCGTTGTTATCGCCGTGGGGCGACGTCCCTCGTTGCCCTCCGGATCCCATTCGGCGGCGAGGACAGGATCTCGGGATGCGAGGTCGTTGAAGCCGGCGAGCACGCGCCGTCCAACGCAGGTCGGACAGCCTCGTGTTTGCCGGTTACCTATCGACGCGCGCCATTTATGTCCGAACTTCTGACAACGCCAGTAGAAGTTCCGCGGGGAGGCGGACGTCACTTCCTGTGCTGTGAGACCGCCGTTGGCTTCAATGTCCCAATCGGCTGCAAGTTGCGGGTTCTTTGCCGCCAGGTCATTGAAGCCGACCATGACGATGTGGCCGCAGCAGACGGGACACCCGACCCCGTTCGCACGATGACCGATCCGAGAATTCCACGCATGGCCGTGCTCGGTGCAGCGCCAATGCGCCTTGGAATGGTTTCCCGTGCTGAACCTCTCGGGCGGGGGACCAGCATTGGCGTGTGTATCCCACTCGTTTCGTAGTCTGCTGTCTGTCTGGGCGGAGGGCAGCATGAGGCGCTACCTGTGACGCTTGGTGTACTGCGCGGCGCGGTGCATTCGCATGTGGCGTTCATAGTCGCTTTCCTCGGGATGGCCCCCGCCGGCGGCGGCCAAGACCACGAATGTCACGATCACGATGACCGCGATGACGATCAGAATGCTCAGGCCCAGCTCGTTCATGGTGTTCCTCTCGACGCCCGACGCCTGGCTGGCGCTACCTAGTGAGCATATGCGCAACTAGTTGGGCAGACTTTTGTGCATCCTACGGGCTGGATAGGACAGTGCCTGTTTCGCCTGCCAACGCCTCTCCAGAACAACTTGCGCGGCGCGAGAAGGGTCGGCGTCTCGTGGGCGCTGCCATTCGCCTTGCTCGAGTTGAGGCGGGGCTGACTCAAGAAGCCCTTGCGATCGAGTCGGGCGTGACCCGCAACATGCTGATTTACGTCGAGCACGGCACACGGCCTCTCGCGTACGACCGGCTTTTCGATATTGCGGCGGCGCTTGGGGTCGATCCGGCGTCCTTTTTCTCCGCCACAACTCATTAGCTGAGCCCCCTGGCTCGAACTCCGGAGGCTGGTGGATCAAGTCGGAGAACAGATCGTCACTGTCGGGCGGTTGACTCGCCGGTTAGCATCGAGCGTCTGCGGTTAGCTCTACAGTTATCTAATGCAACCCCAACGCGGATTCGTAAGGGGCCCAGGTCGAGGAAGTGTGGACGGTGTGGATCGCCTAAAAGCCGCTGCCGACCTTCGCCGAGAACGCGCAGAGCGTCGTTTCGAGAGCAATATTCGACAGTTCTGGCAACCCACTCTCGGCGACATCCAAGAATGGCTAGACGAGGACAAGGCGGAGCGCGATCGCGGCTATCGACGAGAGGGAGCTGTTCTTCAAGCCCGGCGACGAGAGCGCGAAGCGAGAGACATAGCCTCGGGCCGGATGGTCGTCACTGGCGGCAACGCTGATAGGGGGGAGAAGACAGTCGCCCATCTCTACCTGAGCGATTAGTCAACAAAAATCTCGCCATCCCGGGACTCTTGGATGTTGGGCCGAACCTCGGTCGGAGAGACACTTCCGCTCCCTGCGTTGCTGTAATCGACGGTATCCCGAAACTGAGAATCAAAACCGCCATTGTTCAGGAGATTCTGCGAGGTATGAGGTGCAGCACCTCCTACGATCCTGGTGAGTCTGCGTAGAGCAAGATTCCCGATTTGAAACGTCGTGTGTCAAAAAGGGTCTGAGAGCGCGCTGATGTGCCCCTACGATTATGGACAAATGGGGGAACTTGGAATGCGGATCGTAAAACTCGAGGTCAGTGGCCTATTCGGCGCAGTGGATCACCAAGTCGATATTCGGCCGGCTGGACCGACCATCATTACAGGACCCAACGGTGCTGGTAAGACGCATCTTCTTTCGCTTCTTCGCGGTTTACTTGCCTTGGACGTTCGCGTCTTGCTGTTCACTCAGTACTCCGAAATCCGGATTGCCCTCGCTGATGGACGTCACCTGGCGGCGAGTCGATCGGTCGACGAGGATGGTGATGTAGCCGTAGGGCTTTCTGTCGAACGAGATGGCAAGAAGGTTGGCTTTCCACTCGTGCTCGACCGAGATCTTTTGGAAGCGCTTTCTCCAGATTTGCCGGGCCACGTGCGGAAAGTAGGGCCCGACAGGTGGTTCGACAGTCGTTCCAATAGGTTCATGTCCAGATCCTTTGTCGAGCGTCGCTATGGAGCGCTTTTTGATCGTCTCCCAGCGGAGGCCCGCGACTTGAGCCCCGAGGTAATGGATATTTGCTCGCCCCCGTATCCAGTTTTCATTGATACAAAACGTCTTGATGTTGTAGGACCTGAAAGTCCGGACGGCGACTATGCAGGGGGCTCTAGAGCCGATAGGCCGAGCGCCGTATCCCGGATTAGTGAGTACACGGCACAGCTTCGCGGTGAAGTCACGGAGGCTCGACGGAGCTCAATCCAGGCGACGCAGAGCGCAGACCTGAGCTTCGCAGCGCGCGCACTTGAGGCGGCACGAGAGACGGTAAAGGAAGACGACCTTCACAAGCGATATGACCAAACGGTGCAGCGATATGAAACCCTGGCGCGGAATTCGCTTGCAGTCGGCGATGCGCCATTGGAATTCCCTTCGAAGACCACCCCCACTGTCCGCCGAATCCTTCACGTATTTCTTAGCGACTGGGACAAGCGGTTAGAGCCCCTCATGCCGCTTAATGAGAAGATCCAGACACTAAGGGAGATCCTCGACTCCAAACTTGCGCCTTCAAGGAAGAAGACAGCTATGTCGTCGCGAGGAGACCTAGAGTTCCGGACTTTCGCCGGTAAGCGAATCCGCGTTGCCGATTTATCGTCGGGTGAACAGCATTTGGTGGCACTCTTCACCCTTCTACTTTTTTCAGCATCACCGGGGTCACTAGTGCTTATCGACGAGCCAGAAATATCGCTTCACGCCGCTTGGAAGCACGCCTTCTTGGCGGACATTACCCGTGTTGCAGAAATCAGCAACCTACAGGTCATCATGGCTACTCATTCTGCAGGAATCATAAACGGGAACTGGGATCTCACCGAAGAACTGTCCTTCGAATTGAGTGCAGGCCAGGATGCCTTAAGCGAAGTCGACGAAGAACTCGACGAATTCGATGAGTAATTCTCAAGAGACTCTGCGAGAGCTCGACCGTGTTGAGGACCGCATTCGTCAGCATCTTCAAGTAGTGAAGGAGCCAATTCTTCTGGTCGAGGGCCCTGACGACCAACAGATACTCGAGCTGCATCTCCCTAACGTCTCCATCTTTGCCGCAGACGGCAAAGTCAATGCGTTGAGGGCGACGGACTCGCTCGAGAGTTGGAAGATGCAATTCATGACGGTCATCGATCGCGACTTCGACTCGACAGAAGAATTGTCTGCGCATGTATATCCGTATGACCGTCGTGACCTTGAAAGCATGCTCATCGGTTTGGGAGTACTTGCGCTCGTCTTACAGCACCAAGGCTCTAGCGAAAAACTCTCGAATCTTGGAGGGCCAGATGCATTGGTCGAACGGTTGGAGGGTCTCGCGGTACCTGCGGCATCGCTTCGGCATCGCAACGCTCAGGAGGAATACGGCCTGATCTTCGATGAGGTCGACCTTGGATCAAAAGTGGTGCTCGCAAGTCTGGAGTTTCAAACCAGGTCCTATTGCGCAGCTCTCTTATCTAAGAGCCGGGTCTCTATCGCGATAGATCGTATGCTCGAAATTGCTGCCGAGGATTTGCCCGACCTTCATGGGCCGCGAGGTAAGGATGTGGTTGCGCTCGCTGGGGCGTCTCTCCGACGCATAGCTGGTTCGCTACCGTCGGCTGCTGCGACAGAGTCCGTCCTTACTGGACAGCTGCACAGCAGCGCTGGTCTCGCTCTTTCGAAGAGCGATTGGCTCACTAAATTGTGTGATCGACTCATCCCTATCCCATAGGTGCGGCGTCACAGACAATCGAGGTCGTCGTCCTCTGTCTCGTGCCACGTGCGATTCTCAAGTGTTCCGACACCCACCGCGCGATCAAGCCGGCGCAGGACACTGCCATCCAGCGTTCATATCCGGAAACTCTTTCCCGGTCTATCAAAGGGGTCGAAAGGGTAGGACCGCAGGAAAGCCCTCCTCCTGGGAAGGCTCCACATTTTCGAGACGAAACGGGCGTTTCAATGGTTCGGTACTTCTTCACGACTAAGTCCAACGCGACTGGCCGGGAGAGGGAGGCATCCGGCATGAACCGCTCAGGCCAGCGATATCAGTGACTTGGCCCGGCAGGCCGACCTATTGGCGAGACGAAGGTAGCTGAGCTTTGGTTGTGCTGTTGACTAGGCCTTGCCGAAGGTCGGATTGTTGTCCTTGGTCGGATCGTAGGTCGGTTGTGGAGCGGATGCCGCGCGCCTTTCGGCCCGTCGTTGAACCCTGAATGCTTCCCGTTCTGCAGTCTCAGCTGACAGCAGTTCGACAGGGAGCTGGCCGCGGAGAGCTACTTCGAGGCGAAGGCGCTCAAGCAAGGATTCGCGGGCTTCGATGTTGGCGATCGCCGACCGGTTAATGCTTTGGTCCTCGGGATCATCGGATCCAGCCAAGCGATCGGCGACGCGTAGATTCTTGGCCAGGCTCGCCTCGGTGGTTGCGATCTTTCCGGCCAGGTCTCGCTCGTGACCGAACGGCCGGGCAAGACGATCGGTCCAGGGGGCAACCATGCGGTCGGCGGGTTTCGCGGCCACGGACACCTCGTGCTCAACTGCCACTTTCGACTCCTCGAGCGTGTTCTCAATGCGCCCACGGACGATCGCCTCAGCGAGCTCCACGCGAGCTTTCTCGTCGCTCGAGGCGGCGACGACGACCTCGTTGGCACGCTTGCCTCGAGTCATACCAACGTAGAGACCGGCCCCGGTCACGCCCGGCCCGGTGATCGCGACGTCGACCGTCGTGCCCTGAATTCCGTGAGCGGTCGACGCGTACGCCAGGTGCGCGGAGTCTGCCAGGTACTCGGCGTCGAGCGTGACGACCTCGTTGCCCAGTTCGCCCTCTCGCATGGCCCGAACGGATCCGTCACGCTTGACGGAGAGGACCGTCCAGTCGTCGCGGTTGGCCACGCCGGCTTCACGATCGTTCTTCCTGGTCTGGATCCGGTCACCGATCATGAGGCGCTGGTCGTGCTGGCCAAGCGCCGACCGACCTTGTTCGAGCTGGCCGCGCTCGATACGGAGGCGCTGGATCTCGTCGTTGATCGCCTGGGCCTCTTCGTTGGTCGACGTCGTGATCGCGATCGACTGCCCGAGACCGTGAGCGGTGAACCACCGGTCGATCAGAGTGTCGCGGGCGTCCCGATCATCGTCCACTCGCACGATGAGGCTGCGCTCGGCGAGCTCGTCGACCACGTCGGTCGCGTCGACAAGATCCTTCGGGTCACGCAGACGCAGCGAGAGCGCCGCGTACTCCACATCCGAGTTACCGGCGGCCGTGCGGAACCGGTGAACGGCAGACAGTTCAGCGGTCGCCGGTGCAAGGCGGTGAGCGAGGGCCATTGCGCCCGAGTGACCGACCGGGTTCAGCTGGAGATGGTCACCGACCATGGCGATACCGGCACCCGTGGACGCAGCAACCTGGGCGACGGCACGCGCGGTGTAGAGGTCCATCATCCCGGCCTCGTCGACCACGATCCGGTCGCCCGGGCGCAGCACGAACTCTTCCGGGACGCCACGGTAGATCGACCCGGTGGTCGGCTCGGTGTCGCCGGGGTTCAGCTTCGTCCACTGCTCGCCCTCCGGGGTGGTCTCCCACCGCCACCCGTACGCACGGATCAGAGCGTGAACGCTCGAAGAGTCACCACCGATCGCTTTACGGGCCACGTTGGCCGCCTTCTTCGACGGAGCGACGACCAGCAGCCGCCGGCCCTGCTCGTCGAGTGACCGCTTCACGACCTGGAGGATGGTGGTCTTGCCCGTTCCCGCAGGACCGGTCACGGTCACCAGACCGGCCTTACCCGCGATGAGCTGCGCCGCTTTGAGCTGACCGGCGTCCAGCGGGTTCTCGCTCACCTCGGCGGCGATCGCTCCCACGACATCGACCGGAACCTCGGGGCCATCGACGGCCAACTCGGCAAGCTCGGCCTCGAGGTCGAGCTTGACCTGCACGGTCGCGGTTGAGCGGAGCGACTTCACATGAGCGGGCACATACTCGGCGTCCGACAAGCTGATCGTGTGAGCGCCCACGGCTCGCTCGGTCACATCCTCGAGCAGCTCGTCCAGGGTTGAGCGCTCAGCGACCACACCGGACGCGGCGACCATGTAGGCCGCTCCCGCTCGAAGGTCGAACAGGCTGAACCGGTCATTTGAGCGGGCCGACCGGGCGTCCGCCCAGGCGACCGCCTGAGCGGCCAGACGGTCACGATCAAGATCGGCCACGGTCACCCGCTCACTCATCATGGGCGTGAGCCGCCCATCTTTGAGCCGCTCACCGAGGCGCGGATCCAGACCGGCAATCTCATCTCTGACCTGCTGCGCCCACGTGAGCTCGTCCAGATCGCCCGGCTTGTTTGGGCGATCCTTCGCCCACGCCCACGCATCAAACGCCGCGACGTCCTGCGGGGACGGCTCACGGTCAGGATTCAGCGCCCGCCACTCGGCCTCGCGCGCTGAGCGGTTCGCCTCGATCTGGTTTGACCGGCGGCTCATGGGCCGGACCAGATGAGCCAACTCGGTGATCTCGCCCTGAGCGTTGAGCGTCAGACCGTTCTTGTTGAGCGCCGCGATCCACTCGGGATCCGTGCGAGCGGCCAGCTCACCCTCACCGTTCACGATGGGCTGGAACTTCATCATCACCGCAGAGTCAACATTCGACCACTTGCCGTCCGCGCCCTGCACCTTGGCGTTGAGCCACAGGTGCCGATGAGAGTGCGGATCCAGAGAACGTGACCGCTCATGGTTCAGCTCGACGACCTCCACCCGCGCCAGCGACTCCATCACCTTGGACCCGGCACCGCGGCGAGCGTTGAGCTCCGTCTGCCACTTCACGACAACACGGTCACGCAGCCGGTCCTGCAGGCGACTGAACTCGAGTGCCAGCTCCGGGTTCAGCATCGCCGCGATCGAGAACGACTTCGGAGTGTTGATCGTGGAATCGAAAATCAGGTTCGCCTTCTCCGACATGTCGGCCCGACCACGCGTCTCATCCGTAAGCGGGTCGCGACCATCGATCCAGGCACGCAGCTTCGACGCGGTCAAAGTGTCCCCGCTGATCTGCCCATCCTCGACCGTCCACCTGGTCACCGTGTCGCCGGCATAGTGAGCAGCAGACTCCACAGCCTCATGCGCAGTGTGCGCATGGGCCTGTGACGCGTCACAGGTGCCCTCGAATGCATAGGCGACAGCGGACCCCACACCGCGGCTCCCAGAGCCTCTCCGCCACACCCGCACCCCGCCTCGCATGGCAGTTAGCTTACCTCTGTCGGAGATAGAGCATACGTGCATCTTCAACTCCATATCTGTATCTCCCTCCTCTGTACTACCACCCCGTCTCCACTCCTATTCATTACCGGTCCGACCCTTCTCGATTGCTCGTGCCCTTTTTTACTCATCATGCGCTGCCACTCCGTTGGACTTTTTCCTGTTCGGAAGGACGGCTGAAGCTTCGTGGCTGGAACCGAGCCGATCTGAGCGACTAAGCGCTTCGAACTCGACGCGATCGCGGAGCCTGCATGGCCGGCAAGGACGTTTCGGATGCCGATCGTCTAGAAGCGCCTAAGGAGAACCGCGAAGCCAGTACGCTCTCGTGCATGAGCGAGATCGGCCAGCAGGTCAGGGAGGCGATCCTGGCCGCTCGAACTGGCCAGTACCTTCAACGCCATGCCGACGAGGCTGTGGAGGACGCGGCCCAGGGCAGGATCCTGGGCTTACTGAACGGGTGGCGCAACGCAATGGCGAACCGTGAAGGAGTGAGCAATCTCAACGGGAAAAAGCTCGACCCGATGGGAATCATCGACGTGCAGAGCATGCAATGCGGATGATCACTGGCCGTTTTACCTGTATCTGCCTGATTCCAAGCAGCCGGCGTTCCAAGTGGCCCCTCCCGACGCGATGGCTAAGTTACTTGCCCGTGAGGCTTCTCTCGAAGGCGCAGGGAGCCCTACGAAGGCGAAAGACGATGAGGGCGGCCCGCTGACTCCCGATCCTCCCATGGGATAAGCGTCACATGCTCGGAGCGTCCGCGGGTGCTACGGACTCTCTGCGGTTGTCGCATCCCCACACTGAGGGCGTAACTCGAGGCGGTATCCCGGACATGATCATGGAATCAAGCGGCCAAACGCGGGCGTGGACACAAAGGGACGGTCCAAGGCATCCGGTGTGATCCACAGTCGTCCGTGGGAACAAGGGCCCGCGGCGAAAACTTATCGACTGACGACGGCTGACTTGACTTACAGAACCGGCTCCTCGGGCTGCGCTCCGCGTGCTGTTCCGGGACAGATCGTGCTCGACGTGCAGCTTTTGCTTGATGTCGACATCCGCAGTCCAGCATATGCACCCTCTGGGAGGCTCCGCGGAGTACTTGCGAGCGGTGCGTCATCAACACTCGTTCACCCCGTTACAGGTGACGCGGGCCTGGCGCACGGATCATACTCCCGACTCACTCGTGATGGGTGGCTTTTACCACACAGGTTGATCACGGACTCCTGTGAGGTTCGATATGTGACCCATTTGTGGGGGTATACCTGAAATGTGCCCCTTTCGAGGGGTGTTCTGCTACTGGACGTTATCGAATATGGCGCATCGAAGTTGATGCAATTAGGAGAGAAAAATGACCAAGCTCAACTCGACGGCGCGTAAGTCGCGTCTCCTCCCGGCCCTTGCGGTCACCCTGGCGACTGGAGTGGCGCTCGTATTCATTCCCGGGATTGCCGCGAATGCTGATGAGGGCAGCGCGCCGATTCTCAAAGAGTCCATGAGCGCTTACGCCGCTGAAGTCACAGACTTCGCTGCCACAAGCCCCGAGCCGGCTCTGACTGCTGTCGAAGGTACGACGGAATTCCAAACGCAGTCCGAAGAACTCCTGGCCTACTGGGAGTCCACACCATGGGATGCCGTATACGGTCAGTACGGCTATGACGTTGTCGACACTAACCTCTCCATGGTGACTGGGGCTGATGGTATTCCGAGGGCGACCAGGTCCTCTGTCATCGTTCCCACGGCCAATGCTGTCGCGCTGCCATCATCAAGCCGTATGCCTTCGTCGAGCCCGACCTTCGAAGCCTTGGCCAAAGCATGTGGCCGGGCCGACGTGGGCGAGGCCTGCCTGAATAACATGGGCAGCGGTACCGTTATCGGTTCGTGGTACAACGACAACTACCAGTTGGGGTACACGCGAAACATTGTGCTCGGAAAGCCGTCCAGTGGCTGCGTGACGGGCACCGTTTTGGCTGAGTCGGGCGACGTGTATGTCCCCGAACAGGGAACCATCGAAGTGGAGGCCGGCTCCAACTCCAATACAACGTTCTCGTTGACGGTGAAAAGCGGTGCCGCCGTCATGGGTCGATACTGCGAATTCGTTTAACACCAGCCTCCGCGGGCGGACTATGTGCAGTCATGCACTGGTCCGCCCGTGTGACCGTTAAAGCCCTTCTCGAGCCATCGTCCACAACGTGATCCACAAAAGTTCCTCGTTGACGTTCGATGCCTTCGACTCGTGCATATCTCGCGAAAGATCTTCTAAGTACGTGACGAGCCACTTGGATGATTCCTGCTTGAGATCTCGACGCGTCTTTCCGTCAACCGGGATAACCGCTGACGACCGGAGGAGAGGGAGCGCTCGGCCTCTGAGGATTCCTGCAAATGCCAGCCCTGTCGATACGGACGCCGCAAGTAGTCCCACAAGGCAAAGGACAGGCGAAGCGGATGTGGTTGGGGCCATCAAGCCAAAGCCAAGGACAGTGGATGCGGGTACCCAAACAGTAAGCCCGAGGGACTTCCAAACGAGGTATCTGGAAACGGCGGCACCTTCCAGGGACGTTGTGCCTGGGGGCAACACTACGAGAACGTAAGAAGCTCGGACGGGATTTAACAGTCCGACCAGAGTTATGCTGAGGATGCCCCACGTCTTAGAACGCGAACCGAAACGCCTGATCACGGTGTACCGCAACTCTCGAGAATCTGGCCGGTATTCACGGCCTAATGTTACTCCAGGGCCCTCCGCCAGACTCGCCAGCGCCCTCCTTGCGGTTGTGAGGCGGAAATATGCTTTGGCTATAACAAGCCGCCTGACCTTGTGGTCAAGTCGGCGCTTGTGGGGCGTCCACGAGACGCCACGGACATCGGCCATGAGGTGTGTTTCCGCTGTCACTTTGAGGCGCTCGATTGTTCAGCTCTCTGAAGCAGGCCCGTGGGCACCCATCGGTGGAACCTTGCCGTCGCGGGCGGGCAGGAGGGCGCCCTTCCGTAGCGTTCCCGGACGGCCAACAAGCCAACGACGACTCTTGCCCGCAATAAGTGGATTAAGAGCCACCGGACGGTCGAAGGGCTTGCCGATCAGGAGGAGCTGTGTCGGCGAAAGCGGGTACGCGACTGTACACAAGTCCGCACCCTCGGTTTCGTGAAAGAGCAGGACAGCACCATCGCCGGTAATGAATTCACCTGGATAAATTCGCCATTCCCACGATTCGAGATCGAACGCCTTCAGGCGGATAACGTCCTCCAGCGAATGAGAAAGTAAGAGACGGTCTGCGGCATTGAGCTCCACACCTTTGATCGTCCCGTCCGTCTTTAACAGAAGGGCTGGCGTTCGGACTTCCATTTGGTCCGCGTAGCGGCCACGGTTGAGGTGCATGTCGAGGAACGCGATCATGGCAGCCACGGTCTTGTCGTCCAAAGTTGGGTCTTCGCCACGGAGCCTGACGATGGCCCGCAACCCGTTGCTCTCGATCACGGAGTATTCCTGCTCGAGATCGTGGGTCATGATGTTCGGGTCGTACGCGAAACTCCGAACCGTTGCGTTGTTCACTGACGAGGGATAGCCGAAGTTGCGGTCCACATCAATGACATCCACCCGGTTACGCTCGTCAGCCCACGCACGGATGTATGCCTTGGTCAACATGTGCGCGCGGCGCACCTTTTCTCCGCCCATGCGCGCAGCCTATGGCCTGCGTGCGTATTTGAGCAGTGATCTGCAATGTTTAGTGATCCCTTGGTGGCCCGCCCCTGAAGGACACTACGTGGACTTTGGCGTCGGCCTCGTCGATGTCAAGCCGAGGCGCCGCGACTTCTTTCGCAGCACTCTCGAGTCCGCTGATCGCGCAGGCGATACGAGGTACCAGACGACACCTGGTTGAGATGGCGTGTCCACAGACCTAGTGTGCAGCGTCGTCGGATGCTGCCACTCGAACATGGCATGGTGCTGCACCAAAGCACGACCTCCGTAGGGTGAAGGCGTCGATTCGAGGTTTTGCTGGTCGGCCTGGCCCCTCGCAACCTCACTCAGCGACGGAGGTGAACGTTGACCACGCTTCCTTTAGGTCGAAGGCTTCTTCGGCCTGGAGGCTAACGCCTCGAGCTCCGGTTCTGCGGGTCCGCCCACGAATCAGAAGGAGCCGAGTGCCAAACAGGAGTTGCCCGGAACGCTCCTGGGCCTCGTCGAAGAACGTCGCATCCGAGCATCCCGTGCCGTCATCGAGGCTGATGAACACCACTCGTTTGCCGCTGCGCATCGGTGGAGTCTGAGTAGCGACTCGTACCCCGGCGACGATCACCTCGGTCTTGTTGGGCAGGGACACCAGGTCAGCGGCAGGGGTGACGCCGAGGGAGTCGAGCAGCGGCCGGTAGCCCTCGATGAGGTGCTCGTTGAGTTCGGTCGAGAGGATGTCGAGTTCCGCGCCGATCCGTTCCTGCGCGGTTGGCTCCGCGTGGCCGACCGGAACGTCGTCGACGGCGTACAGCTCGAGCTGGTTCTCATGTTCGCCCGCCTTTGGCTTGCGCGTGGCCGTGAGTTGGCGGGCATACGCGATCACGTCGCCGCGGCTCGCACTGCCACTGAGGGTGTCGAGCGCGCCGACGGTTGCAAGGCTGATCAGGAGTCGCCTCGAGGGTGTGGCACGAGTGTAGAAGTTGACGACGCTGTCGTAGGGCTGGCCGGCGAGGATGCGGTCCTTCTCGGGTTGGGTGATGCCGTGCACGTCGGTCAGGGAGTAGCGGATCCCTTTGGTGCCGTCCTGTGTGTGCTCGACGAGGTATTCGTCGGTGGACGCGTTGACGTCGAGCGGCAGAATTGGGACCCCCATGCGCCTGGCTTCGGCCATGAGGAGGCGGCGTTCGTACATGCCGGGGTCGTGCTCGAAGACGCCGGCGAGGAACTCGACCGGGTAATGCGTCTTCAGCCACGCGCTTTGATAGGTCGGGAGTGCGAACGCGGCACCGTGGGCTTTGCAGAAGCCGTAGCTTGCGAACCCGGCCAGCACTTTCCAGATCCGGTTCACGTCGGCGTCTGTGAAGCGGCGCCGGCCGCGCTCGTCGACGTTCGCTCGAGTCTTCTGCCGGAAGTACTCTTCGATGCCCTCGGCTTTCTTCTCCATGACCCGGCGTAGCTCGTCCGCCTCGGCGAGCGAGATCCCCATGCAGGCATGAAAAATCCGGAGAATGTGCTCGTGGTAGAGCACGACGCCGAATGTTTCTTTGAGGAACGGTTTGAAGCTGGGGTGCAGGTAGTCGGGATCCTGGAACCCGTGTTTGGTGTCGATGAACGGGGCGACCATGTTCCCTTTCATCGGCCCGGGCCGGAACAGGGAGATGTCGGCGATGAGGTCTTCGTAGCAGTCGGGCTGCATCTTGCCGATGAGCTCGCGCTGGCCGGGGCTCTCGATCTGGAACATGCCCAGGGTGTGGGCGGTGCGGATCGCTTCGAACGTCGGTTCGTCGTCGTGCGGGATCGCGTCGAGCTTCACGATCCCGCCCGGGCTCACATAAGGCGCGTCGACGGGGAGTCCGCCGGCGGCCGCGGCGTCTGGCCCGTTGACTCTTTCGATCTCGCGTACGGCGTAGGCGAGGGTCGATTGCATGCGGACGCCGAGGACGTCGAGTTTCAGGAAGCCGACGTCGTCGATGTCGTCTTTGTCGAATTGGCTCATGGCCAGGCCGATACCGCTCGGTTGGGTCGGGGTGTAACTGAGAAGGTTGCTGTCGCCGAGGATCACACCGCAGGGGTGCTGCGAGATGTGGCGAGGGAGTCGATCGAGTCGACCAACGACGTCGACGAGCAAATCCATTCGCGAATCGTTGCGTACGAGCGCGGCGATCTCCTGCAGCTCGGGTTTCTCGTCGAGAACGGCCCGGAAGTCTCGGGCTTCGAAGCGCCAGATGTTGTTCGCGATGAAGTCGATCTGCTGCTCGTCGAGACCCAGCGCGAGTCCGGCGTCGCGCGCTGCCCCTCGAGCCCGGTACGTGTTCTGCATCGACAAGAGTGTGACGCGGTGGTCGCCGTACCGGTCGAAAATTGCCCGGTACACGTCGTGGCGGCGGGCGGATTCCACATCGATGTCGATATCGGGCAGGGTTGAGCGTTTGTTGCCGAGGAACCGTTCGAACAGAAGATCGTGCTCGAGCGGGTCGACGTTTGAGATCCGCAACAGATACACGACCAGGCTGCCGGCACCGCTGCCGCGAGCCTGGTTGCGGATCCGCATCCGGTGCATCATCTCTGACACGTCGGAGACGGTCAGGAAGTAGCTCGAGAACCCGAACGCGATGATGTTCTTCATCTCGTCCGCTAACCGGCCATGCACCACCTCGAGCGCGGTGTCGCGGGCGTGCGGGTAGCGCTCCGGGATGGCGGCCAGACACTTCCTCCACAGAACCTCAGCGGGATCCCCGGTGATGTCGAGCGCCGTGAGCTCCGGCACCTTCGGCTTCTGCCACGCCACATCCGACACCGGATCCAGCACGCAACGTTCAGCAAGCGCATCGGTGGCCGTCAGGAGGTCTCTGCCGGCATGGCTGTCGAGCGTGGAGAACTCCATGATCTCCTTCGCGATCGCGCGCATCTTGGACTCAGGTTTCAGCCACGCCTGCCCGTTCGGTTGCGGAGTGAAGGCCCCGAGCGGTTGCAAGCGCCCCGCCGCGTCGAGCACATCCCCGGTGAGCGCGTCATCGGGAACCCCGTAACGAACTTCGTTCGTCAGCACGGCTGGCACGTGGGCGGCATCGGCGAGCTCGAGCATCGCGGCCGCGTGCTCGACGCTGCGCGGGTGCCCAGGCGTCGTGAAATGGCACACCACCTCCACGACAACAGCGCCCGGGAGTAGACGCTTCCATGCCTGCAGCTTCGACCACGCCGCGGTCTTGTCAGGGGCGGCGACGGCGCGTCCGACGTCGGAGTCGGCACCGATCATGACTGTCGCGACAGGGCGTCCGTCGGAGAAGACGAACGACGGCAGACGGCTAGCAGGGATCGCGGCCGCCCTATTAGCCGTGCCCGACAGGATGCGCCGGCCTCGCCTGGGGGAGTGGGCGGCACTGATCAGCCGCGACAGACCAGCCCAGCCGGCCCCGTCGTTGTGCCCATGAGCGAGCACCGTGACGCTCGACGGGCGGGTGTCCGTCGTCGCGTCGTCGAGCTGCAGCTCGACACCCACAATCGGGTTTACGGCTGACTCAATGCACTGCCGGATGTGCCGGACCGCCCCGTAGAGACCGTCCCGATCCGTGATTGCCGCAGACCGTGCGCCAGTCTCTGCAGCGCGCTCCACAAGCTCTGCGGGGCCACGGGTGCCATGGTGAACAGAGAACGACGACGCCACGTGCAAATGCGTGAACGTCACCGTCCCGAGACCTGGTCGAGCGCCCAACCGCCCTCGCCGTGGCAGACGTCGACCAGCAAGATCGCGCCATCTGGACTCTGCACTTCGACCCGATATACCAGGCGCTCGAGCAAACCTCCCGAAGAGCCTCGCGGTGCGCGAACTGGCCCCGCCCACCAGGCGTTGCGGTCGATCCACCGCTGGGGTTTGCGGATCACCACGAATGTCTCGCCGTCCCAGACCAGCGACGCTGGGGTGCCGTCACCGGTCGTCGCTACAGTCACCAACGCCACCACGCCACCGCCTTTATTCGAACGTGTGTTCGAATCTAGGTCAGGACCTCCGACACTACAATCTGGAACGGCGTGTCGTCACCGTTGCGACGATTTACGTCGGAGATGTACACGGACCTCTACCGCTGTCTCGTCAACGTCAAGCCACAGGGCCGCGACTTCTCTGGCAGCGCCGCGGAGCTCACCTAACGTGCGCGCCTGACCCATCGCTTCAATGCGGACGTCTCCGCCGACTGGTGACGGGCAATTGAGTTCAGGGATAAAGAATGACCACCATCGGCCGTCACGGTGGGCGAAAGCCTCGTAGACGGGTGCGGGGTCGTGGTCGATAGCGGAGGGCATGAAGACCGTCCTTCAATGACTCCGAGCGAACTCGAAGAGATCACTCTAACTTGCTCCTCTAAAAAAAGATCGTTTTCGCGACGCTCCTCGAACGGCCTGCATGGATCTATCCTTAGTGCCATGACGTCCGTCGACTTCGTAGCCAGCGTATTCATCAGCTATCAGCATGCGGACAAGCGACTGGCTGCGGGTCTTCAAGACGGTCTCGAAAGGCTCGGATACTTCGTTTGGCGTGATGAGGGTGAACTTCTGGTCGGGGACAGCATCGTTGACCGCATCACTGCGGCTCTCGATCAGATCGATTTTGTCGTTGCCCTCATCAGCAACAACAGTGTCTCAAGTCAGTGGTGTCAAAAAGAAGTGTCATTGGCCATGACGGGCGAGATCGCTCAAAGCGGCGTGAAAGTCTTGCCGGTCCGCATCGACCAGGTAGAGATGCCTCCGAGTCTCAAAGACAAGCTCTACGTGGAGGTGCACGGGGGAGACGTCGTTCAAGCAACGGAGCGGCTAGCCGCCAGCATCGAGCGCCATCTGACCCCACCGCAAGCGATCCCGCCGCGGCGCCGATCTAGACCCGCAGGGGTGCGAGCTAGCAACGACGAGGCGGCAGATGCTCCCATCCGAGTCACGGGGGTCGACGAGAAAGGATTGGGGAGCCCAAGAAACGACGGAACACCGGGAAGCGCGCTCTACCTTGTGCCGCTAAGGCTCTCTCGACGACCGTCTCAGACGTGGGCTGCGAATTTCGAGCAGACGTGGAATGGGAGATTGTTCTCGACCATGCACCGTCCGGGTATCGCGTCCGTCTCCGGTGACCGCATTCTGCTGGACGGTACGAGCGTTGAAGAAGTTGCTCAGCACCACCTCGAAACCGTTCGTGCGGTGGTCCTGGAAGCAAACGAGCGGGAACAAAAAGCTCGAGGAGCCGAACAGCGCCAACAGCAACGACAAGCCAATGCTGAGGCTGAGCACCAAGACCGCATCCGCGCGGCGCTGGCCGGTATGAAGTTCGACTAACCCCGCCTTCTTCATTCGGTCTGGGTTACCGTCCTCGTAGATAGTCTTCGTCGGGTTCCCAGTCCTCGTACGGGTCGTCGGTCGCTTCGTAGTCTTCGTCCAGTTCGATAGGGATCGCCGCGAAGCTGAACTCCTCCGGCTCAAGGTCAAGTCCGCAGACTGGGCAGCGAAACGTCAGAGCGTAGAAGTTGAGGGGCCGGGACCACCCATAGTCGACGTAAGAGCCGCCTCTCGTTTCCTCGTAACCTTCACTCTTGGGGTCACCTTCCAGGACGAGGTAGACCGCGGTGCCACCGCGACCGCACGCGGGACAGGATTGGTAAACGTCTCTGTGTCTGTCGAGCACCAGGCTCGAAATGTCCCGAGCCTCAAGTGCCCTTTGAAACCGCTCGGCCTCGCTGGTGCTCATCCCACTCAAAAGGTTGGCGACGCGAGCTTTCGCACTGGCTAGCTTGGCCTCAAAACTGAGGGCGGCAGCCTTGCTGTTCTTGTCCTTCAGCAGCGCAACAGTTGGCATCAGATCAGCTGGCCAAAAGTCGTTCTCGCTCGAAGAGCCCAAAGGGTGGAGGGACTCGACGATTGTGACGAGTGCTCTGACAGCATCTTCGAGGTCGGTCTGTTCTACGAGCGCCATGTGAGCAGCCGCGTTTCTGTTCCACATCACCCGGTTGACGAGTGAAGGGAGCTTCTCTTTGTCGCGGTTCTTCATATGCGGAGCAAACGTTGGGCGGAGCGTCTCAAGCATCTTCCAGACAGAGGCCGAGTCCACTGTGCGCAGGATCGCATGATCTAGGGCCCCGGATGTGTTTGCTCGCGAGAGCATGATTTGTGAATCGATGGAACCCGGCTTGGCAAGCAGGAGGGGATCGTGAAATGCGACGACGGCGCGGCCGAGGTACTCAGCAGCTGCGCCTATCGAGAGGGCGGCTTCAAGCTGTGCGCGCTCGTCGTCCTCGCCATAGGTCATGAGCGCCTTCTGTGCAGCGGATCGGGCAGCTCGGTACAGGCGCCGCTCGATCTGCGCGTGATGCGGGTTTATCTCGACAGTGGTTGTGCTGCGAGATTGAGGAGGGTTGCCATTGGCAGTAGTCACGGTCACCATCCTGGCTGGGACGGAAATCTGAGGCAATGGTCGTTCGGCTCGGCCGGAATCGATTACTTCTGATGGCTGGAAGCGTCTGGGCGATAGCCGTGATGCACGCGAGGGCTGGGTGTCTTTATAGGGATCGTCAACGGGGCTTGCTAGCAAAGTCCGCGGGCTTCTGGAATGAGGTCTGCGCACTCTGGCATCAGGTTGGGGCGAGCTGCCTCCCAACCGGAACGAGACACGAAGGTCCGCATGAGGCTTCCTCGGCTTGATTGTCATAGCCGACCGATACCGTGAGACCGGTGGCCCGACATTATTACGGGGCGCCTCTCGCAGAGGAGGACTGGTAAGTATGACCGAGCGCGCTCGCAAGCCGGATGGCATAGGCCCCCAGGAGCTCGAATCTGCAGGGTGGGATCTCACTGCGCTCACGCCCGAGTTCATCGAAGCCGAGCACGCGCAGTACGCGGTGGCTATCGCCCACAACCTGAAGAAGAACGATGTCCTGAATATCGCATTGTCCGGGAACTACGGTGTCGGCAAGAGCAGCATCTTGGGTCGCGTCGCTGACGACCACCATGGCCGCGTGGTCGAGCTGTCGCTCTCGACGCTTTCGCCGATCGACTACTCGAAGGTCGATGACTCAGTTCCGGCCCAGGCAAGGACACCAACGAACCGGATTCAGCAGGAGATCGTCAAGCAGCTGCTCTACCGAGAAGAGCCGAAGTCCGCTCGGGCTTCGCGCTTCCGCCGAATCGAGCGCTTCAATTGGGGGAGGGAGGTCGTGCTCGCCGTTATGGGCGGTGTTATCGTTTCGCTCGCCTTCATGATTCTCGGGTGGGCAGGGACGATCGTGCGAACCCTCCGACCGCTCTTCGAGCTGGGCCTTTGGGTCTACCCGATCACCGCCCTTCTCGCAGCTGGCGCGATTGTTAGTACTCGCGTGCTTCTTCACGGCCGGATACACATCCGTCAGCTCTCCGCTGGTCCTGCCACCGTGACATTGGACGAGAATTCAGTCTCGTACTTCGATCAGTATCTGGACGAGATCGTTTACTTCTTCGAGACGTCGAAGCGCGACATCGTCATCTTCGAGGACATTGACCGCTTCAACGACTCTCACATCTTTGAGACGCTGAGGTCTCTAAATGCGCTCCTCAACGCATCACCGCAGATCAAGAAACCAATCCGCTTTATCTACGCGGTTAAGGACAGCATCTTCGACCGGGTCAGCCTCGCGCACGAGCAGCGGGAGATCGATGTAACGCTCGTCGAAATCACCGACCCGGCGCAGGCCGAGATTGTGCGCGCGAACCGCACCAAATTCTTCGACCTCGTCATCCCGGTCGTTCCGTTCATCACCCATCGAAGCGCGCGCAACCTGACCACCCAGATCCTGCGTGGCATCGAGCACGGCGTATCGCCAGAACTGATCGACCTCGCCGGCCGATTCGTGCCGGACATGCGTCTGCTCAAGAACGTGCGCAATGAATTCATTGTCTTCCGGGACAGGATTTTCGCCGGTGACGGGAAGCAACTCGAACTCAGCGAGACGCACCTGTTCGCGATGATGCTCTATAAGAGCACGCATCTCAGTGATTTTGAGGTCATCCGGCTCGGCAAGAGCAAGCTCGACAAGCTGTACGAGATCAGCCGGATGCTGGTGTCTGAGAACATCCGGCGCGTTGAGCGCGAGCTCCGCTCCGCGCGTGTGCAGATTTCGCGTCGCGCAGCCTCGAAGCAGCGAGCGTCGCGACTCGGCAAGCTCCTCGTGTCTCGCATCGACCTTATGGTGCGCGCGGGGAGCTATCAGAAGTCGAACGGCTACTACCTGATCGAAAGTCAAGCCGTGGAGCCGGTCAAGTTCGAATCAGTCGAGTTCTGGCGCAAGCTCGCAACCGATGAGGGAAGTCCTACTGCTGGCTGGCATAACCCGCACTATGGACGCCAGCAGATCGAGCTGAGCCGATTCGACATATCTGCTCTCGTTGGTGACTCGCTGGACGCAGACGCGTGGCGCGAAGCCGACGATGAGGCCGAGTCCGAGCAAGTGCGCGAATTGCAGGAGCAGCTTGCGTTCCTGCGCACGTCTGACATGGGTGACCTCATGAGTCGATCCGATTTTCTGGTCGAGTACGAGGACGTCTCGCAGTCGTTGCACGCAGTGGCAGAGAAGCTGCTTACCAAGGGGCTCGCGTTCGACCTGATCCGTGCGGGATACATCGACCGCAACTTCACGCTCTACACGTCGACGTTCCATGGCGATCGCGTCAGTCCGGCGGCGACCAACTTCATCATTCATCACGTCGAGCGCGGGCTCATGGACGAGCAGTTCGTCCTAACAGCCGAAGACGCGGAAGCAGTGATCCGAGAACGCGGATCCCGTTCGCTGGCAGACCCGGCGTTGTTCAACATCGCCATCCTCGACTATCTGCTGGGAATGGATAGCCCGGATGCGGACATCATGATCACGGCTCTGGCTCGCCTCGACGCTGATGGCACGCGATTCCTGCAGAGCTATCTGAGCAGCGGTGCATCGCGTGACGCCCTCGTGAAGAAGCTCACGGTACGGAGTCCGCGTATCCTCCACTACTTGATCGCGGACCTCGACCTCGACGATGAGACGAGGACCGAACTCGTCAGCGCGTGCCTTGGAAGTTTGGCCACGAAGCCGAAACAGACTGTGACGGAAAAGGCGAAGGCCTACCTCTCTGCGAACTACGCGCAGCTGGCCGCAATTGCGAGCGCTGCGTTGCCTGCTGCGCAAGCCGATCGAATCGCGCTTCTATTCAAGGATTGTGGCCTGTCGTTGCCTGACCTATCGGGAACGAGCGACGCGGTGCGGCCGGCATTCGTGAAGCTTGGACTCTACGAGATGAGTCTGCCCAACCTCCAGGCTGCAGTCGGCGACGAGGTCGGCCTCGCACTCGATCAGCTCAGGTCTACTCGCAGGGCGGACGTGTACACCAAGGCGCTGGCCGAGTTATCGGGTTACCTCGATGCTGTCGACGGTCACGCTTCGACGAACTACGCGGCTGACCGGTTCCACGTCGTTTTAGGTGAGGTGCACGAAGCGGCGCCAGAACTGCTTGATCGCTTCATTGCGGGCGTCTCGGCTGAGAGTCAAATTGCAGACCTCGAGGACGTGCCAGAGGAGACGTGGGCGGTTCTTGCCGCCCACTGTAAGTTCCCGGCCACGTTCTCTAACGTGACGAGATATATCGAGCAAATCGGCAGTGCGGACGTGAATCTTGCCGTGGTACTCGCGTCGGCAGGGGAGATCGCTGACCTCGAGGATGCAGGTGAGGACGAGAAGCGCGGTCTCGCCATCACCTTGATATCTACTCCTACGACGCTCGGCGCCGTTCTCCGCGCGAAGCTCGTCGAGGGCATGGAGCTGAAGAAGTACATTGCGGCGAGTGAACTGCCCGTCGAGTCGGGTGATCTGTACCCCGAGCTGATTGCTCGAAACGTGATATTGGCCAGTGCCATGACCTACGAGCACCTTGCGTCGGCTGACTGGGCGACACGCGAGCGAGTTATCGCCGGGTCGGCCACCTTCGCTGAGTGGACAACGCCGGGACTAGTCAGCGCCGACCTGGCGAACGTGCTCGCCAGCGCATTGGTCAAGGACGTAGCGAAGCGGGCAATCATCACGAATGCGGACGAGTACACGCCAGCTGGCGGCAGGCCCGGGCTCGTCGAGGTTGGGAAGACGGCGCGAAGGCTTCAGATGCTCGTGAGCTTCTCAGTAGTCGAGCAGATGGCCAGTCACCGGATCGGCAATGAAGCAGTTCTGCATCACCTCATGCCGTTCCTGAACACGGCGTCAGATCCGCAACTCTTCGGCGTCCTCAACGACCTGGGCGGTGACTACGGGCAGTTGACTCGACTCGGAAGGGACAAGCCGAGGATTCCGAATACTTCCGACAACCACCGGTTGCTCGATTCTCTAAAGCAGCGGGGGATCGTTACGAAGGTGGAAGATGATCGAAACCCTATGAAGGTACACAAACGATACGGCAGGTGAACTACCTCGTCTTAACGGTGTTGGGCCTCAATCAAAGCGATGTAGTGCGCCGAATACCACTCCGCGTGAGAGGTTGCGACGTCGTTCGAGATTGGCCAACGCTGCACCAGTTGCGGTCTCGGCCATCATGATCCTGGCAAGGCCGTCAGGCCCAGCTGACTGACGCACTCGGTCTGCTGCCGCATCAGTTGGAGGATAGCCGAAGGGCCAAACCATCCCTACCGACGAGAGCCGCCACTATTTCGCCTCCGTCGTGCTCCTGCAATGATGTGCTCCGCTTGAGCGGCGGTGAGCGACCGCTTCCTATTGGCAGAACGGGTGGTATCGGCGCTGGCGGGGTCTAAATCCCTTCCGTTCCCGACCCCCGGCAGCAATGGACGGCCAAACCTGCCCAAGTCGGCGGAGGTATAAAGAGGTCGGCGAGATCGATCTGTTTAGACGACGCGCTTTCGTAAGTTCTGCCCACAATTTGCCCACATGTCTCTGAGAACAGACGTGATCACCCGTTATCTCTTGTGGCCAACATTCGCGGAAGATTGCTGAAATTCCTTATGTGCCTCGTCATGGTTGACCGCATATTCGGGTTCGAGTCCCTGTGGGGGTACTTCTGTCGCTCAGCGCGCATCGCGGCTCGACGATCCGACCGCACCTGTCGATCGCAACAGGTACCGGGGCGCCGTCCCAGGGTCTGGCCAGGGCATCGGGTCGACGACGTCGTCGTTATCTTGCTTCATTTGTCGAGGATTTGATTGTTTGCGCGTTCATCACGCTGCCAACGGCGGGCGTCGGAACCGCTTCTGCGAGCGGGCGGGCATAGTGAGATCGGAAGCGAGATTCCCCGGCTGAAGGAGAACCGATGACAAGCACACCGTCCGGCCCACCTGTATCGGCCTGGGCGCCGATGGCGATCACGGCGTTCCGTGTTCTCTGGTTCGCGCAATTGGGAAGCAACATCGGCAGCTGGATGCAGACGGTCGGCGCCCAGTGGTACTTGGTCGAAGCCGCGGCGGGGGCCACCATCATCGCGCTCGTCCAGACGGCCAGCCTGGCGCCGGCGGTCATCTTCTCGCTGCCTGCTGGCGTGCTGTCGGACTCGCTCGATCGACGCCGGCTGCTCATCTGGGGATCGGCCGCGAGCGCTGTGATCGCCGCGGGCTTGACTGTCGTCGCCGCGTCGAACGCGCTCACGCCACTGACGATTCTGGGCTTCACCTTCCTGCTGGGCATCACCTCGACGCTGACCTCGCCAGCCTGGCAGGCCATCCAGCCCGAGCTCGTTCCGCGCAACCTCATCGCCTCGTCATCTGCGCTTGGCGGGGTCACGGTCAATGGGGCGCGGGCCGTTGGGCCCGCTCTCGCCGGCGTCATCCTCTCGGCCTTCGGGGCACCTGTCGTCTTCGGGATCAACGCACTGAGCTTCGTCGGCGCGGTCCTCGCCCTCTGGTGGTGGAAGCGGCCGCCGCAGACGGGCCTCGACGACCGAGAACCGTTTGGCGCTGCACTTCGAGCAGGAGTGCGCTACGTCGCATCGGCCCGACTTGTGCGGCGCATCCTCGTTCGCTCCGCGCTCTTCGCCCTGCCCGCAAGTGCCCTCTGGGCGCTGCTCCCCGTCACGGCGAAACGACTCGGCCTGGACTCGAGTGGATACGGACTACTGCTCGGCGCCGTCGGGCTCGGTGCCGTTCTCGGCATCTTCGCCCTGCCGATCGCGCGCAAGCGCGTCTCGGACAATGCCATAGTCGCAGCCAGCGCCATCCTGTTCGCGGCCGGCACCATCGCGGCGGCCCTCCTGCCGTTCGTGCCCACTCTGGTGCTGCTCGTGCTCGCGGGCCTGGCCTGGATCGGCACTCTCACGGTATTGAATGCCGCCCTGCAGCTCACGCTGCCGCAGTGGGTGCGGTCACGCGGGGCATCCATCTACATCCTGGTCTTCATGGGAACGATGGCTGTCGGGTCGTTCGCCTGGGGCCTCGTGGCCCAGGCGCTCGGTACAACGACCGCTCTCGCCGCCGCGGCCGTACTGCTGCTCCTCGTCGCGGGCAGTGTTCGAGGCCTGCCTCTTCTCCCGGGAACCGGAACCGTCGACCGCACCATCTCCATGTCGTGGCCGACGCCGACCCTGGTGTTCGAGCCCGATCCCGCAGACGGCCCCGTGCTCGTTCAGATCTCTTACACGGTGCGGGCCGCGTCGCTCGACGCGTTTGTGGATGCCATGGGTCAGGTTGAACGGTCGCGTCGCCGGACGGGTGGCTCTCGCTGGCAGCT
Source organism: Agreia sp. Leaf335 (assembly GCF_001423605.1). Taxonomy (NCBI): domain Bacteria; kingdom Bacillati; phylum Actinomycetota; class Actinomycetes; order Micrococcales; family Microbacteriaceae; genus Agreia; species Agreia sp. Leaf335. The sequence goes on along the minus strand of NZ_LMOQ01000002.1, from coordinate 737,419 downwards.
CTACCGCAGCGGTGAGGTGGCCGACGCCTTTCTCGAGTCGTTCATCGTGCCGTCGTGGGCGGAGTATCGACGGCAGGAGACCCAGCGCCTCACCGGACGCGACCGTGAGATCCGTGCCGCAGCCATGACCCATGTCGACGGCGACACAGTGGAACGGCACTACTTTCCCCATGATCCGAAAGAACACCGCCGTCACGTCTAGACATTCGTCTATACCCGCGATCGCAGACAGCTCCTACCGTGATGCACACCGAGTCCAACGTCATCCAAGGAGTTAACATGTCCACGCAATCCGAAGCGCTGAGAAGTGCTGACCGCGTTGTCTCCACCGTCGCCCGTCACGGTGTGAAGTACATCTTCGGTATCCCTGGTGCGAAGGTCGACGCGATCTTCGATGCCCTCGAAGACGGTGGCCCCGAACTGATCGTGTGTCGTCACGAGCAGAACGCCGCGTTCATGGCCGGGGCCATCGGTCGACTCACCGGGGTCCCCGGCGTCGTACTGGTCACTTCAGGCCCCGGCACGACGAACCTCGCGACCGGGCTCCTCACGGCAAACACGGAACAGGATCCCGTTGTGGCGCTGGCCGGCTCCGTTCAGCTCTCGGATCGCCTCAAGCGCACGCACCAGTCGATGGACGCGGCCGCGTTCCTCTCGACCGTCACCAAGTCCACCGTCGAGTCCACGGATGCGGACGATGTGTCAGAAGCTGTGGCCAACGCCTTCCGTGCCGCGATCGACGAGCCGAAGGGTGCCGCTGCCGTCGTCCTGTCGGCAAGCGTGCTGAAGACACCGACCACGTTCGAGATCACGGATATCGCCCCGAAAGCGCAATACGGCCCTGCGGTGCAGGCCGACATCACCCGTGCCGCCGAACTCATCAAAGCTGCCGAGACTCCAGTGCTGCTGGTCGGGCTGAGGGGTGCAACCGATGAGGCGACCGCCGCGGTGCGCTCGCTTCTCACGGCAACCGGGCTTCCGATCGTCGAGACATTCCAGGCCGCCGGGGTCGTCTCTCGCGAGCTCGAAGACCAGTACATCGGTCGTGTCGGTCTGTTCCAGAATCAGCCCGGCGATCTCGTGCTCTACGACGCCGACGTCGTTGTGACCATCGGTTATGACGCGGTCGAGTACGACCCGGTCATCTGGAACGAAGACGTCTCCAGAACCATCATCCATCTCGATGTCGTGTCTCCGGACATGGACAATCACTACCAGCCGACACTGGAGCTGCGAGGCGACATAGCCGCAACAGTCGACGCCCTCGTGCCGCTTCTCGATGGGCTCGTGGTGAGCGAGCAGCAGCAGACGCGTCTCGCAGCCCACCGCGCGGCGCTGGCCGCGCTCGACGATGAGGCGAGAGCGACTCCGGACTCGGACCAGGGTGTCAACCCTGCAGCCCTCGTGCTTCGCATGCGCGAACTCCTCGACGATGATGCCACGGTGGCGGTGGACATGGGCTCCAATTACATCTTCACGGCCCGCCACTTCCGCGTGTACGAACCCCGTCACATCCTGTTCTCGAATGGGCAGCAGACCCTCGGCGTTGCCATGCCGTGGGCTATCGCCGCGAGTCTCGTGCGCCCCGGAACCCACGTCGTTTCCATCTCGGGCGATGGAGGGTTCCTGTTCTCCGTTCAGGAATTGGAAACGGCTACGCGTCTCGGCGTCACCTTCACCCACGTCATCATGCGCGACAACACGTACAACATGGTCGCTTTCCAGGAGGAGCTGAAATACGGGCGCACTTCTGGGATTCAGCTCGGAGACTACGACTCCGTGGCTCTGGCGGAAGCGTTCGGGGCGAAGGGCCACAAGGTGACGACTTTGGATGAGTTCTCGACCGTGTTCTCGGCCTCGCTCAACGAGCCCGGAGTGTCGATCATCGATATCTGGGTCGACTACAGCAAGAACACCGACATCGCTAAGGACCTGCCGGAGGACGCGTTCGAATGAGCAATGCAGCGATCGACACGAACGACGACTACTCGGTCTACCAGACCTCTACCATCTCGGCCCTGCTGGCCGGCGTGTACGACGGAACCGTGACCGTCTCGGAGCTCCTCGCTCACGGCGACTTCGGATTGGGCACCTTCAACCACCTCGACGGGGAGATGATCGTCCTCGACGGGGTCTGCTACCACCTGCGATCAGATGGTTCGGTGACAGTCGCCACGGGAACGGAGCACACCCCGTTCGCGGCTGTCACGTATTTCCACGCCAAACACGAACTCGCCATCGACACGGTGACGACGCGCCATGCCCTCACCGCTCTGATAGACGGCACCATCAACAGTGCGAATGTGGGAGCGTCCATCCGAATCTCCGGAACCTTCGACAGCGTTCGGACCCGAACGGTGGGGGAGCAGAAAAAGCCGTACCCCCCGCTCGTCGACGCCGCCGCCGGCCAGGCGGAGAACACGCTCACTCAGGTGACAGGGACGATCGCCGGATACCGGACTCCGCCGTTCGAAGACGAGATATCCGTGGCGGGTTACCACCTCCACTTCATCGACGACTCCCGCACCCGCGGAGGTCATGTGCTCGACTTCGTGCTCAGCAGCGGGAAGGTGGAGATATCTCCGATCAGTGAGCTGCACCTCAGCCTGCCCGAGACGACGGAGTTTCTCGACGCCACGATCTCTACCGACGTCGCCGCTGACGAGAACCAAGCCGAAGGTGGGTCGTAGCACCCGGGCGTTGTCGCCGACTGAGCCCTTCGGTACGGGCCTGCCTCGCTAGGAGGCGCGCGGTCCCTTCTGGGGATAGCCGATCTCGGCTCGGGTCGGGGGATTGGCTCCGGGACGCGAGACGGTGATGGCGGCGCAGCGCACCGCGTAGTCGCCGATGTCTGTGAGCAGTGCGGCGTCGAACGCGTGGCCGCTCCTCAGGTCAGCGGTCGACACGCCCTCGTCGCGTAGTTCGGCGATGAAGTCGATGAGCGCACTCATGAACGAATCGCCCGCGCCGATGGTGTCGGCGACCTCCACGACGATTCCCGCGACGGTCAGCCGCAGTGAGCGCGTCGCCAGCATCGCACCGGCGCTGCCGAGGGTCAGCGTCACGAGCCCGACGCCGAGACGCAGGATGTGCTCGACGACGGCCCCGAGACCCAGTTCGGGGTAAAGCCACTCGGCGTCTTCGTCGCTGAGCTTCACGACGCCCGCGAGCGACGCGATCTGCTCGAATCGAGCGAGTGCTGCCTCGTGGTCGGTCACGATGCTCGGTCGCATGTTGGGGTCGAAGCAGATGAGGGGTGATCGTTCGGAATCGACCATTTGCCTCAGCAGCGACACGACGGTGCTTCCGCCGGGTTCGAGGAACGCTCCGATCGATCCGACGTGCACGATCTCCGATCCGTCGAGCACCGCGTCGTCGATGCTGAGACCGAGCGGAAGCGACCAGCGGAGGTCGAAGACATAGTCGGCCGATCCGTCTGCCTTGAGGTAGGCCGTGGCCGTCGAGCTCGGCTCGTCGCGGATCGAGCCGGCGGCCAGGCTGACGCCCGCTTCGCTCAGATGCTCCGCGATCGCCGCCCCGCGGGCATCGTCGCCGATATGCGTGACGAGGGAGACGGGCCTGTTCAGCCGTGCCAGTCCCAGTGCGATGTTCATCGGCGATCCGCCGGGGTGTTCCACGCTGGGTGCTTCGCCGGAGCCCACGATCACGTCGACGAGGGATTCACCGATTGCGGTGACTGCGGTGAGCGAGTGCGACACAGGGGGCCTTTCGGGGCATGGAAACGGCTCTGCCTGCCCGAAAAGCAGCAGGCAGAGCCATTGTCGGGAGTGATCAGTTCGAAAGCGGCTGCAGCCAGGTTAGCTGCGACCCGTCTTCGACGATCAGGGGAGCGAGCCGCTCGTTGAAGACACGACCGTAGGACGCGCCGATGTGCGCCGCGAACGCGTCGTCATCGCGATAGACCTCGTAGACGAAGAAACGGGCGGGCTCAGCGCTCAGACGAGAGGGGGCGAACTCGATGCATCCGGGTTCGCGCCTCACGTCGTCTGCCAGCCCTGCCAGAAGCTCGGCCACGGTCTCCTCGCATCCAGGTCGCGCCGTGAACTCGGCGTACAACACCTTCGAGGCGGGGGCGACGGCGCTCACGCGGTGGCCGCACCCGTCATGATGGCGACGGCGTCGGTCATCGAGTGCGACTGCGGCGTGATGGTCGCCGCCCTCTTTCCCAGACGCTGAATGTGGATGCGATCGGCCACGTCGAACACGTGCGGCATGTTGTGACTGATCAGGATGACGGGCACGCCACGATCGCGCAGGTTGCGGATCAACTCGAGAACCTGGTTCGACTCGCGAACACCGAGGGCAGCTGTCGGCTCGTCCAAGACGACGACCTTCGACCCGAAGGCCGCGGAACGCGCAACGGCCACAGCCTGGCGTTGTCCGCCGGAGAGATTCTCGACGGGCACAGTGACGTCTTGAAGCGTCGAGATGCCGAGCTTCGTGAGCTCCTCCTTCGCCTCGCGCCGCATTCCCGCGGTGTCGAGCACACGGAAGACCGACCCCAGGATGCCCTTCTTGCGCTTCTCTCGACCGAGGTAGAGATTCGACGCCACGTCGAGGGCCGGGGAGACGGCGAGGTTCTGGTAGACGGTCTCGATTCCTGCCGAGCGGGCATCCTGCGGCCGCTTGAACGAGACCCGTTTGCCGTCGAGGAAGATCTCACCCTCGTCGGGAATCTCGGCACCGGTGAGGCACTTGATGAGGGTCGACTTTCCGGCTCCGTTGTCGCCGATGATGGCGAGCACTTCGCCGGGGTAGAGCTCGAGGCTCACGCCGTCGAGGCCCACGACCCGGCCGTAGGTCTTGACGAGACGACGGGCCTGCAGAACCGGCGTGCGCGTCTCGGCTTCGGGAACGACGTTGTCTGTGATGGTCACTTGCGTACCTTTCGAATCCACTGGTCGACGCCGACCGCGACGATGATGAGAATGCCCACGGCGAGCGTCTGGTAGAGCACGTCGAGTCCGGCGAGCGAGAGCCCGTTACGGAAGACACCGACGATGAGGGCGCCGAGCAAGGTGCCCCAGATGGTGCCTCGACCGCCGAACAGGCTCGTTCCGCCGATCACGACGGCCGTGATCGAGTCGAGGTTGAGGTCTGCTCCGGCATTCGGGCTGGCCGCGTTGCTGCGACCGATCTGAATCCAGGCGCCGATGGCCAGGATGGCGCCGGCAGCGATGTACACGCTGACGAGCACGCGGTTGACGCTGATTCCGGCGAGGCGCGCGGCCTCCTTGTCGTCACCCACCGCATAGACGTGACGACCCCAGGCCGTCTTACCCAGAATGAAGGCCACGACGATGTAGAGCGCGAGCATGATGATCACGCCGAAGCTGACCCGCACACCGAAGAGGTCGAAGGTCTGGCCCGTCGAGGGCAGCAGTTCCGGCATGTCGGAGCCACGAACGGTGGAGCCGGCGGAGTACAGCAGGGTGAGGGCGACGAAGATGTTCAGGGTTCCGAGGGTCACGATGAACGGAGGAAGCCTGAGCTTCGTGACGAGCAGACCGTTGAACAGACCCGCGGCAACGGCGACCAGGATGCCGATGAGCAGAGCCAGGAAGGCGGGCACTCCGTTCTGGGTGGCGGTCTGAGCCATCACCATCGAGGCGAGCACCATCACGGCACCGACTGAGAGATCGATTCCCGCCGTGAGGATGATCAAGGTCTGCGCGACGGCGAGGGTTCCGACGACGGCGACCTGCTGAGTGATCAGCGAGAGATTGGCGGGGGCGAGGAATCGGTCGTTGAGGATGCCGAAGACGATGACGGCGATGACGAGAACCACGGCCGGGCTGACGGCTGGGTAGCGGTGGAGGACGCCTCGCACGCGGTCGATGGGCGTGCGGCGGTCGAGAAATTCAGAAGCGAGAGCGAGTGAAGAGGTCGGTGGGTTGGTCACCGGGTTGGGAGAAGTCACGAGAGCCTTTCTGGGGGAGGTGGAGCAGGAGGATGCAGGGGGTGGAGCATTGCTCCACCCCCTGCCGTCGGACTATTTGCCCCAGCAGATGTCGGTAGCGTCGGCAGCGGTGATGCTGTCGAGTCCATCGACGGGCTTCTCGGTGACCAGCTTCGAGCCGGTGTCGAAGAAGTCGAGTCCTGCGCTGGTCGACGGCTTGGTGCCGTCGGTGGCGAGCTTGGCGATGGCCTCCACACCGAGCTCGGCCATCTTCACGGGGTACTGCTGTGCCGTGGCCCCGATGACGCCGTCGGCTACGTTCTTGACGCCGGCGCAGCCGCCGTCGATCGAGACGAGCAGCACGTCCTTCTCTTTTCCTGCGGCCTGCAGAGCCTGGTATGCGCCGTACGCAGCAGGCTCGTTGATCGTGTAGACCACGTTGATGTCGGAGTTCTTCGACAGCAGGGTCTCCATCGCCGTGCGGCCGCCATCTTCGGCTCCGTCGGTCGCCTCGTTGCCGACGAGCTCGTACTCGCCGCCGCTGTACTTGCCGGTCTTGGCCTCATCGCCGTTCTTCTTGTCGTCGGCGGTGTCGATGCCCATTCCGGTCAGGAATCCCTGGTCGCGGTTGTAGTCGACCGAGACGACCTTGTCGTTGAAGAGGTCGAGCATGGCGATGGTGGCCTTCTTGCCACCGAGCTGTGCTGCAGTCCACTTGCCAATCGACTCTCCGGCGGTGAAGTTATCGGTGGCGAAGGTGATGTCGACGGCGTCGGCGGGGTCGGGGGCCGTGTCGAGGGCGATCACATAGAGACCGGCGTCGCGTGCCTTCTGAATGGCGTCGACGACCGACGGACCGTTGGGCGTGATGAGGATGCCCTTGTCTCCCTTTGAGATCGCGTTCTCGATGGCCTGGATCTGAGTGTCCTCGTCGCCATCTTCTTTGCCGGCCGCCAGCGTCAGCTTGACGCCGGCCTTGTCGGCCGCGGCCTTCGCGCCGTCTTCCATGGCGACGAAGAAGGGGTTCGTCGTGGTCTTGACGATGAGCGTGACGCCGACGTCGCCGCTGCCGGCCGAGTCGGTGCTGGTCGATGCTCCGCCGCTCGAGCAGGCGGCGAGCCCCACGGATGCGACGAGCGCGATGGTGCCAAGGCCGGCAAGCCGGGCGATGGGCGATTTGCGTGTGTTCATGGAGTCCTCATTGGCTCAGGGGGCGATCTGCCCGACAACGATGTCAGGTATAGGTATAGGCGCCTTCGATTAGTAGAGTCAAGTTAATCCTCGCAGAAGAAGAGCAGTTATGACATCGTTATCAGACCCCCGGCGAAGCGAAGCGCTTCGTCGCCGTCCCACCATGAAGAACGTGGCCGACCTGGCGGGCGTCGGGGTCAAGACCGTTTCTCGCGTGATCAATCGTGAACCGCACGTGTCGGAGGAGACCATCGCGCGGGTGCGCCGGGCTGCCGAACAATTGCAGTATCAACCGGATATCCACGCCGGGAATCTGCGACGGGCCGACCGTCGAACCGACACGCTCGGTCTGCTCGTCGGAAGCGTGGCCAACCCGTTCTCGGCCGCGGTCCATCGAGCGGTCGAAGACATCGCGCTCGAGCGACATGTGGCGGTCTTCGCCTCGAGCCTCGACGAGGATCCGGAGCGCGAGCTCTCGTCGGTGAACGCCTTTCTTCGCAGGAGAGTCGATGGACTGATCCTCACGACGATCCAGCCGAGTCAGGCCTATCTCGGGTCTCAGCTCGATCAGGGCATCCCCATCGTCTTCGTCGACCGCAGGCCCCACGGAATCGAGGCGGACGCCGTGATCACGGAGAACGCCGAAGGGGCCGCCGGGGCCGTCGAGCATCTTCTCGCCGTCGGTCACCGCCGTATCGCCTATCTCGGCGACGACGAGAAGATCTTCACGGCCAGGGAGCGCAAGCGCGGCTACCTCGACACGCTTCGGCGTCATGGTGTTGCGCCAGACGAGCGGATCATCGTGGACAATCTCGACGACGAGGGCAAGGCATCCGATGCTGTCGCTCGACTGCTCGCGCTCGATGACCCGCCGACGGCCATCTTCAGCGCACAGAACCTCATCACGCTCGGAGTGATCACCTCGCTGAGGTCGGCAGGGGCATCGACGCGAGTCGCCCTCGTCGGTTTCGACGACGTGCCCATGGCCGCTCTGCTCGAGCCGGCGATCACCGTCGTGGCGCAGGATCCCACCTCGATCGGAGAGATCGCGGCACGCCGTGTCTTCGAGCGGCTAGACGGACTCGACGAACCGGCGCGCGACTTCGTCGTGCCGACCCGACTCGTCGTGAGGGGCTCGGGGGAGATCCCGCCGGCTTGAGCCGTTCGAAGGACAATTCACGGTGCTCCTTGAATTGTTCGGTGGACATTCCGTAGCATCGCTCGCGATCGATGACATCGATGTCATCGCGACAACGCGCAGCGAAGGGCGTCCTGTGAAGCATCACGACAAACAACAACAGCAATGGAGAAATCGACCCGGAACAACCACGAGAATCGTGGCGGCGGCCGGGGCCTGTCTGCTCGTGGCCGCCGGGGTCTCGGGTGCCACCTCGGCGGCGGCGGCTGATCCGGTGACCGTATCGCCGGCGCAGTTCATCGGCTCGGCAGCGGTGTCCGACGTGGCCCCTCCTGCCGAGCCGTATCGCCCCTACCTCGGGTACAGCCCCGAGAAGAACTGGATGAACGACCCCAACGGTCTCGTCTACTACGAGGGCGTCTACCACCTCTTCTACCAGTACAACCCCTTCGGCACGACCTGGGGCAACATGAGTTGGGGCCACGCCACGAGCACCGATCTCGTGCACTGGTCTGAGCAGCCGCTGGCGATTCCCCAAGATGCCGACGCGGACATCTTCTCGGGCTCCATCGTCGTAGACCACGACAACACCTCCGGTTTCGGAACGGCGGACAACCCACCGCTGGTGGCCATGTACACGGCCGCGTACAAAACCGGCAAGCAGGCTCAGGCGCTCGCCTACAGCACCGACGCGGGCACGACCTGGACCAAGTACTCCGGCAACCCCATCCTCGATCGCGACTCGAACAACTTCAGAGACCCGCACATGTTCTGGTACGACGGCGGCTCGCCCGAGAACTCCTACTGGGTCGTGGCTACCGTCGAGGCGACCGAACACCGCGTGCTGCTCTACCGCTCTGACAATCTGGTCGACTGGAGCTACCTCAGCGACTTCGGCCCTGCCAACGCCACGGGTGGCGTATGGGAATGCCCCGATCTCTTTCCGCTCGCCGTCGACGGCGATCCAGCCAACACCAAGTGGGTGATGGTGGTGAATCTCAACCCGGGCGCGGTGTCCGGCGGTTCTGGCGGGCAGTACTTCGTGGGTGATTTCGACGGCACCACCTTCACGTCGGACACCACGCAGCCGACCGACTCGCTGCCCAAGGGTGACCTCTTCGCTGGATTCGACGATGGCACCTACTCAGGATGGGCCGTCGACAACGAGCCGGGAAACTGGAAGAACGGACCGTTCGGAGACCAGCCGGCCACCGGCGCGATCGACGGACAGCAGACGGTCGTCGGCCAGGTCGGGTCTGGACTCATCAACGGATTCAACGATGGCGACTGGCCGATCGGACGCGTGTCGTCGCCGGACTTCACGATCAGCAAGGACTACGTCAACTTCCTGGTCGGAGGCGGCAAGCACGCTCACCTCGACGGCGGTCAGCTGGGCAACGAGCCGCCCGTCGGCAGTGAGCTTCTCTTCGACGGCTTCGAGTACGCGGGCACCGAGAGCGTGGTCGATCACGGGTGGACAGTGTCGGGCGACTTCGTGGCGGAGCGCAACCCTTCCACCTCGGGCGGCGACTACGCCATCGGAGCCAAACGCATCAACACCTGGGAGGGCGGGGCCAGGGGAGACGACAACACCGGAACCCTCACCTCGGGGTTTTTCACCATCGACAAGTCCTTCGTCAGCATGCTCGTCGGGGGCGGAAAACGCGACGCGGCGAGCGGCCAGGTTCTGCAGGTCGAACTTCTCGTCGACGGAGCGGTCGTCGCGGCGGCGTCAGGCGACAACGACGGCGCCTTGAACTGGAAGAGCTGGGATGTCAGCGCGTACCAGGGCAAGCAGGCTCAGCTACGAGTGAACGACCAGGCGACCGGCGGATGGGGCCATCTCACCCTCGACGAGGTCGTTCTGGCCGACAGCCCTGCCCTTGTGCGAAGCAGTGAGACCTCCGTCAACCTCGTCGTCGACGGCCAGGTGGCTCGAAGCTCCACCGGCAACGACAGCGAGACCCTGGACTGGTCCGCATGGGACGTCTCCGATCTCATCGGCACGACGGCACACATCGAGGTGGTCGACAACAATCGCGCCGGATGGGGGCACGTTCTCGCCGACCAGTTCATGTTCTCGGACACGGCCGCCGCGCCCCGCATCGAGTCGTACGACTGGCTCGACTGGGGGCGTGACTTCTATGCGGGAGTCACCTACGACAACGCGCCCGACGGCAAACGCATCATGATCGCCTGGATGAACAACTGGGAGTATGCGAACGACATTCCGACCGGCCAGTGGAGGAGCGCCATGGCTCTGCCTCGCGAGCTCTCGCTGCAGACCATCGATGGGCGTCCGCGGCTCGTCTCCGAGGTCACGCCTCAGGTCGATGGGTTGGCCAAGCCGTTCGCCGCGGTGTCGGTGCCCGCCGGTGCCGTCTCCGAGGGCACGACGGCCCTACCGGTCGACGGCGTCGGTGCGGTGTACCGGGTGGATGCCGTTCTCAAGCCGGGTACGGCGTCGAGCTTCGGGCTCGCCCTGCGCACGTCGAGCGACGGCGCGCAGTCGACACCGCTCACCTACGACACCGCATCCGGGTCGTTGAGTCTAGATCGTCGCACGTCGGGTGATGTGTCGTTCAACCCGACCTTCTCGTCTGTCGAGACGGCACCCGTGGCCTTGGATAGCGATGGCCGTCTGCGGCTCGAGGTGTACGTCGACAATGCGTCGGTGCAGGCTTTCGCCCAGGGAGGCGGGACGACGATCACGGATCAGGTGTTCCCCGACCCGTCGTCGACGGGAATCTCGCTCGTGTCGAACGGAGGCTCCGCCGAGATCGAGAGCCTGACGATCACGCCGCTGTACGGCGGAATGTACGATCCGCAGACGGTGCTCGAGACGCCCGGTGCTCCGACCTCGGTTGCGGCGACGTCGACTGAGCAGGGTCTTGCCACCATCACCTGGGCAGCGCCGGATGACGACGGCGGATCGCCGGTCACGTCATATGTCGTGCGATCGGTCGCTGCGGACGCCAGGGCTGCGGGTCCGGTGTGCGAGGTCGCAGCGAACGAGTGCCGGGTAACCGGGCTCGAGCCCGGCTCCGTGGTGAGCTTCGCCGTGTCCGCTCGCACCGTGGTGGGAGAGGGCGCGAGCTCGGCTCCGGTCGACGTACGGATCGCCGACGCATCGGGAACGGCGCCCGGCACGCCGTCGGTCGGCGCGCCATCTGCGCCGGCGGGGGCATCGACGGGCGGGCTCGCCGCTACGGGCCTCTCGGTCGGCTCCGCCGGGTCGCTGGCGGCGCTGCTGCTCGCAGTCGGGGTGGCGACGCTGTGGGCGAGAAAGCGCGCTCGTCGCAGCCGGGCCACGAGCTGAGTGTGCGTGTGCCGCGCACCAACGGGTGTGCGGCACACGCACGCGCGAGTACTCTCGGAGCGTGTCGACGATGACGGGGCACAGCAACCGGAGGTTCCCATGGGCAAGCTGATCTATTCGATGATCACCTCTCTCGACGGCTACGCCATCGATGCCGACGGCGGATTCGATTTCATGGAGGTCGGCGAGGAGGAACACGACTTCTTCGCAGAGCAGCTGCGGTCGGTGGGCACGTTCCTCTATGGCCGGCGCATGTACGAGACCATGGTCTTCTGGGAGACCGCGCATCTGCTCGAGGAGGCGCCCCCGTTCATCGTCGATTTCGCTCGCGTCTGGCAGGCCGCCGACAAGGTCGTCTACTCGACGACCTTGGAAGAGGTCACGAGCGAGCGGACGCGTATCGAGCGCTCCTTCGATGCTGCGGCGATCCGAGAGCTCCAGGCGGCGTCCGACAGCGACATCACGATCGACGGCCCCCATCTCGCGGCTCACGCCGTTCGCGCGGGTGTCGTCGACGAGTATCAGCCCGTCCTCGCGCCGAAGACCGTCGGAGGCGGCACGCCCTTCTTTCCGGCCGGCGTCCGACTCGATCTCACGTTGCTCGACCAGCATCGGCTAGCGGCCGGAGGGCTCTGGCTCCGCTATGTGCCCGCTACCCACGAGGGCGCGTGACGGGCATCGGCTACTCGGCGACGACCGGTCGCGCGGCGACCCAGATGACGCGGCCGGATGCGACGGAGATCGTCGCGCGACCGGCTCGAAGACGTGTGATGGCATCATCGAGCGCCGCGAGGTCGTCGGGCTCCAGGCCGTCGCCGAGCAGGGTGCGATTGAAACCCAGCTGCAAGCCGAGGTAGCGAGCACCGTCTGGGGTGTCCGTCGATGCTGTCAGCGTGGCCTCGCTGCGCGCGATCGGTGCGAAACCGGCCGATTCGAGGGCGCGAGTCCAGTCGGCGACCACCGGGTAGCCACGCTCCGCGAGCGTGTTCACGACACGCTCACCGAGTCGAGAGCGTTCGGTGTCGAGGTCTGCCGGTTCGTAGGTCGTCTCGCCTGTCATCTCGATCACGACGAGCGCGCCTCCGGGGCGGAGGGCGTCGAACACCTGACGAAGAAGACGAGCGGGATCACCGACATGGTGCAGTGACAGAGCCGCCCACGCCAGATCGATCCCGTCGGGCAGATCGGCGATCCAGTCGTCGTCGAGGTCGGCCAGGTGGGCCTCGACGTTCGCGGCCACGCCCGCGTCTCTCGCGGCCTCGCGCAGGCGATCGAGCATGCCGACGGATGCGTCGATGCTGTGGATTCGGGCTCCGGGGAAGCGGTGGGCGAGCGCGACGGTTCCGGTTCCGGTGCCTGCGCCCAGATCGACGATCGTGCGGGGCTCGGTGATCATCGCGTGCGAGGCCTCATCCGTGGCCTGAGCCAGCACCGGTGCGCCGAACAGGGCGTCGAGATCGAGCAGTTTTTCGAGCTCGGCGTGGTGGGCGGGTGCCGGTCCGAAGCCGGGGCGGTCCGGATGCGAATGGTGGGGTGCGGGGAAGGCGTGCGTCATACGACAACGGTACGCGAGGCATCCATTTTCGACATATGATCTTGCGTATGACGCAAGACATGATCGACGACGTGGTGCGCCAGCGCATCCGAAGCCTTCGGCTGTCGCTGGGCTGGACGCTCGACACTCTCGCGAGCCGGTGCTATCTCTCTCCGTCGACACTGAGCCGCATCGAGACCGGCCACCGGCGCATCGCCCTCGACCAGCTCGTGCCGATAGCCCAGGCGCTCGGTACGACTCTCGATCAACTCGTCGAACCGGAGGGCGACGACGACGTGGTGATCAGGCCGGAACCCGAGACGGGCGTCGGATCGACCATCTGGCTGTTGTCTCGCGATCGCGATCGCAGGGGCGTGATGATAGCCAAGATGCGCATCACGGCGGAGCGGGAGAAGACCGAGCAGCAGGTGCACCCCGGTTACGAGTGGTTCACGGTTCTCCAGGGGGTCCTCACCTTGCGCCTCGGCGAACGGACCATTCTCGTGCGCGAGGGCCAGGCGGCGGAGTTCTCGACGATGACGCCCCACGCGCTCGAAGCGAATGACGGGCCCGTCGAGCTGCTCACGATCTTCGATCACGATGGAGAGCGCGCGCACCTACCCGGTCATCGACCCGCGAAGAGGTAGGCCCGACCGGTTCTGCCGCGGCAGCGTCGTGGCCGGAGCGGCGGCCAGCAGCACGAGCACGAGGCCGATCACGGCCAGTCCTGCCCACCCGAGCGGAGTCAGTCGTTCGCCGATGACGAGCACGGCGAGCAGAGTGGCGACGGCGGGCTCGGCGATCGTGATCGTGGTGGCCGTGCTCGCCGGCACCCGGGCCAGGCCGATTCCGAAGAGCACGTAACCGAGGAACATTGGCACGAGCGCCATATACCCGGCGACGGCGAAGGCCTGCGATGACGCGAGCAACGGAGCCCCCGTGATCACGAGCACGGGAACAAGGAGCAGCCCTCCCATCCCGAAGACGGCGCCCATCGCCGCTCCGCGGCTCACCCCCTCGTGCATCAGTCGGTGCGCCGCCCACGAGTAGACGGCGTAGGTCGCGCCCGCGAGCAATCCGAGCACGATGCCCCAGAAGGTGCCCGAGACAGAGGCTGCGGGGCCGTCGAGTCTCGTCGCGCACAGCATGACGCTGCCGATCACGCCCAGGCCGGCCGCGAGCATCCACCACCGGCTCAGGGCTCGGCGGTCGACGACGCGTTCGAGGATGCCAGACGCCAGGGGTGCGGAGGCGAGGGAGACGACAGAGCCCACGGCTACTCCCGCCAGATGCATCGAGCTGTAGAAGGCGAGCGGGTAGACGGCCACGGAGACGGCGCCGAGAAGCACGATGCCGATCCGTGCACGAAGAGCGACGCGTGCTGCGCGCAGGGCGGGCAGCGCGACGGCAGCCTGCAACAGCCCGCCGATCCCCAACGCCGCGGATCCGATCGCCACGGGGCCCGCGGAGGGGGCGAAGGTCGCGGCGGTACCGGTCGTTCCCCACAGCACCGAGGTCACGAGGACGGCTGCCACGCCGACGAGGCGGGGCCTCGTCACACCGCGCCGTTCATGCTGCCGAGGCCGAAGCGCGCATCCACGCCGGGGCTGAACAGAACCGAGTCGGGTGCGGGGTCGACGATGCCCGGAAGCCCAGCGGCCGCGCAGAGTTCATCGTGCAGCGCGGTGACCCGGGCCGGATGGAGTACCCAGGGCTCGTGCTCGTTCGGTAGCCACAGGGTGCGGCCGAAGCGTTCTTGGAACAGTCCCCAGCGAGCGGTCAAGAACAGGGAGAGTGCGTCGTCTACCGTGCGCGTCTCATCGACCGCCACGTCGAGGCGGAAGCGTGGCTCCGGTGACCCGGGGCGCAGACCTCGCCGACGGGATGCGTACTGCCACCCGCCCGCGATCTGCCGCTGATCAGAGCGTGCCCAGATGTAAGGGAGCCCGAAAAGGGCGCGGGCGGCGATCACGGCGGGCAGGCTGGATGCTTCGAGCGAGCGGAACACCACGCCCCGGCGGCCGGCCGCGTCGACGCCGTAGAGCCGCACATTGACCTCGGTGAACGACCCCCAGCGCGAGGTCGGGGGCAGCGGGCCGATGCGCGCATCGCCGAGGCGGAAGGCGATGAGCCCCACCCACGCCGAGCCGTCGAAGAGGTCGGGCACGACACCAGGCGGAAGGAGGGGTGCGACGAGCGTGGGGTCGACCCGCCAGTGAACGAATGCGACCTGGCGCCATTCCTGGGCGGCGACGACGCCTCCGCGAAGTGGGGGAGCCGTGCGTGAGAGCTCCATTACGAGGCTGCCTTCTCGAGAGTGATGTCGCCGTCGTTGCGCAGCCTCACCCAACCGGTTCGAGGTGACCCGTCGGCTCGGCCGGCCAGCACCGGAGCCATGACGTCTGCCATGACGAGCCCTCCGAAATCGAGGCCCGTCAGGCTCTCCACGTCTTCGACGGGAACCTGGTAGCTGAGGTACGGTCCGAGCGGCGGCGGACCCCCGTCGATCAGGGCCTGCGCGCTCGCGTCGTTGAGGTCGATGTCGACGAGTTGAGATGACTGATCCAGCACGAAGGCGGCCGCTCGGAGCGAGGCGATGCCATCGACGGCAGTGGTCCAGGCGGCCACTTTCCAGAACGCCTGCGGGATGCCCACACCGCGGTACAGCGGATCGTTCAGGGCGAGGACGGGAGAGGTGAAGACGCTGATCCGATTGCGGTTCGTCTGGGCGTAGGCGAGCACGTGGTCTTCCAGCCCGAGCCACAACTCCTTCGACTGGTTGAAGTCGCCGGCCTGCGGTGCCGCGTTCGGATAGGCGAAGGTGTCGAGGTTCGCCTGCTCCGCCGTCGCACGGTCTCCCCACACCGGATCTCTGCGCCGCACCAGGTGACCTCGGTCGAGGTCGTTGCGCGCGTATACGGCCTCTCCGACCTGTTCGTCCTCGGGGATCCTGTCGTCGAGGTGCCAGTCGTCACCGCGCTCGATGTCGGTCAGTGCGTCGCCGTCGATGTTCACCCCCGTCGAGCGTGCGAGCCGTCTCACCGGATCGAGAAGGACGCTGAAGTGCGTGTAGCGCAGCTCTCGGAGGGGCGTTCCGGCCGTCGGCGCGGGTAGCGCTACCGGAACGGCGAGAAAGTCGGATCGGTATCCTGCGCGCTCCGGTGTCAAGGCATCCATCGGCCCAGTCAACCACCTGCGCACCTCGCAAACGGCCCCTCTTTCGATCATCGTCGGAATTCGTGCGGCGGGGTGTCCGCCGCCCGGCCCGAGGTCTACCGTGAGCGTCATGCACGATGATGCCGCTTCTGTTCGTTCTCGCGCCGCGCTGAGTGATCTCCTGGCGTCATGGACGACGATTCCCGCGTTCCTGTGTGACCGCTTCTTCACAGTGCTGGCGTCGAACGACGCCGCCGCCGCGTTGAGCCAGGGCTTCACAGAGGGCACCAACCTGGCGCGGTTCGCGTTTCTCGAGCCCGACGTCGATCGAGGGCACGCCAATTGGCACGAGGCGTCGGCGCAGATGGCGGCGCTGCTGAGGGAGTCGCTCGACGAGCACGAGCCGGACAGCGCTGTCGACACGATCGTGGGGGAGCTCTCGGTGCACAGTCGAGACTTCTCGGTCGCCTGGGCCGATGAATCACGCCGTGCGACGAGTCGAGGGATCGTGCCGTTCGACGACAGCCCGGTCGGTCGGATCACCTGCTCGTACTACATGTTGACCGTGCCCGAGAGCGACGACGATGTGCTCTTCATCTGGCAGCCGGTCGACGAGGTCTCTCGCAGCAGGCTCGACGAGCTCATCGAGCGGAGAAAAACCTCGGAATCGAACTGACGACGATCACAGGGCGTAGTCGATGGGCGATTCCCGGTGGGCATTCCACAGCCGCTCCAACTTGAGCGCGAGGTGGAGACTGCTCCGCGCGGATCCATCGTGGAGGGCGTCGCGAACCGCCTCTGGTGCCTTGTCCAACCGGTAGTACAGGGTCGTGCGGTGGATGTGCAGTCGTGCGCACGCGTCGGAGATCCTGCCGGCGACGTCGAGATAGACCTCCACCGTCTCGCGGTAGATCGAGTTCACCGGTTCGAGCAGCATATCGGCGGCGGGTGAGATGTCTCGCACCCGAACGGATCCCGGGGCGATGCGGCTCAGCATGATCCACGGGCCGAGCTGGTTGTGCCAGCCCATGTCGCCGAGCTCGGGCAGTGCGGCGAGGATGCCGGCGGCGCGGTGGGCCCGCTCGGCCACGGGTGCGAGGTCGTAGTCGGTGTGCTCGATGAGAGCTGCGCCGATGCCGAGCACACGCAGTTCGAAGCGGCTCGCGAACTCGCGGATCCGCTCGTCGAACGTCGTCGACTCGGGGCGTGCTCGGGTGACGAAGTACAGGCATCCGGCTCTCTCGCGCACGAACACGGCCTCCGCGCGAGACGATGC
Organism: Agreia sp. Leaf335; assembly: GCF_001423605.1. Classification (NCBI taxonomy): domain Bacteria; kingdom Bacillati; phylum Actinomycetota; class Actinomycetes; order Micrococcales; family Microbacteriaceae; genus Agreia; species Agreia sp. Leaf335. Next base: position 719,885 of record NZ_LMOQ01000002.1, on the reverse strand, counting down.
GGCGATGCGTGAGGCCAGCGCACGAGCGCGGTCTGCGCCGGCGTTCGGATCGACGATGACGGCCCACACAGACGAGTGGAAGCCGGGGTCGATCCGCTGATGCGCGACGGCGGTGCCGAAGGCCTCGTGGCGCCTGCCTGGATCGTCGTCGAGCAGCCGGGATTGGCCGATGCGGTCGTCTGTCAGATGGTAGAGACTCATGGTCGATGCAGCCCTCTGTCGCTCGAGCGGGTGATGACCGCGAGTCTATGAGCGGGGTCATGCCGCCCACCTGGCCGTGTCAGTACCACCCAGCGCACGTGTCCGTTTGTGCACCATGCTCGGCCCGACTCGCACTCACGCGGGGGCCGTCGACGCCTCCAGAATGAGAGCGGTTGCAACCGGGGCGCCAAGACGGGGGACGAGGGGATGGGCTGGTCATCGAGTCCGTTGGGGGAGTTCCTTCGCGCTCGCCGCGAACTCCTGCAACCCGAGGATGTCGGCCTGCCCCGTGAGGCCTCGCGTCGTGTTCCCGGACTGCGCAGAGAAGAAGTCGCAGCGCGTGCCGACATCAGTCCCGAGTACTACCTCCGCATCGAACAGGGTCGCGACAGACGACCGTCCGAGCAGGTCGTGCGTTCGCTCGCGAAGGCCTTGATGCTCGATGACAACGGATTGACCTACCTGTCTCGGCTCGCGCGGCCTCGTCCGTACCTTCGCGCCGTGCGCGCATCCGTGGCGGTGAGCGAGAGCGTGACCCGGCTTCTCGAGCGGTGGAAGCAGACACCCGCCTACGTGACCGATGCGAATCTCGACGTGCTGGCGTCGAACCCCATGGCGCGTCTGATCGCCCCCGAGATTCTCGTTCCCGGCACGAACCTGCTCGAGGCGGCGTATGAACGGCGAACGATGACGACGGTCATGCGCGCGGGAGAGGGGAAGCCCGACGACGAGGAGATCATCCGCGAGTACGTCGCGGCCCTGCGCTTCAACGGTGACCCGCACGACGCCCGGCTTCAGGATGTCGTGGGTCGGCTCTCGACGAGGCACCTCTCGTTTCGCCGCATCTGGGCCGAGTACGACGTGAAACCGCTCAGCGCCGGAGTCAGCGAGACTCTCATCGAGCCCTTCGGCACCGTTTCACTGAACTGGCAGACACTCGGCATTCCGCGATCGCCGGGGCAATTTCTCACGACCTACATGGCAGAGCCCGGGTCCGCGGCTGCCGCTGTTCTGCGCACCCTCTCGAGCGGAGCGTCGTCAGGCGATGAGGTCCCGATGCGTCGACTGGAACCGCCGCTGGTACTCGGAGGGAGTGATCGTGAAGCGCGCGACGAACGAGCGTCGTAGCGCCACAGGAGTCGCATAGCCCGAGCGTGCCGCGGCATCCGCCACCGAGGCCCCGGAATCGAGGAATGAGACGGCGAGGTCGAGGCGCATCGCGGTGACGTATTCCATGGGCGACATTCCGACCTCGTCTCGCATGACGCGCGTCAGGTGCCTCGGACTCACGCTCGCGATCGCCGCCAGCGAGCCCACCGTGTAGGGACGAGAAGGGTCTTCGCTGATGTGGTCCGTGATGACGGTGATCACCGGCGTGCGAGGGGAAGGGCCCTGCAGAGCCGCGGAGAACTGCGATTGGTTGCCGGAGCGTTTCATGTAGACGAGCAGCAGCTGAGCCACGGACCGCGCGACCTCGGGACCGTAGTCGAGTTCGAGCAGACAGAGAGCGAGATCGATGCCCGCAGCGACTCCGGCAGAGGTGAAGACGTTGCCGTCGTTGACGAAGATGGCCTCGGGCTGCACGTCGATCTCGGGGTAGGTCTCGGCGAGCAGAGACGTGAACTTCCAATGCGTCGTTGCCGACTTGCCCGCGAGGAGTCCCGTAGCGGCGAGACCGAACGCGCCGGTGCAGACGCCGGCGATCCGAGTCGACCGGGAAGCGAGTTCCGCGACCGAGGCGAGCAGCAAGGGGTCGGCGAACACCGTCGCCGCCTTCTCCGTGCCCGGAACGATGAGGGTGTCGAGGCGCCCCGCCTCAGCAACGGAGGTCTGAACGCCGACCTGGATGCCCATAGAGGTCATCACGGGCTCCCCGGAGCGTGAGATCGTGATGATCTCATAGCCTGCGGAGCGCTGATTGGCCTCGAAGAACACCTCTGCGGGGCCGGCGAAGTCGAGCATCTTGACGCCGTCGAACAGCAGGATGCCGACGCGCGGCGGTCGTGGAGCGAGGGAGGGCCGGGTGGCGGTCATGGTGTCCTGACGTCTACGAGCACCGAAATTATGGAGCGCAGGCTCTATTAAAGCCTACGTCGGACAGCTCGGCGATGACAGGTCAGACCGCGATCCGGTACCCCCGCTTGATGACGGTCGACACGATCCCGGGCATCGGCAGGGACTGCCTCAGTCGACTAATGGCGACGTCGGTCGCGTGGTCGTCCTGCATGTCCGGCTGCGCGGCCATGAGTTCCGCGCGCGAGAGAACCGCCCCTTCCGCGCTCAGCAGAGCCCGGAACAGGGCGAGCGAGAGCGGGGCGAGCACCGCCTCGGAGTCTCCGATGCGAACGAGCCGACCGCGCAGTTCGATGTCGCCGTGTCGGGTGGACAGACGCTGGATGCGATGCTCCTCGAGGTGCTCGCAGACGAGTCGGATGAGCGCGCCCATGCGGTAGCGCGGCGGAATGATCGCTTCGATGCCCGAGGCGACCAGGGGAGCTGCCGTGACATGGCCGACCGCCGCTGCGACCACGGGGCCCATGAAGGCCGTCTGCAGAGCGTCGAGACGGCCGGCTCCGTCGGCTGCAGAGAACAGGGCTTCGACGGCCGGCGCGCTCGTGAAGGTGACGGCGTCGAGCGAGCCGGCGCAGATGGCATCGACAAGTCTCAGCACCCGAGAAGAATCGGCGGGCAGCGACCATCGGTAGGGGGCGACGGTGAGCACGGTCGCGGCGGAATCGCGGAGCCGCTGCAGCTGCCCCTCGTCGGTGAATCCGTGCAGCTGCACGGCGACGGTCTTTCCCTCGGCGCCGTCTCGCAGCACATGGTCGACCAGAGACTTCGTGGTCTCTTCGTCGCTCATTCCCGAATCGTCGAGGCCGGCGGCGCGGACCGCGCCGCGTGCCTTCGGGCCGCGCACGAGAATACGGGTGTGGGCGAGAGTCTCGCTCAGCTCGTGGCCGATTCCTGCGGCGTCAGCGGCTTCGAACCAGCGCCGTACCCCATAGGAGGTGGTCGCGAGGAGCACGTCGGGTCGTGCCGCGATGATCGCCAGCGTGTCGGCGGTCAGCTCTGCGTCGTCATCGGCGGCGGCGATTCGGATGGCGGGTGCGTGCAGAACGTCGGCGCCCCTGCGCTCGAACGCTGCGATCAGGTCCTCCGACCTGCGGTCGCTGGTCACACCGATACGAAAACCGCGAAGCTGATCCGGGCGGAACGCTCTGACCAGAGCATCCGCGTCTGAGTCGGTCACAGGCCTCTTTCGTCAGTCGGTCGTCAGTTCGGCCGCTGCATCCTGAAGGAAGGTAGCGGCCGTCACATCGAGTTGCTCGCTCAATCGTACGACCTCGCCGATCACCACGACGGCGGGCGATCGCACTCCGAGCCGCGAGGCGAGCGGGGCGATCTCGTCGAGGGTGGCACGGGTCGTTCGCTGACTCGTCGAGAAGCCCTTCTCGACGACGGCTACGGGCATCGAGGCAGACATGCCGGCTCGCGCAAGGCCCGCCGTGAGATGCGGCAGGGTCCCCACGCCCATCAGCACGACGATCGTGCCGCCCAGGCCTGCCAGATGCAGCAGCTCGTTCTCGCTGAGCGGCACGTGGCCCGACACCACCGTGAACAGCCGGGAGATCTCGCGATGAGTGACGGGGATGCCAGCTGCGCCGGGGACTGCGATGGCGCTGGTGACGCCGGAGACGACCGTCACGGGGACCCCGGCCCGGCTGCACGCGATGACCTCTTCGCCGCCTCGTCCGAAGACGAAAGGGTCGCCGCCCTTCAGCCGAACGACGGTCTTTCCCGCGAGCGCCGCCTCGACGAGCAGCTCTTGGATCTCGGTCTGGTTCACCGCGTGGTGACCCGGCGTCTTGCCCACGTTGACCAGCTCGGCGCCCGGAGCCCACTCGGCCAGCCGTGCGATCGGACCGAGGCGGTCGAAGAAGACGATGTCGGCCTCCCGCAGCGCGGCGAGCGCCGCGACAGTGAGAAGCTGGCCGTCGCCGGGACCGCCGCCGACGAGGGTCACCCGGCCGATCGGCAGCGTCGGACTCGGTGGCTCCGTCGTGAGCCAGATGCGCGCGTCTCGCGTTGCGCGCTCCAGCGAATCGGTGGTCGCCGAATCGACACCGACCGAGATCACGAGGTCGACCGACGACACGAGGGTCTTCCACTCGAGGCGGTTCACGGGCACGACGACGCGCACGACGTTGTCACGCGCACGCGAATCGTCACCACTCCCATCATCGGCGAGGTAGACGCGCGCGCCCGACGCCACGCAGCGCGCGATGGTGTGCCGCGCGTGACCGGCGTGCCCGACGACCAGAACGCGGCGGCCCGTGAGGTTCACGGAGATGTCCATGGGCTTATTGTCCCTTTCGCACGGGAATCGACGGTCCCGAGACGAGAACACGTTCCTCTGCTGCGGCCCGCTCGTCAGGGCGGGCCGGTCTCGGTTGGTCGCGTTCGGTGACCTGCACCACGTTCGGATCCGCGGTGCGCGGGGCATTCACGAACGAGCGGAACCGACGAAGCCGCTCAGGGTCGTTCAGCGTCGCCGCCCATTCGTCTTCGTAGTTGCCGACGTGCTCGGCCATCGCGGCCTCGAGCTCGTCGGCCAGCCCGAGCGAGTCGTTGCAGACGACGTCGCGCACGTGGTCGAGTCCGCCGGGCAGTTCCTCCTGCCAGCGTGCCGTGCGCTGCAGGCGGTCGGCGGTGCGGATGTAGTACATGAGGTATCGGTCGATGTATGCGATGAGCGTCTTGTCGTCGAGGTCCTGGGCGAGCAGCAGAGCGTGCGCCGGCTGATAGCCCCCGTTGCCACCCACGTACAGATTCCACCCCTGCTCGGTGGCGATGATGCCGATGTCCTTGCTGCGCGCCTCCGCGCATTCGCGGGCGCAACCAGAGACTCCGAGCTTGAATTTGTGCGGCGACCGCAACCCTCGATAGCGCAACTCGAGCTCGATGGCCATCGCCACGGCATCCTGCACGCCGAAACGACACCAGGTCGAGCCCACGCACGACTTCACCGTGCGCAGCGACTTGCCGTAGGCCTGTCCCGACTCGAAGCCCGCGTCGACGAGGATCTTCCAGATGTCGGGAAGATGCTCGAGACGAGCGCCGAACATGTCGATGCGCAGCCCGCCCGTGAGCTTCGTATAGAGATTGAACTGCTCGGCCACCTCGGCGATCACCTTGAGCTTGGCCGGGGTGATCTCCCCACCCGGAATGCGGGGGACGACCGAGTACGTGCCGTCTTTCTGCATATTCGCGAGGGCCCGGTCGTTCGTGTCCTGCAGGGCGCCGCTTCCGGAGTCGAGGATGTATTTCGAGGTCTGGGTGGCCAGGATCGACGCCATCACGGGTTTGCACACGTCGCAGCCGAGGCCGCGCCCGAAGTGCTCCATGATCTGCTCGTAACTGGTGAGCTGCAGAATGCGCACGGCCTCGAACAGCTCGCTGCGGCTGAGATCGACGTGCTCGCAGAGGGCCTTCGACACCTCGATTCCGGCTTTGGAGAGCTCGGTCTCGAGAATCTTCTTGACCAGCGGCACGCACGATCCGCACTGGGTTCCCGCCCGGGTACACGCCTTGAGCGGCCCCAGCTCGGTGCACGCCTCCGCGTGCTCGCCGCGGATCGCTTCGCGTACGGCTCCGACCGAGACGTTGTTGCACGAGCACAGCTGAACGTCGTCGGGCAGCTCGGCGCTCGCGGGGGCCTCGACGCCGGCAGCAGAAAGGTAGGCGCTGGGCTCGCCCGGAAGCTCTCGGCCGAGGAGAGGCCTCAGCGCGGTGTACGGCGCGGCATCTCCCACGAAGATGCCGCCGAGCAGCGTCTTGGCATCGTTCGAGACGACGATCTTCTGGTAGATGCCACGTGCAGGATCTGCGTAGACGACCTCGAGGGCACCGTCGGATGCTCCGAGTGCGTCGCCGAAGCTCGCCACCTCGACGCCCGACAGCTTGAGTTTCGTCGCGTCGTCGATGCCGGGGAAGCTCGCGGCGCCGCCGTGGATCCTGTCGGCCACGACCTCGGCCATGGCGTTCGCCGGAGCGACGAGACCCACGCAGACACCGCCGACGCTCGCGACCTCGCCGATCGCCCAGACGCCTGGGTGAGACGAGCCGCAGTCGTCACCGATGGCGATGCCGCCTCGCGCGCCGATATCGAGCCCCGCCGCACGCGCGAGTTCGTCGCGCGGGGTGATGCCGATCGAGAACACCACGAGATCGGCGCTGATGGCCCGGCCGTCGGTCAACTCGACGCCGAGCACTCTGCCGGAAGGGCCGGTGAGCACCTGGGTCGGCCGGTTTCCCAGAGCGAGCGTCACTCCCTGAGCCTCGATCAGGCGACCGAGGGCCTGTCCGGCACCCTCGTCGAGTTGAGCCGACATCAGCCATCTGCCGGAGTGCACGATCGTCGAGCGGGCTCCAAGCCTCTGGAGGCCACCGGCGGCCTCGAGTCCGAGAAGGCCGCCGCCCACCACGACCACATCGGCGGGGCGACCGAGACTCGTCGCCAGCCTCGAGGCCTCGGCCACGAGGAAGTCGACGTCCTCGATGGTGCGGTAGACGTATCCCGACGATGCGCCGGGGATCGGAGGAACCGTCGCCGTCGAACCCGTGGCGAAGACCAGGTCGTCGTACGACAGGATGCTGCCGTCCGCCAGTTCGACGGAACACGCCTCGAGGTCGACTCGGCTCGCGGCGACGCCGCCCCGGTATGTGATTCCCGGCGAACTCCACAGTTCCCTGTCGCCGAGGGTCAGATCCTCCGATGACACGAGACGGCGGGAGAGGGCCACGCGGTCGTACGGCAGATGTGTCTCTTCGCCGACGACGGTCACCGTCACGCCGGGAGAGTCGCCGTGGGCACGGCGCGAGTGCACCGACTCGGCGAACCTGTGCGCGGCGGGTCCGCCACCGATGACGACGACTCGATGAGCTCGATCGCCAGAGAAGTTCGGGCTCGTCATGGCTGTGCCTTCCACGTGCGTCGTCAGGGGATGCTCGAAGCCTAGGCAGCCTCGATTTCCTCACGATTGCGCCCACGTAACAGTGTGTGACGCGCGCCTCACCGTCTTCCGGCGGCGCCGAGAGGTCTTTGTTACGCGACTGTCATGGCAGCGGTCAGAGGGCGAAATCTACGCCGCCTAGGTTGAGGGCATCCCCGTTCGCGACCGCGCCAGAAAGGCTCGACCTATGACGACCTGGATTCCCGTCTGCCGCCTCGACGACCTCGAAGTGCTCTGGGGTGAGGCCGTGCTCCTCGACGGCGAGCAGTTCGCGCTCTTCCGCCTCCCCGGCGACCGCGTCCACGCCGTCTCGAACGAGGATCCGGCCACCGGGTCGCAGGTGCTGGCGCGCGGCATCGTCGGTTCGAGGGGAGACCGGGTCACGATCGCCTCGCCGCTGCACAAGCAGGTCTACGACCTCGAGACAGGGGAGTGCTACAGCACGCCGGAGTACAGCCTGCCGGTCGTCGGTGTTCGTGTCGTCGACGGCGTCGTCGAGATCGCGCGCACGAGTCGGTCCGGCGCGGGCACCGGCGTAGCCGCGTGATGACCGCACGCCCCGTCCTGCTGGCCGCATCCCACGGAACGAGCGATCCGTCGGGACGGCGTGCCGTCGCATCCCTCGTCTCGGCCGTCGCTGAACGTCGGCGCGACCTGACCGTCGTCGGCTCGTTCGTCGATGTGCAGCAGCCCGATGTACCGACGGCGCTCGACACGATCGGCCCGGGCACTCCCGTGGTGATCGTGCCGCTTCTGCTCTCGACCGGCTATCACGTGCACGTCGACCTCGCCGAGGCGGCGGCCGAGGCCGTCCGTTCGCCGACGCCGCGTGAGGTCGTCGTGACGTCGGCCCTCGGCCCGGATGCGCGGCTGTCGCGCATCCTGGCAGAGAGGCTCGCGTCCGCCAGTCTCCGAGACGACGACACCGTGGTGCTCGCCGCCGCAGGATCGAGCGACTCCGGCGCGGTGGAGGACTGCCGGGCGATGGGGTCGCTGCTCGCAGCAGAGCTGAAGAGACCCGTGACCGTGGGATTCCTCTCCGCTGCTGAGCCGAGGCTCGAGCAGGCGGTCACGACTGTTCGCGCCGAGTCGCCCGGTCGACGCGTGGTCGTCGCGAGCTACCTGCTCGCCCCCGGCTACTTCCAGTCCCTGGTGCACCGCGCGGGTGCCGACGTCGTGACGGATCCCTTGCTGATCGACGGGCAGAGCCCTCCGCCCGAGCTCGTCGACGTTGTCGTCGATCGCTTCGAGCGGCAATGTGACGAGCATGTTTCCGAGGCCTATCAGACCGGTCGCACGCGTGCGACGACCTGGTGACCGAACGGTAATCGCTGAGGCCGTCGGCTGAAACACCGCGTGGCTAGCGTCGACACCGACAGCTCGTCTACCCGCACCCTCGACCATCGGAGAACGTCTTGACCCACACCGAAACACCCTCCGCACCGCTCGTCGCCGATACGACGACGCCCCCCGGGCTCGTGATGCGCCCGGGCCGCTGGATCGACAACTGGAACGCGGAGGATCCCGCCCAATGGGAGGGTGGAGGAAAGCAGATCGCGGCCCGCAACCTCAGATGGTCGATCTTCGCCGAGTTCCTCGGCTTCGTCATTTGGCAGCTCTGGAGCATCGTCGTCGTGTCACTGCCGGCGGTCGGCTTCACCTTCGACACCGGTCAGATCTTCTGGCTGATCTCCATCCCCAGCCTGGTCGGCGCGACCCTGCGCTTTCCGTACAGCTTCATGGTGCCGAAGTTCGGCGGCCGGAACTGGACGATCATCTCGGCAGGCCTGCTTCTGATTCCGGCGACCGGCCTCGCGATCTGTGTCGGGCATCCGGACACGCCGTTCGGCGTCATGCTCGGCGTCGCGGCGCTCGCGGGCCTCGGCGGCGGAAACTTCGCCAGCTCGATGTCGAATATTACCTACTTCTATCCCCAGAGTCAGAAGGGATGGGCGCTCGGCTTGAACGCGGCCGGCGGCAACCTGGGCGCATCCGTCGCACAGCTCGTCGTGCCGATCGCCATCACCATCGGCGCGGCAGTGACCCTCAACCTGCCGCTCGCCGGGTGGATCTGGATTCCGTTCATCCTTCTCGCGATGTGGGGCGCCTACCGCCACATGGACAACCTCTCGAGCGCCAAGTCCGACTTCAGAGCCTCGCTCGCCGCGCTGCGAGAGCCGCATCTCTGGATTCTCGCCCTGCTGTACATCGGCACGTTCGGGTCGTTCATCGGATTCGCCAGCGTTTTTCCCAAGCTCATCGCCGACCAGTTTCCCGACTTCTCGACCTTCGCCGTCGGGTCGGCGTCGATCTCGCTCGCCTTTCTCGGAGCTCTGGTGGGCTCGCTTTCGCGGCCCTACGGCGGGCGGCTCGCCGACCGCTTCGGCGGTGCCCGCGTGACGATGGCCGCCTTCGCGGTGATGGCGCTCGGCGCCCTCGCCGTGACGTGGACGATCGGTATGAACAACTTCTGGATCTTCCTGGGCTGTTTCCTCCTGCTCTTCGTGGCGGGCGGTGTGGGCAACGGCTCCACCTACCGCATGATCCCGAGCGTCTTCGCGGCCCGGTCCGGCGTCACGGACGCGGCGACGAACTCCGGAGACGTGTCGACACAGCGCAAGACCGCGGCCTCGCTCGGCCTCATCTCTGCAATCGGGGCGTACGGAGGGTTCGTCATCCCGCAGATGCTGGGCCTCTCGAAGACCTCGACGGGCGACTACACGAGTGCGCTGAACATGTTCGTCGTGGCCTACGTCGTGTTGATGATCGTCACCGGAGTCGTCTACCTGCGCCGCGGCTCCGCGTTCAGCGGCCAGCGCATCTGATCCGACCGAGCCGACACAAAGGACCTGCCCTAGATGACGAGCCGGAACACCCGCACCCATTGCCCGTACTGTGCGCTGCAATGTGCCATGACCCTGTCGCCGTCGGCCGCGGCCGGTGCTTCGTTGAGCGTCTCGGGTCGCGACTTTCCCACGAATCGCGGCGGGCTGTGCAAGAAGGGCTGGACCTCGGCCGAGCTCATCGACTCGCCGCAACGCATCAGCTCGCCGCTCATGCGCGATGCGAAGGGCGAGCTCGTCGCGGCGTCGTGGGAGGACGCTCTCGACGCGGTAGCGGATACGGTGGCCCGCAGCCGAGCGGAGTTCGGGGCGGATTCGGTGGGTGTCTTCGGCGGAGGCGGACTGACCAACGAGAAGGCCTATCAGCTGGGCAAGTTCGCTCGCGTCGCGCTGGGAACGTCGCGCATCGACTACAACGGGCGGTTTTGCATGTCGTCCGCGGCCGCGGCCGGCAACCGGGCTTTCGGCCTCGACCGTGGCCTGCCCTTTCCCCTCGACGATCTCGATCGGGCGTCGACGATCATGATGCTCGGCTCGAACGTCGCCGAGACCATGCCGCCGTTCATCGGACATCTGGCCGGTGCGCGCGCGGCTGGCGGCCTCATCGTCGTCGACCCCCGTCGATCGCCGACGGCCCGCCTCACGGAGGACGGGGGAGGCATGCACGTGCAGCCCACACCGGGCAGCGATCTGATTCTGCTTCTGGGGCTCACCCACATCGTGATCGCCGAGAGGCTGCACGACGTCGAGTATCTCGAGCGCCGCACGAGCGGATTCGACAGCGTCCGACGGAGCGTCAGCTCCTGGTGGCCAGAGAGAGTGCAGTCTCGAACCGGCGTTCCGGTGCACCAGCTGCGGGCGATCGCGCGTCGGCTCGCGCAGGGTGAGGGAACCTACATCCTCACCGGCAGGGGAGTGGAGCAGCACGCCGACGGCACCGACACCGCGACCGCCGCCATCAATCTGAGCCTCGTGCTCGGCCTCGTGGGCAGCGCGACGGGCGGCTACGGAACGTTGACGGGGCAGGGCAACGGCCAGGGCGGTCGCGAACACGGACAGAAGAGCGACCAGCTGCCCGGATACCGGAAGATCACCGATGCCGCGGCTCGCGCCCACGTCGCGACGGTCTGGGGCGTCGAGGCGGCGTCGCTGCCAGGCCCGGGCCTCCCGGCCGTCGAACTGCTGCAGTCTCTCGGAATGGACGGCGGCGTGCGATGCCTTCTCGTGCACGGTTCGAACGTCGTGGTCTCCGCGCCCGACGTGTCCGCCGTCCGTGCCGGACTCGCCCGCCTCGACCTGCTCGTCGTCTGCGATTTCTTTCTCTCCGAGACCGCGTCGCTCGCCGACGTCGTTTTGCCCGTCACGCAGTGGGCGGAGGAGGAGGGCACGATGACGAATCTCGAGGGCCGCGTCCTGCGTCGACGCAGAGCGATCGACCCTCCCGAGGGCGTGCGCAGCGAGCTGTGGATTCTGAGCGAGCTGGCACGTCGGCTCGGCTCCGCCGGTCGGTTCAGCACCGACGCTCCGACCGTGTTCGACGAGCTGTGCCGGGCCTCTGAGGGCGGGCTCGCTGACTACTCGGGGCTCAGCTACGACGCGCTCGACGACGATACTGCTGCGGCGTACTGGCCCTACCCCCGCGGATCGTCGGGAACCCCGCGTCTCTTCGTCGACGCCTTCGCTCACGCCGATGACCGCGCCCGTCTCGTCGCGGTGAAAGCGACCGAACGAGACGGGGTGGCGCAGAGAGACGGCGTCGTCACTCTCATCACCGGTCGCCTGCTCGAGCACTACCAGTCGGGAGCACAGACCCGTCGGGTGCCGGAGCTTCTGACCGCGAAACCGGAGGCACGGATGCAGATCCACCCTGCCACGGCCGAGTTGCTCGGTATCGACGACGGATGCCGGGTCGAACTGAGCCGGGGCGACGCCATCGTGAGCTGCCGGGCCGAGTGGAGCCTCGGAATCCGCCCCGACACCGTCTTCCTGCCCTTCCACTTCGGCGGCGAGCAGTGCGCGAACCTCCTGACCGAACAGGTCACCGACCCGGTCTCGGGCATGCCCGAGTTCAAGCGCACCACCGTTCGCATCCGCTCTCTCGACACGGTCGCCCTACCGGAGGTCGTTCATGTCTGAGTCGCCGCTCCGTGTCGTCGTGATCGGATATGGACCCGTGGGTGCACGCCTCGTCGACGAACTGCTGCCGGCCGTGTCCGCCGGGCTCATCGCGGTCACCGTGGTCGGAGCGGAGGCCGACGCCGCGTACAACAGGGTGCTCATCGCCGAACTCGCCGTCGGGCGCGCCGACAGGGAGAGTCTCGAGGTGACCGACCCGGGCGAGGCCATCGCGGCCGGTGTTTCCGTGCGCACCGGCGTCGCCGCTGTGTCGATCGAGCGCACGCGCCGCACGGTGACGCTGAGCGACGGCTCCACGATCGGATACGACCGCGTGGTCCTCGCCACCGGTGCCCGGGCGAACGTGCCCACGCTCGCAGGGGTCACCCGTCTGCGTTATGACCATCGCCCTCCTGCGGCTGATGCCAGCCGACTCGACTCGGCCGAGGCACCTCTGCCTCGCGGCATCACCGCGCTGCGCGATCTGGCCGACGCCGACACCGTGGCACGCGCAGTGAGTCTCGGTCAGAGAATCCTCGTTCTCGGAGCGGGAGTGCTGGGTATGGAGCTCGCCCTGGCCGCCGCCGAGGCCGGAGCGGAGGTGGGCGTGGTCTATCACGGCGAGATCCCCATGGCACGTCAGCTCGATCGCGGCGCCGGTCTGCTGCTCGCCCGAGGCGCCCGCCATTCGTCGGTGAGCATGATCTCGCGTTCTCCTGCGGAGAGCGTCGTCTTTCGTCAGGACCACGACGGGGTGGATCGATTCGATGCGCTCGTGTGCGCGGACGGCAAACAGATCTCGGCGGATCTGCTGGTACTCAGCTGCGGTGTCGGCGCCCGCAGCGAGCTCGCTCGGCTCTGCGGCCTCGACGTGGCCACGGGCATCCTCGTCGACGAGCGACTCACCTGCTGGAGCGACGATCGAATCCATGCCATCGGCGACTGCGCACAGATCGCGGCACGACCGAGTATCGGCGATTCTCAGGCTCCGCCTCGCGGTGCACCGTCCGGCCTCATCGGTCCAGGCTGGCGTCAGGCCGACTGGCTCGCCCGGTCGTTGACCGCTAGCGCCTCAGGGCTCGCGAAGCCCGAACCTCTCGAGGTCGACCGCGATGCCGTGGTCATGCTGAAGGCATCCGGCATCGACGTCGTCGCCGTGGGCGACGTCTCGAGAGATGCGCTCGACGACCTCGCCGACGACGTGCACGGCGGAGCCGTAGCGCACACGAGCGGATGCCGCCACGAACCGCCCCGCAGAGTGTCGAGTTGGATGGACGCGGAGCACGGCCGCTACGTGAAGATGATCACGCGAGCGGGGGTGCTCGAGGCGCTCGTCTGCGTGGGAATGCCCCGCGCAGCCGCCGAGCTTACGCTGCTCTTCGAACGACGCAGCGAACTCCCCACGGATCGTTCCGTGCTGTTGCGTCACGACGGCCCCGACGTCGACGATGCGTCGACGGGCGACATGTTCGCGGGGGACGCCACCGTGTGCTGGTGTAATGCCGTTACGGTCGGAGCCATCGCGACAGCCGCCGAGGCGGGACATGCCAGCGTGGCGTGCATCGGCAAGGCGACGCGCGCGGGCACGGGATGCGGCGGCTGCAAGGAGCGCATCGCGCACGTGCTCGAGCACGTCGCGGTGCTTACGCCCTGAGCACGTCGTCGATCTGGCCCATGGCAAGGGTCATGCCCTCTTCCATGCCCATCTCGACCATCTTCTCGAGCTGGTCGATACTCACGAATCGACTCAGGGTGGTCATCCGAGTTCCTCCGTCGATCGACTCGAACGTCACCGTCGCCCTGACGGGCGCGATCGAGTCGTCGGGTTCGCCGTTCTCGTCTGCGAAACCGTCGTCGAATTCGAGGCGAGCGGGAGCCTCGACCGCGGTGATCAGCCACCATCCGCCCGCCTTCGTGCCATCGGGCCCCGTCATGACATACGCCGAGCGCGAGCCGACCGACAGCTCGTGCTGCGTGAACGTGGCGGGCCAGGTGGGCGGCCCCCACCAGCGCTCGAGCTGGCGCGGGTCCTCCCAGACCTGCCAGACCCGTTCGACGTCGGCCGAGAACTCGGCGACGAAGGTGAGGGTGAGTGCGTCGGTGTCCTTCTCAACGCTGATGACGGTCATGACTTCTCCTTGGCGGTGTCTTCGGCGAGTATCTCGTCGATGCGGAGGGCGCGTTTCGCCCAGATCTGCTCGTAGGCCTGCAGCAATGTGGTTGCCTGGCCGATGGTCTCGATGCGGCTGTGCACGAGCTGCTCGCGACCGCGCCGTTCTTTCGTGACGAGAAGGGCGCGCTCGAGCACCTGCACGTGCTTCTGCACGGCAGCGAAGCTCATGTCGTAGCGCTCGGCGAGAGCGGTCACCGAATGCTCGGAGGTGAGCACGCGGCTCACGATGTCGCGCCTGGTCGCATCCGCCAGGGCCTGGAAGATGCGATCGATCTCGGAATCTGTCAGTTCAGATACAACCATTTGGTTGTACGTTACCGCGCGTTCGGCGCCGAATCAAGAGATCCAGCGTCTCTAATTGCCCCCGACGCCGGGCACGATTCCGGTGTTGTCCTCGTCGCCGCGGCCGTCGGTTCCGTCTTCTTCGGCCGGGGGCGCCACAGTTGCGCCCGGCGTCGGTGCGATGCCAGGGGCGTTCTGAGAGGGCGCCGGCGTGGGCGTCGCCGTCGGAGAATCGGTGGGCGCATCGGAACTCGATCCGGAGCCCGAACTCGATCCCGATCCGTAGACGAGGGAGTCCTCGGGGTCAGGAAAGTCCGCCGCAGCGGGCAGCGTCTCGTCGTTCGCCGTCATCACGGATTTCCAGATGCGGTGGCGCACGCTGTACCCGGAGTACCCGTTCGTCTCGACGTCGGTCATCGAGACGTCTCCCGACACGTTGCCCACCCAGACAGCCGTGGCCGCCCTCGTGCTGGCCCCGATCATCCAGGTGTCTTTCTCGTTGTCGGTCGTTCCCGTCTTACCGATGTGCTCGACATCGTCGTAGGGATTCGACGCCGTGGCGGTTCCGCTCTGGATCGGGCCTTTCATCGCGTAAGCGAGGGTGGCGGCCACCTTCGGGTCGAGAGCCTGCGCGCACCCGGCCTGGGGCGGCTGCAGTTCCGCACCCGTCGCATCCACGATGCGGTCGATGGCGATCGGCTTGCAGTAGACGCCGTTCGCGGCGATTCCGGCATAGGCCGCCGCCATGGTCAGGGGCGCGATCGTCTGCGTGCCCAGGATGTCGGCGAGGTTCGAGCCGAGGTCACCGCCGTCTGCGCGGTGCACGCCGAGAGACTGGGCCGTGTTGCGGATCTGGCAGAGATCGAGCTTCTGGGCCATGGCGATGAACGCGTTGTTCACCGAGTCGGTGAGGGCGTTCTGCACGGTCACCGTTCCCGGCCGCGATCCGCTGTCGTTCTTGGGCGAATACGGGTCGCCGCTGATGTCGATGCACGAGTTCGTGAAATTCGATCGATTGAACGTCTGGGGATTGCCGTTGATCCGCTCGCCGAGCGTGTGACCCTGCTTCAGCCACTCGGCGAGAGTGAAGACCTTGTACGTCGAGCCGACCTGGAAGCCGGTCGATCCGCCGTACCCCTGATCGGTGTTGTAGTTCAACGACGTGCTGCCGGGGTCGGCGGAATCGCCGGCCACGTACGTCTTGTTCTGCGCCATCGCGAGGATGCGCCCCGTTCCGGGTTCGACGGTGACGATCGTGGAGCCCAGGTCGAGTTCGTCGCTCGAGGCCGGGATGTACTTGGTCATCGTCTCGTTGGCGTTGGCTTGGAGCGCGGAGTTGAGAGTCGTGTAGATCTGGAACCCGCCCGTCTTGAAGTTCGACCAGCGCTCGTCGGCTGTTGCGCCGAAGGTGGGGTCGTTCTTGACGATCCAGGTCACGTAGTCGCAGAAATACGCGGCCCCGTTCGCCGCGGTCTGGCATCCCGTCGACGGCTCGGTGATCACGGGGGTCACGGGCGTCGCGACGGCCTCGTCGTGCTGTGCCTGGGTGATCGTGTGGTGCTTGAGCATCGACGCGAGAACGTCGACGTCGCGCCGGGCCTTATTGGCCTCGATGTTGTCGGGCTCGTCGATGCGCAGCCCGTTCGGCTCGTTCACCGTCGCGATGAGGCTGGCTGCCTGGGCGACCGTCAATTGAGCTGCGGTCGTTCCGTAGTAGTAGTTCGCCGCGGCCTCGATGCCGTAGACGGAGCCGCCGAAGTTCGCAATGTTCAGGTAGCCGAGCAGGATCTCGTCTTTGCTGTACTTCTTCTCCAGACCGATCGCCAGACGCATCTCTGACAGCTTGCGATCGAGCGACGTGTCGGTCGCTTCGGCGTAGGCCTTCTCCCTGTCGGTCTCGTTGTCGAGCGCTTCAGCCCGCTGCACGAGGATGTTCTTCACATACTGCATCGTGATGGTCGATGCGCCGCTCTCGACTCCTCCAGACGTGACGTTCTTGAGGGCCGCACGGAGCGTCGATGTCAGGTCGACGCCGTTGTGCTCGTAGAAGCGCGGATCCTCGGTGGACACGACGGCGTCTTTCACCGCGGGGGCGATCTCGTCCCAGCCCACCTCTTGCCGGTTCTGGTCGAAGACCGTGGCCAGAAGGGTGTTCGAGCCGTCGGGGTTCGTCGAGTAGATCTCGGACTTCTGCGCGAGCGCACCGATGTTGAGGGTCGAGGGCAGATCCTCGAAGAGGCCGACCGAGCGTGAGACGGATGCGCTGGTGAGAGAGACCGCAGGAACGGCGAGCGCGGTGACGAGAACGCCGGCGACGACACTCGCACCGAGGAGCTTCAACCAGGGCTTCGCCGCAGACATAAGACGTGACGAGGAATCAGGCATAACAGTTGAGGATACGTTCGCGCACCTCCGAAGCGGCTGAATCGAGCCCGAGCGTCACACGAGGACACAGAAGTTCCCTGCGCGGCCGCAGAGAGTAAGGCTTGTGCACATGACACTGCACTCTTCCGCTCGCGGACCACAGCAGACCGGTTCCGTCGATTCGATCGCCGAGCACTCGGGGCTCGACGCCGACTCCTTCAAAGCCGTGTTCCGCAATCACCCCGCCGGTGTCGCCGTGATCACCGCGGACGCCGGAAACGGGCCGGTGGGCCTCACGGCCACGTCGGTCTTCTCTGTCAGTGCACAACCGCCGTTGCTGGTCTTCTCCGTGTCAGGACAGTCCTCGAGCGCTCCGACGATCCTGGCCGCCGACACGGTGGTCGTGCATCTCCTCGGCTCCGAACAGCTCGACCTCGCAACCCTCTGCGCCACGAGCGGCATAGATCGCTTCGCCGACACGTCGATCTGGGACCGGCTCATCACCGGGGAGCCCTACTTTCCGTCGGCACAGTCGTGGATCCGCGGCAAGGTCATCGAACGCATGGATGCCGGTGGCTCGACCGTGATCGCCATCCACGCCCTGCAGGCGGGCATCTCCGACGACGTCGACTCGGGTGAGCCTCTCGTCTATCACAACCGCACGTGGCACCGGCTGGGCGAGCACTCCCGCATCGACGCGTGAACGGCCGACTTCCTCGCTAGTGCGAATAGAGTTGAACGAGAAAGACCTCGTGCAAACCGAAGGAAGTCCTAAAACATAATGAGCGCTCACTACAACCTCGTCGTTCTGGGAGCCGGCCCCGGTGGCTATGTCGCTGCCATCCGTGCCGCGCAGCTCGGGCTCAGCGTCGCCGTCGTCGAAGAGAAGTACTGGGGCGGTGTCTGCCTCAACGTGGGCTGCATCCCCTCTAAGGCCCTGCTCCGCAACGCGGAGCTGGCCAACATCTTCGCGACGCAGTCCAAGGAGTTCGGCATCTCGGGAGATGTCTCGTTCGACTTCGGCGCCGCGTTCGACCGCAGTCGCAAGGTGGCCGAGGGGCGCGTCAAGGGCGTGCACTTCTTGATGAAGAAGAACAAGATCACCGAGTACGACGGTCGCGGCTCGTTCAATGACAGCCACTCGATGACGGTGGCCAAGTCAGACGGCACCGCCGAGCAGATCACTTTCGACAACGCGATCATCGCCACCGGCTCGTTCGTGCGACTCCTTCCCGGCGTGACCCTCAGCGACAACGTCGTCACATACGAGAGCCAGATCCTCACGAGGGAGCTGCCGAAGTCGATGGTCATCGTCGGCGCCGGTGCCATCGGCATGGAATTCGCCTACATCCTGCGCAACTACGGCGTCGAGATCACGATCATCGAGTTCCTCGACCGCGCGCTCCCGAACGAAGACGCCGATGTGTCGAAGGAGATCGCGAAGCAGTACAAGAAGCTCGGCGTCACGCTGCTCACCTCGACCAAGGTCGAGAGCATCGTCGACAACGGCTCCTCCGTCGCTGTCTCCTACACAGCCAAGGACGGCACCAAGGGATCGATGGAGGTCGACAAGGTCATGATGTCGATCGGGTTCGCACCCCGGGTCGAGGGCTTCGGACTCGACAAGACCGGCGTGCAGCTCACCGAACGCGGAGCGATCGCGATCGACGACCACATGCGCACCAACGTTCCCAACATCTACGCCATCGGCGATGTCACAGCCAAGCTGCAGCTTGCCCACGTCGCCGAGGCGCAGGGAGTCGTCGCCGCTGAGACCATGGCAGGAGCGGAGACCCAGACGCTGGGCGACTACCGCAACATGCCGCGGGCCACGTTCTGCCAGCCGCAGGTGGCGAGCTTCGGCCTCACGGAGCAGCAGGCGCGCGACGAGGGCCACGACGTGCTCGTCTCGACCTTCCCGATGACGGCCAACGGCAAGGCACACGGGCTCGGGGAGCCCGCCGGTTTCGTCAAGCTGGTCGCCGACGCCAAGTACGGCGAGTTGCTGGGTGGCCACATGGTCGGTCACGACGTGTCCGAGCTTCTGCCCGAGCTCACGCTCGCTCAGATGTGGGATCTGACCGCCACGGAGCTGGCGCGGAACGTGCACACGCACCCGACCCTGAGCGAGGCCCTGCAGGAGGCCTTCCACGGCCTCAAGGGGCACATGATCAACCTGTAAGACGGGTCGGCACGGGCGCTAGATGCCCGTGCCGCCCTCCCACAGGTGCTCCGAGGTGCCGCTGATCAACGAGGCCACGCTCATCGCCTGGCTGTCGGTCAGCGAGGCGATGTAGTCGACGATGCCGCGGCCTCGACCTCGCGCGATGAGGCTCTCGTCGTCGGTCGTGCCGCGCAGCAGCTCAGGCGTGTCGGATCGAAGTCTGAAGTAGCCCGCCGTCGCCACCTGTACGAGTTCGACCAGCCGACGCGGGGCGCGTGCGGCGTCGTCTTCGTCGGAGAGCCAGGCCCGGAATCCCTCGACCAGGGTCTCGAGCACTCGGCCCTGACCGCGTTGGTAGGTGGCGAGGTCGGGACGTTCGAGCACGAAGCGGGTGTGCACGAACTTGAGCACGACGACGTCGTGCCACGCCTGCTGGCCGAGTCGCACGTGGGCGCTTCTCACATGCGGAGTGCGATCGACGACGATGGAGCGCTGGAGCCTGTTGATCCAGCTGCGTGTGAACGACGAGATCGCCCTCTCGGCTCCCATAGAGCCGTCGAACGGCACCGACAGCAGGCCGTCGCCCAGGTCTTCGCTGACTCTCTGCACGGCGGCCCTGAATGCGTCGTCCGATGCGATCCACGCATCTCGGGCGTGGATGCGTCGCCTCACCAGCTCGAGCGCGTGCCCCGGTGTGCGAGCGCTCGCTTCGAGCGCCTGTTCGTCGAGCCTGGACAGCGCGGTCTGGTCGCGCAGCCAGCTGCGCAATTCGGCCGAGACCGACGCCTGCTGCAGAACGCCCGCCCGATAGAAGTCGTCGAGATCGTGGATCGAGTAGGCGATGTCGTCGGCGATGTCCATGACCGAGCATTCGACGGTCTGGCGCCACTCGCCGATGTTCGGGAAGGCTCTCTGCGCCTCGCGAAGCTCCTCGACATCGAGCGTGTAGGCCGAGAACTTGTCGGCGCCTCCGTTGCGTTGGGAGCCCACGCCGCGCGGCATGCCGTCGGGCATGTCGGTGCGCACGCGCGACTGCCAATCTGCGCGCAGCCACGGGTACTTGAGCACACCCGCGCGCACCGCGGCCGTGAGATTGAGGCCCTGCTCGGTCGCGTCGCATGCGTCGAGCTCGGTGAGGATGCGGAACGTCTGCGCGTTGCCTTCGAAGCCCTCAGACAGGCCCAGGCGTTCGCGGGCGAGTCGATCGAGCACCTGTTCGCCGAGGTGACCGAACGGCGGATGCCCCAGGTCGTGAGCGCTGGCGGCCGCCTGCACGACGACGGGGTCGCACCCACCGAGCTCGCGCACGAGAGCCCCGGTGTCGCCTCGGTCTTGCTCGAGCATCACCGCGATGGACCGTGCAACGGCGGTGACCTTGACGGAATGGGTGAGTCGATTGTGGATGACGGGGCCCGCCCCCGCCTGCGAGATGACCTGAGTGACGGCCGACAGACGGGAGAAGTACGGCGAGAATCGGATGCGCTCGAGGTCGACCCTGAAGTCGGGCTGCGGTTCGATGCGTTCGATGTCGTCGAGCTGCTCCGGGATGCGACGCCTGATGCGGGCCTCGGAGGTGTTCTGCAGTGCGTCAGCGGTGCTCATCTGTTCGAGATTACATCTGCAGAGCGAGGGCGAAGGGCAGAACCGGCCCCGAGCCGTGCCGTCGAAGTTCGCGCCCGGCGACCGTCAGCGTCCAGCGGCTGTCGACGAGGTCGTCGACGAGCAGTACCGGGCTGCCGGCGAGAGACTCGAGTCGCGACGCCATCTGCTCGGAGACCTCGAACCGCTGCCACACCGACGAGAGGCGGTACACACTGTTTCCTCCCGGAGCTCCCTCGGGGCCCGCGCCGACGAGCTCGAGTGAACCGAGATGCGGGAGCCGACCCAGCTCGGACAGGCCCTGAGCGATCGATTGCACGAGTGCAGGCCGACGCCTGGAGGGCATGCTCACGATGGCGGCGGGTCGCTCGCTCCACGGCCACTCGCCCAGGACCTTCGCGCAGGCCTGGATCAGCGCCGGGCTGGCGGCCTCGTCCGGGGCTCCCGCGGCGAACAGTTGCCGCAGCGTGCCTCCCCACCCCAGATCAGTGAGCCTGGCCAGTGCGCGGCCCGGCTCGACGCGCTCGTCGAGGGCAATGCGCCCCTTCGCCGCCACTCCGCGCTCCGATGCGCCCGTCGGCCATTGGGTGCGGGGCTCGATGACCGCGCCGACCCTTTGGAGCGCCGTCTCCGCCGTGGCCTGGTCGCCCGTGGACACGGAAGTGTCGTACCACGCCGTGGTGCACCTGTCGCAGCGGCCGCAGGGCGCGGCGGTCGGGTCGTCGAGCGCACGCTGCAGAAACTCCATGCGGCACCCCGTGGTGGTCTCGTAGTCGAGCATCGACTGCTGTTCGGCCACGCGCTCCGCAGCGATGCGCTCGTAGCGTTCGGCGTCGTAGACCCAGGGCCTGCCGGTCGATCGCCACCCGCCCTGAACCTTCGATACGGCACCGTCGACGTCGAGGACCTTGAGCAGGAGTTCGAGCGGAGTTCGGCGCAGGTCGACCAGTGCCTCGAGCGCGGGCGTCGACAGGGGGCCGGATGCGGCGTCGAGGGCGTCGAGAACCGCGCGGGCCCTCCGATCGTCGGGCATGGATACCGTGGCGAAGTAATGCCAGATCTCAGGGTCTTCTCTGCCCGGCAGAAGCAGAACGTCTGCGTTGTCGGTGGCGCGCCCGGCCCGCCCGACCTGCTGGTAGTAGGCCACGGGAGACGACGGTGCTCCGAGATGGATCACGAAACCGAGGTCGGGCTTGTCGAATCCCATGCCGAGTGCGCTCGTGGCGACGAGGGCCTTGACCTCGTTGTTCTTGAGCTTCGCCTCTGCCGCCTCGCGGTCGGCAGGATCGGTGCGGCCGGTGTAGGCCAGCACCTCGTGGCCAGCCTCGCGAAGCAGACGAGCCGTGTCTTCGGCTGCAGAGACGGTGAGCGCGTAGATGATTCCGCTGCCCTGCATCTCGCCGAGGTGGGTCAGCAGCCAGCCGAGACGCGCTTTCGAGTCGGGCAGCCGGAGTGCTCCGAGTCGCAGCGATGCACGCGCGAGCGGGCCCCGGATAGTGACGACGGTATTCGCCTGCGGCCCGTGTGTGTCGACGCTGAGCTGCTCTGCCACGTCGGCCACCACCCGGGAGTTCGCGGTCGCCGTGGTCGCGAGAACCGGTACGCCCGAGGGAAGCTCCGCGATGAGGGTGCGCAGGCGTCGATAGTCGGGGCGGAAATCGTGACCCCAGTCTGAGATGCAGTGCGCCTCGTCGACGACGAGAAGGCCCGTGCGACGCACGAGTTCGGGCAGCTGTTCGTCGCGAAAGCGGGGATTGTTGAGTCGTTCGGGCGAGACGAGCAGCACATCGATCTCGTTGCGTGCGAGACGCTCCTTGATCGACTCCCACTCGTGGGTGTTGGCCGAGTTGAGGCTCGCGGCGGTGACACCCGCGCGCGCTGCCGCGGCCACCTGATCGCGCATCAGTGCGAGCAGGGGTGACACGAGGATCGTGGGCCCCGCGCCTCTCTGGCGCAGAAGGAGGGTGGCGATGAAGTAGACCGCGGACTTGCCCCACCCGGTGCGCTGCACGACGAGGGCGCGACTGCGGTCGGTGACCAGGGCGTCGATGGCCTCGCGTTGCCCGTCGTGGAACTCGGCGTCGGGGCGGCCGACGAGGGAGCGCAGGATGTCGGTCGCGGTCTGCTGCGGTTGCACGGTCATGACTCGAGCCTGCCATCCACCACCGACCCCGGCCGACACTCAGGCCGTTCTGGGGCGAGACGAGGTAGCCTCGCGCCTGTGCAGAATCGTCCACTCGCCCATCTCGTAGCGGTCTTCCTCGGGGGAGTCGTGGGGAGCGCTCTGCGGCTCGGCCTCGACCTCGCGCTTCCCCACACGGATCAGCAGTTTCCGGTCGACACTCTTCTCATCAACACGATCGGATCATTCGTGCTCGGCTGGCTCACGGCAGCAGTCTTCCGACGGGGTGCGTCGTCGATCGTCACAGCTGCCGTCGGTCCGGGAGTCCTCGGTTCGTTCACCACCTTCTCCGCCGTGATCCTCGCCCTCGTGCTCCTGACCGTCTCGGGGCCGGATCAGATCATCGTCGCCGTCGTCTATCTGATCGCGACGCTGCTGCTCGGCCTCGGCGCCGCATTCATCGGACTCCGTCTGGGCGAGCGACGCGATCGCTCTCCCCACGCAGGGGAGCCGACGAGATGACGCCTCTTCTCGCTCTCGTGGTCGTCGTGGCAGGCGGCCTGGCCGCGATCGTGCGCTACGGGGTGAGCACGTTCGCCGCCTCGCGTCCGCGCGCGTCGCGGCTGGGGCGGTTCCCGTGGGCCGTGCTTCTCGTGAATGCCGTCGGCTCGGCGCTCGCCGGCTGCGCGGCCGGGCTCGCAGCGGGGTCGGCGCTGACCACCGACGTGCGCCTCGTTCTCATCACCGGGGTCGCCGGGGGGCTCACCACCTTCAGCACCTTCAGCGTCGAGACCGTCGACCTTCTGCGCTCCGGTCGGTGGCGTACAGCCGTCGTCTCGTGTCTCGGCAATCTGTTCGTGGGCATCACGCTCGCCGTGGCCGGCTACGCGGTGGGCGTGCTGCTCTCGTCGTGAGCGGGCGCTCGCACGAAGCGGGCCCAGAGCCAGACCGCGAAACAGGCGGTCGCGAAGGCGAGCGATGCCAGGCCGAGAACGATGAGGCCCGCTCCGCCGCCCAGCCCCTCGAGCGCGGACGACAGAACGCCGGCCAGAAGCGTGAAGCCCGTCAGGGCGAGCACCAGCCAGCCGATCGGCTTCCAGCGCAGGATATGGCGTCCCGGCAGATCGGCGATCG
The DNA here is from genome assembly GCF_001423605.1 of Agreia sp. Leaf335. Classification (NCBI taxonomy): domain Bacteria; kingdom Bacillati; phylum Actinomycetota; class Actinomycetes; order Micrococcales; family Microbacteriaceae; genus Agreia; species Agreia sp. Leaf335. The sequence goes on along the minus strand of NZ_LMOQ01000002.1, from coordinate 695,875 downwards.
GAAGCAGCAGGATCGCGGCCCCGCCGAGTGAGGCCAGCGCGACGGTGTTGACGAACTCGGCAAGGAACGCGCCGACGGTGCTCGAACCGGCGCCAGCGGCAATCGACCCGGAGATCAGGAAAGCGGTCGTGCCGACGGCGAGAAGCGCACCGACCTGGAGTGCTGCCAGGCGACCCCTCGCTCGTCGCGAGGCGGGAAGCGTCAGTCCCAGGCCGAAGACGATGCCGAAGACCAGCGCCGGATCGAGGTCGAGAACGCGCGAGAGCGCCGTCGCGCCCACGGAGACGAGAAGAAAGAGCGGGCGAAGTCGGATGTCGGTGGTGGCGTCGAAGACGGTGCGCGCAAGCATCCGGGGCAGGAGCACGGCGACCGTGTTCACCACGAGCACGCCCAGGATCACCGCGACGAGCAGCCGCAGGTAGGCGGGTTCGTCGGTCACGGGGGCGCTGAGCACGGTGATGGCGGCGCTGGCGATGAGGGCGAATGTGCCGGTGACTCGCGCATTCCAGCGCAGGGCAGGAGCGGTCTCGAACTCCTGGTAGCGGGATCGGTTGCGACCGGTGAACCTGCCACCGGTTGCCGATTGCAGCTCAGGCGTGGCTCGGAGACCCCGGAGGGTGCCCGCGAGGAGGCGGGCCGGAACGGCGAGCAGGGCGACCATGGCCAGCCCGATCCCCAGCGCCAGGGTCCAGTCGACCGAGCCCGATGTTCCGAAGGCCGGCTGCATCGCGGCGCTGAACCGAGTCGAGGCCGACCACCCGCCCGAGGCGGTCATCGGTGGCGCACCCGCCGCGCCTGGCTGAGCCTGCGGCTGCTGAGGGGCCGCGGCCGTGGGGTCGCCGCCGGCGATAGAGGGGATGGGGGTGGAGTTCGGAGCGGGCTGCGTCGCACTCGGTGTGGGCTGCTCGGTCGGCGACGGTGGTGTCGCCGGGGCGGTGAACGCCACCGAGACGTGAGCGCTCTCGTCGCTGATATTGCCTGCCGCATCCTGCTGGATGGCCGAGACCGGATAGGTGCCGGCGTCGATCGCGGCGGAGGTGCACGACCAGCGCCCTGCCGAGACGACAGCCTGGCACAGTGAGTGCGGACCGGCGAAGAGCGTCACCGTAGCGCCGTCTTCACCACTGCCCGAGAACGAGGCGCCGGAAGCCTGAATCGAGCCGGTGGGAATCGTCACGCCGGGAGGCGCGGGTGCATCGACGTCGATCGTCAGGGTGCTCGCCCGGCTCGGCGACGACGAGCGACCTCCGCTCCACGGCGCCACCTGTGTGGCCGTGAGCTCGTAGGAGCCGCTCGAGAGACCCTTGGGAAGGGCGCAGAACCAGGCTCCCGATGCATCCGCCGTCGCGGTGCAGGACACCTGTCCCGCGACGGCCGTCACCGTGGCGCCCGGCACCGCCTCGCCCATGACTGTTCCATTCGAGACGGTGCCGTTTCCCGCTGAACCGGCGGTCGGGGCATTGAGCACAGAGACCTCGACGCTCGTCTCCGACGACTGAGCGGCCACGGTCTGGACCGCGCGCACGGTGACAGAGGGGGTCGAGGGCAGCGAGACCGCGCACGACCACGTTCCCGTGGTGCTCGTGACGACACTGCACAGGGGCTGCCCGCCGGCGCTGGAATACAGGTCGATGCCGCTGCCCGGTTCGGCCGTACCGCTGAAGGGGATGCTGTCGCCGACCAGAGTCGACGCCGCGGGCCGCTCGATCACCGGGGCGGCGACCGCGGTCGAATCGGGACTCGGCGCCGGCTCGATCGGCGAGGCGGGAGGCGCCACGGGCGTCGACGTGGGGGGCGGATCGGTCTCCGTGGCGAGCGCGACGGTAGCCGGGGCGACGAAGGCGATCGTGAGAAGAAAGACGCCGAGAAGCGCCGATGCCGTCGACAACACGGCAGCACGACGGCGCTGTGCTGCAGACAGAGGTGGTTCGGGCAGATCGGTCACGTACCTCCCATTTAGGGGTGTTGCGCGAGCGAAGTCAAAGTCTGTTGCGTTCGTATGGGCCTGCGCGATGAAAAATTCACACGCCCGTAACGCGTGCCGCGCCATACTGGGCACGAGTGGGACGATCGACCCACTCGGCGAGGGGGCGACTCGATGGCCAGGATGTCGGCACAGGAGCGACGCGCCGAGCTCGTCTCCGCAGCGTTCCGCGTCGTCGCTGCCCGCGGGGTCGCGGCGGCGAGCGTTCGCGTGATCTGCGCAGAGGCGAGCATGGCGCTCGCGAGCTTTCACTACGTCTTCGCCACGCGCGACGAGCTGATGGCCGAACTGGTGAGCGTCGTCGTCGAGGCCGAGCGTCACGCCATGCTCACCGATCTGACACCGGGGGAGACCTTCCGCGACACCGTGCGGCTCGGGCTCGAACGGTATCTGCAGCATCTGCGCTCCGACCCGCAAAGGGAGAAGGCCATGCTCGAACTCACCCAGTACGCCCTCCGCACGCCAGGGCTCGAGGTCGTCGCCTCGACGCAGTACGAGCGCTATTGCGTGCTCGCCCAGGACGCCCTGGCGACGGCGGCGGAGCGCTGGAACATGATGTGGACTATGCCGGTCGACCAGATCGCCCGCATCCTCGTGGTGGTCACCGACGGGGTCACGCTGTCATGGCTCGTGACGCGAGACGACGCCGCGGCCGCCCGTGCGCTCGACTTCGCGGCCGACTCGGTCGTCGGTCTGGCGGTCGCCGCATGAGCGGCACGGATACCGCAGCCGCGGGAGTGTTCTCAGAGCCCGTTCGCCGCGTCGAGGGCGGGTGGATTGCCCTCTTCGCGGCCGCGTGGCTCGGCGTCTGGATGGCGCAGCTCACCCCGGTGCAGCTCTTGCTGCCCGTACAGATCGAGCAGCGCCTCGGCGCCGCATCGTGGGTCGAGAATGTCGTCGCGTTCGGTGTCATCTCGGGAATCGCGGGCGTGGCTGCGTTCGTCGCCTTCCCCGTCACCGGACTCCTCTCCGACCGCACGACATCGCGCTTCGGTCGTCGCCGCCCCTGGATAGCCGGGGGAGCGGCGGTGTTCGCCGTCTCGCTTCTGCTGCTCGGACTGCAGGAGAGCTTCATCGGAATCGGCATCTTCTGGACGCTGTCGATCGTCGGGTTCTGCGTGCTCACGGCCGCTCTCACGGCGACGATCTCCGACAGGGTGCCTGTCGAGCAGCGCGGATTCGTCTCCGGCTGGATCTCGGCTCCCCAGGCCATCGGCACGATTCTCGGCCTCGTACTCGTTCTCACCCTCTTCACCGGTCAGTTCGGAGGGTACGCCGCAGTGGCGGTGCTGCTCGTCGTCTTGGTTGCGCCCTTCCTGGTCTTCGGCCGTGACCAGGTGCTGACTCGCGAGGCCGCCAGGCGAATCCCTCGCGGTCGGCTGCTCGACGAGTTGTGGATCAGTCCCCGGCGTTATCCCGATTTCGGATGGACCCTGCTCGGCCGAGTCCTCGTCAACACGGGCAACGCGCTCGGAACGACCCTTCTGCTCTATTTCCTGATGTACGGGCTCGACGACGAGAACGCCGAAGACGACCTCCTCGTCTTGACCCTGATCTATATGGTCTTCGTCGTCATCTCGTCGCTCGGGGCAGGCGCGCTCAGCGATCGGCTCGGACGACGACGCGTCTTCGTGTTCGTGTCCTCGACACTCCAGGCCGTCGCGGCGCTCCTTCTCGCATTCGTGCCCGAGCTCTCTGTGGCCATGATTGCCGCCGGCCTGTTGGGCGCGGGCTACGGATGCTTCCTCAGCGTCGATCAGGCGCTCGCGACGCAGGTCCTTCCCGACCCGGCGACGCGTGGCAAGGACCTCGGCATCATGAACATCGCCACCGCCGTGCCGCAGGCCCTTGCTCCGCTGCTCGGTGCTGCTGTGGTCGCCTGGCTCGGCGGTTTCCAAGGACTCTTCGTCCTGTCTGCACTCTTCGCTTTCGGCGGTGCTCTGGCCGTCTCCCGCATCAGATCTGTGAGGTAGCCCGTGATTCCCCCTTTTCAGCGCTCCAGCGACGAACCGTGGCGCACTCCCTCGACGTGGTGGCCTCGTCTCGACGCGGCGACGGCGCATCTCGACACCCCGCTCGCGGCCGTCGGCCTCGAGGCCTTCGCGCACAACGCCTTCGACATGATCGATCGGGCCGCGGGCAAGACGATCCGCGTCGCATCGAAGTCGGTGCGCATCCGGTCTCTCGTCGATGCCGTGCTCGCTCTCGACGGTTACGCGGGCATCCTCGCCTATACGCTCCCCGAGGCGCTCTGGTTGGCCGAGACGGTCGACGATGTCGTCGTGGGCTATCCGAGCGCCGACGTCGGCGCTCTTCGCCAGTTGGCCTCGAGCCCCGAGCTGGCCGCCCGGATCACGCTGATGATCGACAGCCTCGATCATCTCGACTTCATCGACGAGGTCGCTCCTCCGGGAACACGCGAGAACCTGCGGCTCTGCCTCGAGATCGACATGTCGTTCGTCACGAAGGCGCTCGGCCATGTCGGCGTGTGGCGTTCGCCCGTGCGCGAGGTGGCGCAGGCGCAGCGGATCGCCGAGGCTGTCGCCCGGCGCCGCGGATTCACCCTCGTGGGCATCATGGGCTACGAGGCGCAGATCGCCGGGGTCGGAAACCGGCCGAAGGGCAATCCGGCGCGGGCGGTCGTGCTCGATTGGATGCAGAAGCAGTCGGTGACCGAGCTCACCGACAGGCGGGGTGCGATCGTCGAGGCGGTAGAGCGCATCGCTCCGCTCGAGTTCGTGAACGGCGGCGGCACGGGCTCTCTCGAGAGCACGTCGGCGGATGCGTCGGTGACGGAGATCGCCGCGGGCTCCGGTCTGCTGGGCGGGCACCTCTTCGATACCTACTCCCGGTTCCGGCCTGCGCCGGCGGCGGCCTTCGCGCTGTCTGTCGTACGCAAGCCGACGCCCCGCATGGCGACGCTCCTCGGCGGCGGCTGGATCGCATCCGGACCGCCGCAGAGAGACCGCACCCCCGAGATCGTCTGGCCCGAGGGGCTGGATCTGCAGGCGCGGGAGATGGCCGGAGAGGTGCAGTCGCCCGTCTCGGGCGCGCTCGCGGCCGATCTGCGCATCGGCGACCGGGCCTGGCTGCGGCACACGAAGTCGGGCGAACTCGCCGAACACGTCGCCGAGGTGGCGATCGTCTCGGGCGATGAGGTGGTCGCCACGGTTCCCAGTTATCGGGGCGAAGGGAAGTCCTTCCTGTGACCGCGAGCGGTGCCGTCTGGCGCAACTGGAGCCGCACAGAAGAGGTGCGTCCACGCCGCGTCGAGCGTCCGACGAGTGCAGGCGCCGTGCAACGAGCCATCATCGCGGCGGCGCGGTCGGGTCTGCCCATCAAGGCGGTCGGGGCGGGGCACAGCTTCACCGGTATCGCGGTGGCCCCCGGAGTTCAGCTCGATCTGAGCGCGCTCAGCGGTCTGATCGGAGTGGATGGCGAGCGCAAACGAGTCACGCTCGCGGCGGGCACCCGCCTCTACGACATTCCGGCCCTCATCGAACCGCTCGGTCTGGCGATGCCGAACCTGGGTGACATCGATCGTCAGAGCATCAGCGGCGCCATCTCGACCGGAACGCACGGAACGGGCGCCGAGTTCACCGGCATCGCGGGACAGGTGCGCGGAGCCGTGCTGGTCACGGGAGACGGCAGCCTCCTGCGCATCTCCGAGTCGGAGAACGCGGAACTGCTGCCGGCCGTGGCCCTGGGGCTCGGGGCCCTCGGCATTCTCATCGAAGTCACGCTGCAGTGCGTCGACTGCTTCGTGCTGCACGCCCAGGAGCGACCGATTCCATTAGGGGGCCTGCTCGAGGCCGAACCGACTGAGCACGGTTCGCTCGCCGACCGGGTGCGCTCGAGCGATCATTTCGAGTTCTACTGGTTCCCGCACACGCGAACCGCAGTCTCCAAGACCAACACGCGGCTGCCGGCGTCCGCGAGTACCTCTCCGCTCTCGCCCTTCGCATACTGGCTCGACGATGTGGTTCTGAGCAACGGCGTCTACCGGGCGACCTGCGCCGCCGCCGTTGCGGTGCCGACGATCATTCCTCGGATCAACGGAATGGCCGAGCGCCTGATGGGCAACCGCGAGTTCAGCGACCGCTCGCACCGCGTCTTCGCCACGCGGCGCACGGTGCGCTTCCGCGAGATGGAGTACGCGATCCCGGCGGAGTGCGTGCCCGATGCACTGCGCGACATCATGAGGCTCATCGACGAGCGCGGCTGGCGCATCTCGTTTCCCATAGAGGTGCGCTTCGCTAGGGGCGACGACCTGTGGCTGTCGACGGCTCAGGGCAGAGACAGCGGCTACATCGCCGTGCACCGCTACTATCGCGAAGACCCGACCGAGTACTTCGAGGCGGTCGAGCAGATCATGCTCGGCTACGGAGGGCGCCCGCACTGGGGCAAGATGCATACGAGGCAGTCGGAGGATCTTCGTGCGATGTACCCGCACTTCGACGACTTTCTCGCCGTGCGTGATCGTCTCGATCCTCAGCGCGTCTTCGCGAACCCCTACCTGAATCGAGTACTCGGAGAATGACGAGCAGAGCCACACGGTTTCCGAGCGCAGAGACACTCGCCGCCGAAATGCCCCGCGACTTCGTTCTGGGTGTGGCGACGAGCGCCTTCCAGATCGAGGGGGCGACCCGGGAGGGCGGGCGTGGGGCGTCGACGTGGGACGTCTTCTCGCACCAGGCCGGCCGTATTCGGGGCGGGGGGACCGCGGATGTCGCGGCCGATCACATCCACAGGCAGGGCGACGACCTCGACCTGGTGCGCGATCTGGGGGTGGATGCCTACCGCTTCTCGATCTCGTGGCCCCGGGTCCAGCCGGGCGGCACAGGCAGACTGAATGAGAACGGCGTCGCCTTCTACGATCGTCTCCTCGATCGGCTGCTCGCCGACGGGATCAGCCCGATGGCCACGCTGTTCCACTGGGACACGCCGAACGAACTGGCGGGTGGCTGGCGCTCGCGCGACACGGCGCGTCGGCTGGGCGAGCTCGCCTTTCTGCTGGGGGAGCGATTCGGCGACCGGGTCGACCGCTGGGTCACCGTCAACGAGCCCGCCACGGTGATGCTCAACGGCTACGCCCTCGGAATCCACGCTCCGGGGGAGACGCTGCTCTTCGATGCGCTCCCCGTCGCCCACAATCTTCTGCTCGCGCACGGCTACGCCCTCGAAGGGTTGAGGGGAGCCGACGTCTCCGGCGGCATCGGCATCACGAACGTGCACACACCCACGACACCCGCGACGTCGTCTGACGACGACACCGCCTTCGCGTGGCTGTTCGATGTTCTGCACAATCGCATCTTCGCCGACCCCGTACTGCTGGGCCGCTATCCCGAGCCGCGCGACGACTTCGCGTCGGTCCTGAAAACACTGATCGAGGTCGACTCGCGCGATCTCGAGCTCATCTCGCAGCCCATCGATTTCTACGGTCTCAACTACTACTTCCCGACGCGCATCGCCGCAGGTGCGGGTCGCGCGATCGCGCCCGACGGAGAGTCGGCGGCCATGGCGTCGCTCCCGTTCCATCTCGCGCCCTGGCCCGAGTTCCCCACCACGGGCTTCGGCTGGCCGGTCGCTCCGGAGTTCCTCGAGACGACGCTCGCCGAGCTGGCGAACAGATACGGTTCTGCGCTTCCGCCCGTGATCATCACCGAAGGCGGAGCGAGCTTCCCGGAGTCGCTCGTGTTCGACGAGCGCACCGGCGAACGGGTGGTCTCCGACCCCAGGCGCATCGACTACCTCGCCCGTCACCTCGAGGCGGCCCTGCGGTCGACCGCGCCGGGAGGAGTCGCCGAAACGCTCGATCTGCGCGGCTACTTCGTGTGGACCCTGCTCGACAACTTCGAGTGGGCCGCGGGTTACAGCCAGCGGTTCGGTCTCGTGCACGTCGACTTCGTCACCCAGGAGCGCACACCGAAGGATTCGTTCCGCTGGATGCAGGCGCTCGCGGGCGACCGCAGACGGTAGCCACCTAGGATTGCGGGCATGGCGCCCCGCATTCGAGCACCCCGATCTCTACGGGATCGCGCGGGAATCTGGCTCGGCGACTACGCCTACGCGCTGCAGGCGGAACGTCGGAGCGTCCGTTCGCGTCCCGATCCCGTTCCCTTCGAGAAGGGCAGCGAGCGAGCTGTGCTGCTCGTGCCGGGGGTCTACGAGAGATGGGAGTACCTGCTTCCCGTCGCTCAGGCGCTGAACGAGCGGGGACATCCATGCTTCATCGTTCCCGCATTGCAGCGCAACAGCATCCCCATTCCCGAGGCGGCGCGCCTGGCGGGAGCGGTTCTGCGCGAGCGCGACCTCAGCGATGTCGTGATCGTGGCGCACAGCAAGGGGGGCTTGATCGGCAAGCATGTGCTCGCTTTCGACGATCCGGATGGGCGAGTCGCCGGGGTCGTCGCCATCGCGTCGCCCTTTCAGGGCTCTTCGCTCTCGAGGCTGCCGCTCACGAAGCCCCTGAGGGAGTTCGCTCCGGGGCGGGGGAGTATCGCGACCCTGGCTGCAGAGAAGGTGATCAACGAGCACATCGTGTCGATCTACCCCTACTACGACACCCACATCCCGAGCGGTAGCGAACTCGCCGGAGCCACGAACATCGCTCTCCCCCTGACCGGTCACTTCCGGGTGCTCGCGGAGCCCCTGGTCATCGCCGAGACGGTGCGGGCGGTGGCGGCTCTTCCGCCGAGACAGGCGGCAGAGCTGCCGTAGGCCACGATCTCTGGGAGCTTGCTCCACAGCGAACGGGGTCTGCTGAGTGCTGGCTTATAGTAAACGCTATGGAATGGCTTATCCCGGTAATCGTCGTCGTTGTCCTCGTAGCCATCATCGGTATCTACCTGTGGGCCACGTACAACTCGCTGGTGACTCTGAAGGTGCGCGTCGATGAGGCGTGGAGCGACATCACGGTCCAGCTGAAGCGCCGCGCCGATCTGATTCCCAACCTCATCGAGAGCGTCAAGGGATACGCGGCTCACGAGAAGGGCGTGTTCGAGTCAGTCACGGCGGCCCGCGCGGAGACCCTGCAGGCGCAGGGCCCGGTCGACGCGTCCGTCGCCGAGACCCACATGCAGAGCGCGCTCAAGAGCATCTTCGCCGTCGCCGAGGCCTACCCTCAGCTGCAGGCGAGCCAGAACTTCCTCCAGCTCCAGGCCGAGCTCGTCGACACCGAAGACAAGGTGCAGGCGTCTCGTCGGTTCTACAACGGAGGGGTACGCGAGCTCAACACGAAGATCCGCGTCTTCCCGAACAACATCTTCGCCAAGAACCTCGGCTTCACCGAGCGTGACTTCTTTGAGGTGGCAGACCTCGCCGCCATCGCAGAGCCGCCGCGCGTACAGTTCTAGCCCCGGGGCGAGGGCTGAATGTATCGGGCGATAGCCGCGAACAAACGCAACACCGTCTTCATCATCCTCATCTTCTTGGGGATCATCGGCGGCCTGGGTTATCTGGCGAGCGCGATCTACAACAACACCACGATCGTGATCGTCACGGTGGTCGTGGCCATCGCGTACGCGGTCTTCCAGTACTTCTTCGCCAGCGGACAGGCGATATCGTCGAGCGGCGCCGTGCGGATCGAGAAGGCCGACAATCCCCGGCTCTGGCGCATCGTCGAGAATCTGTCGATCACCACGGGAACGCCGATGCCGGCCGTGTACATCGTGCCCGATCCCGCGCCGAACGCTTTCGCTACCGGGCGTGACCCGCAGCATGCCAGCGTCGCCGCCACCACAGGCTTGCTCGACATCATGACCGACGCCGAACTCGAGGGCGTGATGGCTCACGAGCTGGGGCACGTCCGCAACTACGACATCAGGGTGTCGATGATCGTCTTCGGCCTCGTCGTGGCCGTGGGCTTCATCGCCGACATGTTCCTGCGCTTCGCCTTCTTCGGCGGAGGCCGCAACAACAACAGCAACGGGGGAGGCGGAGGCGGCAATCCCGTCGTGTTGATTCTCGGTCTGATCGCCATGCTGGTTGCCCCGCTCGTCGCCGGACTCGTTCAGACGGCGGTGTCGCGCCAGCGGGAGTACCTCGCCGACGCAACGGGCGCGCTGACCACGCGGCATCCGGATGCCCTGGCCAGTGCCCTCGAGAAGCTGGCGGCCTACGGGCGTCCGATGCAGAAGCAGTCATCGTCGATGTCGCACATGTGGATCGCCGACCCGCTCAAGCCGGGCATGCTCACGCGCCTGTTCAGCACACACCCTCCCATCGACGATCGCGTCGCGCGCCTCGAGAAGATCGGGGGAGAGTTCTGACCCGCTAGGTCGTGCTCGAGATCTCGGCGGCGAGCGCCGATGCGAGCGTGCCTTTGGCCGAGACCTCGATGGAGTCGAGGCCCTGCCACTGCATCGTCTGACGAAGCACGGGGGCAAGTCGTGCGGCGGTGTCGTCGGGCGCGCCGTCTTCGGCCCAGGCCGCCCGCACGCGAAGCACGCCGGCCTGTCGGTCGCTCTTGAGGTCGACTCTGCCCACGACCCGGTCGTCGATCAGCACCGGCAACACGTAGTAGCCGAATACCCGCTTGGGCTCGGGGGTGTAGATCTCGATGCGGTAGTGGAAGTCGAAGAGACGCAGTGCTCTGGATCGCGCCCACACCACGGGGTCGAACGGTGAGAGGAGGGCCGCGGCGTTCATGCGACGGGGAAGGCGCGCATCGCGGTGCAGCCAGGCAGGCTTGCCCCATCCATCGATCGTGACAGGAACGAGCTCGCCCGCCTCTTCGAGCTCGCGAATCGCGGGAACCGCGTCGACGGCCTTCAGGCGGAAGTAGTCTGCGATGTCGTCGGCTGTTCCGACGCCGTGGGCCCGGGCCGAGATGGAGACAAGGCGGCGCATGGCCTCGTCGCGGGGAACGTGCAGCTCACGCACGGAGGCGGGGAGCACCTGCTCGGGCAGGGCGTAGACGCGCTCGAAGCGCGTTCGCCCGGCACTGACGACGTCGCCCCAACGGAACAGGGTCTCGAGCCCGCGCTTGACGTCGGACCACCCCCACCAGGAGCCGCTTCGGGTGTTCGACTCGTGCTCGATCTCGCTCGCGCGCATCGGGCCCTTGGCAGCCAATTCGGCGAGCAGCCACTCGGTCATGGACCTGTTCGCGGCGAACCACGAGTCGGCTTCGGTCTCGGCGCGGTCGCGATACTCCTGCTGCCGCCAGCGCAGCAGCGGAAGTGTGTCGACGGGAATGAACGACGCCTCGTGCGCCCAGTACTCGGTGATACGGGGCGAATAGGTGACGCGGTCGAGCTGCGCCTTGTCGTAGCTGCCGAGCCGGGCGAAGACGGGAAGGTAGTGGCTGCGCTCGAAGACGTTGACCGAGTCGATCTGCAGCAGCCCCAGCCGATCGATCAGGGCACCGAACTGGCGCACCCCGGGAACGACGCTCGTGGGTGGACGCCCGAAGCCCTGCGCGGCCAGCGCGACGCGACGGGCGAGAGCGGGAGACAGCGACTGAGCCATGTTCTCGAGAGTACTCATGCACCTACGACATCGAGACATACGCCGTTCACCTCGGCGATACCGGGCGGTCGCATCCTCGTCGCGCGACCCCCATAGCGTCGGCACGTCGGCACCACAGCCCCGCCCGGCACCCGCCCGATCCACCTGGAGGACTCTTGCTTTCCACCCGCACAGCCATCGCCGGCATCGCCGCAGCGATCGCCCTCACGCTTACTCTCAGCTCGTGCGCGAGCACCTCGGCCGATGCCTCCGCAGACGGCGGAGTCGACGCGGCCACCGCCACCAGCGTCTCTGCATTCGGAGACCTCGCCGGTCTCGAGAAGGCGGCGAAAGCCGAAGGTGCGCTCAACGTGATCGCCCTCCCGCGGGACTGGGCCAACTATGGTGCTGTGCTCGACGCGTTCACCGAGAAGTACCCCGAGATCACCATCACCGAGGCGTCGCCTGACGCATCGAGCGCCGAGGAGATCCAGGCGGCCGACAACCTCAAGGGACAGGACACCGCTCCCGACGTCTTCGACGTGGGCGCCGCCGTCGCGCTGGCGAACACGAAGAAGTTCGCTCCGTATCAGGTCGCGACCTGGGCCGACATCCCGGATGCGCTGAAGGAGCAGTCGGGCCTCTGGGTCGGCGACTACGGCGGATACATGGCCATCGGCTACGATCCCGACGCGGTTCCCGCGCCGAAGAGCCTCGACGATCTGCTCGGCGACGAGTACAAGGGCAAGGTCGCGATCAACGGCGACCCGACGCAGGCGGGGGCGGCCTTCGCCGCCGTCGGCATGGCATCCGTTCAGAGCGGCGGATCGACCGCCGACTTCCAGCCCGGAATCGACTTCTTCTCGAAGCTGAACAAGGCCGGCAACTTCGTGAAGATCGACCCCACCCCCGCCACGATCGCCTCGGGCGAGACGCCCGTCGTCTTCGACTGGGACTACCTGAACGTGGGCTACGGCAAGAAGCTCGACGGTCAGCGCAAGTGGGAGGTCGTCGTGCTTCCCGGCACGGGCTACGCCGGGTACTACAACCAGGCCATCAGTGCCGACGCTCCGCACCCGGCCGCCGCTCGTCTGTGGCAGGAGTTCCTCTACAGCGACGAGGCCCAGAACCTGTGGCTCGCGGGTGGCGCCCGCCCGGCGCGTGCCGAGGCGATGGAAGCGGCCGGAACGATCGACAAGGAACTCTTCGACGCCCTGCCGGAGACGCCCGCCGAGACCGTGGTGCCGAGCGCGAAGGAGTCCGAAGACGCTGCCGCCCTGCTCGGCAGCAACTGGGCCGCGGCCGTCCAGTAACGAAGAGAGAGACACAACTGATGGCTGACACCCTCGTGTCGGTCGTCGCTCCCCTCGAGGGCGTCGAACCTGCAGCAGTGCAGGCTCGGCGCCCCGAGTCGTCGCGACGGGCGGCCTTCACCGTGCCGAGTTTTCTCGGCCTCGTTCCCTTCGCGGCGTACATCCTCCTCTTCCTCGGGTTGCCCACCGCTATCGCGCTATTCACCGGTTTCCTCGATGGCACGGGTTCGTTCTCGCTCACCAACATCGAGGCGCTTGCCGACCCCCTGATTCTCAGCACCTTCGGCAACTCCATCGGGCTCTCGGCGCTCACCGCCGTGATCGGGTCGGTGGTCGGTGCCGCCTGTTGTTACGCGCTGATCGGCACGAACCCCACCGGGATGCTGCGCTCGGTCGTCGACTCGGCGAGCGGAGTCCTCGCGCAATTCGGCGGCGTGATGCTGGCCTTCGCGTTCGTCGCGACCATCGGCATCCAGGGCATGGTCACCGTCTACCTGCGTGACTCGCTCGGTATCGACATCTTCGCCGACGGTGTGTGGCTGTACGAGCTGCCCGGCCTCATCCTGCCGTACATCTACTTCCAGGTTCCCCTGATGATCATCACATTCCTTCCGGCGCTCGAGGGCCTGAAGCCCCAGTGGGCCGAAGCGAACGCGAGCCTCGGCGGATCGCGGGCGACGTACTGGTGGCGCATCGGCATCCCCGTGCTCACCCCGTCGTTCCTCGGCTGCCTGCTGCTGCTGTTCGCGAACGCCTTCTCGTCGTTCGCGACGGCCGCCGCGCTCACGAGTCAGGGGTCGCAGATCGTTCCCCTGCAGATCCGCTCAGCTCTCACGAGCGAGACGGTGCTGGGCCGAGAGAATCTCGCCGGCGCCCTCGCCCTCGGAATGATCGTCGTGATGGTCATCGTCATGACGCTCTACTCGCTGCTGATGAAGCGGTCGGCGAAGTGGCAGCGATGAGCGGCCAGGCGAAGGCGTTCCGACCCGAACCCGGCGCGCTCACCCGCTGGCTGATCCTCGGCGTCGTCGGGCTCGTCTTTCTTGTACCCATCGTGGCCATGGGAGAGTTCACGCTGCGTCGCGGGCTCGAGGGCGGCTACGACTTCAGCCGGTGGATCGCGGTCTTCTCCGGAGGGCTGACGGGGGAGTACAAGGGAGTGCTCACCGCGCTCGGCAACTCCGTGGTGCTGGCGATCGTCACCGTCGCGGTCATGCTCGTCATCCTCGTGCCCACCATGATCCTCGTGCAGTTGCGCTTCCCGTATCTGCGTCGCGCGATGGAGTTCCTCTGCCTGCTTCCCATCACCATTCCCGCCATCGTGCTCGTCGTGGGTCTCGCTCCCGTCTACTCCGTCGTGGCGAAGATGTTCGGCAGCGGTGTGTGGACACTCTCGTTCGCCTACGGAATCATCGTTCTTCCGTTCGCCTACCGAGCGATCCAGGCCAACCTGGCCGCGATCGACGTGATCACCCTCAGCGAGGCGGCGCGTTCCCTGGGTGCCGGGTGGCCGACCGTGCTTCTGCGCGTGCTGTTGCCGAACCTGCGCCGCGGCATCCTTTCGGCGTCGTTCATCTCGGTCGCCGTCGTGCTGGGCGAATACACGATCGCGGCCCTTCTGAACCGGGTCAATCTGCAGACGGCGCTCGTGATCGTGTCGAAGTCGGATCCCTTCGTCGCCGTCATCTTCGCTCTGATCGCCCTGGTCTTCGCCTTCGTCCTGCTGCTCGCGATCGGCCGGATCGGCGCACCCCGCCGTCGCCGTCGCGGGCGGGCCGCATCCATCACCGCACCCGCCGCAGTCACCCCGACCGGAGCATCCTCATGAGCCTCGCCACCCGTTCCGCCGCACGAACCGACCCGAAGACGCGCGGGGCCGGCGCAACCGTAGAGTTCCGTTCCATCGTCAAGGAGTTTCCCGGGCACCGAGCCCTCGACGGCGTCGACCTCACGTTGCAGCCCGGCGAGTTCGTCGCGCTCCTCGGCCCGAGCGGCTGCGGCAAGACCACGGCCTTGCGGGTGCTGGCCGGTCTCGAAGACGCCACGGGCGGCAGCATCACCATCGACGGCGACGACGTGTCGGGTCTGCCGGCCAACAGGCGCGACATCGGAATGGTGTTCCAGTCCTACTCCCTGTTCCCGCACCTGACCGTGCTGTCGAACGTCGAATTCGGCTTGCGGATGCGCAAAGTCGAGAAGGGCGAGCGGCGAACGCGGGCGCTGGAGGCCCTCGAAATGGTCGGCCTGGGAGCGCACGCCGAGCGCTACGCGCATCAGCTCTCCGGTGGCCAGCAGCAGCGGGTGGCTCTCGCAAGGGCGCTCGTCACCGAACCGCGCGTGCTGCTGCTCGACGAGCCGCTGTCGGCGCTCGACGCCCGCGTTCGGGTGCAGTTGCGCGACGAGATCCGGCGCATCCAGATCGATCTCGGAATCACCACGCTGTTCGTGACGCACGATCAGGAGGAAGCCCTCGCCGTGGCCGATCGGGTCGCCGTGATGCGGGCGGGCACGATCGAGCAGATCGGTGCGCCCGAAGAGCTGTACACGCGTGCCAAGACGTCGTTCGTCGCGGAGTTCGTCGGGCTCAGCAACCGGCTCGACGGGGTGATCGAGACGCCCGGAGTCGTCACCGTCGAGGGTGTCGTCCTTCCTCTCATCGACCAGGCGGCCCAGATCGGAGCGGTCTCGGCCTATGTGCGCCCAGAAGACGTGGTCTTCGCGTCGGAGGGCATCTCCGCGGAGGTGGTCTCGAGCAGTTTCCTCGGCAGCTTCCGTCGCAGCACGGTGCGCCTGGCCTCGGGCGCGCTCGTGCGCGTTCAACACGGAGCCACGTCTCCCGTAGCGGTCGGCGACAGGGTCTTTCTCACCTTCACGGGGGCACCCGTGGCGGTGAAGGCGGCCGACGCGTCATAACGAATTCTCCTCAGGTCTGCGCGCCTAGAATGAGGACATGTCTGAGCCTGACGTGAATGACGCTGCGGTTCCCCCGGGACTCCGCATAGCGGGAGCGTGGTCGTGGCGCCTGCTGGCGATCGCCGGTGCATTGGCCGTGTTCTTCTTCCTGGTGTCGTATCTCCGACTCCTCGTCATTCCCCTTCTGGTCGCAACGCTGCTCTCGGCGCTCCTCGTTCCGCTGAAGAACTGGCTCGTCGCGCACCGGTGGCCGAAGTGGCTGGCCATCACGGTGGCCGAGCTGGGCACACTCGTGATCGTCGCGGCGCTCATCTATCTGGTCGTCGCCCAGGTGCGGGCCGGTTTCGGCGATCTGCGCGACCAGACGGTCGCGAGCGTCCACGACCTCCGTGACTGGCTCACCCAGCCCCCGTTCAACGTCTCCGACAGCGACCTCACGGGCTACATCAACCAGGCGATGTCGTTCCTGCAGGCCGACTCGTCGGCCCTGCTCTCCGGAGCAGTATCGGTCGGTTCGACCGTCACCGAGCTCTTCGCCGGCGTTCTCTTGACCCTGTTCTCCACCCTCTTCATCCTGATCGACGGCAAGGGCATCTGGGCGTGGATCGTGCGGATCTTCCCGCGCCGCGCTCGCACGGCCCTCGACGGGGCAGGCAAAGCCGGATGGCTGACGCTGCAGAACTTCATCAAGGTGCAGATCCTCGTCGCCACGATCGACGCCATCGGCATCGGTGCGGGAGCCGCGATCCTTCAACTGCCCCTGGCCATTCCCATCGCTGTGCTGGTCTTCCTGGGGTCGTTCATCCCCGTGATCGGTGCCGTCGCGACGGGAGCACTCGCGGTCTTCATCGCCCTCGTCTACAACGGCTGGGTCGTCGCGCTCATCATGCTCGGCATCGTTCTGCTCGTGCAGCAGATCGAGGGCCACGTTCTGCAGCCTCTGGTCATGGGAACCGCCGTCAAGGTTCACCCCCTGGCCGTGGTGCTCGCCGTTGCGGGCGGATCCGTTGTAGCCGGAATACCCGGCGCTCTGTTCGCTGTTCCGATCGTCGCCGTGCTCAACGTGATGATCGGCTACATCGCCCGAGGCGACTGGCGACAACCCTCTCTCCCGACATCGAAAGACACCGTTCTCGAATGACTGATTCCCTGACGCAGCCCGTGCTCACCGTGGTTCCCTCGCTCGACGAGATGATGGATGCCCGGGAGCGCGTCTCGCGTATCGTCGACCCCACTCCCATGGAGACATCCCGCTACCTCAGCGCCGAACTGGGCGCTCCCGTCTTTCTGAAGTGCGAGAACCTGCAGCGCACCGGCTCGTACAAGATCCGTGGCGCGTACAACAGGCTGTCGCGGCTCTCGGCTGAGGAGCAGGCCCGCGGAGTCGTCGCGGCGTCTGCCGGCAACCACGCCCAAGGCGTGGCCTTCGCCGCCCGCGAACTCGGAATCTCGGCGACCATCTTCATGCCCCTCGGCGTGCCGCTGCCGAAGCTGCAGGCCACCAAGCAGTACGGGGCCGATGTCGTTCTCCGCGGGCACAGCGTTGAAGAGGCGTTGCGGGCTGCGGCAGAGTTCTCCGAGCAGACGGGCGCGGTCTTCATCCCGCCGTTCGATCACCCCGACGTCGTTCTCGGGCAGTCGACCCTGGGCCTCGAGATCCTCGACCAGGTCCCCGACCTCGAAACCGTGATCGTTCCGATCGGTGGCGGCGGACTGATCTCAGGCGTGGCGTCGGCGGTCAAGCGCCGCGCGGAGCTCGAGGGGCGCGCCATCCGAGTGATCGGCGTGCAGGCCGCGAATGCGGCCGCCTACCCGCCGTCTCTGGCCGCGGGCGAGCCCACCCAGATCGTCACGTCGCCCACGATGGCCGACGGCATCACGGTCGCCAAGCCCGGCATCCTCAACTTCGCCATCATCAAGGAGCTCGTCGACGAGGTCGTCACCGTCTCCGAGGCCGACATGGCGAAGGGGCTCCTGGTGCTTCTCGAGCGGGCCAAACAGGTCGTCGAACCCGCCGGCGCGGTCGGCGTCGCCGCGATCCTGTCGGGCCAGATCGTCGCATCCGGTCGCACCGTCGTGATTCTCTCGGGCGGAAACATCGACCCGCTCCTGATGCTGAAGCTCATCAACTACGGCCTGGCCGCGTCGGATCGCTACCTCAAGATGCGGATCATGCTGCCCGACCGCCCCGGCCAGCTGGCGCGTATCTCCGAGCTGCTCGCCGAGGCGAACGCCAACGTGCTCGAGGTGCTGCACACGCGCCATGGCAAGGGCCTGCAGATCAGCGAGGTCGAACTCGAGCTGAGCGTCGAGACGCGCGGGCCGGAGCATCGTCAGCAGGTGCTCGACATGCTGCGCGATGCGGGCTTCGACCCGCGCATCAGCGACGACTGATCAGGCTCGGTACGTCTCGACCTTCACGATCTCGACGTCGATGTTGCGGCCGGTCGGGCCGACGAACGAGGTCTTGTCTCCGACCTTGAGGCCGATGATGGCCTGACCCAGCGGGCTGGATTCGCTCCACACGTCGAGGTCGTTGTCGCCCGCGATCTCGCGATTTCCGAGAAGAAAGACGGTCTCGTCGCCCGCAACGAGCGCGGTGATCACGGTGCCGCCCTCGACCACGCCGTGGCTCTCGGGGATCTCGCCGACCTCGGCTGTGCGCAGCAGCAGGGTCAGCTGGCGGATGCGAGCCTCCATCTTGCCCTGCTCTTCTTTGGCGGCGTGGTAGCCGCCGTTCTCCTTGAGATCGCCCTCCTCGCGAGCCATCTCGATCTTCTTCGCGATGTCGGTGCGGCCGAACCCACTGAGCTCCTCGAGCTCATTCGTGAGGCGGTCGTAGGCCTCCTGGGTCAGCCACGTGACCTGGGCTGCTTCGTCTGCCATCGGAACTCCCTCTGTACGGATATATCCCGCAAATATGGCCCGGGAAATCTCCCGGGCATCGAAGAAGAGCCTAGGTGAGCCAGCAGCGGTAAATCAAACCTGTGACCGACTGCTCGGTGGTGCGGATGGTCTCCGTGATTCCCCGCGTCGCCTTGTCGGAGGCGGGGATGTCGATGACCTTCCATCCCACGATGGCGAACTTGGCGCTCTGCGCCTGCAGGGCACAACTCGACGTCGATCCCTTGGGCACGGTGAGCAGGAAGTCGATCGAGACCGAGTGCTCGTCGATGACGGTGTGCCCGGTGTCTTTCGCCTCGAGTTCGGCGCCGGAGTTGTCGAGACCGGCCCACACGACCCAGCCCACGAGAACGACGGCGAAGACGGCCGCGGTGATGAGCGCGATCACGCGGGTGCGCCGACTGTTGGCGCGCGTTCGCCCGTAGCGGATGGCAAGGTCTTCACGCGTCACGGAATGGGTGCCTCTCGAAGCAGCGATTAGTCTTAGGTGTTGGCTTAGATGTCTAGGCTAATCGGCAATGCTGAGGAGACGAGACCGATGACGCTGCGCCTGATGGCCGTGCACGCGCACCCCGACGACGAATCGAGCAAGGGCGCTGCCACATATGCCTACTACCTCGACCGCGGTGTCGAGGTAATGGTGGTGAGTTGCACCGGAGGCGAGCGCGGCAGCATCCTCAACGAGTCCCTGGCCGAGCGCCGTCACGCCGAGCGAGACATGGCTGGCCTTCGTCGCTACGAGATGGCGGCGGCTCAGAAGGTCGTGGGCTTCGAGCACCGCTGGCTCGGGTATGCCGACTCCGGGCTTCCCGACGAGGGAGAGCCTCTGCCGGCGAACGCGTTCGCGACGATTCCCGTCGAGATCTCGGCAGAACCGCTCGTGCGCCTCATCCGCGACTTCAAGCCGCAGGTGCTTCTCACCTACGACGAGAACGGCGGGTACCCCCACCCCGATCACATCCGTACGCACGAGATCTCGGTGCGTGCTCTCGAGGCGGCGTCCGACGCCGCGGCCTACCCCGACGCAGGAGAGCCGTGGAGCGTCTCGAAGCTCTACTACGACCGCATCTTCAGCTACCAGCGCATGAAGGCCGTCTACGACGAGATCGTGGCGACCGACCCCGAGAGCCCGCTCATCGCATCCATGACCGAGCTGCGCTCGTGGATGAAGGAGAGCCCGTTCCTCGCCACGACGCAGGTGCCGGCCGGTGCGTTCTTCGAGGTGCGGGACAACGCCCTGAGGGCCCACGCCAGCCAGGTGTCGCCAGACAGCCAGTTCTTCTTCTGGCCTAACGAACTGCAACTGAAGGCGTGGCCCTTCGAGGACTACCAGCTCATCTCGTCGAAGGTCGAGACGACCAAGCCCGAGGCCGATCTGTTCGCCGGAATCGAGGACGACGATGTACAGCTTTGACCAGATCGCGGTGACGGTGACAGAGGGCCTCATTCGCGCGGCCGATCAGCCCCAGTTCGATCCGAACACCGTCACGCCCGGCTTCGTCGGGTTCATCGCCACCTTCGGCGTGGCCGTCATCGTGATCCTGCTGGTGATCGACATGGTGCGGCGGGTGCGCCGCGTGAACTACCGCGAGCAGGTGCGGCAGCAGCTCGAGCAAGAGGCTCGGGATGCCGACGGTGCGGCGGACGGCGACACCCGGCCCTAGAGACGGGTCAGCCCCCGTAGGAGGGCTTCAGGACGATCAGCAGGATGGCCGTCCAGTGGCAGAGGAACGCCACGAGCGTGAGCGCATGGAAGATCTCGTGGAACCCGAAGTGCCCGGGGAACGGATTGGGTCGCTTCAGCGCGTAGACGACGGCGCCGACCGTGTAGCAGAGGCCGCCGATGAGCACGAGCAGCATCATGGCGGCATTCGTGGCGAGCAGATCGCCGAGGTACATGACCGCGGCCCAACTCAGCACGAGGTAGAGCATCACGTAGAGCCAGCGTGGAGCGTCGATCCAGAACACCCGGAAGCCGATGCCGAACAGGGCTCCGGCCCAGACGAGGCACAGCAGCAGGATGCCCTTCTCGGGAGGTAGGGCGAGCACGGCGATCGGGGTGTAGGTGCCGGCGATCAGCAGGAAGATGTTGGCGTGGTCGATGCGCTTGAGCAGCCGCTTCATGCGCGGCTTCCAGTTGAAGCGGTGATAGAGCGCACTGTTGCCGAAGAGCAGCAGCGACGTGGCCATGAAGACCGCGCTGGCGGCCTTCGCTGCCGCACCGTCGGCAAGGACGATGAGCACGATGCCCGCGACGATCGCCAGGGGGAAGGTGCCGGCGTGGATCCAGCCTCGCCATGTGGGCTTGACCTCGACGGGGTGTTCGACCGCGTCGTCGAGCAGGGGGATATTGGGGAGGTCGGCGCGCGCGGGCATGGCACCAGGGTACGCGCCGCCGAGTTCGTGCCGCTGTGAGTTTCTCCGCGAAGACGGGTAGCGTATGCGTGTGTCCATCGAAGAGAACCCACGGGGAAGCGGCTTCCTCTACGGCCTCTACCAGAAGCGGCTGAGGCGTGAGCTCGCCGTCGACGCGCTTCCGCATCACGTCGCGATGATCATCGACGGAAACCGCCGCTGGGCCAAGCAGAGACTTCTCGGCACCGCGGCACACGGCCACCGGGCTGGGGCCGCGAAGATGCGTGAGTTCCTTGTCTGGTGCGACGATGTCGGCATCAAGGTCGTCACGCTCTACCTGCTGTCGACCGACAACTTGACGAGCCGCAATAAAGACGAGCTCGACGAGCTCGTCGAGATCATCGCCGAATTGGCGGGCGCGCTCTCCCACTTCCGCGACTGGCGGATCAAGCACGTCGGCAGCGACCTCGGCCTGCCTTCGGCTCTCGTCACGGCACTCGACGAGGCCGAAGAACGAACGGCAGGTCACACCGGGCTGCACGTCAACCTGGCTGTCGGCTATGGCGGCCGCACCGAGATCGCGGATGCCGTGCGCAGCATCATCCGCGCGCACCAGGAGCAGGGTCACACCCTCGAAGACCTGGCCGAGAGCATCGACCAGGAGCTCATCGCGGAGCACCTTTACACGGGTGGTCAGCGCGACCCCGACCTGGTCATCCGCACCTCGGGTGAGCAGCGCCTCAGCGACTTCATGCTGTGGCAGAGCGCGCACAGCGAGTTCTACTTCATGGAGGCCCTCGGGCCGGACATCCGCGAGGTCGACTTCCTGCGCGCCCTGCGCGACTACTCGCGCAGGCACCGACGCTTCGGGGGCTGAGCCGACCATCCGCGTCAATGTGCGATTGGCTTGCCGTTTACACGAACGTAACCCGACACGGGGCGTGTCGTCACTCGGCGAAACACATCGGCACGTAGCGTCACTCTCATCAGGTATGGCACCTGGTCGAGTCGGCCACATAAGTACGACTCGGGAGAAACCTAAAGACTTGAGAAAGGCTTAGGGGCCGACTCGCCACAGTGATCCGAGTGCATCATGCGCTCGGGGTTGGAGTAGTCGTGGCCGATCGCAATTCCCACCAGTCAACCGACACCGGGGCCCGCACACGGGCATCCGGTTCTGCCCCGGCAGTCGTGAACCAGAAGGAACGTACCTACGTTCTGGACACCTCGGTTCTGCTGTCCGATCCGAAGGCGATCTTCCGTTTCGCGGAGCATCCCGTCGTTCTTCCCGTGATCGTCATCACGGAACTCGAATCGAAGAGGATCGATCCCGAGATCGGATATTTCGCTCGCCAGGCGCTGCGCAACCTCGATGAACTGCGTGTGCTCCACGAACGGCTCGACTTTCCGATCGCAGTGGGGGAGGGCGGCAGCCTTCGCGTGGAGCTCAACCACTCGAACATGTCGGTCCTTCCTTCGGGGCTCCAGCTGAACGACAACGACTCGCGCATTCTCGCCGTCGCCCTCAACCTGGCGAACGACGGGCTCGACGTGACCGTCGTCTCGAAGGATCTGCCATTGCGGGTGAAGGCGGCATCCATCGGACTCGCGGCGGAGGAGTATCGCGCGGAGCTGGCGGTCGACTCCGGCTGGACGGGGCTGGCGGATATCACCCTCGGCTCCGACCAGATGTCGGCGCTCTACGACGCCGAGTCGATGGACACCGACCTCGTCGACGGGATTCCCGTGAACACGGGGCTGGTGATCCATTCCGACCGAGGATCGGCGCTGGGCCGCGTCACGGGCAAGCGCAGCTTCCGACTCGTTCGAGGCGATCGTGATGTGTTCGGGCTGCACGGCCGCTCGGCCGAGCAGAGGGTGGCCATCGACATGCTGCTCGACCCCGAGGTCGGAATCATCTCGTTGGGAGGTCGAGCCGGAACGGGAAAGTCGGCTCTGGCGCTCTGCGCGGGACTCGAGGCCGTTCTGGAGAAGCAGCAGCACCGCAAGATCATGGTCTTCCGGCCGCTCTACGCGGTCGGTGGGCAAGAGCTCGGGTTCCTCCCTGGCGACGCGTCCGAGAAGATGAATCCGTGGGCGCAGGCCGTCTTCGACACCCTCGGCTCGATCGTGTCGCAGAACGTCATCGACGAGGTCATCGAGCGCAATATCCTCGAGGTCCTGCCGCTCACCCACATCCGCGGTCGTTCGTTGCATGACGCGTTCGTGATCGTCGACGAGGCTCAGTCACTCGAGCGCAATGTGCTGCTCACTGTACTGAGCCGCATCGGACAGAATTCGCGGGTCGTGCTGACGCACGATGTGGCGCAGCGCGACAACCTGCGCGTGGGCCGGCACGACGGCGTCGCCTCCGTCATCGAGACGCTGAAGGGGCACCCACTCTTCGGTCACATGACGCTGACCCGCTCGGAGCGCTCGGCCATCGCCGCTCTCGTGACAGAGATGCTGGAGTCGAACGAACTGGCCTGATCGTCAGTGTGCGGGGCGTGCGCGTAAGGGAGTCCCTTGTGGATAACTTCTGACGGCACGCCCCGCACCTCGTTACCGTGGGGCGCATGACCTCGGAGCCCATCCCGCGAGAGCGTATCGGTCTGATCGATGTGGCGCGAGGTGCACATCCGTCTCAGCTCGTCATCGCCGGCGTCTTGCTCTGCATGTCGTTCGCTGCGTTCGGAATGGCCCCGGGCATCGTCTCCATGGCGTGGCTCGCGCTCGTGACGCCCAGCCTGGTCGTCATCGACGTCCGTCTGCGGCGGCTTCCGAATGTGCTTGTGGTTCCCGGTCTCGCGGCCGTGGTGGTCGACGGCTGTTGGGAGACCGCCTCGGCTGGCCAATTCCCGTTTCTCGCCTTTCTGACGACATCGATCGTCGCGGCGGTCATGCTCGTTCTCCACCTCGTCGGAGGCCTGGGAATGGGCGACGTCAAGCTGAGCGTGGTCATGACCGGATGCCTGTCGCTCGTCTCACCCGTTCTCGCGGTCGCTGCGCTGATGCTCGCGTTCCTGCTCGGTGGAGTGTACGCGGCTGCGCTCCTGCTGCGCGCTCGGGGGCGGCGCGGCAGCCGCATCGCCTTCGGCCCTTTGCTGCTGTCGGGGTTCTGGACGGTGGTCGTCCTGGTCGCGCTTTACTGGAACGAGGCCGCCCGAGCCGCACTGTAATGCGGCTCGAACGGCCTCGCGTCGAGTCAGGTGGTGTCGCCTCGGGTCAGGCGGAGGGCGGCGCCGTCATCGAGAGCACATCGAGCGCCGTGTCGAGCTGCTCGAGTGTGACCTCGCCCCGCTCCACGAATCCGAGTTCGATGACAGCCTCGCGCACCGTCACCTTGTTGGCCACGGAGTGCTTGGCGATCTTGGCTGCCGCCTCGTAGCCGATGATGCGGTTGAGTGGCGTGACGATCGAGGGCGACGACTCGGCGAGGGCGCGTGCCCGATCGAGATTGGCCTCGAGACCCGAAATCGTCTTGTCGGCGAGGAGCACGGACGAGTTCGAGAGAAGCCGGATCGACTCGAGCAGGGCGGTGCCCATGACCGGGATGGCGACGTTGAGCTCGAATGCACCGGATGCCCCGGACCAGGCGATGCTCGCGTCGTTTCCGATGACCCGGGAGCAGACCATGAGCACGGCCTCGGGGATGACCGGATTGACCTTGCCGGGCATGATCGACGATCCCGGCTGCAGATCGGGGATGTGCAGTTCACCCAGGCCCGCGTTGGGGCCTGATCCCATCCAGCGGAGGTCGTTGCAGATCTTCGTGAGGCTCACCGCGAGCACCCGCAGAGCTCCGGATGCCTCCACCAGCGAATCACGGGCGCCCTGGGCCTCGAAGTGGTCGCGCGCCTCGGTGATGGGCAGCCCGGTCTCTTCTGCGAGCAGCCGGATGACCAGTTGCGGGAATCCGGCGGGGGTGTTGATGCCGGTGCCGACCGCGGTGCCGCCCAGCGGCACCTCGGCGACGCGGGGGAGCGCGGACTGCACTCGCTCGATGCCGAGTCTGATCTGCATGGCGTAACCACCGAACTCCTGGCCCAGAGTCACCGGCGTGGCGTCCATGAGGTGCGTGCGCCCGGCCTTCACCGCCGTCTTCCAGAGCTCGGCCTTGGCCTCGAGAGCGACGGCGAGGTGGTCAAGAGCAGGCAGCAGCTGAGAGATGAGCGCGCCTGTGACGGCGACATGTACGGAGGTGGGGAACACGTCGTTCGACGACTGCGAGGCGTTGACGTGGTCATTGGGGTGAACCGGGCTGCCGAGCCGGGCCGTCGCGAGAGTGCTGAGCACCTCGTTCATATTCATGTTCGACGAGGTGCCGCTGCCCGTCTGGTAGACGTCGATCGGGAACTCGCCGTCGAGGTCGCCGGAGATCACCTCATCGGCCGCCGACGCGATGGCGTCCGCGATGGCGTTGTCGAGAACACCGAGCTGCGCGTTCGCGAGAGCCGCGGCTTTCTTGATGCGAGCCAGTGCCGAGATCTGGGCGGATTCGAGACCCGCGCCCGAGACGGGGAAGTTCTCGACGGCGCGCTGCGTCTGAGCGCCGTACTTGGCGTCGATGGGCACCCGCACCTCGCCCATCGTGTCGTGCTCGATTCGGAACTGCTCTGTTCCTGTCGTTCCGGTTGCTGTGTCCACCACTGTGTGGCCTGCCTTCCTGTGTTTCGCCTCGTGGGCGCTGTGTGTGGGTCTGAAAAGTCGTGGTCGTGAAGATCGCCCGGGGGAGGGCTTGGCGTTAGACCGTGCCGATCACGAGGTCCGCTACCGCGCGGCCCTCCGCCAGTCGGTAGTTTGCGCCGACGATTGCGAGGCGGCCCTCGGCCACGGCCTCGCTGATCAACTCGGAGCTCTCGAGCAGCTCGCGCACGGTGTCGCGCAGATGCAGCCGACCGACCTCGTAGGGGTCGACGGCGTCGGCCGAGTCTGTTCCCTGGTGTTCGGCTGCGTGCACTGCCGGAGTGATCTTCTCGATGATGCCGCGGATGTGCACCGGCAGGGGCGGCGCGTCTGGACCGACCGATTCGATGGCTGCGGCGACGGCACCGCACTCGTCGTGGCCCAGCACGACGATCAGGGGCACCCCGAGCACGCCGACGGCATATTCGAGGCTGCCGAGCACGGAATCGGAGATGACCTGGCCGGCATTGCGCACGACGAAGAGGTCACCGAGACCCTTGTCGAAGATGATCTCGGCGGCGAGTCGGGAGTCGCTGCAGCCGAACAGGGCGGCCCGGGGCGCCTGGCCCGCGGCGATCTGGTGCCGACGCTCGACGTCTTGGCGTGGGTGGCGCGGCGTGCCGTTGATGAAGCGCTCGTTGCCGCGCACCATCTCGCCCCAGATCTTGGCGGGTGTAAGGGGGGAATCGCTCATGATGTCGCCTCGTTCGTCTGTTCTTCGATGGTGCCCGTGAGGGTGGACGCCAGTGCCGCTGCTTCTTCGGGTGTGGCCGTTCCGGCCACGATGAACGTGCTGCGACCCGACTCGGTTGTCAGCGCGTATTCCACGTTGCCGACATCGCGATCGGAGTCTCGGTTGTCGTAGACGATCCAGTCGATTCCATCGATATTGACGGTGCCTGTGGGGATGGTCTGCTGCATCTCGTTGACCAGCCAGCTCGGGTTCGCGTCGACCCCCTGGGTGATCGAGAGGAACTGCTTCGACGGGGTGATGAGGCCGATGAACCACGAGGTCACGCCATCGAGACTCGCAGTGCGGATCTCGGCCACGTTCGACGACCAGGTGTCGGGCAACTCGGGAACGGCGAGGGGAACAGGAAGCGTGCGCTGCGCGCTGACGGCGACCGAGCGGTAGTCGATCGACTGGAGTCGCGAGGAGTCGTCTCTCGGAACGATGAACACCATGAGTGCGACGATGGCGACCGTGACACCGACCGCGACCCAGAGATTGCGGATCGTCTTGCTGTCGCGGTAGTTCTTGGAGTTCTGGGCCTTGCGGGCCACCTCTTCTTCGGGAGTCTCGGGTCTTCCGAGTTCCGCCACAACGGGGCGGGGTTTCGGTTCGCGGCGCGCCACCTCTACTCGGCGACCGACTGGCGGGCGGCGTCGAGGCGCGCCTTGGCGCCGATCAGCCACTGCTCACAGCGACGGGCGAGCGCCTCGCCCCGCTCCCAGAGCGCGAGCGACTGCTCGAGTGTCGATGAACCCTGTTCGAGCTCGGTGACGACGCGCACGAGTTCGTCGCGAGCCTGCTCGTAGCTGAGAGCGTCGATGTCTGCTGTCGACGGTGTTGTCGCTGTGGAGGGCATGGTTCCAATCTTATTCTGCGGGAGAGGGGGTGGCGGCTGCGGAGACGCTGCGAGCACCGGTAGAGGTGGCGCCGATCGACCCGTCGGACACGGTGATCACGAGGTTCGCGCCGCTGGGGGCCTCGTCTCGACCTCGGACGATCGAGGAGTCGTCGCGCTGGACGATCGCGTAACCGCGATCGAGGGTGCGCTGCGGAGACAGTGCGCGCAAGTGGGAGACGAGTTGACGGGTGCTGTCGTCGGCTCGCTCGACGACCCGTGACACCAGTTCGCTGCCGCGGGCGACGTACCGGGTGAGTTCTTCACTGCGGACATCGACGAGCCAGCTCGAAGTCGCGAGCACCGGCCGACTTCGCAACTGCCCCAGTCGATCGATCTCGTTCTTGATGACGTGGTTGACGCGCACGCCCAGTCGGGCTCTGGCCTGGAGAACCCGGGAGAGTTCTTCGGCTACATCGGGCACGACTCGTTTGGCGGCGTCTGTGGGGGTCGACGCGCGAAGATCGGCCACATCGTCGAGCAGAGGGCGGTCGGCCTCGTGACCGATCGCGCTGACGATCGGCGTCGTGGCCGCGGCGGCGGCACGCACGACGCCCTCATCGCTGAACCCGAGGAGATTCTGAAAGTCTCCGCCGCCTCGGGCGATGATGATGACATCGACCTCGGGGTCGGCATCGAGCTGCTGGATCGCCGCGGTGACCTCGCGCGGCGTGCGCTCGCCCTGCACGGCGGCGTGCACGACCCGGAACTCCACCGACGGCCAGCGCAATTGCGCATTGCGGAGCACGTCTTTCTCGGCGTCGCTGTCTTTACCGGTGATCAGCCCGACGCAGTGCGGCAAGAACGGAAGACGCTTCTTTCTCGACGCATCGAAGAGCCCTTCGGATGCGAGTTGTCGCCTCAGCCGTTCGAGGCGCTCCAGCAGGTCGCCGAGCCCCACGTGCCGCATCTCGAAGACCTGCATCGTGAGCGTGCCGCCCTTGAGCCAGTAGTTCGGCTTCACGAGAGCGACGACACGGTCGCCCTGCTTGAGATCGTCGGGAATCCGGCTGCGCACGCTCGACCAGATGGTGAATCCGATGGTGACGTCGTCGGTCACATCGCGCAGTTTTCCGTAGACGTTGGAGCCCGAAACGCCCCACTGGGTGATCTGGCCTTCGACCCATGCGGTGCCGAGTCTCTCGATGTATCCCTTGATCTTGCTCGAGAGCAGGGCGACCGGCCACGGGTTCTCGAGAGTCGCCGGGGCGTCGGCCTGTGGGGCGTCTGTCATGCGGGTGCTCCCTGCGCGTGGTTCTGCGACGGCCGACCACCGAGATTTCACGGTTACCATGGAGGAGTGAGCCAAGCCACTATAAGTCTGCCGATGCCGAGGATTCCCGGCGTAAGAAACAGGCTAAAGGATACCCCCGTCACCGGGGAGAAGAAGGTGTTGCTCGCAGCACCCCGAGGCTACTGTGCAGGAGTAGACCGCGCCGTCGTCGCCGTCGAAAAAGCACTCGAGCATTACGGTGCCCCTGTGTACGTGCGCAAGCAGATCGTGCACAACATTCACGTCGTTCAGACCCTCGAGAAGCGCGGAGCGATCTTCGTCGAGGAAGTCGACGAGGTTCCGCCCGGAGCCCACGTGGTCTTCAGCGCCCACGGAGTGTCGCCCGCCGTCGTGCAGGGTGCCGCCGATCGCGGCCTTCAGGCCATAGACGCGACGTGTCCGCTCGTCACCAAAGTGCACCGCGAGGCCGTGCGGTTCGCGCGCGACGACTTCGAGATTTTGCTGATCGGACACGAAGGACACGAAGAGGTCGAGGGCACAGCGGGGGAGGCTCCGGAGCACACGACTCTGGTCGGCAGCCCTGACGAAGCCGACACCGTGGTCGTTCGCGATCCCGACAAGGTCGTCTGGCTGTCGCAGACCACCCTCTCGGTCGACGAGACCATGGAGACGGTGAACCGGCTCCGCGCGCGGTTCCCCAATCTGCAGGATCCGCCGAGCGATGACATCTGCTACGCCACCCAGAACCGACAGGTGGCCATCAAGAAGGTGGCCAAGAACGCCGACCTGGTCATCGTGGTCGGCTCCGCCAACTCGTCCAACTCCGTGCGCCTCGTCGAGGTCGCCCTCGAGTACGGCGCGAAGGCCGCCTACCGGGTCGACTATGCCCACGAGGTCAAGCAGGAGTGGCTCGACGGTGTCAATACCGTCGGCGTCACCAGCGGAGCATCCGTGCCCGAGGTTCTCGTGCAGGATCTGCTCGACGAGCTCGCCGGTGCCGGATACGGCGACATCGAGACCGTGATCACGGCCGAGGAAGACCTGATCTTCTCGCTGCCGAAAGAGCTGCGCAAAGACATGACCGGCAAGAACGACGCCCGTGCACTCGGCGGTCGCCGTTCGGGCGCGGAGCCGTCAGACTCTCAGTAGCCGGACGCGCAGTAGTC
This sequence comes from Agreia sp. Leaf335, assembly GCF_001423605.1. Classification (NCBI taxonomy): domain Bacteria; kingdom Bacillati; phylum Actinomycetota; class Actinomycetes; order Micrococcales; family Microbacteriaceae; genus Agreia; species Agreia sp. Leaf335. Next base: position 666,242 of record NZ_LMOQ01000002.1, on the reverse strand, counting down.
GGACGCGCTCAGGTAGAGCTGAGGCTCGAGAGCAGCCCGGGATCCGCGACGAGAGCAAGAGCGACGCATCCGAACGTCACGATGAGCGCGAGAGCACCCATCAGCAGCGGAACGGGCCACGATCTTCTGCGCTGACCGATGAGGCGAACGGTGAGCCAGATCGTCGTGGCGAGGAGCACCAGCTGCGCGATCGCGGCTATCGCGCCCGCGATGTCGACAGCAGAGCCGCCTCCGTATTCGCCGAGGCCCCGGTCGGCGTAGAACATGTCGAGTGTGCTGCGCAGATCGAAGAGCGACGGCACGCTCGATGAGCTCATCATCACCGCGGTCACGAGAAGGAACACGGAGATCGACGCGTCGAGGACGCGGTACGGAGCCGGTGAGACTACTTCGTCGGCGTCAGCTCCATCCGGAGCCGTGTCTGCGGTCTCGGTGGCGTGCGGGTCGGCGGGCGGCGACCAGACCCACCCCTCGGGTGCGAGTTCGCCGTAGCGAGGAGTGGGCCGGTCGTCTGCCATTGTCGCCTGAGCCTACTTGCCCGAGTTGCCGGCGGAGCCAAGCTGGTGGGTCGACTCGATGACGCGAGCGGCCATTGCCGTCTCGGCGAGCTTTCCCCAGGAACGAGGGTCGTAGACCTTCTTGTTGCCGACCTCGCCGTCGACCTTGAGGAAGCCGTCGTAGTTCTTCAGAACGGTGTCTGCGACCGAACGGCTGAAGGCGTACTGCGTATCCGTATCGATGTTCATCTTGATGACGCCGTTCGAGACGGCCTCGGAGATCTCGGCATCGGTCGAGCCTGATCCGCCGTGGAAGACGAGGTCGAACGGCAGAGGGCCGGTTCCGTACTTCGCCTGCACGCCGTCTTGGATCTCTTTGAGGAGCTCGGGGCGCAGCTTGACGTTTCCTGGCTTGTAGACGCCGTGCACGTTGCCGAAGGTCAGAGCCGCCATGTAGCGGCCCTTGTCTCCGAGTCCGAGCGCCTCGACAGTCGCGATCGCGTCATCGACGGTGGTGTAGAGGTGCTCGTTGATGTCGTGGCTGACACCGTCTTCTTCGCCGCCGACGACACCGATCTCGACCTCGAGGATGGCGTTGATGGCGCGGGTGCGCGCGATGATGTCCTGGGCGATCTCGAGGTTCTCTGCGAGGGGAACCGCCGAGCCGTCCCACATGTGGGACTGGAAGATCGGGTTGCGACCGGCCTTGACCTCGGCCTCGGACGCCGCGATGAGGGGGAGAACGAAGCTGTCGAGAGCGTTCTTCGGGCAGTGGTCGGTGTGCAGCGCGACGGTCACCGGGTAGTTCTTGGCGACTTCGTGCGCGAACGCGGCGAACGCGAGGGCTCCCGTGGCGCGGGCTCCGCTGCGGGTGTGGCCGGCGAAGTAGTCTGCACCACCCGTGGTCACCTGGATGATTCCGTCGGACTCGGCCTCGGTGAGCCCCTGAAGAACGGCGTTGAGGGTCTGTGACGACGACACGTTGAACGCGGGATAGGCGAATCCCTTCGCCTTCGCGGTGTCGAGCATCTGGGCGTACTGGTCAGGCGTTGCGATGGGCATGGTTTCTCCTTGTGTCTACGCGACTTCATCCTAGGGGAGGCTCATCTTTCGACGTGGGAGAACGTGCACAGCTAGCGCGAGAGGCCCACCGGTACGCTGGAGGAGCCAGTCGATGACGCGCGACAGGAGCCGTCACATGGCAACGAATTCTGCGAGGTCTGCAATGACGAATACCGAAAACGACGCCCTCTACCTTCACCCCGACCGCAACCTCGCCATGGAACTCGTGCGCGCCACCGAGGCCGCCTCGATCCGCGCGTATCCGTTCATCGGCCGAGGCGACAAGCTCGCTGCCGACGGAGCCGCCGTCGACGCCATGCGCGCCTTCCTCACCACGGTCAATTTCGACGGTGTCGTCGTGATCGGCGAGGGCGAGAAGGACGAGGCGCCGATGCTCTTCAACGGCGAGCACGTGGGGAATGGGCGGGGGCCCGCCTGCGACATCGCCGTCGATCCCATCGATGGAACGAGCCTCACGGCCGCGGGCCGGCAGAATGCGCTCTCGGTCATCGCCGTGTCTGACCGAGGCACCATGCTCGACGCCTCCAGCGTCTTCTACATGGACAAGATCGTCACCGGCCCAGAAGGCATCGGAGTGATCGACATCGACCGGCCCATCGGCGACAACATCCGGGCGCTCGCCAAGGCGAAGGGCAAAGACGTCTCCGACATCAAGGTCGCCGTGCTCGACCGCCCCCGACACGTCGGCCTGATCGAGGAGATCCGCGCCGCCGGTGCCGGAACCCGCCTGTTGCTCGACGGTGACGTGGCCGGCGGCATCAACGCCGCCCGCTACGAGACGAGGACAGACATGTGCGTCGGAGTCGGCGGCAGCCCGGAGGGGATCGTCACGGCCTGTGCGATCAAGGCGCTGGGCGGACTCATTCAGGGGCGTCTGCTGCCCAAGACCGACGACGAGCGCCAGCGTGCAATCGATGCCGGACTCGACATCGACCGCGTCTACGAGGCCGACGACCTGGTGAAAGGCAACAACACCATGTTCGTGGCGACGGGCGTGACGGATGGCGGCTTGGTCGCCGGTGTGCGCAAGAAGGGCCCCGTGATTCGCACGGAGAGCCTGGTTCTGCGCAGTCGCTCGGGAACGATCCGCCGGATCGTGGCCGACCACATCGCCGACAAGTGGTTTTGAGTCCTCGACGGTTTTGAGCCCTCGCGGTTCCTGAGCCCTCGACCGTTCTAGGCTGCGGGATCGCTCTTCTCGAGTTCGGCGACGAGCTCGAAACTCGATAGCTCTCGGCGCTGCTCCTCGATCGTGGGGAGTACGCCGAGGACCGTGGACTCGTCGAGCGCGTTGAGCTTTCGCGCGGTCGGGAAGACCTGTCGCTCGAGTGAGCCGACGAATGAGTTGTAGTCGCGCACACTGCGTTCGATCGATCGACCGAGCTTCTCGGCGTGGGTGGCGGTGGTGGCGAGTCGCGTATACAGCTCGCGACTCAGGTCGAAGAGCACCTTCGCGTCGTGGGTCAGCACGTCTTGCTGCCAGCTGTAGGCCACCGTCTTCAATACCGACCACAGGGTGACGGGCGATGCCAGAGCGACCTTGCGGGAGAAGGCGAATTCCATGATGCTCGGATCGGCCTCGAGGGCGCTCGACACGAGGGACTCGCTCGGGATAAAGGCGATGACGAGTTCGGGGGAGGCGTCGAGGCCAGTCCAGTAGCCCTTGTTGCTCAACGTCGTGATGTGGTCTCGCACGGCCTTGACGTGGCGCTTCATAAGCCGGTCTCTCTCCGCGCCGTCGGCTCCCGTTGCGGTGGCTGGAATCATGCTGGCCTCGAGGTAGGCGTCGAAGGGGACTTTCGCGTCGACAGCGATGTTCTTGCCGCCGGGCAGATGCACGACCATGTCGGGGCGACCTGCGCCAGAGGAGCCGACGATGCTCGTCTGGACATCGAAGTCGACGCGCTCGATCAGGCCGGCGGCCTCGACGACCCGGCGCAGCTGAGTCTCTCCCCACACGCCGCGTGTGCTGTTCGATCGCAGGGCCGACGCGAGCGATTCCGCGGTGCTGCGCAGCCTCTCTTCGGACTCGGTCGCACTGCGCAGCTGCTCGCTGAGTTCGCCGTGCTGTTTCTGGCGCTGCTCTTCGAGTTCGGAGACTTTGCGCTGAACCAGACGGAGGCTCTCGGCCACGGGGCTGAGTGCGACGAGCACTCGGCCGTCGGAGCTGACCCGCTCGGCCTCGGCTTCGCTCATCTCTCGAATTCGCTGCTGGAACTCGCCGATGCGACCGACCTGCAGATCGAGCTGTTCGTGCAGACCCGCGATGGTCGCCTCTGCCGCTGCTGAGCGGGCCTGGAGCTCAGCCATGGGCCTCGGATCGACCTGCGGAATGCGGCCCGCGCGGAGCATCCAGCCGATGGCGCCGCCGAGCGCCACGCCGATGAGCAGACCGAGCACGAGAGCGAGAATGGGGTCCATACGGGAAGTCTCGCACCGGCCTCCGACATCGTCGGAAGGATCGGCCGCGGGTCAGAGAACGGGGGCGACGACCGGCGGTCGCAGCTGCGAGATCTTCACCCCGGCGGCCCCTGCGAGGGTCTCGATCGAGTTGACCTCGTGACGTTCTGCCGCATGGATGATGATCGCCGCGCACGCCTCGGCATCCGCCAGCGCGTCGTGGTGTCTGAAGTCTTCGAAGCCGGCCGCCATAGCCGCCACGGGGAGTCGATACGAGTCGAGCGTGTAGGTCTTGCGCGCGATCTGCAGGCTGCAGGCGTAGGCGTTCGGGGGGCACTCGACGCGGGCCGCCGCGCTTGCCGCCCGGATGACCGCCATGTCGAACGCCGCGTTGTGGGCCACGAAGTGATCGTCTCCGACGAAGTCGACGAGCTCGTCGAGCTGCTCCTCCCAGCCACGGGCGTCTTGTACGTCTTCGCTGTAGATGCCGTGGATCTTGGTGTTCCAGGGCAAGAACTCGTCGAAACCGATCTCGGGTTTGATGAACCACGAGGTCTCGTCGACGACGATGCCGTCGCGCACCTTGACGAGGCCCACCGAACACGCGGACTCGCGATAGGAGTTGGCGGTCTCGAAGTCGATGGCAGTGAAATTCAGGGGCACATATCGATGCTCTCACGCTGCACCGACCCTCGTTTCGAAGGAGGCCGCGCGCCGGGCAAGTACGATGGATGCTCGTGGCTCTCACTATTGCAATCGTCGGTCTGCCCAATGTCGGCAAGTCCACCCTGTTCAACGCCCTGACCAAGAATCAGGTGCTCGCGGCGAACTACCCGTTCGCGACCATCGAGCCGAACGTCGGTGTGGTCAACCTTCCCGACGCGCGGCTCGCCGCGCTCGCCGAGATCTTCGGAAGCGAGCGCATCCTGCCCGCCCCCGTGTCGTTCGTCGACATCGCCGGCATCGTGAAGGGTGCGAGCGAGGGCGAGGGCCTCGGCAACAAGTTCCTCGCGAACATTCGCGAAGCGGATGCGATCGCCCAGGTCGTGCGCGGATTCACCGACGAAGACGTGGTGCACGTCGACGGCAAGGTCGACGCGGCGAGCGACCTCGAGACGATCAACACCGAGCTGATCCTCGCCGACCTTCAGACTCTCGAGAAGGCGGAAGTTCGCTTCGAGAAAGAGGTCAAGGGCAAGAAGGCCGACCCCTCGACGCTCGTCGCCGTCAAGGCCGCGCGCGAGTGGCTCGACACGGGCAAGCCGCTGTCGGCCTCGACGGTCGACCTCGAGCCCATCCGCGAGCTCGGCCTGCTGACCGCAAAGCCCTTCATCTACGTGTTCAACATCGACGAGGGAGTGTTGAACGACAAAGCCAAGCTCGACGGGCTCGCAGCCCTCGTCGCCCCGGCGCACGCCATCTTCCTCGACGCGAAGCTCGAGTCGGAGCTCATCGACCTCGACCCCGCAGACGCGGCCGAGCTGCTCGAGTCGACCGGCCAAGAGGAGAGCGGCCTCGACCAGCTCGCCCGCATCGGCTTCGACACCCTCGGGCTGCAGACGTACCTCACCGCCGGTCCGAAAGAGACGCGCGCCTGGACCATCCCGAAGGGTGCCAAGGCCCCCCAGGCTGCCGGCGTGATCCACACCGACTTCGAGAAGGGTTTCATCAAGGCCGAGATCATCGGCTTCGAAGACCTGGTGGAGACCGGCTCGATCGCGGAGGCGCGTTCCAAGGGCAAGGCGCGCATCGAGGGCAAGGACTACGTGATGCAGGACGGCGACGTGGTGGAGTTCCGCTTCAACGTCTAAGTGGCCTGTTTCTGCCGCGGAACGACGTAGACCGACGACGCATCCTGGGGAAGACACGCATGACCGTCGAGTTCGAGCGATGACCTCCACGGCGACTCTGGTCGCGCGCTACGACGACGCCAAGCGCGCAGCCGTCGAGCAGACAGTGCGAAAGCTCATGCGCAAGCAGGGCATCGTCATGCTGATCCTGGCAGTGCTGTGGGGACTCGTGACGCTGCTGCCGGTCGTTGGCGTGGCGACCGACGGGCACGACGTCGGCGGGGCCTTCATTCTCTCTACGATGTTCGTGGTCCCCATCGCGATCGGGGCGCTGGGCGTACGGCAACTTCGGCGACAGTTCCACCTGCCCGAGGTCGCCGTGACGATCACTCCGGTCGCCGTGCTGTTTCCTGCCATCGAACGGCCGTCGCCGCTGGCACCTCGCATCCGAGCAGAGTAGTGGCCTCGTGAGGGAACGAGCGCCGAGATCCTGCCCGCGTCTGGTCTGCTGAGAGCGGCACGAGTGGTGTTCACCCGGCAGGACGACCGCAAGCCGCGCAGGCGCATGGTGGCTGCCGACAACCTCGATGTCGATGCCCAGGTCCTCCTCGATGCGCTGCGGGGCACGCACGGCTCGTAGCGAAAGCGAGCGTCGCCCTGTCGTGACGTCCACTTTCCATTTCCGACTCAAGTAGGGTGTCGGAGGCGAGCGGGAGCTTCGCCGTCGCACGAAAGGGAGCCCAGACCATGACTGAAACGCAGATCTTCGACCCCGAGGCACGCGCCATCTCGTACGCCGTCGAGGGAAACGGCCCCACGGTCGTCCTGGTCGCCGAGAAGGGTCTTCCCATCGACTACCTCGGCACGCTTGCCCACATCCTCGTCGAAGAAGACTTCAGGGTTCTGCGGGTCGCTGCAGGCGGTGCGTCCGCCTCCGATGGCACCTCGGCGCACGATCTCGCACGAGGCGTGGTCGACATCATGGATGCCGCGGGCATCGAGGATGCATGGCTGGGCGGCCACGGGTTCGGCGGTTCCGTGGCTCGCGCCGTTGCTCTGGACTTCCACGACCGTGTCAACGGCGTGCTGCTGCTCGGAGTAGAAGCCGGCGACCTGACGCTGGCCGAGGGCCTGCCTGTCCTGGTCATCCAGGGGTCTGAAGACGACGTCACCCCGCCCGCGAACGGCGAGGCGCTGCAGGCGGCGGCTCCCGATCGCGTGAGCGTGGTCTCCGTCGACGGAGGCGGCCACCTGTTCCCCTCCGAGAACGTCGGCGCCACCTCGTGGGCCATCGAGGACTACCTCGACTGGGACTGAGTTCTCTCTGCACCGAACGCGGCGGTTCTCGCCGAGAGCGGTGGCCGCACCACCGCGTTCGGCGACAACACCCGCGTTCGACGATGCACCGAAGGAACACCAATGAGCCTGATCCGCCTGAACGACGTGAGCGTCAAGTTCGAGAACACGCAGATCCTGCGTGAGGCCTTCTTCCGCCTCGAGCCTAAAGACCGCGTCGGCCTCATCGGCCGCAACGGCTCCGGCAAGACCACACTGTTGAAGCTCGTGCTCGACCAGGTGCAGCCCGACCAGGGAACCGTCACCGTCGAAGCCGGAGTGAAGATCGGCTACTTCTCGCAGTTCTCCGAGCTGAACGGCGAGCAGACGATCACCGAGGTGCTGGATGCGCTGTTCGTCGAGGTGCACGCCGTCGAAGACGAACTCGCGTCGATCGACGCGACGATCGCGGTCGAGGCCGCGGCCGGCGGCTCCCTCGACACGCTCATCGAGCGGCAGTCCGAGCTCTTCGGCGAGATGGACCGCCTCGATGGCTGGGACTACACCCGCAAGATCGACCAGGCCCTGACGACGCTCGGATTCGACGAGGCGCATCGCACGTGCCCCATCGACGCCCTGTCGGGTGGATGGCGCAACCGCGCGGCTCTCGCGAAGATCCTGCTCGAAGACCCCGACGTGCTGCTGCTCGACGAGCCCACCAACTTCCTCGATGTCGCCGGAGTCGAGTGGCTCGAGTCGTGGTTCCGCGACTTCAAGGGCGCCGCCATCATCGTGTCGCACGATCGGGCGTTCCTCGACGTCGTCGTGACCCGCATCATCGAGCTCGAGAACTTTCATCTGCACGAGTACCCGGGCAACTTCGGTGAATACATCGTGCAGAAGCAGTTCCGCCTGAAGACGCTCGAGGCGCAGTTCGTGCACGAGAACGAACTGCTGGCCTTCGAGGCCGAGGGCATCTCCGATCGACGCGAGGCGGCCAAGGCGTCGAGCAAGAAGCTCGACAAGCAGCTCTCGGGAATCAAGAAGTCGCGAGCTCCCCGCCCTGTCGATCAGATCATCACCGAGATCTACGGCGGCCTGCACGTGAAAGACGTTCTCTGCCGCGTTGACGGTCTCGAAAAGGCCTACGGCGACAAACTGCTGTTCACAGGTCTGGGATTCGAGATCCGACGGGGCAATCGCATCGTGGTGCTCGGCGCCAACGGCAGCGGCAAGAGCACGCTGCTGCGCGTGCTCACGGGCGACGAGAAGCAGGATCACGGCCACGTCGATTGGGCGTCGGGCGCGAAGGTCGTCTCGTACAACCGGATGCTCGACGAGCTCGATCTCGACGACACGGTCACACACGCCGTCAACGCGCTGCCCGACAGCCTCGCTCTCACAGCGACGCGCAAATCGGTGGGCCGGTTCCTCGCCATGTTCCAGTTCTCGGAGGCCGACCTCAAGAAGCGCATCCGCGAACTCTCGGGCGGACAACGCGCCCGCGTCGCCATGGCCCAGTGTCTGCTGTCCGGCGCATCCGTTCTTCTGCTCGACGAACCCACCAACCACCTCGACCTCGCAAGCACCCAGGTGATGGAACGCGCCCTCGTGCACTTTCCCGGCGCCGTCGTCGTGGTCAGCCACGACCGGTTCTTCACCGACAAGATCGCGAACAGGATGCTCGTCTTTGGCGCTGTCGGCGCGGGTGCGGGGGAGATCGACGTCACGGCGGCGTAGGCCCCGGCGATGCCGCACACCTCTCTTGCCGCTAAGCCGTTCCGTCGACCCTGACGCGATCTCGCTGCGACGAACGCCCGAACCACATCCACAGCGGGCGAGCCGTAACGATGACGAGCACCGCGAACAGGCTCTGACTGAGGACCCCGAAGACCGAGAGTCCGCCGATCACGGCGAAGACGGTCCAGTTCACCGTGATGTCGGCGATCATCACGACGATGCCGAGCACGATGCCGGAGCGCCGGCGAAAGATGATCAGCGCAACCGTGAGCGGATCCAGGATCGTCAGCGTTACCCAGAACAGCCGGACGCCGAGAGGGAAGCCGCTGTAGGCATCCACCCCGCCGAAGATCAGATCCGCCGTGTGGGTGATCGTTCCCACGACAAAGCCGATCAACCAGACGGCTTGGAACGCTCGGAGTGCTCGTACCGATGTGGTGACGGTGATCATCCGCTCATGTTAGCGAGCCACGTTCACTACGCTGTGTAGCACTAAGCGCGACTCGACAGAGCTGTCCGAAAGGCTGACCATGAAAGCGTCCCGACCTCGCACGCTCGATCGTGCGCGCACAACCGTCCTTCTCCTCGCAGCGATCCTCGCGCTGTCGGCGTGCTCGACCGCGGCCGACGCGCCCTCCGCGTCGCCGACCGCCTCGCCTACCGAGTCGCACGCGCCCGTCGAGGCCGTCGATCTCGCGGCGGGCGAGCAGGATGCGCCGGTCGAGGTCTCCGTATCCGGTGACGACGGCGTCGGAGTCACCTTTCGCGAGATCACCCTGGCGCCGGGCGCATCCACGGGCGTGCACTGCCACTACGGGCAGCTGGTCGCCGTGGTCTCGGAGGGAACTCTGACGCACTATGCCGACATCTATCCGAGTGGCGTGCACGTCTACAAGACGGGAGACAGCATCATCGAAGGAGCGGGCTATCGCCACGAAGGGCGGAACGAAGGCGACGAGAACGTGGTGCTCTGGGTGACCTACATCATTCCCGAGGGCAAGCCTCTTGCCGAGACCGACCTCTCGCACTGCGACGCTTAGCGAAAGAAGACCAGGGGGAGACATCACGATGACGCAGCACCCGCACCGAAAGCTGATGCCCGATGTGAGGCTGTGGACGGGCATCGCCGCGGTCGCGGTGGCGCTGCTCACGGTGACCGAGTTCTCGGTGCAGGTGTTCGTCGTCGGCGCGCGACCCAGCCTCGACGACGAGTTGGCTCTCGTCGACTTCATGACGAGAACGAGCAACGGCACCCTGCTCACGATTCTCATCGACACCATGCTGATGGCCGCGCTCATCGTGTTCCTCGCGGGATTCCGGCAGCTCATCACGCACTCCGAGGTCGCGCTGCAGTGGGTGGCCGACCTGGCTTACGGCGCGGGACTCGTCTTCGTGGCCGTGACGCTCGTCGGCGATGCCATGGAGGCTGGCACGGCCCTCGATGTCACGGGCATGGCGGGCGACTACTCGGTTCTGCGGGCGCTCACCGTGGGGCACACGGTTCTCTTCGGCTCGATCGGATGCGTGTTGACGGCTCTGGTCGCGGCGGCGAGCGGATACGTGACGCTCGGCTCCGAGGCCTTACCTCGGTGGACCGGCTGGCTCGCCTACACGGTGGCAGCACTCAATCTCCTCGCCGTCCCGACCATGTTCGGCGGAACCGATCCCGCGTCGTTCTTCGCCGCCGGAGGAGCGGGAACGGCGCTCTTCGCCACGTTCCCGTGGCTGGTGTGGGTCACGGCGATCGGAGTCGTGACTATTCGCGATCGTCGCCGACCTTACGACGTTCCTGCCGAATCCATCGTCGCCACAGGCTAGGGCCCCGATCAGGGCCGTCGGCTATCGTGAGCCGGGTGACTCGACGCCTCTTCGCCCTGCCCTCCGCTCTCGCCGCGACCGCCCTCGTGGGCGCCGCGCTCGTGCTCGTCGGCGCATCCAGTGCTTCGGCACACGACGCGCTGGAGTCGTCGACCCCCGCAGCGGGCGAGGTCGTCACGGCCGACCCGACCGTGGTCTCCCTGACGTACAGCGACGAGCTCCTCACCCTGGGTGACGACACGAGCGCCTTCGCCATTCAGGTGACGGATGCGTCGGGCGCGTTCCACGAGAACGGGTGCGTCGTCGTCGACGGGGCCGTCGCATCCACCGGCATCGCCCTGGGAGATGCGGGGATCTACACCGCCACCTGGCAGGTCGTCTCGAGCGACGGACACCCGACGTCGGGCAGCTACACCTTCGACTACCAGCCGGTGGACTCGGGCAACTCGCTGCCCGGCATGGCGGCCGCTCCCGCCTGCGGGGCGCAGTGGGCGGGCTCGCCTCGCGAGGACTCGGCTCCGGCGGCGACTCCCGAGCCGTCGGCGACCACGATGGCCGAGGAGCCTGCTCCGGCCGCCACCGCGACGGCCGACCCTGCATCGACGAACGACGACGGCGCCGATGGGAGCCGGATCGGTATCGCTGTCGCCGTATCGATCGGCGGCCTTGCGCTGATCGTGACGGTGATCGTGCTCACCCTGCGGCGCATCCGACGTGACCCGTTCGAGAAGCCGGATGCGCCGTCGGGCGACGAGTACGGGGATTCCCAGAAGTAGTCCGGCAGGTCACTGTCGTCTGGAGAACGTGATGACAGGGTGGCCACGCTGCGCGTCCCGTGCAATCGTGGCGGTGACGCCGTAGACCGCGGAGATGAGTTCTGTCGTGAGCACGTCGCCCGGTGCTCCCGTGGCGACCACACGGCCCTCCTGCAGTACGACGACGAGATCGCAGTACATGGCTGCGAGGTTCAGGTCGTGGATGGCGATGACGGTGGTGACCGGTAGGGCGCACACGAGCTCGAGGAGCTCGAGCTGATGGCGGACGTCGAGATGGTTGGTGGGCTCGTCGAGAAGCAACTCTCGCGGTTCCTGGGCAAGGGCCCTCGCGATCTGAGCGCGCTGACGCTCCCCGCCCGACAGCGTGTGCCACAGACGTTTCGCCTGATCGAGCAGGCCGACGTGTGCGAGCGCCCTGTCGACGGCGTCTTCATCTGCGGTGGTTCCTCCACCGAGTGCTGTGCGATGCGGGATGCGACCGAGCCTCACGATGTCGCGCACGGTGATGTCGACCTCGGTGTCAGCGTGCTGCGTGACAGACGCGACCGAGCGTGCGACGTGTCGACGACCGACGGAGGTGAGGTCGACACCGTCGAGCGTGACGAATCCCGACGTCGGCCTGACGAGCCCGTGCAGCACTCTCAGCAAAGAGGATTTGCCCGAACCGTTCGGCCCGAGGAGGCCGACCGTCTGCCCAGGCTCGGGGTGCAGGGTCGCGCCGTCGACGACGAGCACACCGTTCCTGCTCCAGGTCACCTGCTCGGCGCGGAGCGTCATGCGCGCCTCCTTCGCCGGGCCAGTAAGGCGATGAACACGGGAACGCCGACGAGCGCCGTTCCCACGCCGACCGGCAGAGGGGTCGGCGAGAAGGCGACCCTCGATCCGGCATCGACCCAGACCATGAAGATCGCGCCGATGATCGCGGTGGCGGGAACGAGGCGCGCGTGGCGGGGGCCGACGAGCAGGCGAGCGGCATGCGGCAGAACGAGCCCCACGAAGCCGACCGCACCGGCCACGCTCACGAGCGTGGCTGTGATCAGCGCGGTCGCGACCAGCAGCACAGCACGGGTGCGGGTCACATGTATGCCGAGAGACGCGGCGACATCGTCACCGAACGCGAAGGCATCGAGCGCGTGGGCGTAACGCAGGCACACGAACGAACCGATCACGACCACGATCGCGCAGAGTGCGACGTCGTCCCATCGCATTCCTTCCAGCGAGCCCAGCAGCCAGAACATCACTCCGCGCGTCTCGTCCGAGTCGGCGAAGGCGAAGATGATGAGAGATGTCACGGCCGAGAACAGCTGGGTGCTCGCGACGCCGGCGAGCACCACACGATCGGTGCCGCCGCCAGACAGTCGTGCCAGCAGCAGAACGAGGCCGAACGCGATCAGTGCCCCGATGAACGCGCCGCCCGAGAGACCTACCGCAGCGCCGCCCAGTCCCAGTACGCCGATCACCACTGCGCCGGTGGACGCGCCAGACGAGACGCCGAGGATGAACGGATCGGCCAGAGGGTTGCGCAGCAGCGACTGCATGATCACGCCGCAGAGTCCCAGACCGGCGCCGCACGCGGCAGCGACGAAGGCGCGGGGCAGACGCTCCTCCCACACGATCGCGTTCTTCGAGACCTTCACAGCAATGTCGGTGAGACCGAGATGGTTGGTGACGATGTCGCGCACGTTGACGAGCAGGATGTCCGCCGGTCCGAGCGTGATCGCGACACCGACCGAGACGAGCAAAAGGACCAGTCCGGCCAGCACGAGCAGACCTGCGATCGCGGTCCGGCGCGTGCGGGAGGCCGGCCGCAGCACGGGCGTCGTCGTCTGCGGGTGTGTCGGAGGCGGGGCGGTGCTCAGAGCTCGTCCTTGTGCTCGCGCAGCCAGGATTGAATCTTCTCGAGGCCGTCGACGAATCGGATAGACGGATTGAGTTCGGCGCCGTGAAGAACGATGTATCGCTTGTTGCGTACGGCATCGATCGTCTGAGTGAGCGGGTCCGACTCGAGGAAACTGATCTTGTCGTCGAGACGGTCGCCGGGGAAGCGGTCTCGTTGCAGGTCGCCGAGCACGAGGATGTGCGGATCCCTGTCGGCGACAGCCTCCCAGGTCGTGGCCGGCCAGTCCTCCGGGGATGCAGAGAACACGTTGTCGAAGTCCACTGTCGTGGCGAGCAGGCCGGCGGCACTCAGCCCGCCAGCCATATAGGGGGTCTTCGTGTCGGCGAACCAGAAAGCGACTGTTGCGCCAGCGAAATCGACGCCTTCGGTCGCCGCCGCGGCCCGGGTTCGGAGTCCGTCGACGAGCGCCTTCGCACGATCCGGAACGTCGAAGATCGCGCCCAGCTCGGTGATCTCCTCGTAGAGCGAATCGATCGTGAGCGCATGGGTGCGGGTGCCGCCGCCGTTGATGCTGGTGCCGTTGTCGCAGTCGGTGGGTGAGAGGTAGCTTCCGATGCCCGTCTCGGCGAAGCGCTCGCGGCTCGCCACGCCTCCCTGAGCGAAGTGCCGCCCGAACGAGGCGGTCACGAAGTCTGGATCGGTGCCGAGCACGACCTCGTAGCTCGGCGCGTTGTCTGACAGCCGCGGAACCTCGGAGTTGGCGGCAGCGAGGGAGTCGAGCACGGGATCGGTCCACGAAGCAGTCCCGACCAGATGGTCGGCGAGCCCGAGCGAGAGCATGATCTCTGTCGAGTTCTGGTCGAGAGAGACGACGCGCTGCGGTGGTGCATCGACGACGGTCTGAGTGCCGCAGTTGTCGATGGTCAACGGATATTCGGTCGATCCCTGTCCAGACGTGGACGTCGGGCTGGTCTCGACGGCCTCGGATGCGCCGCATCCGGTGAGGCCGACCGCGAGAACGGATGCGAGGGCAAGACTGATAGCGGCGCGCTGGCGCACGTCGGGCTCCTTCGTTCGGGTGGGGGAGTCAGATCGGGGCCGCATCGAAGAACGACACCCAGAAAGATAAGGATAGCCTTACCTGACTCGCCGCCCGGAACTCAACGAGACTGGCGGCGTTTTCCCACCCTTGGAGCACCCTTCACTACCGGGGCTCGACCCTTGCCCTTCGATGCCTTCGCCTTACCCCCGGCGAGGGGAGCGGTGATCGTGGAATTCCCGGTCGACTTCGCGAGATCCGCAGCCGCCTTCTCGGCGAAGGCCACACCCTCGGGCGTCAGAACGGTCGATTCGGCGTCGTAGTCGAACAGCGGGTAACCCAGATTCTGCTCGAGCTGCTTGACGGCGGCGATCATGCTGGAGCGCGGAATGCCCTCGATCTTGGCGGCTTTGGCGAAATGCAGCTCTTTCGCCGCCGTGATGAAGAGCCTGTTCAAACGATGATCCACAAAATCCGTCCTGACTGCGCGCATCGCCCGGTCACCCTCAGATTACGCGCTCGAGCCTCGCGACGCGTGAGCCGTATGTTGCTAGGCTGGCCGCACAAACGAATATCGGGCCGACATCACGCGATGCGGGAGAGCCCGCCGATCACCTCGGCAGGCACCGAAGGAGCAATTCTCCCCACCAATCTCTCAGGTACGTGTACCGCATCGAACAGGCCACTCTGAAAAGAGATCTCGAACAGTGTTCGACGGTCCGCCCACGGTGAAAGTCGCTGCCACGCAGCGTCGAAGCTCTCAGGCACAGATGACAGAGGGGGAGTTCTTGACTGCTCGGGTTCGCGCCCGGGTCCGCAATACCCACTGCGCCTTGGAGAACTCGTGACCGATAGATATTCGCCGCTCAACCGCATCCATGTGGCTGCCGGAGCCAGCTTCACCGACTTCGCCGGTTGGCAGATGCCCGTGCGTTACTCGAGCGACCTCGCCGAGCATCACGCCGTGCGCACCGCCGCGGGCATCTTCGACCTCTCGCACATGGGCGAGATCTTCGTCGTGGGGCCCGAGGCGGCAGACGCCCTCGACTACGCGCTCGCCGGCAAGCTCTCGGCCACCGTCGTCGGGCAGGCCAAGTACAGCCTCCTCCTCGATCGAACCGGCGGAATCATCGATGACCTCGTCGTGTACCGCACCGGCGACGACCGGTTCATGGTCGTGGCGAACGCGTCCAACCGTGAGGTCGTCGCCGCCGAGCTCCTCGAGCGCACCTCCCCGTTCGAATGCGAGGTCTTCGACGAGAGCGACGAGCTCGCCCTCATCGCCGTGCAGGGTCCGCGATCGCGCGAGATCCTCGTCGCGACCGACGGCTTCGCCATCGAGGGCGGCCACCCCGACGGCCGCGACGTGGGGGAGAAGCTCGCCGAGCTCAAGTACTACCGCGCCCTGTCCGGGTCGTTCCGCACTCAGCCCGTGCTCATCGCCCGCACCGGTTACACGGGTGAAGACGGATTCGAGCTCTACGTCAGCCCCGATCACGCCGAAGAGCTCTGGAACGCGCTCACCGAATCCGGAACCCCGCTCGGACTCGTGCCGGCCGGGCTCGCGAGCCGCGACACCCTGCGTCTCGAGGCGGGTATGCCGCTGTACGGCCACGAGCTCGGCACCGAGACGTTCCCCGTGCAGGCCGGCCTCGGCCGCGTCGTCGCAACAGCGACGAAGGGTGACTTCGTGGGTCGCGAGGCCGTCGAAGCCGGCCCCAACCCGGATGCGCGCACGCTGGTCGGTCTGGTCGCCGAAGGCAAGCGGGCCGCGCGGGCGGACTACGAGATCTTCGCCTCCGACGACTCCACCGACGTGATCGGCGTCGTCACGAGCGGTGCCCTATCGCCGACCCTCGGCATCCCGATCGCGATGGCCTACGTCGACGCCGCCTTCGCGACGCCCGACACAGTCGTCAGCATAGACATCCGCGGCAAGCGCCTGAGCTACCGCGTCACCTCCCTCCCGTTCTACCGCGCGAAGAAAGACTGAAGCCATGGCTACCGAAAGCGAACTGCAGTACACAAGCGAGCACGAGTGGGTGCTCGTCGAGGGCACCACCGCCACCGTCGGCATCACCGCGTATGCGGCAGAGAAGCTGGGCGACGTGGTCTTCGTCGACCTGCCCGACGTCGGCACGTCGCTGGCGAACGGCTCGATCGTCGGCGAGATCGAGTCGACGAAATCGGTGGGTGAGCTCTTCGCCCCCGTCGATGGCACGGTGCTCGAGAAGAACTCCGCGGTCGAAGACACCCCCGAGCTGGTGAACAGCGACCCGCTGGGCGAGGGCTGGCTCATCAAGATCGAGTTCACCGAGCTGCCGCCGTTGCTGTCGTTCGACGAGTACACCGCGCTGCTGGGGGAGTAACACACCGATGTCGCTTCCTTTCACCGCGCGTCACATCGGCATCGATGACAGCGCGCAGGCCGTTATGCTCGCCCGCCTCGGCTACGACTCGGTCGACGCCCTCGTGCGCGCCGCGATCCCCGGCTCGATCCAGCTGAGCGAGACCCACCGCGCGGAGGCGATCCCTGCGGCCGCGACCGAGCGCGAGACCATCGCCGAGCTCCGCACCCTGGCATCGCACAACACCGTGAACCGGTCGATGATCGGGCTCGGTTACTACGACACCATCACACCGGCAGTCATCCGCCGCAACGTGCTCGAGAACCCCAGTTGGTACACCGCCTACACGCCCTACCAGCCGGAGATCTCGCAGGGGCGCCTCGAAGCGCTCATCAACTTCCAGACCATGGTCGCCGACCTCACGGGTCTGTCGACCGCCAACGCCTCCATGCTCGACGAGGCCACCGCCGTCGTCGAGGGCATGCTGCTCGCCAGGCGCGCCTCGAAGTCGACCTCGAATGTCTTCCTCGTCGACGCCGACGCTCTGCCGCAGACGAAGGCTCTACTGCGTTCGCGCGCCGACGCCGTGGGCATCGAGATCGTCGAGCTCACCCTCGACCGCGTCGACCACCCGGCGTCGCACGACCACCCGCTCGCCACCGGTTTCGGCGCCTTCATCCAGTACCCCGGCGCATCCGGCCGAGTCTGGGACCCGCGCGACGTGATCGAGGCGGTGCACGCATCCGGCGGACTCGCCGTCGTCGCGGCCGACCTGCTGGCCCTCACCCTCATCACCTCTCCCGGCGAACTGGGGGCCGACGTCGCCGTCGGCACGAGCCAGCGTTTCGGCGTTCCCATGGGCTTCGGTGGACCGCACGCCGGCTACATGGCTGTGCGCAAGGGCCTCGAGCGTCAGCTCCCTGGTCGCCTCGTGGGCGTGAGTCAGGATGCGTCGGGTCACCCCGCCTACCGGCTGAGCCTGCAGGCGCGAGAGCAGCACATCCGTCGCGAGAAGGCCACCTCGAACATCTGCACCGCCCAGGTTCTTCTCGCCGTCATGGCCGGTATGTACGCCGTCTACCACGGGCCGGAAGGTCTGCAGCGCATCGCTCTCGACGTCAACGACATCGCCCGTCGGCTCGCCAGCGCGCTCGAGGCGGCCGGAGCGGAGCTCGTGCACGAGGACTTCTTCGATACCATCCAGGTGCGGGTGCCCGGACGTGCCGCCGAGATCGCCGCCCAGGCTCACGCCGGCGGCTACCTTCTGAACGTCGCCGATGACGACACCATCGGTGTCTCGGTCGACGAGACGACGACATCTGCCGACATCGACACGGTGCTCGGCCTGTTCGGGGTGTCGCCCGCCAGCGATGCCGAACAGCTCGCCGAGAGCCTGCCCGAGCACATTCTGCGCACGAGCGACTACCTCACGCACGAGGTGTTCAACACGCACCGCTCGGAGACGAGCATGATGCGTTACCTCAAGCGCCTTGCCGACTACGACTACGCGCTCGACCGGGGCATGATCCCGCTCGGCTCGTGCACCATGAAGCTGAACGCGGCCACCGAGATGGAGGCCGTGACCTGGCCCGAGTTCGGAGCCCTGCACCCCTTCGCGCCCAGAGCAGACGTCGAGGGCTACCTCACGCTCATCTCGCAGCTCGAGACCTGGCTCGCAGAGGTCACAGGCTATGACTCGGTCTCACTGCAGCCCAATGCGGGAAGTCAGGGCGAGCTGGCGGGCCTGCTCGCCATCCGCGGCTACCACCACGCCAACGGATCGTTCGAGCGCAGCGTGTGTCTCATCCCGTCGAGCGCTCACGGAACGAACGCGGCCTCGGCTGTTCTCGCCGGCATGAAGGTCGTCGTGGTCGCCTGCGATGAGAACGGCAACGTCGACGTCGACGACCTTCGGTCCAAGATCGAGCTGCACGCCGACTCGCTCGCCGCGCTCATGATCACCTACCCCTCGACGCACGGGGTATACGAGCACGAGGTGGCCGAGATCTGCCGTCTGGTGCACTCGGCCGGCGGCCAGGTCTACGTCGACGGCGCGAATCTCAACGCCCTGCTCGGCTTCGCCCGCTTCGGCGACTTCGGGGGCGACGTGTCGCACCTCAATCTGCACAAGACCTTCTGCATCCCTCACGGCGGGGGAGGCCCTGGCGTCGGCCCGGTCGCGGCCAAGGCGCACCTTGCGCCCTTCCTGCCGGGCCACGCGCAGGCGCAGGACCCGTCGCATCCGCTCGCCGGTGGTGGCACCGTCGTACACGGCGGTGGGCCGATCTCGGCCGCGCCGTACGGCAGCCCGAGCATCCTGCCGATCAGCTGGTCGTACGTGCGCATGATGGGCTCGCAGGGCCTCGCGGATGCGACGGGTGCGGCCGTGCTCTCGGCCAACTACGTCGCCGCACGGCTCTCCGAGCACTTTCCGGTGCTCTACGCGGGCGACAACGGTCTCGTCGCGCATGAGTGCATCATCGATATCCGGCCTCTGACGGCATCGACCGGCGTCTCGGTCGACGACGTCGCCAAGCGACTGATCGATTATGGATTCCACGCCCCGACGATGAGCTTCCCCGTCGCGGGAACGCTGATGGTCGAACCGACCGAGAGCGAAGACCTCACCGAGATCGATCGCTTCATCGACGCGATGATCGCCATCAAGGGCGAGGCCATGCAGGTCGCCGAGGGTGTCTGGCCCGCCGACGACAACCCCCTGCACAACGCGCCGCACACGGCACAGTCCGTCGTCGAGGGCGAATGGATGCATCCGTATGATCGCGAGACTGCGGTTTATCCGGTGCGTTCGTTGATCCGCTCGAAGTACTGGCCGCCCGTGCGTCGCATCGATCAGGCGTGGGGTGATCGCAACCTGGTGTGCTCGTGCCCGCCGCCGGAGGCGTTCGAGTAGCAGAGCCGGCCGTTTCCGCGCGTGCGGTAGCCTCTCAGCATGGCGAGACGATTTGCGATTCAGCGCGGCCGATTTTCGATGCTGGCGGCGGTGACGCTGGGTTCCTTCGCCCTGATCGCCGTTCCCGCTACGGCCGCACACGCCGAGGTCTTCTTCGATGAGGGCGGATGCGTCGTGCAGCAGGTCACCGACGGTGCGCCGGCGGGCGGCAGCCAGTGCGCGGGCGTCGACTTCGGCGGCGTGAGCATGGGCCAGGCCGCTTTCATGGGCGCGAACCTGGCCGGCGCGAACCTGTCGGGATCGAAGCTGCAGGCAGCGAACTTCACCGGAGCGAACATCGAGGGTGCTGATTTCACCGACGCACAGATAGAGGGCGCCGACTTCACCGACTCGGGAATCCTTCCCGGCACGATCACCGCCGAGGCCGCCGATGCGAGCGGAGCTCCGATCGAATTCGCACCCGTGGTGCCCGCAGGTCTCACAGCGGGAGACTGCATGATCGTCGACGTTCCGGTCGCGTCGGGCACCGTGTTTCCCGTCGGCGACTCCGGCATGGTCTGCAAGTTCTCGTCGTCGAACGGCACCGCCCTCGCCGTGGTGAAGATCCAGGTCACCCCTCACCCGGAGCAGACAGAGGCGCCCACGCCGCTGTTCACCGATGAGCCAGGTCAGGCGCCCACGGCGACCTCGACCAGGCAGCCGGCGGACTGGGGACTCATCGCCGCGGTCGGTGGTGGAGCTGTCGTGGTTCTCGCGCTCGGAGTCGCCGCGATGGTCATCTCGCGGCGGAGGCCCGTCGCAGCCACCGGTGACGACGACGTCGCGGAGCCGGATGACGACGACGCACCGAAGGCGCCCGGACTCTAGCTCAGGCGGAAGAGGTCCGGAAAAGTCGAGACGGCCCAGGCGTAGCCCACGAACGAGGCGATGTCGATGATCCAATGGGCGATGACGAGCGGCATCGTGCGGCCCCAGCGCGTGTAGCACCAGCCGAAGACGATTCCCATCACGACGTTTCCGAAGAATGGTCCGATGCCCTGATAGAGGTGGTAGCTGCCCCGCAGCACCGCGGCCGACAGGATGATCTGCCACCGACCCCAGCCGAGCTGTTTGAGCCGGGTGAAGAGGTAGCCCACGACGATCAATTCCTCGGTGAGGGCTGCCCTCAGGGCGGAGGCGATCAGCACCGGCACGGTCCACCAGTAGGCGTCGATAGGGGCCGGGACCACATTGACGGTGATGCCCACGGCTCGGCCGATGAAGTAGAGCGCTATTCCGGGTACTCCGATGACGAGAACGAGCAGAAGCCCCCGAGCCGAGTCGCGAGCAGGGGACTTCAGGTCGAAGCCGATCCTTCGGAACGGGTTCGTTCCCGAGATCGCCAGCAGGTAGAAGACGAGGATCACCGGAACCAGATCGAACAGGATGGCGAGGGACTGGTACGTGAAGTCGAGCCACTCGCGCGTACTCAGCGCCGAGTTCAGGGCTGTCGACTGATCCGCGAGAGGGGTGTCGTCGGTGAGCTTGGCCACGATACTCACGATCGAGTACACGGCGGATGCGCCGAGCGACAGCCCGAGGACGATCGCGATCTCCCAGGTCAGCCGTCGTCGCCGCGTCGTACGCCAGGGAGAGGGGATCGATTGAGACACACGTGCTCTTTCTTGCGTGGGCTGGCCCATACGGAGGGAAAATTGTGCGTGCGGCACAAGGAATGCCGATTTCACGTTTCTAGTGTGTAACTTTTTCCTGATGGATTTGGCAGGATCCCAGCCCCCTTTTAGGGTACTGGGTAGTCAGCCACGCGACTGATCACCTTTCGGGTGCCTCCGAGAACGTCTAGTGAGCATCCGGTAGCCCAAGAAAGTCCTCAGGAGGAAAATTGAAAATCAGACGCATTGGCATCGGGGCTATCGCCCTCGCTGCGGCCAGCGCCCTTATGCTGTCCGGTTGTTCGGCGGGTGGAGACACGCCCAGCACGAACTCCGGCGGAAACAACTCCGCAATCATCACGGCGAACGGCTCGGAGCCGCAGAACCCGTTGATCCCCACCAACACCAACGAGGTCGGTGGCGGCAAGATCCTCGACGAGATCTTCGCTGGTCTGGTCTACTACGACGCCAAGGGCGCTCCCATCAACGACGTCGCTGAGTCCATCGAGACCACCGATGCTCAGAACTACACCATCAAGATCAAGCCGGGCCTGAAGTTCACCAACGGCGACCCGGTCGACGCAGCCTCCTTCGTCGACGCATGGCAGTACGGCGCGCTTCTCTCGAACGCGCAGCTCTCCAGCTACTTCTTCGAGGACATCCAGGGGTTCAGCTACGACGCTGACAGCCCACTGACCGGCCTCACGGTCGTCGATGACACGACCTTCACGGTCGCGCTCACGAGCCCGAAGTCCGACTTCCCGCTGCGGCTCGGCTACTCGGCGTTCTTCCCGCTGCCCAAGTCGGCGTTCGCCGACATGGCCGCGTTCGGTGAGAACCCGATCGGTAACGGTCCCTACATGCTCGCCGGCGAGGGTGCCTGGAAGCACAACGAGAAGATCGACCTCGTCGTGAACCCCGACTACCAAGGTGGACGCGTTCCCAAGAACGGCGGCGTGACCATCGTGTTCTACGCCACCCAGGACGCCGCATACTCCGACCTGCAGGGCGGCAACCTCGACGTCCTCGACGCCGTGCCGGACAGCGCCTACCAGACGTTCCAGTCCGACCTGGGTGACCGTGCGGTCAACCAGCCGGCGGCCGTCTTCCAGTCGTTCACGATCCCGTCGCGCCTCGCCCACTTCGGTGGCGAAGAGGGAACGCTGCGTAAGCAGGCGATCTCGATGGCCATCAACCGCGAGGAGATCACCAAGGTGATCTTCGAGGGAACCCGTACGCCGGCCAGCGACTTCACGTCGCCGGTCATCGACGGATGGTCCGACAAGCTCGACGGTGCCGACGTACTCAAGTACAACCCCGACGAGGCCAAGAAGCTGTGGGCCGAGGCCGACAAGATCTCGCCGTGGAGCGGTACCTTCCAGATCGCGTACAACTCCGACGGTGGCCACCAGGGCTGGGTCGACGCAGTGGCGAACAGCCTGAAGAACACCCTGGGCATCGACGCATCGGGCGCTCCGTCGCCGACGTTCGCCCAGGTGCGCACGGCTATCACCGACCGCAGCATCCAGACGGCGTTCCGCACCGGATGGCAGGCCGACTACCCGGGTCTGTTCAACTTCCTCGGACCGATCTATGCCACGAACGCTGGCTCCAACGACGGTGACTACTCGAACCCGGACTTCGACGCACTGCTGGCGAAGGGCTCCTCGGAGACCGACGTCGACACGGCGAACAAGGACTTCCAGGACGCTCAGGAGATCCTGCTGAAGGATCTGCCGGCGATCCCGCTGTGGTACTCGAACGTCACCGGTGGCTACGGCACCGAGGTGTCGAACGTGACCTTCGGTTGGAACTCCGTTCCGCTGTACTCCGAGATCACCAAGGGCTAACTCATAGCATCCTCGTCTGTGGGGCGGCAGCGACTCTCGCTGCCGCCCCACACATGCGCTCTGTAAGGTATTCCCAGCGCGTGCGGCCAAGTAAGAGATAGGTGTTTCCACTCGAATGTGCAACAAGCCCGAACCGGTGATGTGACCAGACCATGGCCGGATATATTTTCAGACGCGTTCTTCAGGCGATCCCCGTCTTCTTCGGGACGACCTTCCTCATCTACTTCATGGTGTTCGCCATGCCGGGCGACCCCATCGTCGCCCTCTTCGGCGACAAGACGCCGAACCCCGCGGTCATCGAGCAGCTGCGCCAGCAGTACCACCTCGACCAGCCGTTCATCGTGCAGTACTTCATCTACATCGGCGGCATCTTCCGCGGAGACTTCGGCATCTCATTCTCGGGCGAGCCGGTCACGCAGATCCTGGCCCGTACGTTCCCGGTCACGATTCGGCTGGCGATCCTCGCGCTTCTGTTCCAGTCCATCGCCGGAATCGTCGTGGGACTCTACTCGGGCCTCCGCAAGGGAAAGCTGTTCGACTCGAGCGCTCTCGTCGTCAGCCTCATCCTGATCTCGCTGCCCATCTTCGTGATCGCCTACGTGGCGCAGTACGTCTTCGGTGTGCAGTTGGGCTTGGCGAGAACAACGGTCGGTTCCGGAGCTCCAATCCAGGATCTGATCATGCCGGCCCTCGTGCTCGCCAGCGTCAGCTTCGCGCAGATCGTGCGACTCACTCGGTCATCGGTGATCGAGACGAGCGGACTCGACTTCGTGCGGACGGCCTACAGCAAGGGCCTGAGCCGCCGACGCATCGTGCCCGTGCACATCCTGCGCAACTCACTCATTCCCGTCGTCACCTTCCTCGCCACGGACTTTGGCGTGCTTCTGGTCGGTGCGACGGTGACGGAGGGAATCTTCAACGTTCCCGGCGTCGGAAACACCTTGTACCAGGCGATCATCCGAGGCGAGGGACCGACCGTCGTGTCGTTCGTCACCGTGATGGTGCTGCTCTACCTCGTCGTCAATCTTGTCGTAGACCTCTTGTATGGCCTGCTCGATCCAAGGATCCGCCTTGTCAAATAACACACCACGCTCGACGACGCACTTCGTTGCGCCTCTCGAGGAAACGCCCCTGGTCGCCATCGACGCCGTCAAGGTCGACGAGAAGCCGTCCAACCTCTGGATCGACGCCTGGAGGGACGCCCGCCGTCGGCCGATCTTCTGGATCTCCGGTGCCCTGATCCTCCTGATCATCGCCGTGGCCCTCCTTCCGTCGCTCTTCTCGCCCATCAACCCGCTCACCGAGGCGTGTGCTCTGGGTGACAGCAACGGCGATCCGTCCGCGGGTCACCTCCTCGGCTTCACGAAGCAGGGCTGCGACGTCTACGCGCGCATCATCTACGGCACGTCGACCTCCATCTCGGTCGGTCTGATCGTCATCCTGCTCACGACCGTCCTCGGCGTTGCATTCGGCGCGTTCGCAGGGTTCTTCGGAGGCTGGGTCGACGCGACCCTCTCCCGAATCGGCGACATCTTCTTCTCGATCCCCTACATCCTCGCCGCGGTCGTGATCATGAGCGTGCTGTCGCAGTACCGCAGCATCTGGACGATCTCGCTCGCGATCGGTCTGTTCGCCTGGCCCTCCACGGCCAGGGTGCTGCGTGCCGAGATCCTCAGGGTCAAGCAGGCCGACTACATCACCGCCTCTGAAGCACTCGGCGTCTCGCGCATGAAGATCCTCTTCCAGCACGTGCTGCCGAACTCCATTGCACCCGTGATCGCCATCACCACGATCTCGCTCGCCGGTGCGATCGTCGCGGAGGCGACGCTGTCGTTCCTCGGCGTGGGACTCGGTGGAAGCATCATGTCCTGGGGCAACGACATCAACCAGGCGCAGCGCGACATCCGGGTTCACCCGCAGACCCTGATCTGGCCGTCGCTCGCCCTCTCCGTCACGGTCTTCAGCTTCATCCTCATGGGTGAAGTCGTGAGAGACGCACTCGACCCGAAAGCGAGGGCGCTCCGATGATCGCCACCGACGCATCCGCAGCCCCTATCGACGGCCGAGCCGTCACGCCTCTGCTCGAGATCAAAGATCTGCAGGTCGGTTTCCAGACACAGCGCGGCATGGTGACCGCCGTCGACGGCGTGAACATCACGCTCATGCCCGGCCAGACTCTGGCCATCGTGGGGGAGTCGGGATCGGGCAAGTCCACGACAGCCCACGCCATCATCAACCTGCTGCCCGGTTCGGGCCGGATCACCGGTGGAGAGATCCTCTTCGAGGGGCGCAACATCGCCGCCCTCGACGAGAAGCAGATGGAGGAGATTCGCGGCCGCAAGATCGGCTTCGTTCCCCAGGACCCCATGTCGAACCTCAACCCCGTCTGGAGCGTCGGCTTCCAGGTGGAGGAGGCGATCCGTGCGAACGGTATCGCCACCGGCAAACAAGACGTCAAGAAGCGCGCTATCCAGGTTCTGACCGAAGCCGGGCTCTCAGACGCCGACAAGCGCCTGAAGCAGTTCCCGCACCAGTTCTCGGGCGGTATGCGTCAGCGCGTGCTCATCGGAATGGGCCTCAGCTCGAACCCCAAGCTGCTGATCGCCGACGAGCCCACGTCAGCACTCGACGTCACGGTGCAGCGACGCATTCTCGACCACCTCGAGAAGCTCACCCGCGAGTCGGGCACGGCACTCGTGTTCATCACGCACGACCTGGGACTCGCGGCAGAGCGCGCAGAGCAGCTCGTCGTCATGTACAAGGGCAAGGTCGTCGAGTCGGGTCCCTCTCGGGAGATCCTGCAGAACCCGATGCATCCCTACACCCAGCGTCTCGTTGCCGCGGCGCCGAGCCTCGCCTCTCGTCGGATCCAGTCCGCCTCGAAGCCGCTCGAAGACCTCGGCTACGAGGCCACCCGCGTGACCGAGGGTGTCGACCTCATCGCCGCGGCGGAGTCGCGGCACGAGGCGCACGCTGCGACGGCGGACACGACGGCAGCCATTGCCGTCAAGGATCTCACCAAGGTCTACAAGATCCGTGGTGGCAAAGGGTCGGCATCGACCCTCAAGGCCGTCGACGGTGTCAGCTTCGAGATCGAGCGTGGCACGACGATGGCGCTGGTGGGGGAGTCCGGTTCGGGCAAGTCCACCGTCGCGAAGCTCCTGCTGAGGCTCGAGGACGCCACGAGCGGCGAGATCCGCATCGACGGCACGGACACGGCGCCGCTGAAGGGCAAGAGCCTCCTGGCTCTGCGCCGCAAGATGCAGCCGGTGTTCCAAGACCCGTACGGTTCCCTCGACCCGCTGCGCAACATCGGCAACACGATCTCGGAGCCTCTGAGCGTGTTCAAGGTGGGCGACTCCACGTCGCGACGCGCCAGGGTGAACGAGCTGCTCGACCAGGTCGCCCTGCCGAAGTCGCTCGTCACGCGCTACCCGAACGAGCTGTCCGGTGGGCAGCGCCAGCGTGTCGCCATCGCGCGCGCCCTGGCACTCAAGCCCGAGATCGTCGTGCTCGACGAGGCCGTCTCGGCTCTCGACGTGCTCGTGCAGGCGCAGATTCTGCAGCTGCTCACCGATCTGCAGTCGGAGCTGGGGCTCACCTACCTCTTCATCACACATGACCTGGCCGTGGTGCGAGTCATCGCAGACAACGTCAGCGTGATGAAGTCGGGGCGCATCGTCGAGGCCGCTGCAACAGACGAGGTGTTCGATAACCCGCGTGAGGAATATACTAAAGAGTTGCTTGATGCAATTCCCGGGGCCAACATACCCCTGGGCATCTAGCCGTTCAGGGCGTTGTCGCCCGATATCCCACGCTAATAAGAGCCCGTCACGATTCGGGTTCATCCCGATCCTCAAGGACTTTCTCCATGGCTGAAGCCACCCGCGCCGACCTGCGCAACGTCGCAATCGTCGCCCACGTCGACCACGGCAAGACGACTCTCGTCGACGCCATGCTCAAGCAGACCAACTCGTTCGATGCCCACTTCGAGGGCGACGACCGCATGATGGACTCGAACGACCTCGAGCGCGAAAAGGGCATCACGATCCTCGCGAAGAACACCGCTGTCACGTACAACGGTATTCACGCGGCTGAGCACGGTGCCGGTGGCCCGATCGTCATCAACGTCATCGACACCCCGGGTCACGCCGACTTCGGTGGCGAGGTCGAGCGCGGCCTGTCCATGGTCGACGGCGTCGTTCTGCTCGTCGACGCCAGTGAGGGCCCGCTTCCGCAGACGCGTTTCGTGCTGCGCAAGGCCCTCGAGGCGAAGCTCCCGGTCATTCTGCTCGTCAACAAGACCGACCGCCCCGACGCGCGCATCGACGAGGTCGTGGCCGAGAGCCAGGACCTGCTCCTCGGCCTCGCCAGCGACATGGCCGACGATGTTCCCGACCTCGACCTCGACGCCATCCTCGACGTTCCCGTCGTGTACGCCTCGGGTCGTAACGGTGCCGCCAGCACGAACAAGCCTGCCAATGGCGAGCTGCCCGACAACGACGATCTCGAGCCGCTGTTCGAAGCGATCCTCACTCACGTGCCCGCCCCGAAGTACGACGACGAGCACCCCCTGCAGGCGCACGTCACGAACCTCGACGCCTCGCCGTTCCTCGGCCGCCTCGCTCTGCTGCGCATCTTCAACGGCAACATCAAGAAGGGCCAGCAGGTCGCCTGGGTCCGTCACGACGGCTCCGTTCAGAACGTCAAACTCACCGAACTGCTGATGACGAAGGCGCTCACGCGCTACCCCGTCGACAGCGCGGGCCCCGGCGACATCGTCGCCGTCGCCGGCATCGAGGAGATCACCATCGGCGAAACGCTCGCCGACCCCGAAGACGTTCGCCCCCTGCCGACTATCACGGTCGACGACCCGGCCATCTCGATGACCATCGGAACCAACACCTCGCCCCTCGTCGGCAAGGTCAAGGGACACAAACTCACCGCGCGTATGGTGAAGGACCGCCTCGACCGCGAGCTCGTCGGTAACGTCTCGCTCAAGATCGTCGATATCGGAAACCCCGCCGCGTGGGAGGTGCAGGGTCGTGGAGAACTCGCCCTTGCCATCCTGGTCGAGCAGATGCGTCGCGAAGGCTACGAGCTCACCGTGGGCAAGCCGCAGGTCGTCACCAAGCAGGTCGACGGCAAGACCTACGAGCCGATGGAGCACCTCACCATCGACGCGCCGGAAGAGTACCTCGGTGCGATCACGCAGCTCCTCGCCGCTCGCAAGGGCGTCATGGACGGCATGTCGAACCACGGCACCGGCTGGGTGCGCATGGAGTTCATCGTTCCGTCGCGCGGCCTCATCGGCTTCCGCACCGAGTTCCTGACCACGACCCGCGGCACCGGCATCGCCAACGCCATCTCGCACGGCTATGGCCCCTGGACCGGCCCGATCGTCACCCGCAACAACGGCTCGATCGTCGCCGACCGCGCAGGAGTCGTCACGCCCTTCTCGCTCGTCAACCTGCAGGAGCGCATGAGCTTCTTCGTCGAGCCGACTCAGGAGGTCTACGAGGGCATGGTCATCGGCGAGAACTCGCGCGCCGACGACATGGACGTGAACATCACCAAAGAGAAGCAGCTCACGAACATGCGCCAGTCGACGTCTGACACGTTCGAGCGCATGACCCCGTCACGCAAGCTCACCCTCGAAGAGAGCCTCGAGTTCGCCCGCGAAGACGAGTGCGTCGAGGTCACGCCCGAGTTCGTGCGCATCCGCAAGGTCGAGCTCGACGCGAATTCCCGTGCCCGTGCCACGGCGAACCTCAAGCGCGCCAACCAGGGCAAGAACTAGCTCTTCACGACGAAGCGGGGCAACGGAGTTCGTCTCCGTTGCCCCGCTTCGTCGTTGCGGACCATGACCGGGCGGTCTTCTAGGCGAAGAGCCCGGCTCCGACGTACGAGCCCTGTCGCGCCCCCGGGGGAACGGCGAAGAGACCCGACCCCACGTGCCTGATGTACTCGTTCATGAGGTCGTTCTTCGCCAGGTTCATCTGAATGTCGATGAACTGAGCGGGGGAGCGCTGGTAACTGATGAAGAAGAGGCCGGCGTCGAGGCGGCCGAGATTGTCGTTGCCGTCGACGAAGTTGTATCCCCGTCTGAGGATCTCGGTTCCGCTATTCGATTCCGGATGCGCGAGACGCACGTGCGAATCGGCGTCGATGAGCGGCTTGTCGGCTCTGCCGAGCACGGCGAAGTCGGGAGCGGTGAACTCCGTTCCCCCCGACAGCGGTGCGCCCGCACCCTTGGTGCGACCGATGATGCGTTCCTGCTCGCTGAGCGCCGTCCTGTCCCACGTCTCGATCGTCATGCGGATGCGCCGGGCGACCAGGTAGGAGCCACCGGCCAGCCAGGCGGGCGTCGCCGAGGCGGGAACCCACACGGAGTTCATCACCTTGCCGAGCTGCTCCGCCTTGATGTTGGCGGTTCCGTCCTTGAAGCCGAACAGGTTGCGGGGTGTCACCTGCGACGTACTGGTCGACGACGTCCGACCGAATCCGAGCTGCGACCAGCGCAGGCTGGCGCGGCCGAAGGCGATGCGCGACAGATTGCGGATGGCGTGCACCGCGATCTGCGGGTCGTCGGAACAGGCCTGGATGCAGAGATCTCCACCCGTTTTCTGCGGATCGAGATCGTCCGCGGGAAAATGCGGCAGCTCGCGCAGCTCGGCCGGTTGCTGCGACGCGATGCCGAAGCGATCGGCTCCTGACCCGTCGACGAACAGCGTGGGGCCGAAACCGAAGGTGATGGTGAGTCCGCCGGTGGGCAGATCGAGCGCCTCGCCCGTGTCCTCCGGCGGAGCATCGTACGGACCGTCGACCGCGCCGTACTCGCCTACGGGCTTACCCGCGCACATCTGTGCGGCCGCCGCACTCCAGTCTTGAAGGAGCTCTATGAGATCGGACCTGGAGGCGGTCGACGACATGTCGAACGCCGCAAAGTGAAGGCGGTCTTGCGCAGGGGTGACGATTCCGGACTGGTGCGTGCCATGGAAGGGGTACGCCGCGGTGGACGCGCTCGTCGCTCCGGTCGTGGTGGCCGCAGACGCGGCAATGATTCCGCGGTCGCCCGCCACGCCCACGCCCAGACCCACGACGCCGGCGCCCGCCAGCCCGAGAAGCCCTCGACGAGAGAGTTTCTGCGGGGTGACCGGCACCTGCTCCTCGGCGGAGCGCTCGTCTGTCATGGGAGTCAGCCGACGAGGGTCGCGGTGAGCTTGCTGAGCGGCTCGCTGAGCGCGTTGACGCCGTCGGCGAGTTCCTTGACCTGTGCCGGGGTGAGCTCGTTGTAGTAGACGAAGCCATTGTCGAGGCTGCCGTACGAGGAGAGCTGCTTCTCGAGGTCGCTGAACCGCGTGTCGAGTGTCGTCACGAGTTCCGGGTCCTTCGACTCGACGATGTCGCGTACGCCCTCATACGCCACGCGTGCGCCTTCGAGGTTGGCCTGGAAGTCCCAGAGATCCGTGTGCGACCAGATCTCCTCTTCACCCGTGATCTTGCCGCTGGCGACTTCTTCGAGCAGGCCGATCGCTCCGTTGGAGATGGCGTCGATCGACACCGTGTAGTCGCTCGCGTGAACGGCGTCATAGAGCTGCTGGGTGTTCTCGGCGAGCTTGTCGGCGTAGTAGTTGCGCTGGTCGGCCGTCAGAGCGACGTACTCGACGCCGCCGTTCTCGGCTGCCGCCGGCGGGAAGAGATCCTTCTCGATACGGTGCCACCCCGTCCACTCCTTATCGGGCGCGACGTCGGCCTCGCGGAAGTCGATCTCGGGATCGAGGTCTCCGAACGACTCGGCGACGGGCTCGATGCGCTCGTAATTCGCTCGGGTGGTGGCGTAGGTGGCGCGCGCTGTAGCGTCGTCGCCGGCCTTGTACGCAGCGAGGAACGTGTCGGTGCCGGTCACGAGTTGAGCGACCTGGTCTTTGATGTAGGCGACGTAGTTTGTGGCTGCCGCGTCGACCTGTTCCTGCTCGTCGCCCGCGAGCTTCACCTTGTCGCCCGTGACCGAGAAGGCGGCGTTGCCGACGCCGTCTCCGATCATTCCGGGCTTGCAGACGGTGAAGTAGTCGCCGGGCTGTGCCTGCACGACGAGGTCGCGCGAGATCCCGGGGCCGACGTTCTCGACCTCGCCGATGATGCGCAGGCCGTCGTCGGCGAGCAGGTAGAACTCGGTGACCTTGTCGCCCGAGTTCGTGACCTTGAAGCGCAGGGTCCCGCTCGATGCCGTGTTCTTGCTGACCGAGCACGCGTCAGCGCTGGAGTCGACCGAGATGGCGGCCGCGTCCGACGATGTGGCGTTGGGCACGCAACCTGTGAGTGCCAGCAGGGTCGCTGCGGCGCCGATCGTCGTGATTACTGCTCTGGCTTTCACCGGGCTCCTTGGGGGGTTGAACGTGCTGTGCTGCTGTCGGACGTGCTCGTCTGGGGTGCGGGCGTCTTGCGGACCACCGCGCGAAGGAAGATCGTCATCGTCGGAACCACGTAGAGGGTCCAGGCGGCAGCTTCGAGCCACGTCGTAGCCGGAGAGAAGTTGACGGTGCCCTTGAGGAGCGTTCCGTACCAGCTGTCGGGCGGAATGGCGGCGGATACGTCGAAGGCGAGGTTGTTCAGGCCGGGCAGGATCCCGGCCTCCTGCAGATCGTGCACACCGTACGACAGGACCCCGGCGGCCACGACGATGAGGACGGCGCCCGACCAGGCGAAGAACTTCGCCAGGTTGATGCGCACCAGACCGCGATTGATGAGCCAGCCGAGGATGACAGCGACCACGATTCCGAGGGCGGCCCCGATCAGCGGCAGAGTGGTCGATCCCGTCGCCTGCACCGCGGCCCAGATGAACAGGGCCGTCTCGATTCCCTCTCGGCCGACGGCCAGGAACGCGACCAGGACGAGCCCCCATCCGGCACCCGCGAGATGCTGGTCGACGTCATTCTGCAGGTGGTGCTTGAGGTTCTTCGACGTGCGAAGCATCCAGAAGACCATCCAGGTGACGAAGATGGTGGCGACGATCGAGAGTGATCCGCCGATCGCCTCCTGCGCCTCGAACGAGAGTCCGTAGGTGCCGAATGTCAGGATCGCACCGAGAGACAGCGCGACGAGGATCGCGAGAGCGACGCCGAGCCAGATGCGTTTCAGTACGTCGCGTCGTTTGATCTTGACGACGTACGCGATGAGGATTCCGACGACCAGGGCGGCTTCGAGTCCTTCGCGCAGGCCGATGAGAAAGTTCGCGAGCACGGTAGAGCCTTCGGGTGAGGCGGCGCAGGGTGGCGCCGGGGCAGAGAGGCGGCCCACGCTGGTCGTCTCGTACGTTCGGTAAGGCTTGCCTTACCAAAACTGACTGTAACCCAGCGGTGTCGTACTGTCCAGTTAGCTCGGCTGAGCGTTCACAGTGACTTCACGACCCGGCGTCACTAGACGAAGAGCAACGGCGATCACCGCCGCGGTCAGCGTCAGAAGCAGCAGACTCCACCCCCACTGGATCTCGGCCACGAACACGGCGAACGCGAGAAGAGCGGCCACCCGGATGCGCACCGTACCGGGGTCGCGCAGCCCTTCGAGCGCGGCGTTCGCCGGGCGCTCCCAGCGCACGACGGCCAGGCTCAGCGCTCCGAGGATCAGCCAGACGGCCACGACGAAGAATGGACGGGTCGCCCACCATGCGCCGCTTCCCGGCACGCTGTCGACCCAGCCGCTGAGGAACAGTCCACCACTGAGCGCCACGATGATGGGCAGATGCCATAGGTAGATGGTCATCGCCCTGCTGCCGACGAAGAACGTCGCGATCAGCACCGGCTTGAGTGTCATGGCCACCCGCAGAAGCGGGTACAGCAGATGAAGGATGCAGACCTGTGCGACGCCCAGCAGAATCAGGGGCACGGTCGCGGGGTTGAGGTTCGTGAGCATGTCGACCGGATAGATGTCGAGCGCATAGGTGAGCACGGCGAGGAGCGTGTAACTCGCGACCGCCCCCGCGGCGAGTTGCCAGCGCGCTCGCCGCGCGAACCATCCGTCGGCGTAGAAGAATCCGAGCTGCTGCACGGCAAGCCAGACGAAGACGAGGTTGAGGAGACCGATCTCCTGAATGCCGCTGAGGATGCGTGCGGCATCCACGATGACGGACAGCGCGACGAGTGTGGCGATCGTCGAGCCGGGGCGCGAGACGTGCCAGCGATGCACGATCGGGAGAAAGGCCTGACAGGAGATGAACGCCGCCAGGAACCACAGCGGCATGCCGACGCCGGCCGCGACGATGTCGACGACTCCTCGGTCGACGCCGCAGAGCACGAGAACCCAGAGGACGACCGTCAGGAACACGAGGAGCGGTAGTGCGGGCCTGAGCAGGCGAACGAGGCGTGTCCGGAGGAACTCACCGGGCGTCGTGCCGCGCCGCATGGCGCTCCGCCAGGAGACGGCGCCCGCAAAGCCCCCGACGACGAAGAAGAGAGGCATGATCTGGCCGACCCACGTGGCGAGAGCGAACCAGCTCTGCGTCTGCAGCGGATTGATCTGACCGATCGCGTCGCCATCGCGGTAGAGGCCCACCATCAGCGAGTGCATCGTGACGACGGCGAAGACGCAGAACACCCGCGCCAGGTCGACGACGAGGTCGCGCTTGCTCTTCGCCGCGAGACCGACGACGTCGACCGATTCTCTGCCGCTGGTCGCGGCCGTTCGGGTGGATCGGTTGGGCACGGGATCATTCCCTCCGGGTGGGTATCGAACATGATAGCGACGAGTGGTGGGGGGTCGGCGCAGCTCCGCTGCCAGATAGTCTGGGGTGGTGATCGACGAGACGAGAGAGCCGCTCCGGGCGGCATCCCCTGAGGCGCTGTCGTCGCGCGCCGTGTCGTGGGTCGTCGGCCTGGGCCTGGGCGTGCTGTTCGGCGTCATGGGCACGGCCGTCAGTCAATCGACGTGGACGATCGTCGCGGGGTTCGCCCTGCCGGTCGGCATCATCATCGCGCTTCTCGCAGTCACGCTCCTGCTCGTCGGGCTGCGCCTGGTTCTGCGCACGCGTACCACCGCGATCCTCGCCGCATTCGGCATCGTCGTGACCATCTTCCTGCTCTCCCAGCCCAGCGCGGGAGGCTCGATTCTCGTGCCCGGAAACGTGCTCGGGGTCATCTGGACCTTCGCCCCCACGGTCATCGCACTGCTGGTACTCGCATGGCCCCGCTTTTCGAAGAATTAGACTTGTCCAGTCGCACCATCTCCTGTGCGGCATGAAGGGAACGAACGCACTGTGACCTACGTCATCGCCCTGCCCTGTGTCGACGTCAAAGACCGGGCCTGTATCGACGAATGTCCGGTCGACTGCATTTACGAGGGCGAACGCTCGCTCTACATCCACCCCGATGAATGCGTCGACTGTGGTGCATGCGAGCCTGTCTGCCCCGTCGAGGCCATCTACTACGAAGACGATCTGCCTGAGGAATGGGCCGACTACTACAAGGCCAACGTCGAATTCTTCGACGACATCGGTTCTCCCGGCGGCGCTGCAAAGGTCGGCGTGATCGCCAAGGATCACCCCGTCATCTCGGCTCTGCCTCCGCAGTCGCACGGCGAGAAGTAAGTGGCCCTCGCGGCTCTTCCCGACTACCCGTGGGACGCGATGAGGCCTTATGCCGACATCGCGCGTCGACACCCCGACGGAATCGTCGACCTGTCGATCGGTTCGCCTGTCGATGAGACGCCACGGCTCGTTCGAGAGGCGCTCGCATCGGCGACGGATGCGCACGCGTATCCGCAGACGGCCGGGACACCGGCGCTCAGATCGGCGGTCGCCGGCTGGTTCCATCGCCGTCGCGCTGTGCCGGACGTGCGCGACGACGAGGTGTTGCCCACCATCGGGTCGAAGGAACTCGTCGCGTGGTTGCCTTTTATGCTCGGTCTCGGCGACGGCGATGTCGTCGTGCACCCCCGGGCCGCTTACCCTACCTACGCCGTCGGCGCCGCGATTGCGGGTGCCTTGCCCATCGCATCCGACGACCCGGCCGACTGGCCGGAGAACACGCGCCTCGTCTGGCTGAACTCGCCCGGCAATCCCGACGGTTCGGTTCTGGATGTCGCAGACCTACGTCGTGCGGTGGCCCGCGCGCGCGAGCTCGGTGCGATCGTGGCGAGCGACGAATGCTACGCCGAGCTCGGCTGGGACGGTCCCTGGAGCGACGAGCCCGTTCCGAGCGTGCTCGACCCCCGGGTGACCGGGGGAGATCGCACCGGCCTGCTGGCGGTGTATTCGCTCAGCAAGCAGTCGAATCTCGCCGGGTACCGGGCGGCCTTCGTGGCGGGTGACAGCTCTCTGATCGAGCGCCTCCTGACCGTGCGAAAGCACGCCGGCATGATTCCCCCCGCTCCCGTGCAGGCCGCGATGGTGGTCGCACTCGCCGACGACGAGCATGTCGCCGCGCAGAAGGGTCTCTACCGGGCGCGACGCGACGCGCTGCGACCCGCCCTCGAGCAGTTCGGGCTTCGTATCGATCGCAGCGAGGCCGGTCTCTACCTCTGGGGCACGAAGGGCGTCGACGCCTGGACGACCATCGCAGAACTCGCGGAACGGGGCATTCTGGCCGGTCCCGGCCCCTTCTACGGTGATCACTACCCGCAGCACGTCAGGGTCTCGCTCACCGCTACAGATGAACGGATCGCGGCCGCCGTCACGCGTCTTTCCTGACGTCTCGCGTTGTCGGCACCCTCCAATGAGACCCGTCGGTTGCGGGCGGATGTCATGGTTGCCCTCATTTCGCCCTAGGCTGTAGGAGGGTCAACGCGGTCCGGGGTCACACATCCTGCGTCTAGCGTCCCGCCACTTACCATCAGGCAGGAACACTCGTCAGGAGGCGCCGTGACCGACGTCGGGCAGCACACATCAGCATCAGAACCCGAAGCAGTAGAACCGGGAAAGGCGACACTCTCGTACCCGGGAGGCACCGCCGAGTTCCCCATCCTCGAGAGCGTCGACGGGGCATCGTCCATCGACCTGTCGACCTTCACCAAGCAGACCGGAATGACGACCCTCGACTACGGGTTCGTCAATACGGCCGCCACCAAGTCGAACATCACGTACATCGATGGAGACCAGGGCATTCTGCGCTATCGCGGATACCCGATCGAGCAGGTGGCGAAGGGGCTCAGCTTCCTCGAGGTCTCATGGCTTCTGATCTACGGCGAGATTCCCACCGAGAGCGAACTCGAAGACTTCGATCGACGCATCCGTCGGCATACGCTGCTGCACGAGGATCTCAAGCGCTTCTTCGACGGGCTGCCGCACCAGGCTCACCCCATGTCGGTACTCTCGAGCGGCGTGTCCGCCCTGTCGACGTACTACCAGGACTCGCTCGATCCCACCAACCCCGAGCACGTCGAGATCTCGACGCTGAGACTTCTCGCGAAGATGCCGGTCATGGCTGCGTACGCGCACAAGAAGAGCGTCGGGCAGGCGTTCCTCTATCCCGACAACACGCTGAGCTTCGTCGACAACTTCTTGCGCCTCAACTTCGGCACCATGGCCGAGCCCTACGAGGTGAACCCCGTCGTGTCGAGCGCGCTCGAGCGGCTGCTCATCCTCCACGCCGATCACGAGCAGAACGCGTCGACGTCGACCGTGCGCCTGGTCGGTTCGACCCAGGCCAACATGTTCGCGTCGATCTCGGCCGGCATCAACGCCCTCTTCGGTCCGCTGCACGGCGGCGCCAACGAGGCCGTCCTGAGCATGCTGGGCGACATCCAGGCATCGGGGGAGGGCGTCGCGAAGTACGTGGAGCGCGTCAAGAACAAAGAGGCCGGCGTGAAGCTGATGGGCTTCGGCCACCGCGTCTACAAGAACTACGACCCACGCGCCAAGCTCGTGAAAGAGAGCGCCGACGAGGTGCTCGAGGCGCTCGGAGTTCACGACGACCTGCTCGAGATCGCCAAGGAACTGGAGCAGATCGCACTCGCAGACGACTACTTCAAGGAGCGTCGCCTGTACCCCAACGTCGACTTCTACACGGGCGTCATCTACAAGGCGATGGGCTTTCCCACCCGCATGTTCACGGTGCTCTTCGCCATCGGTCGACTGCCGGGGTGGATCGCCCACTGGCGCGAGATGACGACCGATCCGCAGACGAAGATCGGCCGCCCTCAGCAGCTGTACTTAGGCCACGCGGCCCGCGACCTGCCTTCAGGCCGCTAGGACCGGCCGACCGCGCGGACGGCGGCTCTAGTAGCCGCCGTCTCCGGTCGCCGGTGCGCCGGAGAGTACCTGACGCGAGCTCGAGACGCCCAGACGGGTGGCGCCGGCCTCGATCATGGCCACGGCGTCGTCGTAGCTGCGGATGCCGCCGGATGCCTTGACGCCCAGACGTGCGCCGACGGTCTCGGCCATGAGCCGCACGGCGTGCACCGTGGCGCCGCCGCTCGGGTGGAAGCCCGTGGAGGTCTTCACGAAGTCCGCGCCTGCGTTCTGCGCCGCGAGGCAGGCAGACACGATCTCATCGTCGGTCAGCGCCGCCGACTCGATGATCACCTTCAGGATGCGGGGGGCTGGGATCACGGCGCGGACGGCGGCGATGTCGGCCTCGACGCGGTCGAATGCACCGGCTTTGGCCGCACCGACGTCGATCACCATGTCGACCTCGTCGGCGCCCTGCTCTACCGAGAGAGCGGCCTCGGCGGCCTTGATCGAGGAGTGGTGCTTGCCGGAGGGGAAGCCGCAGACGACGGCGATCTTGAGCGACGAGCCCTGCGGCAGTTCCAGGGGCAGCATCGACGGAGAGACGCAGACGGAGTACGCCCACAGATCGTCGGCCTCCGTGATGAGGGTCGCGACGTCGGCGGCCGTGGCCTCCGGCTTCAGCAGCGTGTGATCGAAGTAGCGCGCGAGTTGTTCGGTTGTGATGGGTGTGCTGTCGGAGGGGGTCATGAACGTGTCCTTTGATCGGGAGTCGGCGGGAAGAGCGAGTCGGCTCAGGCGTGCAGCATGGCGTTGAGTTCGATGCCGGTGCCCGTGCGGGGCAGCACCTCGACCGCGCCCGTGAGCGAGTTGCGACGGAACAGCAGGTTCGGAATCCCGGAGAGTTCGACGGCCTTCGCGGTGCGTCGCACGCCATCCGCAGTGGGGGCCGAGTCGACGATGACCACCTTGGTGCCGGCGGTCACGTAGAGACCCGCTTCGACGACCGAGTCGTCGCCGATGGAGATGCCGATTCCGGAGTTGGCGCCGAGAAGGGCACGAGCACCGATGGAGACCCGCTGGGTTCCTCCTCCGGACAGGGTGCCCATGATCGATGCGCCGCCGCCGATGTCGGAACCGTCGCCGACCACGACGCCCTGCGAGATCCGGCCCTCGACCATGGAGGTGCCGATCGTGCCCGCATTGAAGTTCACGAAGCCCTCGTGCATGACCGTGGTGCCGGGGGCGAGGTGGGCGCCGAGGCGCACGCGAGAGGCGTCGGCGATGCGCACCCCGACCGGGCTGACGTAGTCGAGCAGGCGAGGGAACTTGTCGATGCCGGTGCTCGCGATACCGTGCCGTTGAAGCGATGGGCGGAGACGGGTGAAGTCGTCTGGATGCACGGGGCCGGCATTCGTCCACACCACGATCGGGAGATGCCCGAAGATGCCGTCGAGGTTGATGGTGTTGGGGCGCACGAGAAGGTGCGACAGGAGGTGGAGCCGCAGGTATGCATCCGGGGTCGAGGCCGGGGGCTCGCGCAGATCGATCTCGGTGGTGACGACCTCGACCGTGACGTTGCGCCGGGCATCCGGCTGGGCGTGGGCGTCGAGCGACGCGTCCGCGAGGTGCGGGTCTCTGCCTTCGGGTGCTCGTCCGAGGGCGGGGCTCAGGTACCAGGTGTCGAGAACGACTCCGCCGCCCGACACCGTGGCAAGACCGGTCGCCCAGGCGAATTCGGGCGTCGCGGGGCTGGCAAATGTCTCAGAACTCATACGCTGAGCCTATCGAGTCCGTCGTCGTCGCCAGCTGTGTGCGACGTCGGCATCTAGGCTTGGCGGCATGACGGATTCTGCCACCGCCCTGACGTCGCCCCTCGATCTCGGCGCCACGTCGATCGCCCTGACGAAGCAGCTGTGCGACATGCCGTCGGTGTCGGGCGGCGAGACATCCATCGCCGACGCGATCGTCGCGAGCCTCGGTGAGTTCAGCCACCTCGAGCTGCATCGAGATGGAGACACCGTCGTCGCGAGAACCGACCTGGGCCGCGCCTCGCGCGTCGTGATCGCCGGACACATCGACACGGTGCCCATCAATGACAACCTGCCGACCCGATACGAGACCCTGCCGGAGGGCTCGACGCACGGTGCTCCCGGCGAGTACCTGTGGGGGCGAGGAACCGTCGACATGAAGGGCGGAGTGGCGGTGCAGCTCAAGCTCGCGGCCGAGCTGACCGATCCCTCCGTCGACATCACGTGGATGTGGTACGACAACGAAGAGGTGTCGAGCGAGCTGAACGGCCTCGGACGACTGGCGAGAAACTCTCCTGAGCTGTTCGCAGGCGACTTCGCCATTCTCGGTGAACCGACCAATTCACTGATCGAGGGCGGCTGCAACGGAACGCTGCGGGCACAGATACGAACGCACGGACTGCGCGCCCATTCCGCGCGCAGCTGGGTCGGCGACAACGCCATCCACTCCTTGGCGCCCGTCCTGGCGACATTGGCGTCGTATGAGCCCCGCCAGGTCGAGGTCGAGGGGCTCGTGTTCCGCGAGGGTCTGAACGCCGTCGGCGTCAGCGGCGGGGTGGCCGGCAACGTGATTCCGGATGCGGCCGCGGTGGAGGTCAACTACAGATTCGCGCCGTCTCGCTCCGGTGCGGAGGCCGAGGCCCACATTCGCGAGCTGTTCGACGGCTTCGACGTGACGATCGTCGATGTGGCCGAGGGGGCTCGGCCCGGTCTAGACGCTCCCGTGGCACGACAGTTCATCGACGCCGTGGGCGGGGTTCCGCTGCCCAAGTACGGATGGACCGACGTCGCGCGCTTCTCGGCGCTCGGCGTTCCCGCCGTGAACTACGGGCCGGGGGATCCGTTGAAGGCCCATGCCGACGACGAGCGGGTGCTCCTCAGTCAGATCACTGCCTGCGAAGACGGCCTGCGACGGTGGCTGAACGGAACAGCCGTCTCGGGCGAATGATCACGCGCAGGCGCGCTGCGCTCATCCGGTACCGGGTCCTTCCCTGGTGGGCGCGAGTCGCACTCATCTATGTGGCGGCTCGAGTGGTCAGCACGGTCATCATCCTGGCCATAGCCGCCGGGCAGGGAGCGAATCCGTGGACGGGCGCGCATCCGTCGTACGTCGATTTCGCCACCATCTGGGACGGCCACTGGTATTTCATCGTGGCGATGACGGGGTATCCGGAACAGCTGCCGATCACCGTCGACGGGCACATCGGTGAGAATGCGTGGGCGTTCATGCCTGTGTACCCGTTCCTGATCAGAGGGCTCATGATCGTCACCACGCTCTCGTGGCCTGTCGTGTCGGTGGCCGTGTCGGTGGTGGCGGGGCTCGGGGCGGCGCTCGTGTTCTACAAGCTGATGCTGCGGGTGCTGGGAGACTCGCAGACGGCCATGTTCTCGGTGGTGCTGTTCTGTGTGGCGCCGGTCTCCGCGCTCTTCCAGTTGTCGTATGCGGAATCGCTCTACACCTTCCTGCTCGTCGTCGGCCTCTATCTCGTCGTGCAGCGGCGGTACGGATGGCTGTTACCCCTGATCGCCGTCATGGCGCTCACACGTCCATCGGGGCTGGCCTTCGCGCTCTTCCTCGGGCTCCATGTGATCGTGCGCTTCGTCACGCGGCGCGCCGACCCGTTCCCGTGGCCGGAACGGATCCTGGTCAGCGTGATCGCTGTCTTCAGCGCCGCCATGGGGCTCCTCTGGCCAGCGATCGCGGGCGTGGTCACAGGAGACCTCACGGCCTACACCGACACTGAGCTGGCCTGGCGGTCGGCCTACATCGGCTACCAGCACCTCGTGCCATTCGCGCCGTGGTTCCAGGGGGCCAACTGGTGGTTGAACTCGCAGTCCGGCTTCCCGACCGGGGGAGCGGTGGTCGTGCTGCTGATCATCGCCTTCGGCCTCAGTCTGTTTCTTCGCCCGGTCCGTCGGCTCGGGGCCGATCTGAGGCTCTGGGTCCTGAGCTACGGTCTGTATCTCCTCGCCGTCTTCTTTCCGCAGTCCAGCACATTTCGGCTGCTTATGCCCATGTTTCCGTTGCTCGGTGCGGTGGCGCAGCCCAAGTCGCCGATCTACCGGGTCTCGATGATCGTCGTCTTCGTGGCCGCGCAGACAGGCTGGCTGCTGCTGTGCTGGGGCGTCGACGGAGCGGACTGGACCCCGCCGTAGACCCCGCGTCCAGAGGGGCGGCGGTGGAACCGCCGCGAAATAGCGGATAATAGAAGTTCACGACGAAAGGGAGCCGCATGGCCGCCATGAAGCCCAGGACCGGAGACGGACCAATGGAGGCTGTCAAAGAAGGACGCCTCATTATCGTGCGAGTGCCACTCGAAGGAGGCGGTCGCCTCGTGGTTTCGGTGAACGATGCCGAGGCGAAAGAGTTGCACGATGCTCTCGCGGGGGTAGTGACCCCCGCCTGATCTGGCTGCGTTCGAGAAACGCACCACACAGCGAAGCTCGGCGGCTGATCCGACGGGAGAACGGGTTCACACCCATTCTCCCCGACGATCAGTCGCCGACTTTTGTTATCTGCAGAAGTCCGTCGCCCGCGGGGGAGAGGGCCACCAGCACCGCGCTCGACTTCGAGAGCTCGGTGATGAGGGTGCGGAAATCCGTCGAGGTGTCGTCGCGCTGCGCGGGGTCAGCCACGCGGTCGCGCCAGAGAGCGTGGGGAACGGCGACCGTTCCTCCCTTGCGCACGAGTCGGAGACCGTGTTCGACGTATTCGATCACATTGTCGGTGTCGGCATCGATCAGCACGAGATCGTAGGAGTTCTCATTCATCCGCGGCAGGACGTCGACCGCGCGCCCGGCGATGAGCCGGAAGCGATTGGCCGGGATGCCTTCTGCCAGGAATGCGGCGCGGGCGGCCTGCTGGTACTCGACCTCGGTGTCGATCGACGTGATCGACGCGTGGGGCGCACCCCGCAGCATCCACAGGCCCGACACGCCGGCACCCGTGCCGACCTCGATGATCGCCTGAGCACCGGATGCCGCGGCGAGAACACCGAGTTGCGCGCCGATCGCGGGCGACACCGGATCGATGCCGAGTTCGAGCGAGTGGGCGCGAGCCTGCGCAAGCCCGGCCGGCTCCAGGACGATGTCCTCGGAGTACTTCCAATTCATTTCTTTACCTGACACGTCACTCTCCCGAAGGCAAGCATAGGTACTGGGCACCCTGTCAGACGCGAGCCACGCGGCGGAGGTAGTCTGTGAGGGTGTTCAACGGGTTGTCGTTCGAGAAGCTACTGCTCGTCGGAGTCATAGCGGTCTTCCTGCTCGGTCCGGACAAGCTTCCGAGTTACGCGGCGAAGCTCGGCCGCCTCGTCAGGACTCTGCGCGACTACGCCAACGGCGCCAAGGTCCGCATGAAAGAGGAGATGGGCCCCGAGTTCGACGACGTCGACTGGAAGAAGCTCGATCCGCGCCAGTACGATCCGCGTCGCATCATTCGCGAGGCGTTGCTCG
The DNA here is from genome assembly GCF_001423605.1 of Agreia sp. Leaf335. Classification (NCBI taxonomy): domain Bacteria; kingdom Bacillati; phylum Actinomycetota; class Actinomycetes; order Micrococcales; family Microbacteriaceae; genus Agreia; species Agreia sp. Leaf335. The sequence goes on along the minus strand of NZ_LMOQ01000002.1, from coordinate 623,573 downwards.
AGGATGCTCCCGCCGCCGCAGCTCCGGTCATCAAGCCCGTATCGAGGCCCGAACCCGCGTACCTGTCTCGGCAGAAAGACGGTGTGGCGTCGCAATCGTCGGAGGGCACGGCCACGCCGTTCGACTCGGAGTCGACCTGATTCTGCGCCCGAGGGCGGTAGATTGAGGGCATGACAAGCGACGTCGACGAGACAGACTCGGTCACCTCCCTCTTCTCTGGACCGGACGGTTTCGTGGTCACCGACGACTCCGTCTCTGCCGACTGGACGTCGTCGCCGTGGACACTCGCCGGCCTTGTGCTGGTGGGCTGCGTCGCGGTCACCGCGTTGCTCGTCGTCGTCATCCCGGTCGTGGCGGATCTCGTGCTCGGCTGGCTTCCCGCGATCGTCGTTCTCTAGGGCGAAGACGCAGCCCTCTCCGGGAGCCTACGAGTGCCATCGTCGCGTCAGAAGGTGATGCGCCAGAGATATTCGGTGCCGTCTGGCCGGAACCAGCGCACGACGACGATGCCCCGACGGGGCAGCTCCTCGCCGGTCACCACGAGCCTGACCTGGCGGCCGGGGTCGAGAATCAGCGGGGCGCTCGTGCGCAGGGCACCGGTTCCGAGCAGGCTGAACGACAAAGCGGTCAGGCGTTCGGAGCTGCGGTTGGTGAGCACGACAGCGTGCGGCGCGGTGCGCCTCTCGATGGCGAAGGGAACCGGATACGCGTCGTCGATCATGCGGGCAGGCTAGACGCACCGACCGACCCCGAAAGGCTGTTTCTTCCCCACGAGGGTCGATGCTGTGGATGGACCTCGGCGTGCGGACTGTGGGGAGGAGGCGTCGGTTCAGCGAGGGGAGACGCCGAGCCGGCGACCGGCCAGCTGACGTCCCCGGGTCGCAATCCGGTCTGCGACGGAGAGGATCGCGACGCTTGCCGGATCAGAGGGGTCTGCAAGCACCAGGGGATCACCCGTGTCGCCTCCCTGACGCAGCCGAAGGCTCAGGGGAACCGATGCGAGCAAGGGAACAGGATCGTCCTGTCCCGCCGACAGCCGTCTGGCGACCTCCTCGCCACCACCCGATCCGAACAGGTCGAGAATCGAGCCGTCGGGCTGCGTGAGTGGACCCATGTTCTCGATGACTCCGAAGATGCGCTGACCGGTCTGTCGCGCGACGATGCCACTGCGCTCGGCGACATCGGCCGCCGCGGGCTGAGGAGTAGTCACGACGATGACCTCGGCGTTCGGAAGCAGCTGCCCTATCGAGATGGCGATGTCGCCCGTTCCGGGCGGAAGGTCGAGAAGGAGTACATCGAGGTCGCCGAAGAATACATCCGTGAGGAACTGCTGAATCGTGCGGTGCAGCATCGGGCCGCGCCACGCCACCGCGCCACCGGACGAGCCCGATCCGGGCGCCGAGTCGATGAACATGCCGATCGAGATGACCTTCACGTCTCGACCCACCGGGGGCAGGATCATGTCGCCGACGCGGGTCGGCTTCACCGCGAGCCCGTCATCGTCGACGAGACCGAGGATCGCGGGTATGGAGAACCCGTAGACGTCGGCGTCGACGATGCCGACCCGCAGCCCGCGGGCGGCGAGGGCCACGGCGAGATTCGCCGTCAGGGTCGATTTGCCCACCCCGCCCTTGCCGCTGGTGACCGCGTAGACGCGGGTCAGTGATTCGGGTCCGAACTGCACCGACCGATGGGCCCCCGAGCCTCGGAGTTTGTCGACGAGCGCTCTGCGCTCGTCGGAACTCATGATGGAGACGTCGACGTCGACCGTCGTCACGCCCGGAACGGAGGACGCCGCCGCCCGAACGTCTCGTTCGATGGTGTCTGCTGCCGGGCATCCGACGATGGTGAGCTTGAGATCGACGGACGCGCGACCCGCCTCGTCGACGTCGACGCCGCCGACCATATCGAGGTCGGTGATCGGCTTGCGGATCTCCGGGTCGATGACGCGCGCCAAAGCTTGCCGGACGGCCTCACCGAGCTGTGTGCCGGGCGCCTCAGACACTCGGTGTTCCGGCTGCACGGCGACCCTCGGCATCCGGCTCGGCGTCGCGATCGAGTTCGTCGAGGAACGCGCGCAGCTCCGTGCGGATGAAGTCCTTGCTGGCCAGATCTTTCATGGCGAGTCTGAGGGCGACGACCTCGCGGGCCAGGTATTCGGTATCGGCCAGATTGCGCTCGGCGCGCTGCCTGTCCTGCTCGATCTGTACCCGGTCGCGGTCGTCCTGTCGGTTCTGCGCCAACAGGATCAGAGGCGCGGCGTACGAGGCCTGCAGCGACAGGATGAGAGTGAGCGCCGTGAATCCGATCGCCGCGTCGTCGAACCGCAGGCCCTCGGGCGCCGTGGTGTTGTAGAACATCCATGCCACGACGAACACCGTGAGGATGACGAGGAACCAGGGCGTCCCCATGCCGCGGGCGATGGCCTCTGTTCCTCGTCCGAATCTGTCGCGGCTCTGCCGGTTGCGCCGGGGTATCACATTGCTGCGGAGGCCCTTGGGCGCGTCGAGGCGAACGTCTGAGCGGTTATTGCGTGCCATTGCCGGCCCTCCTTCGTGCGCCTATGCGTACTGGTCTCTTCGTGGGAACGGGGACTGTTCGTTCGGGGAAACGCGTCGGGGTGCGTTTCTCGTCGTCGCCGTCGTGACTTCGCCAGTCATCGGGCAGTAGATAGTCGAGGACATCGTCAATGGTCACCACCCCGACGAGTCGGTGGTTGTCGTCGACGACCGGAACGGACACGAGGTTGTAGCTCGCGAGGATGCGGGATACCTCGGCCGCGGACGTATCGGCCGTGACCGGGTCGAGGCTCGAGTCGAGCAGTGTGCCGAGGCGCTCGTGCGGGGGATAGCGGAGCATGCGCTGGAAGTGCACCATGCCGAGAAACCGTCCCGTAGGCGGCTCGTACGGGGGCAGGGTGACGCAGATCGCGGCGCCCAGCGCGGGGGCCATCTCCTGACGTCGGATGAGTGCGAGGCCCTCGGCGACCGTCGCATCGGCAGACACGATGATCGGCTCCGTGGTCATGAGACCACCTGCCGTGTCGGGTTCGTACGACAGCAGCATGCGCACGTCGTCGGCTTCCTCGGGCTGCATCAGGCTCAGCAGAGCCTCGCCGCGTTCACCGGACAGCTGCGCGATCAGGTCGGCCGCATCGTCCGGCTGCATCTGATCGAGCACGTCTGCGGCGCGGTCGTCGCCGAGCTGTCCGAGGATCTCGACCTGTTCGCTCTCGGGCATCTCTTCGAGAACGTCGGCGAGGCGGGCATCCGGCAGTTCTTCGGCCACCTCGAGCATGCGGGCCTGAGGAAGATCCATGAGCGTCGACGCGAGGTCGGCGGGCTTGAGATCGGAGTACGTCGCGATGAGCTGCTCCGCGGATTGGGCCTCGCCGCCCTTGGTCTGCTCGACGACCTCCCGCCAGAGCACGAACGAGGTCGCTCCCTTGGCGAACGGTGAACCGCCAGCCTTCGGCCGGCGCACGAAGAGCTGAGCGACCTGCCACTCGCCGGGGCCGACCTCTTCGATCGCGACATCTTCGACCGTGGCCTCGCCGCTGCCATCGTTGAAGTCGAACTTGCGGCCGAGCATCTCGGCGATCACGCGCACCTCACCGCCGCGCTGCGCGAAGCGGCGCACGTTGATGAGGCCGGTCGTGATGATCTGACCGCTGCCGATCGATGTCACACGCCCGATCGACAGGAAGACACGGCGTTTGCCAGGAATCTCCACGATCAGTCCGACGACCCGCGGCGACTCGGTTCTGCGGTACACCACGAGCACGTCGCGGACCTTGCCGAGTCGATCGCCGGCGGGGTCGAAGACGGTACACCCGGCCAGACGGGCGACGAAGACTCTGGTGGCACTCACACGTCTAACTTAGACCTTCCACATGAGGGTCATGGGAGGATGGTCCTGTGAGTAACCAGATGCCATTCGGCGGCCGTACGCCCAGCAATTCCGTGACGATGCCCAGGGGTGAGGTCGTTGCGACCTACGAGTCGTACGTCGAGGCGCAGAGCGCGGTCGACCGGCTCGCGCACGCCGATTTTCCGGTTGCCGAGGTCTCTATCGTGGGCAGCGACCTCAAGACGGTCGAGCGCGTGCTGGGCAAGCAGAGCTACGCCAGGGCTGCTGTCTCCGGGGCCCTGAGCGGACTGTGGCTCGGCCTGTTCTTCGGCTTCTTCCTCGTGATCCTGTCGCCGACGGCGACATCACTCCCGTTCATCGCCGCGGCCAGCCTCATCGGCGCGGGCTTCGGAATGATCTTCCGCATCGTCACCTACTCGATCTCACGGAGACGACGGGACTTCACCTCGACCATGCAGGTGATCGCCACGAGCTACTCCCTCCTCGTCAGCCCGGATGTGGCCAACAAGGCGAAGAACGTGCTCGAGGCGCCCGCCGCCTGATCGACGAGCGCCCTCGCTCGAAACTAGCTCAGGCGAGCGATCCAGGCCTCGACGTCGTCGGCCGTACGCGGGATGTCGGCAGAGAGGTTCTCTGCACCGTCGGCCGTGACGAGGATGTCGTCCTCGATGCGGACGCCGATACCCCGGAACGACTCGGGAACCGTCAGGTCATCCGGCTGGAAGTAGAGCCCCGGCTCGATCGTGAAGACCATTCCTTCCTCCACGATGCCGTCGATGTACATCTCCCGTCGTGCCTGGGCGCAGTCGTGCACGTCGATGCCGAGGTGATGGCTCGTGCCGTGCACCATGTACCGGCGGTGCTGCTGGTTGTCGGCCTCGAGAGCCTCGTCGGCCGAGACGGGCAGCAGACCCCACTCCGCGGTACGCCGAGCGATCACGGCCATCGCGGTGGCGTGGATCTCGCGGAACCGGATGCCCGGACGCACGATGGCGAAGGCGGCATCGGCCGCCTCGCGCACGGCCTCGTAGATGTCTCTCTGCACGGGGGAGAAGGTGCCGGAGATCGGCAGGGTGCGCGTGATGTCGGCGGTGTAGAGAGTATCGACCTCGACCCCCGCATCGAGCAGCATCAGATCGCCAGGCACGACGGGCCCGTCGTTCGTGGTCCAGTGCAGGATGCACGCGTGAGGCCCGGACGCGGCGATGGTGTCATAACCGACCGCATTGCCGTCGACCCGGGCGCGGGTGTTGAAGACGCCCTCGACCAGGCGTTCGCCGCGCTGGTGCGCAGAGATCTTCGGCAGGTCACGAATCACGTCGTCGAAGCCACGCGCGGTGGCGGCCACGGCCAATCGCATCTGTTCGATCTCGAAGGAGTCCTTCACGAGGCGTAGCTCGGAGAGATCGCGGGCGAAGGCAGCGTCGAGCTCGTCGTCTGCGCCCGTCAGCAGATCACCGGCCGCCTCGCGAACGATCCGGGTCGACGCATCCGCCGTCTGTCGAACGGCATCGAAGTCGGCGATGCCGCGGGTGGCGATCCCCAGGTCGCCGGCGACCTGGGCCAGTGACGGTCGGGCACCGATCCAGAACTCGCCGATCTCCGAGTTCGCGTAGAACTCGTCGGAGTCGCGCCCCGCCCGCTCGCGGAAGTAGAGCGTCGCGTCGTGTCCACCGCCGGCCCGCGGGGCGAGCACCAGCACGGCTCCGGGCTCGCTGTCGGAGCCCCAGCCCGTGAGCCACGAGAACGCGGAGTGGGCGCGGAAGGGATAGTCGGTGTCGTTGGAGCGCTGCTTGCGATCGCCGGCGGGAATGACCAGGGTTTCGTCGGGGTACAGAGCCGAGATAGCGTCGCGGCGCGCCGCGGCGAAGGATGCCTCGGGCCGGGCCGGCGGGACGATGCCGGTTCGATCCGCCCACCCGCTGGCGATGAAATCGCGGAACGTCGTCGAGCCCGGGGTGGTGCTTCTGTTCGACGCTTCGGCTTGCGTCGGAGCGTCGGAGTTGTCTGTCTTCTGTGCGTCGGCCATGCATCTATTCTGAGCCATCGATTCGGGTGCCGAGTAAGTTAGACGCATGCCAGCCGTCCGTGACCGTTCGACGTCGCGTCTGGTCTCGCTGGTCGAGCGCGCCTCTCCCGCTCTCTACGTCGTCTCGGCGATCGTCGTCGTGCTCGGAACGGTCGCGGGCTTCGGAGGGTTGAACACGGTGGCGAAGCCGCCGGTTGCGCAGGCGGCGAGCGGCGAGGTCATCGAGGGCAAGCAGCTCGATGTGACGATCACGGACGCGTTTCTCGCCGATGAGTTCGATCCGTACTTCGAGCCCGACGAGGGCAATCGGTTCTTCGCGGTACGAGCGCTGATCACCAACGTGTCGACGACGCCGATGGACAAGTCGAAGGACAACGTCCTGGTCGACGGTCTCACGGGTTCCAACGGCGACCCGCAAGCCGATGAGGTCATCCGTATCGGCGAGTCTTCGAGCAATGCCATGCTGCAGCCCGGGGTCTCACAAGAGGTCGTTCTGCTGTGGCAGATCCCCGCCACCGACGAACGAGCCGGTTCGACGATCACCGTGCACGTGCTCGACAAGACCCTGCGAAAAGGGTTCCTCTTCGACGACACGTGGGACAACCCCGTCGTCACGGCGGACGTCTCCCTCGTCGTGGGCGACCGAGGCTTCGACTTCGCGAAGGACGACGCCCGGTGACGGCCCGCGTGCGAGTGACCCGACGCGGCGCAGTGTCGGCGCTGACGGTCGTCGTCGCGCTGACGGCCACGGTAGTGGTCTACGGGATCACGCCGCACGGCGACGACATCAATGCGCCCTTCAACGTGCGCGGCGACATCGGCGATGTCCTGACCGGCCGCACGCTCACGGGGTCGGTGACCGCCGTGCGCCTGGCATCGTCGATCGACGCCACGGCCGCCGACAGCGAGTGGACAGGCGAGACGACGGGAACCTGGGTCGTGGTCGACGCAGATATCGCGGCCAGGTTCGAACCCTCGTCGCTGTACCGACCGACCCTCACGATCGGAGACACGACCTACTACGCGACCGAACGACTGCCTCTGGTGACGCTCGACGACGGCAGCGTCAGACCCGGCATCGCCTCGGCCGGGGTCATTCTGTTCGAAGTCTCCGACGAGGCACTGAGATCACCAGAGGCTGCCAGGGCCGAGATCGGCATCAATGCATCGTTTCAAGCGATTCTCGACTCCCGCCTCGTCACGCAGGTCGATCTGACGTCGCTTCCCGTCGAAGCAGACGTCGCGGTGTCGCGGCCCCAAGAGAGGGTCCTGTGAGCGCGGAGCAGCCCGGCGAGCCGGCCCAGGCATCCGAGCCGTCGTGGTGGAGACGAAATCGTTGGCCGGTGCTGGCCCTCGCCGTGCTGCTGCCGGGAACACTGATCCTCACCACGTCGAGCGAGTGGTTCGACTACCAGAACGGCCTCTATTCCCGCCCGATCGAGGTGGCCGGCGGTGACAGCGTCGTCTACGGCGGTGTCGAGTTCAGGGTCGACGATACGGTGCTCGTGCGCGGCGGAACAGAGGGTGGCGACGAGCTCGAACTCGAGCCCGATCTGGATCTGATCGTGGCGGTTCTCGAGGTCACGCCGGGCGACGGACCCGTCGACTCGTGTAATCTCACCATCTCGGCGACGAGCCCGGAACATCCGGAGAGACGCACCTGGAACGCCAACGTCGACCTGCCCCGCAAGTTCCCCTCGACCGGCGATGCGCAGACGACGTGCGCCGACTCTGAGGGCGCGCCCTACAGGCTCATCGTCGCCGCTACTCTTCCGGGCGGTGCCGCGAAGACGGGTTCGTGGGTGCAGATCGAGAAGCCCGGACTGTCACCGAACTACCTCGAGCTGGAACTCTCGCCGTCGGAGGTCTCGAGCGCATCGACGTCGGAAGACATGTCGTCGAGCGCCACATCGGCGGCGCGGCGAGACGACCTCAGGCAGAAGTCGAACGCGACCGCGAGCAGGCTGATGCGCACGGGCTCGACGAGGAGATCGATGAAGAAGCCGATCGGCTGATCGGTCGCCATCCACCACGCGTAGGGATGTGGGCCGATCGCCGCGTAGATTCCCGCGAGCACCCAGTCGCCGATGCTCACCCAGAGGGCGTAGGCGAAGACGTAGACGGCCAGAAAGACGATGCCGCCTCTCAGAATCACCCTGGCGCTCAGAAGCAGGGGCTTCGCTATCTCGATGGCGTCGTCGAACAAGGGTCGCGCACGGCGAGCCAGGCCGACTGGGGCGGAGTTCAGGGTGGCCCCGAGGAGCGGTCCTCGGGGGCGGTCGCGCCGGCGCAACTCGAGCCGCGAGGTCGTCAGCGAACGCACATAGACGACGCCGGCGACGAGAAGCCAGGCCAGGGCGAGAAAGACGATCTCACTGCTCGAGTTCCAGACCCAGGATGCGCCATCCCACGCGAGCCTCAGAGTCAGAGAATTCTCGACGAGTGTCTGACGCAGGTCGTCGAGAGACCGGATGAACTGGCGGCTGTCGATCCAGTCGGGTACGACGCTGAAGAGACTCGACAACACGTTGACCGCGATGAACACCCACACCGCTTCGAGGTAGACCGTGATGATCGAGGTCCACGCCGGCAACCGTGATCGCAGGCGTTTGAGGGCGAAGCGACCGACGAAGGCGATGATGGCCACCGCGACCGACCCAGGAGTGGCGGTGACGGCCAGCACGGTCGTGCCGGAGTCGGCGTAGGTGAAGAAGTTGTCGGACTCGATGGCGAGACCTGCGTACTGCAGGAGGTCTTGGCGCATGAGATCCATCGCCGAATACAACGCGAAGAAGACGAGCACGCTCGAGAGCAGAATGTCGCGGAAACCGAGGGCTGTCTCCTCGGCGGAGTCGTCGGTGACGTTGCCTTGCGCGAGCCGAGTGAAGGCGGGCATGGAGTCCCGGAGCACCAGAAACATGCCGATGTACGACACCAGCCTGGCCAGCACGGCGATCGGCAGAACGATCAGGCCCAGCGTCGCGTCGATCGCCCCGAGCTCGGCGGCGATACGGATGACGATCCAGCGCACGATCCAGCCGCCGAGAAACCAGACCAGCAGCATGGGCCACGTGCGGCCCGCGAGCCGGAGCACCTCGCGGATCGTCGACCTCATGCGCTCATCGTAGCGGCGAGCCCGTGCGTGCTCGAACTCGTACGATGGGCAGATGGCATCCGTATTCCCCCCAGGGCCGATCGATCTGCACACACACTCCAGTGCCTCGGACGGAACCGAGACTCCGGCCAGGCTCGTGCGCGCGGCAGCGGAAGCGGGACTGGGTACCGTGGCCCTCACCGACCACGACTCGACGGCCGGCTGGGAGTCGGCATCCGCTGAGGCTCGGAAGGCGGGAATCGCCCTGATTCCCGGAATGGAGCTGTCGACTCGCCGAGGCCGTGCAAGCATCCACATGCTCGCGTATCTCTTCGATCCCAACAGCGCCGGGCTGGTCGCCGAGACCGCGCGCATCCGGTCTGCCCGGCTTACCCGGGCGGAGGACATGGTGCAGGCCATCGCCGCAGATTACGACTTGAGCTGGGACGATGTGCTGGCGCAGACGCAGGACGGGGCGACCGTGGGGCGGCCGCACATCGCCGACGCTCTCGTCGCCAAGGGACACTCGGTGACGAGAAGCGATGCGTTCGCCGGAATCCTGCACTGGCAGGCCGGCTACTACCTTCCGCATTACGCGCCCGACCCGCTGACGGGGGTCGAACTCATCGTGGCGGCGGGCGGCGTTCCTGTTATCGCGCATCCCGCCACACACGGGCGCGATGGCGTCGTGAGCGAGAGGGAACTGTCGCGACTCGTCGACGCGGGTCTGTTCGGGCTCGAGATCGACCACCGCGAGAACACCGAAGACGGCAAGGCGCGGCTGCGAGAACTCGCGGCCCAATTCGGCCTGGCGATCACGGGGTCGAGCGACTATCACGGAGAGGGAAAGCCCAACAGACTGGCGGAGAACCAGACCTCACCGGAAGTGCTCGAACGCCTCGTCGAGCGCAGCACGGGCTGGAAGCCCGTGCTGCCCGACTGACGAAACGGGTCGATCTACTCCGCGGCGCGTGGTGTGCGACGACGCGTGCGGCGGCGAGGAGCGCTGTTGCCGTCGTGGTGCTCCGGGCCCGTGCCCGTGTGGGTTCCGGCACCGTCTGCAGACGTGGTGCGGGGAGCGTTCGCGGTACCCGACTCTGTGCCGGCGGAACGCGGCGCACGCGAGCGGGTGCGCGGGGGACGGGAGTCGCCCGAACCACGCGGGGCGCGGTCCGTGGCGGGCGCATCCGTCTTGGGCGAAGCGGGCCGCAGACGGCCCTTGGTGCCGGCCGGGATGTTCAGGTCGGAGAAGAGGTGCGGGCTCGACGAGTACGTCTCGGTGGGCTCCGGCTGGCCGAACTCGAGAGCACGGTTGATGAGCGCCCACTTGTGCAGATCGTCCCAGTCGACGAACGTCACGGCGATACCGGTCTTGCCGGCACGGCCCGTGCGACCGACGCGGTGCAGGTACGCCTTCTCGTCTTCGGGGATCGTGTGGTTGATGACGTGGGTCACGTCGAGCACGTCGATGCCGCGTGCTGCGACGTCGGTGGCGATGAGGATGTCTTTCTTGCCCGCCTTGAACGCCGCCATCGCACGCTCGCGCTGTTCTTGATTCAGATCGCCGTGCACTGCCGCGGCGTTGAATCCGCGGTCGTTCAGCTCTTCGACGAGCTTCGCCGCGGCGCGCTTCGTGCGGGTGAAGATCACGGTCTTGCCGCGGCCCTCGGCCTGCAGGATGCGGGCGATGACCTCGTCTTTGTCCATGTTGTGGGCGCGGTAGATGAGGTGGTTGATCTGCGCCTGTACCTGGCCCTCGTCGGGGTCGGTGGCCCGGATGTGGATGGGCTTCGTCATGAATCGGCGCGCGAGGGCCACGATCGGGCCGGGCATGGTCGCCGAGAACAGCATGGTGTGACGCGTCGCCGGGGTTTGCGCGAAGAGCTTCTCGATGTCGGCGAGGAACCCGAGGTCGAGCATCTTGTCGGCCTCGTCGAGCACCATCTCTCGCACGTTGGCGAGGTTCAGCAGTCGCTGGCCCGCGAGGTCGAGCAGTCGACCGGGGGTGCCGACGACGATCTGCGCGCCCGCCTTCAACTGCTCGATCTGGCCTTCGTAGGCCTTGCCGCCGTAGATGGACACGATCGTCGTGGGACGGTTCGACGTGGCGAGTACGAGGTCTTCGGTCACCTGCACTGCGAGCTCGCGGGTGGGCACGACGACGAGCGCCTGCACACCGTTCTCCGGGGTGAGTCCGAGGCGCTGGATCAGCGGCAGGCCGAATCCGAACGTCTTTCCGGTGCCTGTCTTGGCCTGGCCGATGATGTCCTGGCCGTCGAGGGCGAGGGGGATCGTCTGGGTCTGGATGGGGAACGGCTCGAGGATGCCCTTGCTCGCAAGAGCGTCGGCCATGTCCTGGTCGATGCCTAGATCGGTGAAAGTCACTGTGTGATGCCCTGTCATGAATTATCGGGCTACGCCGCTGGGGAGAGTGGTCGAGGCGGGGATCGTGACCGGAGTGGTCCGTCCCCTGCGCGTCGAAGGCCGGCGATGGCGCCTGGCGGGCGGCGTAGACGCCCCGATTTGTGTCAGGGCTTCCCCGAGTTTACTGGATCGACACGAATAAGGGCGCGTTGGGTCCGTTGGCGGGTGCGGCGCGCCGCTAGGCTAACGAGGGTGTTCACGTTTCGCCGGCCCAAGGTGCGCCTCGAGGTGCCCCGCCTGAAGCCGCGCGGCGAGGCCGTGGCACTGCCGCGCGTCAATCTCGCCGAACTCACTCCGGCCCTGCTGCCGTACCTGGGCCAGGCCGCCTACATCCAGCTCTCGCTCTTCGAGTCGCTCTCGCGCATCGTCACGCAGGCGCCCACCGTCGCCCACAAGGAGTCTCTCGGCCCGGCCGCCGGTCAGGCGCTCGACAAGCACGAACGGCTGGTCGCCGAGATCCGTCGGCACGTCGCCGATCCGGCCGTCATCATGCAGCCGTTCGCCGCTGCGATCGACGACTATCGCGAGGTCGTCGCGGGGGCGACCTGGTTCGAGGCTCTCACGAGCCTCTACGTGAGCGCCGGCATCCTCGACGATTTCTTCATCCATCTCGCCGCCGGGCTCGAGAACGGGTCGGGTCCGCGCATGGTGCAGATCCTCGACGCCGAGACCGGCCGGCACGCGATCGCCACGATCGTGGCAGACGGCATCGCGACCGATCCAAAGCTCGGATCGCACCTTGCCATGTGGGGTCGCCGCGTGGTGGGAGACACTCTTCTCGTCGCCCGCTCCGCCATCCACCACACAGACAACCGCAACTCCGACGAGCAGCGCATCGAACCGGTGTTCACCGAGGTCATCGCGGCACACACCCGCCGCATGGACGGGCTCGGGCTCACAGCCTGACGAGTTGCTCTCGCACGGCCTCGAGGCCGTTCCAGAGCTCGACGTGACTCGTCGACAGAGGAGACAGTCCCAGGCGCATTCCCTGAGGGGCGCGGAAATCGGGGATGACGCCACGGCGCCACAGCTCGGCGGTGATCTGTTTGAATGCGGGATGCTCGATGGTCACGTGACTGCCCCGGCGTTCTGCCTCGCGCGGGGTCGCGACCTCGACGCCCCAGGATGCGGGCCAGTCGTCGACGGCATCGATGGCGAAGCGGGTCAGAGTCTCCGACTTCGCGCGGATCGCCGCCATCCCCACCTCGTCGATGAGCTCGACCATGTCACGAAGGGCCTGCATGCCGACGATCGACGGCGTGCCGCTAAGGAACCGCCGCATGCCTGACGCGGGGGAGTAACCGGGGCCCATCTCGAATGGCGCAGCGTGCCCCATCCATCCCTGGATCGGCTGAGACAGGTCACTCTGCAGGTCGCGGCGAACGTAGACGAAAGCAGGCGATCCCGGGCCACCGTTCAGATACTTGTAGGTGCATCCGACGGCGATGTCGACGCCCCACGCGTCAAGCTCGATGGGCACGCTCGCAACCGAATGGCAGACATCCCACAGCACGAGCGCGCCGGCGTCGTGCGCGAGCGCCGTGAGCGCGGGCACATCGGCCAGGAACCCCGATCGGTAGGCGACCTGCGACAGGAGCACCAGGGCGGTGTCGGAGCTCACCACGGCCTCGAGGTCGGCGGGGGAGACGCCGCCCCGCGTGTCGGACTCGATCCATCTGAGAGAGAGGCCGCGCTCGGCGGCGATGCCCTCGACGAGATAGCGGTCTGTCGGAAAGTTGTCGGTATCGACGACGATCTCGGCGCGACCGGGCCGCGCGTCGACAGCCGCGCGAATGAGCTTGTAGAGGAGCACGGTGGTCGAATCGCCCACAGCGACCTGGCCCGGAGCGGCTCCGAGGGTCGCTGTTCCGATCCGGTCTCCGACGGCGAGCGGCAGATCGAACCACTCTTCGTCCCAGCCACGGATCAGACGTTGGCCCCAGGCATCCGATGCGAACGACGCGAGTCGCGCGGCGCTGCTCAGGAGAGGACGGCCGAGGGAATTGCCGTCGAGATAGGAGACGATGCTCGCGTCATCGGCGCCGACGAACAGGTGGCGCCGCGCCGCCAGAGGGTCGCGTGCATCGAGCTGCTCGGCCTCGGCGAGGGATGCCATCGGATCAGTTCGCGGCGGACGGCGTGCGGAGCAGGTTGAACCGAGCCATGTCTGCACGCTCGCGGGAGCTGCCGATCGCGCGATCCGCGATGGTCACCACCGCGGCGGTGACGACGAGACTGATCACCCAGATCCAGCCACCGTCCCACGGCAGGCCTGCCCAGGTGAGGGCGACCCAGATGACGGCCGCCACCGCCGCGCCGATCGACGGAATGAACGCAACTCCGTGGTTCTCGCGGCGCGGCAAGCTGTAGCGCGCGATCAGGCCCAGAATGGCGCCGCCGAGCGTGATGAAGAGCAGCTCCATGAGGCTAGAGGACGAAACCGACTCGTCGTGCCTCTTCTGCGCCGATCTCGACGTAGCTGAGGGTCGTCGCCGGAACGAGGTAGACGGTGCCCTTGACGTCGGTCAGCGACAGGTGGCTGGAGGCTCCGCTCAGAACCTCGGCGACGGCCTTCTCGATGTCGGCCGGGGACTGGCCCGACTCGAAGCTGATCTCGCGGGGGGAGTGGGCAATGCCGATTCGAATATCCACCAGGGCTACCTTTCACAAGTGCTGCGGCCCGCTCTGGGGCCATGCGTCCAGATTAGGACAGAATCGCGAGCCGTCACGCCGATCCGAGACTCCGGCGACTCGCCGATAGCGAACAGGCTCGATGCCGGGGATGCCGACCTGTGTCGGCGGCACACGTTAGCTTTGCTCTCGTGGAATTTGATCGGCCCTACGCCAGCGACCCCGCGCAGTTGCGCGTCCTGGCGCTCGGCGACTCGGCCAGCTGCGCCGTCATAGGCGCGCCGGGCACAGGCAAGACAACGACGTTGGTCGAGCTGCTCTGCCATCGCGTGCACGACGGCGGATTCTCGCCCGACGAGGTTCTCGTGATCACCCCCACGCGTGCATCGGCGACGGCCCTGAGAGATCGCCTCGCCCTTCGCATGGCGGTGCCGTCGAACGGCCCGCTCGCTCGAACGGCGAATTCGATAGCTTTCCAGATTATGCGCGGCATGGCGGCCGTGCACGGCGATGAGCCGCCCGTTCTCCTGACCGGCGCAGAACAAGACCAGATCATCTCCGAGTTGCTCGACGGTGACATCGCCGACGCGTCCGGCCCTGCCTGGCCTGACCATCTCGCAGAGGATGTTCGGCGTCTTCGAGGGTTCCGCACCGAGTTGCGCGACCTCATGATGCGCGCCGTCGAGACGGGCACATCCACAGATCGGCTCGCGACGCTCGCCGAGTCTGCAGGCCGGCCGGAGTGGGCGGCCGCCGCCCAGTTCATCGAGGGGTACGACCGGGTCAAGACCAGTTATCGCGACCGCAGTTTCGATTCCGCCGAACTCGCTCGAGAGGCAGCTGTGCTGCTGCGGGCGGCAGAGTCGGCGCCCGACGAACTCGAAGCGGCGGTCGGATCGCTCGCGCGGCTGCGACTCCTGGTGCTCGACGACGCACAGGAGTCGACCCTCGCCACCCTCACTCTGGTCCGCGAGTTCGCGCGTCGGGGCGTGGCCGTCGTGGCGTTCGGAGACCCCGACATTAGCACCGGCACGTTCCGCGGAGCGCACCCCGACACCCTCGCTCGACTGGGCGACTATCTCGGTGTGTCGACCGAACCGCCGATCGTGCTCGACACGGTGCATCGGCACGGTGCCCAGCTGCGGTCGCTCGTGGCCGACGTCACCGGCCGAATCGGCACCGCGCGTGCGGGCAGTCAGCGCCGAGCGGTTGCGGCCGGCGAGGCCGCGCACTCCCGTGTGCGACCGGGTGTCTCCACGGTTCTCGCCACGAGCCCGTCCGACGAGATCGGAGTGATCGCGCGCCGTCTTCGCGAGGCGCACGTGTTCGAGAACGTCGCATGGGACGACATGGCGGTGATCGTTCGCAGCGGATCGCAGATCGCGCCTCTCGAGAGGGGGCTCGCCGCTTTCGACGTGCCGACTCGCGTGTCCCGGGCCCGTGTTGCGTTGAGAGACGAACCCGTGGTTCGCGCCTTCGCCTCCATTCTCGAAGTCGCGCTCGGGCGCCGCGAGCTCACGGGCGACCTCGCCGAGTCGCTTCTGTTGAGTCCGCTGGCGGCCTCCGATGCGGTGCTCCTTCGGCGGCTGAAGCGCGCTCTTCGGCAACTCGAGTTCGAGGCCGGCGGGCACCGTACCGGGTCCGAGCTGCTGGTCGACGCTCTGCAGATGCCGCTGGTCCTCGCTCGAATCGAGCCGCGAGTGGGTCGCAAGGCGCGTCTCCTTGCCTCGATGATCGACAGTGCACGCAAGGCCGCTTCCACCGAAGCGAGCGTCGAAGAGCTGTTGTGGCAGATCTGGGAGACGAGCGGCCTCGCGGAGCCCTGGCGCGCGCAATCCCTCGGCACCGGCCTCATCGCCGACGAGACGTCGCACGAACTCGACGCCGTCGTCGCACTCTTCTCGTCGGCCAAGAGGTTCGTCGAGCGGTCGCCTGAGGCTCCGGCGACCGTGTTCCTCGAGCAGCTGCTCGACGTCGACGTTCCCGAAGACACTCTGGCGAGGGCGGCTACCGCTCGGGCGGTCACCGTCACGTCACCGGCCGGCGCCGTCGGCACGCAGTTCGCCCTCGTCGTGGTGGCGGGGGTGCAGGAGAACGTCTGGCCCAACCTGCGAATACGGGGCACCCTGCTCGGGGCCGATGCCCTCGAGGGGGCGAGGCGGGGCGAGGCTCCGGCTGTGCTCGATCAGAGAACGGCTGTGCTCCACGACGAGCTCCGTATGTTCGCCCAGGCCATCTCCCGGGCCTCTGCCGAGCTGCTGGTCACCGCGGTCGACGACGACGATTCGTCACCGTCACCTCTCTTCCGGCTGCTTCCCGAACCTGTACCCGGTGCCATATCCCGCACACCGTTGTCTCTTCGTGGCCTCGTAGGGGTTCTTCGACGATCGGTCGCCACCCGAGGTGACTCGCAGTCGGTGTCGGCACTCGCCACTCTCGCGCGTGAGGCCGTGCCCGGTGCGCATCCGGCCGAGTGGTACGGACTCGCGGGGGCGAGTTCATCGGAGCCGCTCGTCGATCTGTCCGACGAGGAGTCCCGGGTCACCGTCTCGCCATCGCGCATGGAGTCCTTCGAGACCTGCCCGCTCAACTGGCTGATCGATCATCTCGGGGGAGGATCGTCGAACACCTCGTCGCAGGTTGGAACGTTGATTCACGAGGCCATGGAGACGAGCACGACGTCGGACGCCCCCGACACGAGCGAAGAGGCGCTGTTCGATCTCGTCGACTCGCGATGGAGCGAACTGTACTTCGAATCGTCGTGGCTCAGCGAGATCAAACGTCGAGAGGCCCGGCAGCTCGTCTCCCGCCTGTCGACGTATCTCGCCGAGTTCGACCGCCAGGGCGGCACGCTCCTCGGCGCGGAATCGAAGTTCGAACTCGAGGTCGACCAGGCGGTTCTCAGAGGCACGATCGATCGGGTCGAGCTCTACCCCGACGGATCAGTGGTGATCGTCGATCTGAAGACCGGCAAACGCGCATACTCCGCCTCGGAGATCGGCGAGAACGCGCAACTGGGGGCATATCAGCTCGCGTTCGATGCGGGCCTGATCGAGGGAGTGCCCGCCGATGCCATTTCGGGCGGGGCACGACTCCTCATCGTGTCGAAATCGTCACGGGGTAAGAACTTCGTCGACCATACTCAGGCCCCCCGATCGTCCTCCGAACTCGAGGAGTTTCGGCGACGCATCATCGCCGATGCGTCGGGCATGGCCGGCTCGCACGTCGAGGCTCGCATCGGATCTCACTGCCTCGATCCGTGGTCGCATGGCGCGTGTCGTATACACGTGATCCGGGCGGTGAGCGCATGATCGGCGCGGTCGAACTGGCCGAGGCCCTGGGCATGCCCCGGCCCACCGACGAGCAGTGCGCGGTGATCGAGGCGCCCCTCGTCCCGTCTCTCGTCATCGCCGGCGCCGGGAGCGGCAAGACGGCGACGATGGCGAACAGGGTCGTCTGGTTGCTCGCGAACGGTCTGGTTCAGGTCAACGAAGTCCTCGGGCTCACCTTCACTCGCAAAGCAGCCGGCGAATTGAACACCCGCATAACAGGGCACATCGATTCGTTGCGCAGGGCAGGGCTGCTCCCCGCCGCCGCCGCCCAGGCCGCGGGCGGGCTCGACGGCGCCACCGACTCGCGTGACCTTTTCGACCGGCCCACGGTGTCGACCTACAACTCGTTCGGCAACACGATCTTCAGAGACAACGCGCTGCTCGTCGGACGCGAACCGGAGTCGGTGCTCTTGGGAGAGAACGCAGCATGGGGCCTCGCTCGACGGGTGCTGCTCGCGGAGGGCGACGAGAGGCTCGTGCCGCTCGGCAAGAGCCTCGATCAACTCGTCGAAGCGGTGCTCTCGCTCAGCTCAGAGTTGAGCGAGAACGTGGTCGATGCCGCGGGCGTGGCCGGGCTGGCCGAGAGATTCACGTACCTGGCAGACCTTCCCTACACAGAGGGCAAGGCGAAGTCGACTCCGTACGCGTCGATAGGCGCCGCTATCGAGCCCGTCAGCGCGCTTCCCCTGCTCGTCGATCTCGCCAGATCCTACGCTCGGCAGAAGCAGGCGAAGGGCCTCGTCGAGTTCTCCGACCAGGTGGCGCTGGCGCTCGAGATCTGCATGCGCAATCCGCAGATCGTCGACGAATATCGCTCGCGATTCTCCGTGGTGCTTCTCGATGAGTACCAAGACACGTCCGTTGTGCAGACACGTCTGCTCGCCAGACTCTTCGGAGGCCACGGCGTCATGGCCGTGGGCGACCCGCATCAGTCGATCTACGGGTGGAGAGGCGCCAGCGCCAGCAACCTGGGATGGTTCGGACGCGACTTCGGCTCCGGTACCGTTCCGACCTTCTCGCTGTCGACGAGTTGGCGCAACTCGCGTTCGGTGCTCGACGCGGCGAACACCCTCGTCGAGCCGTTACGCAGAGATGCTCCCGTCGACGTGCATCGCCTGAGACCGCGACCCGAAGCACCCGAGGGCAGTGTCGAGTACCGCTTCCTCGAGACTCGCGACGACGAGGCCGAAGCGGTCGCGGACTGGCTCGCTCAGCAGTTCGCATCGCACGCGTCGTCTGACGACATCGACAAAGAACGGCCGCTGTCCGCTGCGATGCTGTTTCGGGTTCGAAGCCACATGGACTTCTTCGCGGCCGCTCTCGACCGTCGGGGGATCCCGTTCCACATCCTCGGTGTTGGCGGACTCTTGAGCTCGCCCGAGGTGGTCGACGTCGTGAGCGCCCTCCGGGCAACCCACGACCCTTCAGCGGGCTCGTCGTTGATCAGGCTTCTCTCCGGTGCCCGATGGAACATCGGAGTGCGGGATCTCAGGGCCCTGACCGAGGTCGCGAGCTGGCTCGCCGCTCGAGACTCCTTTCACCGCGCCGTGCCCGACGACGTCAAACGCAGCATGCGCGAATCGGTGGCGCCCGACGATTCGGCATCGATCGTCGACGCCCTCGATTTCGTCATTGAGCATGCGTCGACGCACCATCAACTCGAGCGCTTCACCGAACAGGGGCTCGAACGTCTGCGACACGCTGGGCGCACCCTGGCCACATTCCGCGCCCGCGCGAATCTCCCTCTGATCGATTTCGTGCGCTTCGTCGAGCAGCAGCTGCTACTCGACGTCGAACTCGCCGCCAACGAGCGGGTCGCGGCGAGCGGCGGCTCCCGGGGAGCGCTCGATGCGTTCCACGACGAGATCGCCTCGTTCCTGGCCGGAGACGACGAGGGAACCCTCGGCAGCTTCCTCGCCTGGCTCGACAGGGCAGAGAAGCGAGACGACCTGAGTCCTCGCACCGATGAGCCGGAGCCGGGAACCGTGCAGCTGTTGACGATCCACGGGTCGAAGGGCCTGGAGTGGGACGTCGTGGCCGTGCCCAGGTTGGTCGCCGATGAGATTCCAGCCCAGAGCAAAGAAGGAAAAGGGTGGCTCCGTTTCGGAGTCCTGCCCTACGAGTTCAGGGGCGATGCCTCATCGCTGCCATCGCTCGAGTGGCGCGGCCTTGCGTCGCAACAGGCCTTCGACAGCGCGGTGAAGACCTTCCAGGCCCAGCTCGCGGCGAAACACCTGGCAGAGGAG
Organism: Agreia sp. Leaf335; assembly: GCF_001423605.1. Classification (NCBI taxonomy): domain Bacteria; kingdom Bacillati; phylum Actinomycetota; class Actinomycetes; order Micrococcales; family Microbacteriaceae; genus Agreia; species Agreia sp. Leaf335. The sequence continues at coordinate 603,947 of NZ_LMOQ01000002.1, read as the reverse complement.
CGACGACTCGTCTACGTCGCAGTCACCCGCGCGCGCAACTCGCTGCTGCTCACCGGATCGTTCTGGGCCACGCAGTCGAAGCCGCGCCGCGCGTCGACCTTTCTGACCGAACTCGCGCACTCCGGTCTGATCGATGACGTACCGGAGTATCCGGAGAACGAAGAGAACCCGCTCGAGGGCGAGGGCCTCACTGCACGATGGCCCCTCGACCCCCTGGGCGCCCGACGTGGCCGCGTCGAGCAGGCCGCCGAATCGGTGCTCGAGCGCATCCAGAGCCCGCAGCCCCTCACGGCCGGCCGGTGGCAGCGCGACCTCGACCTGCTCCTGGCCGAACGTGACCGACAGGTCGAGGAGGCGGGTCACGCACCGGTTCCCAACCGAATCGCTGCCTCGCGGTTCAAGGACTACGTGACCGATCCGCACGCCGTCGCGCGATCGCTTCGCCGCCCGATGCCCGAGAAGCCGTTCCGGCAGACACGACTGGGCACGCGCTTCCATTCGTGGGTCGAGAGTCGCTACGGCATGGCGGGTAGCGCGGAGTTGATCGATGTCGTGGCAGGCGAAAGCGACCAGGCAGCCGACGAGCTTCCGCTCGAGCAGTCGCAACTCGACGCCCTCAAGGCCACGTTCGAAGCGTCACCGTGGGCCGACAGACAGCCGCTCGAGGTCGAGATCGAGATCCATCTGGTGCTCGGAACCCAGGTCGTGGTCTGCAAGATCGACGCGATCTTCGCCGAGGGCGAGCGTTACCAAGTGGTCGACTGGAAGACGGGAAAAGCACCGACGACGCCCGAAGACCTCGAGGTGAAGCAGCTGCAGCTCGCGCTCTACCGTCTGGCCTACGCCAAGTGGAAGGGCATCGACCCTGACTTGATCGACGCGGTCTTTTACTTCGTCGCAGACGACACGGTCATCGCACCCGAGCAGCTGTTCTCAGAGAAACAGCTTCTCGAGCTCTGGCCGTTCTAGTCTTCCGAGATTCCACTCACCCGCGTGCTGTCGCGCGCAGAGGACACGTCGGCGCGTGGTGTGCGACGCAACATCTCCTCGACTTCTTCGACGGCCATGATCTGGCCGGTGTCGGTAGACAGAGGATTCAGCATGTCCGATTCCACGCTCACAGATAGGCCCGCCAGCATCGTCTTCGCATCGGAGATGATCGTCTCGTCGTGCTTCTCGGTGCCGTGCAGCAGCCACTTGGCGATCTCGAGCTCGGCGTACAGGCGCGCCCGCTTTCGTAGCTGACGGTCGACCGGCGTGCTGCGGCCCAGGTTGTAGGCGCCGAAGACGCGGGTCGCCAACTGTTCGCTGGGGGCCGAGCTGAGCCAGAACAGATCCGACGCGGGGTCTCCGACCTGCAGCTGCGACCACCCCAGCACTCCCGTCACCGCATCACCGGCGATGAGAAAGGATTCGGGCGAGAGCGATCCGTGCACGACGGTCGGCTGGAACTGCCAGAGTGCGCTGTCTTCGAGCGCCGTCGACCAGCGTGCAAGCAGATCAGAGGGCACTGAGCCGGTGGCGGCTGCCCTGTCTTTGGTGATGCGGGCGAGACGCGCCGCATCGGCCGCCGTCTGCACCGGAAGTCCCGAGTCGGTGACGAGCGATGTCGGCAGAGAGTGAATGGATGCGATGGCGCGCCCGATCGACTCGGCCACCGGATCGGCCGCGTCGAGTTCGGCCAACACGGCGGGGTTGCCGGTGATGTAGCCGTAGACGATCGCGCGCGTGTTCGCCACCGGTGTCTGGCCCTCGACCTGAGGAACATCGAACGGAAGACGGCCTCGGAATCCGGCCGTGAGGGCGTTGAGGGCGACGAGGTCGCGAGACTGCTCGGTCTCGGCATCTTGCGACGTCGGCACTCGAACGATGAGTTCGTTGCGGTCGCGCAAGGTGACGACGGCGGAGTCGTAACGCCCGCCCGTACCTGTGCCGATTGGCCTGGTCGAGACGATGTCAGCCCCGGGAACGGCCGCGGTCGAGAGCGCGGCTAGAGTGAAGTGGGATCTGGCCATACCAACAGGGTAGGGCTGGCATCTTCTCAGAGGTGCGTTCGCCACGCACGATTGGTTCATATGACTTCCACCTTCCTTTCTCATCTGCCCCTCTCTCGGCAGGAAATCGATCGCGACCACGAGTCGCGAGCGCGGCCCGAGCTCTTCGAGGAGCTCTGGGCGGATCCGACGACTCGCCTGCTGCCCCTGTGGCGGGGGCGAGCTCTGGCCGCGGCCGACTTCAGCAGCAGGCCCGCTCTGGCGCTTCTTCCCGTCGATCGGATTCAGGACATCGAGCTACGGGTCTATCTGGGAATCTCGCTGTCGACGACGTCTCCGGAACCGGTCGGAACGCGTATCGTGCTCGTCGTCGTGAACGATGACGAGGCCGAGAGACTCGAGCCCGATGAGGCTCGCTGGCTGAATCTGCGGGAGGCGGCGACCGTGTTGAGCGATCGCGATGCCGGTGCCTTCGTCGAGGCCCTGGCGATCGCCGGATGGCATGCGTCACACAGTCACTCGCCTCGAAGCGGCGCGGAGACGGTCGTCGAGAAGGGCGGCTGGGTTCGCCGCGACGTAGAGCTGGGCGTCGAGCTCTTCCCTCGCACCGACGCGGCCGTCATCGTGGGCATCGTCGACTCTCAAGACAGGATCCTCCTCGGCTCCAACGCGATGTGGAAGCAGAACCGCTATTCGCTGCTCGCCGGGTTCGTCGAGCCGGGGGAGTCGTTCGAGGCGGCGGCTCAGCGTGAGGTCTTCGAGGAGTCGGGCGTGCGCATCCTCACCCCTCAGTACCTCGGGTCGCAGCCGTGGCCGTTCCCCGCATCGTTGATGGTCGGGTTCTACGCCCATGTCGATCCCGCCTTCGCAGACGAAGCTCTACGCCCCGACGGCGAAGAGATTCTCGATCTCCGCTGGTTCACTCGGGCCGAAATCGCCGATCCGACCACGGGCGTGGCCCTCCCCGGTCCGTCGTCGATCGCCCATGCCATCCTCGAGCACTGGTACGGGGGACCGCTGCCCGAAGAGGCCCTCGCGTGGTGAGCGCCGGCACCCTCACTAACGGCGAGCTCTCGGAGAGCATCCTGGCGGCCCTCGACGACGACCAGCAGATCGCCGCTCGCGCTCTCATCGGTCCGGTGTGCATCCTCGCCGGTGCGGGAACGGGCAAGACGCGGGCGATCACGCACCGCATCGCGTATGGAGTCGCGACAGGCGTCTACTCACCCAATCGCGTCATGGCGCTCACCTTCACCGCGCGCTCGGCCGCTGAACTGCGAACGCGGCTGCGGCCTCTCGGGGCCGGGGGTGTCTCGGCGCGGACGTTCCACGCCGCGGCCCTCTCGCAACTGAATTACTTCTGGCCCACCGTCGTCGGGGGCGATACGCCCCGGGTGCTCGAGGGTAAGGCGCGCCTCCTCGGTCACGCGGCAGAGACGCTGCGGCTGAAGGTCGATACCGCCAGCCTGCGCGACCTCGCCGCTGAGATCGAATGGCGAAAGGTGTCGAGTCTCGACCTGGATGCCTACGAACTGGCGCTGCGCACGTCGCGTTCGCTGCCGGGCTCGCTCACGGTCGATCAGGTACTCGCCCTGCACCAGAAGTACGAAGACATCAAAGACGAACGCCGTCAGCTCGACTTCGAGGACGTGCTGCTCGCGACGGCCGGCATGATCGAGCAGGAGCCTGCCGTCGCGATGCAGGTGCACGAGCAGTACCGCTTCTTCGTCGTCGACGAATACCAGGACGTCTCGCCGCTCCAGCATCATCTGCTGTCACTGTGGGTCGGTGGGCGCAGCGACCTCTGCGTCGTCGGTGACGCCAGCCAGACCATCTACTCCTTCGCGGGTGCCCGGAGCGACTACCTCCTCTCGTTCGCAGCGGAGTACGACAACGCCACCACGGTGCGGCTGGAGCAGAATTACCGCAGCACGCCGGCGATCGTCGACGTGGCGAACCGACTGATGAAGGGGCGTTCGGGCGCGTTGTCGCTGCACGCACTCGGCGAACAGGGAGTGACTCCCGAGATCACCCCGTACGCATCCGATGTCGCAGAGGCGAGGGGCATCGCGGCCAGAATCGCGCGGCTCATCGACGAGGGGACACCGGCGGAAGATATCGCCGTCTTGTACCGAGTGAATGTGCAGGCGGCTGCTCTCGAGACCGCGCTGGCCGATGCCGGCGTCAGCTATCAGATCCGAGGATCGAAGAGATTCTTCGACCTCCCCGAGGTCAAGCAGGCGGTCATGTCACTGCGTGCGGCCTCGGTGTCGATCTCCGGCGAACCGCTGTTCAAATCGGTCAGTGACGTTCTGCGCTCGCTCGGGTGGAGTCAGGACGCGCCCGAGGCGCGCGGCGCCGTTCGAGACAAGTGGGAAGCGCTGAACGCATTGATGGCGTTGGCGGAGGGCCAGAAAGACTCCACGACCTTCCGAGAGTTCACCGACGAATTGATGGAGCGCCAAGGATCGGGTCACGAGCCGACCATCCAGGCGGTCACGCTCGCCACCCTGCATTCTGCCAAGGGCCTCGAGTGGCCTGTCGTCTTTCTGGCCGGGTTGTCGGAGGGGCTTGTCCCGATCAGCTACGCCACGACGTTCGACCAGATCGACGAGGAGCGGAGGCTGCTCTACGTAGGGCTCACCCGCGCACGCCGTCGGCTGGAGCTGTCGTACTCGGAGTCGGGGATGGGCCGCTCTCAGCAGAGACAACCGTCTCGCTTTCTGCAGGAGGCACTCCCTGGCACGCGCACTCGGCGTGAGGACTGAACGACTTCTCGCCGAAGTCGCCCGTCTTTCCGTCGACGATGCTGGCGCGTGAGCGTAGCCGGAGTCTCCTGTCGCCGGGCGTATCCGTGGCGAGACGGTCGAGCACGGCGCGTGCTACGAGGGGCGTGACCGTCGAGACCGTCAGCGCGTCCTCGGTGTACGCACGTCGTCCGAGAAGCTGTCCGGCGAGGGCCGGCCAGTGGGGATCGTCGTCGATGTGGGCACGTTCGACGCAGTGCAGACAGGGACCAGAGCCCGGCTCGACCAGTGGACCGACGCGCACTTCGGAATCACCGAACACGACGGCGAGATGGGGGATGTCGCGACGGAGCCAGGCGCCGGACTGACGAGGGTCGGTACTGAAGGTCGACACGATGACGGCCAGGTCGGCGGGGCCGCCGTCGTCGACGAGGGTGGTGCCCAAACCGGCGAGCACCGAGCGGATGGCGGCCGCGCCGACGGCAGAACCGGTGACGACGATGTTCGTGCCCTCGAGACCGCGGCTCGATACGTCGCGACCGCGCAGTGCCGGACGAACTCGCGCCAGGAGGTCTTCGACGTGTTCGGGGGTCGCGCCGACGGTCTCGCCGACCATGTCGAGGCCGGACGGGCTGATGCCTTTGCGCAGCACGGCGACCAGGTGCTCCTCGGCGACCGTGACGTCGTGCAGGGTCACGATCGACCGGTCGGCTCCGATCTGCAAGCTAGACGGTGTGCGCCAGAGGACGGGATAACGGGGATCTATCTGCAGAACCATGCACAGATGATGCCCGATCGACGACGCGCGCCGCCGAAGTTATGCACAGCCGACCGGCGAGCGGCCGACTGACGCCCTCTCGTTACTCGCCCTCGCCGCGCAGTAGATCTTCGAGTGCCTGGTCCATCTCGTCGGGGGCGGGAGTACCTGCCTGCAGTCGAGCGACGAGCGCCGCTGGGTCGTCGATGTCCTCGTTCGTGGGAACGAGGTCGGGGTGTGACCACAGTTCGTCTCGAACGTCTGAGCCCACCGCGTCGGTCACGGCCTGCCACATCGCAGCCGCCTCTCGAAGACGACGCGGACGCAGCTCGAGCCCGATGAGCGTCGAGAATGCGGACTCCGCAGGCCCGCCCGTGGCCCGACGTCGGCGTACGGTCTCGGCGACGGCATTGCTCGAGGGGAGCCGCTTCGTCGCCTGTGCGGTGACGACATCGACCCAGCCCTCGATGAGCGCGAGCATCGTCTCGAGACGGGTGAGGGCATGCTGCTGCGCCTCGGTTTTGGGCGGGATGAGCGCGCCGGAGACGACGGCTTGACGAAGCTCCTCGGGGTTCGACGGGTCGAAGCCCTCTGCGAGCTCCTCCAGGCGTTCCGTGTCGATCCGGATTCCGCGGGCGAACTCCGTGATGGACGTGATGAGGTGCAATCGCAGCCACTTGGCGTGCCGGAAGAGGCGGGCGTGCGCCAGCTCTCGCACCGCCAGGTAGAGCTGAACCTGGTCGAGGGGGATGTCGAGACCTTCGCTGAACGTCGAGATGTTCTGTGGAAGCAGCGCGGCCTTCTGATCTTCGAAGAGAGGGATGCCGACATCGCCGCCGGAGACGACCTCGGTCGAGAGCTGGCCGACGACCTGACCGAGCTGCACGGCGAAGAGCGCGCCCCCGAGATTGCGCATGAGCTTGGATGCCCCGGCGAGCATGCCCGCCATCTCCTCGGGAGCCTGGTCTTTCAGCACGGCGGTGAGGGCATCGGCGATGCTCAGTGCGACGGGCTCAGCCAGCTGGCTCCACACGGGCATGGTCTCGGTAGTCCACTGCTGTCGGGTGAGATAGACCGGCGACAGGGCGAGTTCGGTCACGCTCGTGACCTCGTCTAGCCACAGAGCCGCGATGTGCAGAGCGCCGTCGAGCTCGATGCGCTGGGAGTCTGTGACGCTCAGCGTCGACTGCCCGGCGAACTCGTTCGCCTGCTTGGTGGCGACCTGCCAGTCGATGCCGTCGCCCGTCGTGCTCATGGCGTTCTGCAGCTGCTGCATGAGCTGCTGCACGGCAGCTGGGTCGGAGGGGAGTCCCGCCGCGCTGGCAAGCTTGGCCGGGTCCATCTCCGAGTTGCCCTCGAGGAAACTCCGCAGCATGTCGCGGAAGTCGTCCTCCGGCTCCTTGGATGTGTCGTCGCTCATGGCAGGAAACCTCTTTCGCCCGACAGTCGGCGGGGATCCGGTGTGCTCCATGCCCGCTGTCAGAATTGCTCTCTACGCTAGCTGGTGGCCGATCGGCCTTGCTGGGATTTCCCATAGGCTGGGGCCTCCGGCCGTGCGCCCGTGGCGAACAGTCTTCCCGGGGTGACGCCCCAACTGATTTCCACCCGTCGTCGAGGAGACACGTGAGCCTGTTCGGTTTGAATGACGCGAATCGTGTCGACGACTCCGATGCCCAGCACGGCGTGCCGTTCGCCCTCCGTACGCCCGAGGAGATCTCGGCCGAGCGACGCTCCGCGCGCCGTCGGACGACGGGGTGGACCGTGCTCGTCATCGCACTCGTACTCGGCCTCGTCATGAGTTTCCTCCCGACGCCGTACGTCATCGAGCAGCCGGGGCCCGTGTTCGACACCCTGGGCTCCCAGACCGTAGAGGGCAAGGACACGCCCCTGATCTCGATCGACGGGGAGCCCACGTATCCCACGGGCGGAACGCTCGACATGCTGACGGTCTCCGTTGTCGGAACCCCGAAGCAGACTCCGTCGTGGGCCGAGGTCGTGCAGGCGTACTTCGACAGCAGTAAAGCCGTCGTACCGCTCGAGGCTGTCTATCCTCCTGACGTCACCACCGAACAGCGTGACGAGCAGAACGCCGCTCTGATGGTCGACAGCCAGCAGGAGGCTATCGCCGCCGCGCTCAGCAGCCTCGGATACGACTTCACGACCAGCGTCAGCGTGGGAAGCGTGGCGAAGGGCTCGCCGGCAGAGGGCGAACTCGAGGCCGGCGACGTCGTCACCAGTGTTAATGGACAGGCTGTCGGCTCCATCGACCAACTCCGCGCGGCTGTGGCGGCGAACGGCACCGACAAGCCGGCCGTCGTCGACGTGACGCGCGCGGGTGCGCCCATCGAGGCATCCGTCACCCCGATCACCAGCGGCGACACCTCGGTCCTCGGAATCGGTGTGCAGGCGAGCTTCGAGTTCCCGTTCGATGTGAAGATCCAACTCGACAACGTCGGCGGACCGAGCGCCGGCATGATGTTCGCTCTGGGGATCATCGACAAGCTCAGCGATGGCGAGTTGAACGGCGGCCAGAAGGTGGCGGGCACCGGGACGATCTCGGCGGACGGCACGGTGGGCCCCATCGGCGGCATCCGGCAGAAGCTGTTCGGCGCGCGTGACGCGGGAGCAGACTGGTTCCTGGCCCCCGCATCGAATTGCGACGAGGTCACGGGCCACGTGCCCGACGGCATCCGAGTCTTCGCCGTCGCGACCCTCGACGATTCGCTGGCCGCTTTGAAAGCGATCTCGAGCGGTAGCGGACTCGACGCCCTGCCCACCTGCGACGCGAGCACCGCCAAGTAGTCGCTCGACGGCCGTGCACTCGGCCGTGTTCTCCCGTGGCGCAACTGTCGGCGGGGCACTTCTCAGCATGCCTTGTCTAGGATGGACGGACACCGCACCGCTGTAAAGAGGCCCCCACACGTGACTTCCCAAACCGCCGAGAAGCCCATCAGAAGATCCAGAGCACCTCTGGCGATCACCATCGCCATCGTCGTCGCCCTGGCGATAGTATTCTTCGCTTTCTCCAATCTCTACACCGAAATCCTCTGGTACGACCAGGTGGGCTTCGTCGATGTACTGACCACCCAGTGGGCCGCAGGCGGGGTGATGTTCCTCGTCGGCTTCCTCGCCATGGCCATTCCGGTCTGGGCGTCGATCGAGATCGCCTTCCGCTGGCGCCCGGTCTACGCGAAGCTCAACTCGCAGCTGGATCGCTATCAGCAGGTCGTAGAGCCGCTCCGTCGCCTCGCCTCGATCGGCATTCCCGTCGTGCTCGGCATCTTCGCGGGTGTCGCCACCGCATCACGCTGGCAGTTGACGCTCATGTGGCTGAACAGAACGCCGACGGGTCAGACCGATCCGCAGTTCGGCCTCGACATCTCGTTCTTCCTCTACGACCTGCCGTTCTTCAGGGGCGTCGTCGGATTCGCATCCGCCGTCATCCTGGTCGCCGGAATCGCCGCCCTCGCCACGAGCTACCTCTACGGAGCGATTCGTGTCGCGGGCCGTGAGGTGCGCATCTCCAAGACCGCGCGCATCCAGATCGCCGTTCTCGCGGCCCTGTATCTCGCCGTCCAGGCCGCGAGCATCTGGCTCGACCAGTACTCCACGGCCACGAACGGCACCGGCAAGCTCATCACCGGAGCCACGTATGCCGATGTCAACGGCACCATCCCCGGTCTGTCGATCCTGGCGGGCATCGCGGGCATCGTGGCGTTGCTCTTCATCGTCGCCGCGGTCATCGGTCGTTGGCGTCTGCCCATCATCGGCACGGTGCTGCTCATCGTGTCGAGCCTGATTCTCGGATCCCTGTATCCCTGGGTCGTTCAGCGCTTCCAGGTCGACCCTTCCGAGCGTTCCCTCGAGTCGGAGTACATCCAGCGCAACATCGACTCGACCCGCGACGCCTACGGCGTCTCCGGCGTCGAAGAAACCGAGTACGACGCGACGACCGACGCGACGGCCGGCGCACTGCGTCAGGATGCGGTCACGACCGCGAACATCCGCATCATCGACCCGGCTCTCGTCTCCGACACGTACAAGCAGCTCGAGCAGTTCCGTCAGTACTACCAGTTCCCGCAGTATCTCGACGTGGATCGCTACAACATCAACGGCACCGTACAAGACGCCGTCACCACCGTTCGCGACCTGAACCTCGAGGGCCTCGGCACATCGAACACCTGGTACAACCAGCACATCGTCTACACGCACGGCTATGGCCTCGTCGCGGCGTTCGGCAACCAGCGTTCTGTCGACGGCCAGCCGGTCTTCCTCGAGTCCGGTATCCCCACCACGGGTGAACTCGGTCAGTACGAGCCGAGGGTCTACTTCGGCGAATCGTCGCCGGACTACTCCATCGTGGGCGGACCCGAGGGCGGGCCCAAGAACGAGCTCGACTACCCGTCGGGTGAAGAGGGCGCGCAGCAGACGTACACGACGTTCACCGGAGACGGCGGGCCGAAGCTCGACAACATCTTCAACAAGCTCGTCTACGCGCTGAAGTTCCAGTCCGAGCAGATCTTCCTGTCAGACGGCGTGACCGATCAGTCGCAGATCCTCTACGACCGTGACCCGGCCAAGCGAGTCTCGAAGGTCGCACCGTATCTGACGATGGACTCCGACCCCTACGCCTCAGTCGTAGACGGGAAGGTCGTCTGGATAGTCGACGGTTACACCACGAGCGCGAACTACCCGTACTCGCGCACGGAGAGCCTCTCCGACGTGATCGCCGACACGTACCAGCCTCGACCCGCCTTCGCGGTCGACGACATCAACTACATCCGCAACTCGGTGAAGGCCACGGTCGACGCCTACGACGGCAAGGTCACCCTCTACGCCTGGGACGACACCGACCCGCTGCTGAAGACCTGGCAGAAGATCTTCCCCTCGACGCTCAAGCCCATGAGCGAGATGAGCGGAGATCTGCTGAGTCACGTGCGCTACCCGGCCGACCTGTTCAAGGTGCAGCGCGCCATCCTCGGCGAGTACCACGTGACAGACGCTGGTTCGTTCTATTCCAAGCAAGACGCTTGGACGACGCCGAACGATCCCACCGCCCCGAGCGAGAGCCCCAGTCTGCAGCCGCCGTACTATCTGACGCTGCAGATGCCCGGGCAGGAAGCTCCCTCGTATTCCCTGTACTCCACCTTCATCCCGGTGTCGACAGGGGAGGGCAGCCGTAACGTGCTGAACGGATATCTGGCGGTCGACTCGAACGCCGGATCGGAAGACGGAAAGGTCTCGGACGACTACGGCAAGCTGAGGCTGCTCACGTTGCCGAAGGACGACACTGTTCCCGGGCCAGGTCAGGTGCAGAACAACTTCACCACCGACCCGACCGTGTCTCAGGCGCTCAACCTGTTGCGCCAGGGCGAGACCCAGGTCAAGAGCGGAAACCTGTTGACTCTGCCGGTCGGAGGCGGTCTTCTCTACGTGCAGCCCGTCTACGTGCAATCCAAGGGCGGCACGAGCTATCCGCTCCTGCAGAAGATCCTTGTCGCCTTCGGTGACAAGATCGCGTTCGAAGACACGCTCGACGCCGCACTCGACGAGCTGTTCGGCGGAGACTCGGGCGCTGTCGCCGGCGACGAGGCGGTTCCCGCGGGTGACGGCGCGCAGGCGCCCGACAACTCGGCGGGCACACAGCCGGATGCCGGAACGGGTACGCCCACGACCGATACCGGCGGTCTCACGCAGGCGTTGAAAGACGCCAAGGCAGCACTCGATGAGCGCGAAACCGCCCTCAAGGCAGGTGACTGGGCAGCATACGGTGTCGCCGACGCCAAACTCCAGGCAGCCCTCGATCGAGCATTGTCGGCTCAGGGGCAGTAACCAGCCCCGAGTGGTCCGAACCGCTCCCGCCCTGTGTTAGTCTTAACAGGTAGCGCGGGGTGGAGCAGTTCGGTAGCTCGCTGGGCTCATAACCCAGAGGTCGCAGGTTCAAATCCTGTCCCCGCAACAGAGAAGAGAACGAAAGCCCCAGACACTGTCTGGGGCTTTCGTCGTTCATCAGCTCCGCTGCATCGGTTTTCAAAGCGGCGTCGAGATGGAACACCCCCTAACCCGAGGGAACGATACGCCAGCCCGTTCCGTGCGAGATGAGCGTCTGCAACGCGTCCCGAGCGAGTAGTGCGTCGTCAGCGCTCTTCCAATGCCACACCGTCAGCACGAGGGGGTGCTGCGGATCGACGTCGTCGACATGCACTTCGAGTGTCGTGTCTGAGGTGGGTCTCAGATAGGCCGATCCATCGTCCTCGACCTCGAGCGGAAATCGAAACGTCGAGCCGAGCATCACGAGAGCCTCTCTCGCGGTGAGGCGCGCGTCGGCTCTCATCTGCGAGATCGTCGATGGGGCGTGATGGTGCGTGGATGTCATGGAGCGTCGAGCTCAGTGGACCCGCGTCCCGTCTTCCCGCTGAGCTCCTCCATGCATGACCAGATGGTGCTCGGATCGAATTCTGGATCGGAAACGAAGAACTGATCGAAAATGGAGAGGAAGCCGATGGCCGACGGTGCCCATTCGGTGGGCTCGTCGGTGAGGGTCGGAGGGCCGACGTAGAAGTTGTCCGTCACCGTGGGGTTCGACAGGTGACGTATCGCGAGACCTTCGACGATCGACGAGCCGAGCACGGCGTACAGGGTGTAGCCGCCGGCGAATTCGTCGCGCAACGTGAAACCGAGGAGACAGGTCAGGGCCTCGTGGAACGCGGCCATGTCGGAGATGAATCGGTCACTGCCCTGCCGCAACGTGTCCGCTACTCGACGGAGCGAGTCATTGCCGTCATGGACGAGAAGAGCCGCCGACGTCGAAAGAAAGGACTGCCAGGCAGCGGAGTCGATCGTGCTGTAGAAGTTCTGCTCGAGGACGACTCGGATGGTCTCTCGCATGAGACGCCGTCGTCCCTCCTCGGTGGAGTGCAAGTCTGGTCGGGAGGAGATGACGTCGATGGCCGTACTCAGCGCCCGGTCGTCGTTGATCTTGTCCGCGAAGCGGCTGGCAGCCTCGTTGAGCAGATCAGCGACGAAGAGCTCCTTGGAGTGCCAGATTCGATAGACAGAGCTTCGAGAAACCCCCGCCGCGGAGATGACCTCGTCCATCTGAAGGCCCGGGTATCCCAGAGACATTCCGCTCTCGCCCACCGACTCGAGTGCTGCATCCAGCATCCGGCGTCGGATCTGTTCCGAGGTCATGCGGGTCGACCGAATTCCGCTCAGCGATTCGCTGTGCTCGACTGCCATGGATTCTCCCGTAGATCGTTTCCGCCCTACAGTCTCGCCGTCTTGTCGCTACGGCTGTAATGCGCAATGAGACTTTGTGTCCCAATCGCTCAGGAGGAGTGAATCTCCAGGGTGTCGATGAGGCTCTCCTGAACGAACGCCAGCCACCGATAGACCTCGAGCAGGTACAGGTCTCCATCGGCGAGGTGGAGCTCGTCGTCGTCGTGTTCGATGCCCAGATCGGCCGCGATCGAGAGTCTGATATCGGTGAGACCGCGCAACCACGCCTGCGAGGCGGCCGCATCCAGCTCTACCAGCCGGGGAAACCCATCTACGGACGACAACGTCTCGATGATGACCTGGGCATTGCGCACCTTGCGTTCGATGAGTCCCTCCGAAGTGAAGCGGCGGAATTCCGCGTCGTTCTCCCCGTCGTCGCCATAGCCTGCGGGAAGGAGCCTGTCAATGGCGGACGATCTGATCGCGTCGCCCTCCGCATCGGTCGTGTTCGTCAGGAGGTCCTGCACCTCGCTGGCGAGCCGCGCGAGGATCTCGACCTCCGCGGGCTCGAACGAGGCGACTGCGACCCCGCCCTCGTGCGCGAACGGTGTCATGAGTCCGCTTTCTGCAGCGTGGCCCAGAGGCCGAAGTCGTGCATGGCCTCCACATGTCGTTCCATCTCTTCTCGTGTACCTGTCGCCACGACAGCACGACCGTCATTGTGCACCTGCAGCATCCGACGCTCTGCCTCGGCCTTTGAGAATCCGAAGTAACTGCGGAAGACGTACGAGACGTACGACATGAGATTGACCGGGTCGTTCCAGACGAGCGTTATCCACGGCACCCCCAATCCCAATTTCTCTTCGAGGGCAACGTCGACATCGGTCGCATCGAGAGTCTGGGCCACGACGACAAGCCTGTCACATCGCGGTGTCGCCGATGGTCGCTCGGTGATCTCAGCTGTCTCGCAGCGAAGAGATGAGCTGAGGCTTGGTCTTCTTCGAGTAGCCGCTCTGTCCGAGCTCCTTGGCGCGTTTCTTCAGTTCGGCCACGGTCCAGTCCTCGTAAGACCCGGCCTCCCCACCCGAACGCCCGACTTCAGACCGGCCCTTCTTCGCGGCCGCGTTGGAGATGCGCGCGGCCTTCTGCTTCGACGCGCCCTCGTCGCGAAGCTCCTCGTAGAGCTTCGGATCTTTGATGGATGGATTCTTTTTGTCTGGCACGGTGCCCCTCCTGACCGACGCGTATGCGCTTATTTTTCGATGCTAGCGAGGCCGATCAGACCCACTCCAGGGGGTTGAAAACGGGCGGTCTCTCTCCCTCGCCAGGGGGAGGCGCACCGTACGGGTCACCCGAGCGGCGGATGTGGCGCACGGACGAGCTTCTTACGCTGAGACGCACAACCAGGTGTCGACTAAGGAGTCTTCCATGAGCAACGCGTCGAACGATCTCACGCCTGTGCAGGCAGCGTCACCCGCTGTGGCCGAGCCGGCCCCAACGGTCGATGCTCGATCGGCGAAGGTCGACGCTCAGAAGGCCAAGAACACTCGACGCGGTCCGGTCTATCCGACCTCGGTACCGTGGTCGGCGGTGCTCTGCTTCGTGGTGATCTCGTTGGGCCTCGCCTGGCTGGTGCAGCTTCCCATCTGGTTCTCCGGCGACGGCCTCTCGGATCCCCGGTTCATGCTCACCACTCTCGCGATGATGTACACCCCGACGATCGCAGCCTTCGTCTGCGTTCTGTTCGTCAAGAGGCCGGCGAACATCCCGCGGCTGCTCGGGCTCTCTCCGTTGCGGCCGGTCGGTCGAACTCTTCTCTTCTGCGCTGTGGCATTCCTTGGGATTCCCGTCCTGGCGTTCCTGGCGATGCTGCTGGGCAGCGCCCTCGGCCTCATCCGTCTCGACTTCGTGTCGTTCTCAGGTCTCGATGCGGCCATGGCTGCAACCGGACAGAGCGTGCCTGGGCTGTCGATCGAGATGATCGTGCTGATCAATGTGGTGACGTTGCCGATCGCGATCGTGAGTTCATCGTTCGCGGCGTTCGGCGAGGAACTCGGCTGGCGAGGATGGCTCCTGCCGAATCTGCGTCCCCTCGGCACATGGCCGGCGCTCCTGATCACCGGTGTCATCTGGGGGGTGTGGCACTCGCCGATCATTCTCCTCGGCTACAACTACGGCCGCACAGATCTGCTCGGGGTTGCGATGATGACGGCCTGGTGCGTGTTTCTCAGTGTCATCTTCGGATGGCTCCGGTTGCGCACCGCCTCGGTCTGGCCCGCGGTCATCGCGCACGGGGCCCTCAACGCGGCGACGACGACCTGGCTGGTCACGTTCTCAGACGAGACGCCCGGTGACAACGCGATCTTCGGCACGATCCTCGGAGTATCCGGTGCCCTCGTTCTCGGTGCCGTCATCGTGGTACTGGCCGTGACAGGCCAGCTGAAGAAGCAGCCCCAGCCGGGTCTCCGGCTCGACGAGGCCGCCTCAGCCCCGGCCGAGAGCACATCGTGACGCCAGGCCGGGTCGCCGTTCGCTAGGGAGCGGCGACCGGCGCTCGTTCGCTAGGGAGCGGCGACCGGCGCGTCGGCCTCGACATCGTCGAGGGCGTTGAGGACTCGCACGGCGGCGTCGTTCGCGCCGATCGCGTACTCATTCGTCTCGTTCTCGTCGACCAGCTCCTCAGTGGCGATCTGTTCGATCCGAGTGATCTTCTCCTCGAGTGACTGGGTGCTCGAGCGTACGAACTCGACGAGGCGCTCATCGGGAGCGTTGTCTTCAGTCCAGTCGCCGACGACCTCGGCGCTGGCCAGAGCGGCCACCGTGAGGCGAAGCCGGTTCTCCCATTCACCCCGCTGGGCGGTGACGCCGTCGAGCTCTTCGATGGCCGCGTCACGCTGTGCGTCGCTGCGGTCTCGTTCCTCGCGCAACGTGGCGATCTCGGCGCGACTCTTCTCGAGTTCGGACGCGGTCTGCTCTGCCCGAGCGACGGCGTCGGCGAGATTGCTCCTGGTCTCGGAGAGGGCAGCGTCGGAGTCTCCCGACTCCGCCTGCACCACGGAGGCGGCCGACGCCTTCTCGACAATCAATTCCGATGTCTGCCGTTCGTGGCTGGCGTTCACCTCGGCGAGCTGCTGTTCGTGCGCGCTGGTGAGTTCGTCGACCTGCGCGTCGTGAGCGGCCTTCAGCTCGGCGATCTGCTGCTGGTGCGCCTCGTCGATCGTCTCGAGCTGGTTCGCGTGCTCGGCCGCCAACGCGGAGACATCCGTCGTGCGGGTACCGTCTAGCTCCGCGATCTGCGACTCGAGTCTCGCCGTGAGCTCTGCAACCTGCGCGTCACGCTGTGCACGAAGCTCTGCCAGTTCGGCCGTGAGCGACGCCACCTCGGTCTCGCGCTGCGCGTGGAGCCCAGCGATCGTGGCGTCCCGCTCACTGCGCAGCGTCGCGACCTCGTTCTCACGCTGACTCGACACAGAGGCAACCTCCGACGCGAGCCTCGCCTGAAGCTCGGCGACCTCGGTGTCGCGCTGCTGGCGCAGCTCGGCGATCTCGGCGTCGCGCTGAGCCGTCAACGAGAGGAGCTCGTTCTCCCGCTGTTGGTGCAGCGCCGCGACCTGCGCATCACGCTCATTCGCGAGCGCCGCGAGTTCTGCTTCGCGCTGCTGGTGAGCAGCGCCGAGATCGGTGTCGCGCTGAGCGGTGAGCGCGCTCACCTCGGCGGTCAGGCGAGCGGAGAGCTCTGCCACCTCGGTGGCCCGTTGTTCCGTCAGCACAGCGACCTCGGCCTCGCGCTGCTGGTGCAGAGCGGCTACCTCACCCTCGCGCTGCGCCGTGAGCGCAGAGACCTGGCTCTGGAGTTCTGCTCGGAGTCGGGCGACCTCGGACTCGGCATTCTCTGCCCGGGCGGTCTGGGTGGTGAGCTGCTGCTGCAGGTCGTCTGCATGGGCCCGGGATTCGGCCAACTGCGCCGAGACATCTGCGAGGTGAGCCTCGGCATTCATTCGTGCTTCGTCACGGGCCTGACGATCTTCGATCACGCTGTCGAGATGAAGACGGATGATCTCCAGGGGATCCTCGGTGGTCTCGAGCGTCGAGATCGGTTCGAGGTCGGGCTGCACGTAGGCCGGCTTGGCCGTTGGGTCGATGAGGTGGTGGCTGAAGAGTTCTTCGGTGACAGGGCGATAGCGCGCCTGAAAGTCCTCGGAACCGATCTTCACGGCGGCGTCGATGAGCCTCACCGCGAAGCGATCGCGCCCCGAGAGCACGAGGGGCTGCTCGGTGGTGGATGCCGCAGCAGGAGCGCGATTCTCCCTGTTCTCGTCAGAATTCTGAGGTTCGGGGGAGAGGTCGTCGAAAGTCATGAAACTCCTTCGGCATCCGGATCGATCGAATGCCGTCACTGTGGTCGGGCAGGCCGTTTTTCAGGATACCGGGACACGGACCGGCGTGGGGTCAGGAATGGAAACCTCACCGCGGACATCCGGGGTGCGGGTCGCAGAGGTCGATCAGACCGCGTCGTCGGTCAGCAGGTGGGCCGTGGGCTCGTCGATGATGAGGTCGGTGATCAGGCCGGCTGCCAGAGCGCCGCGCAGGGCCGGAAGTTTCGATTTGCCGCTCACCACGCAGATCCGTCGAGCAACGCGCGACACGAGCTCGAGACCGGGACCGCTCGTGCGCGAATTCATGGGGATATCCGTAGACGACCCGTCTTCGCGGTAGAAGACCGTCGCGACGTCACCGACGACATCCGAGCGGGTGAGGGATGCGTAGTCGGATTCGTCGAGGTAGCCGCCGATATAGACATGGCTGGGCACATCGGCGAACGGCGAACCGAGACCGAAGAGGGCGATGTCCATGCGCTTCTGTATGTCGAGTACCCGCCTGATGGCCCGCTCTCGCCACATCGCCTGTTTGGTGGCGGCGTCGTCGAAGAAGGCGGGCACAGGAAACTGTTGAACGGCGGCGCCGAAGGCGACACCGAAGCGAGTCATGATCTCGCTTGCGTACACGATTCCCGTGGTCTGAAAATTCGCCGCACCGTTCAACTGCACGAGAGTCGTGTTGTGCGTCACCTTCTCGGGAAGGTGGCGGCTCACCGCGCTGATCGTCGATCCCCACGCGACTCCGATCGTCATGTTGGAGTCGACGAAGGGGGTGAGAATGCGTGCAGCCGACACCGCCACGCGTTCGAGTCGATCGACCTCGTTCGTCGAGGCCGGCACGGGCACGATGTGCGCGGTGACGCCGTAGCGCTCGCGCATACGCTGTTGCGACGTCGACACCCGCTCGGCCGGCGACTTCACCTGGATCTCGACGAGGCCGGTTTCCCGGGCGAAACTCAGCAGTCGGGAGACGGAGGAGCGCGATGTGTGCAGCTCGTGCGCTATCGCCTCCATGGTGATGTCCTGGAGGTAGTAGAGCTGCGCGGCACGCAGCGCGTCGCGCGACTTTTCTGCGTGCTGGTCCGCGGAGGCGATGGTCATGGTGAACAGTCTCCCACGGAGTGCACGTCTGTGCATAACGCTTGAACAATTGTGTACGGATGCTCAGACTTGTTCAGTAATCAAGAACTTACTTACACGAAGGCGAGTACACAGTGAGTGCACCAGTCGTTTCCCCATCCAATGGCACAGAGCTGCGCCCCGACGTCGCTGGCCTCATCGCCACACCGCGAGCACAGGTGCTCGTAATCGGTGGCGGCATCAACGGCATCGCGACCTTCCGAGACCTGGCGCTGCAGGGTGTCGATGTCGTCCTCGTCGAGCGCAGCGATTACTGCTCCGGTGCGTCGGCGGCGTCGAGCCACATGATCCACGGTGGAGTCCGCTACCTCGAGAACGGCGAGTTCAGGCTCGTTCGCGAGTCGGTGCAGGAGCGCAACCGTCTTCTGCGGCTCGCGCCTCACTACGTGAAGCCTCTGCCGACGACGATTCCCATCTTCTCCACGTTCTCCGGCATCGTCTCCGCTCCTCTGCGCTTCCTCACCCACAAGCAGGGAAAGCCGAAGGAGCGCGGAGCGCTTCTCATCAAGCTGGGACTGCTCGGCTATGACTCCTTCTCGCGTGACGGCGGTTCTGTGCCCCGGCACCAGTTCGCGGGTCGCAAGAAGTCCCTCAAGAAGCTTCCCCAGCTGCGCCCTGACGTGAAGTACACGGCGACCTACTTCGACGCTGCGGTCGAGAACCCGGAACGGCTCGCCTTGGATCTGGTCGAGGACGCCCGAGCCGTGGGACCGAACGCGCGCAGCGCGAACTACGTCGAGGCCATCGGCGTCTCAGGCGACGAGGTCCTCCTGCGCGACACGGTCTCCGGTCGCGAGTTCAGCATCGCCGCCGACGCCGTCGTCAACACCACGGGCCCGTGGACCGACCTGACCAACGAGGCCCTCGGTATGCCGAGCACCTTCATGGGAGGCACCAAGGGCTCTCACATCGTTCTCGACAACCCGGCGCTCTACAAGGCGTGCGCAGGCGGCGAGGTCTTCTTCGAGAACAACGACGGTCGGATCGTGCTCATCTACCCGCTCAACGGTCGGGTTCTCGTCGGTACCACCGACCTGGAAGCCGATATCACGAAGCCTGCAGTGTGCACCGAAGAGGAGGTCGACTACTTCTTCAAGCTCGTGTCGCACGTTTTCCCACGCATCCCCGTGGACCGTTCGCAGATCGTTTTCCGTTACTCGGGCATCCGCCCCCTGCCGAAGCACGATGACACGGCGCCCGGATTCGTCTCCCGCGACTACCGCATCGAGCCGTCACGTCTCGGTGGAACGAAGATTCCCATGCTGAGTCTCGTCGGTGGCAAGTGGACGACTTTCCGGGCCCTCTCCGAGCACCTCGCGAACGAGACGCTCGAGCTGATCGGTCGTACGCGCACCGTCAACACTGAGAAGCTCTCCATCGGCGGCGGGGTCGGCTTCCCGACGACGACCCAGGCGACCAATACCTGGGTGTCGGCACACGCGTCCGACGTGGGCGCCGAGCGTGCGCGCGCCCTGCTGGCCCGCTACGGCACCAAGGCCGACAAGGTCATCGACTCCATCAGCGCAGCGGTCGACGACAAGCAACTCCAGAACGTCTCGGGATTCTCTGCCGCCGAGATCGCGTACCTCGTCGAGAACGAATTCGTGGTGCACCTCACCGACCTCGTCCTACGTCGCACGATCCTCGCGTTCGTGGGCGATCTCGATCAGTCGGCGTTCGACGAACTCAGCTCGCTCGTATCGGATGCGCTGGGCTGGTCCGAGACGCAACTCGCCGACGAGCGCGCGGCAGCCGTGCGCGACCTCGCGTTGTTCCACGGCCTCGAGCTCGACGCCGCGAAGGCGCCTACGGCGACTGCCGTCGTCGCCGACTGACGGGGCAGAGTCTGAACAGACGTGCACGAGAATCTGTTGATTGCATCGACAACTGATCGCTAGCGTCAATGAGGGGTCGGCGTCGGTCGGCCCCTCATTCTTATCAATGTGACGTCGACGTCACGCGAAAGAAGGTCAATGTGGACAATCTCGGGGTTGTATTCATCGCGGAACTCGTAGGCACTGCCCTGCTTGTCCTGCTCGGTTGCGGCGTCGTCGCCAATGTGGCCCTGGTGAAGACCAAGGGCTTCAACGGCGGCACCCTGATGGTCAACATCGGCTGGGGCTTCGCCGTCTTCTGCGGTGTCATCGTGTCGTACAACAGCGGTGCGCACCTGAACCCGGCCGTCACGCTGGGGCTCGTCGCGAACGGGGCGAAGGAATTCGGCTCGGGTGTTCCCGTGAACCTGATCTCGATCCTCGTCTACATCGCCGCTCAGCTGTTGGGTGCGATCATCGGTGCTGTGTTCGTGTGGCTGGCTTACAAGCAGCACTTCGACGAGGAGCCCGACGCGGCCAACAAGCTCGGCGTCTTCTCGACCGGTCCCGCCATCCGTTCCTACGGGTGGAACTTCGTGACCGAGGTCATCGGCACCTTCGTCCTGGTGTTCGTGGTGATCGGTTTCGGTCGGCAGGAGCCGGGCGGCGGTCTTGCGGCGTTGGGCGCTCTTCCGGTGGCGATTCTCGTGATCGCGATCGGCGCATCCCTCGGTGGCCCGACCGGCTACGCGATCAACCCGGCCCGTGACCTCGGCCCGCGCATCGCGCACGCCCTGCTGCCCATCAAGGGCAAAGGATCGTCCGACTGGTCCTACTCCTGGATCCCGGTCTTCGGCCCCATCGTCGGTGGCGTGCTCGCCGGCCTCGCGGCTGTGCCCCTTCTTCCCATCCTCACGTAACCGGCACCCCGGCTAGGCAGAACCACATAACGAAGGAGTTAGACATGAGCAAGTACGTCATTGCGATCGATCAGGGAACCACGAGTTCTCGAGCGATCATCTTCAACCACGAGGGCGGAATCGTCTCGACGGGTCAGAAGGAGCACGAACAGATCTTCCCGAAGGCGGGCTGGGTCGAGCACAACCCCAAAGAGATCTGGGACAACGTTCGCGAGGTCATCGGCCAGGCCCTCTCGAAGGCCAACCTGACGCGTCACGACATCGTCGCGGTGGGTATCACCAATCAGCGGGAGACCGCCGTCGTCTGGGACAAGAACACGGGCGAACCCGTGTACAACGCCATCGTCTGGCAAGACACCCGCACCCAGGCCATCGTCGACCGCCTGTCGAAGGATGGCGGTGGCGATCGCTTCAAGGACACCGTGGGGCTGCCGCTCTCGACCTACTTCGCGGGAACGAAGATCGTCTGGATCCTCGAGAACGTCGACGGAGCGCGGGAGCGTGCCGAGGCCGGTGACCTCATCTTCGGAACGACCGACACGTGGGTTCTCTGGAACCTGACCGGCGGCATCAACGGGGGAGTCCACGCGACCGACGTGACCAACGCCAGTCGCACCCTCTTCCTCGACCTCAAGACCCTGGAATGGGACGACGAGATCCTGAAGGCGTTCGACGTACCGAAGTCGATGCTGCCCGAGGTCCGCAGCTCGTCAGAGGTATACGGCACGGTCTCCGACTCGAGCCTGCTCCGTGAGGTTCGGCGAGGCCAAGAACACCTACGGCACCGGCAACTTCCTGATCTTCAACACCGGCACCGACATCGTCAAGAGCGAGAACGGACTACTCACCACCATCGGCTACAAGCTCGGCGACGGCGCGACCCACTACGCACTCGAAGGATCGATTGCCGTCACCGGTTCGCTGGTGCAGTGGCTGCGCGACAACCTCGGCATCATCCAGAGCGCTCCCGACATCGAAGTGCTCGCCAAGACGGTCGACGACAACGGCGGCGCGTACTTCGTGCCCGCGTTCTCGGGTCTCTTCGCGCCGCACTGGCGCTCGGATGCCCGTGGCGCGCTGGTCGGCCTCACCCGGTACGTGAACAAGGGCCACATCGCCCGGGCGGCGCTGGAATCCATCGCATTCCAGACCCGCGAGGTTCTCGACGCGGTCAACGCCGATTCGGGTGTGCCGCTGACCGAGCTCAAGGTCGACGGCGGAGCCACCGCTAACGACACCCTTCTGCAGTTCCAGGCCGACATCCTGAACGTTCCCGTGGTTCGCCCGGTCGTCGCCGAGACCACCGCGCTCGGCGCCGCGTATGCGGCCGGCCTCGCGGTCGGATACTGGGACAACCTCGACGACCTGCGCAACAACTGGCAGGAAGACAAGCGTTGGACGCCGAACATGGACGACGCCGAGCGTGAGCGCCTGTACCGCAACTGGAAGAAGGCCGTTACGAAGACCCTCGACTGGGTCGACGAGGACGTCGCCGAATAGCTGACGGCATAGGCCGTCGTCGTTCCCTGAGCCTGTCGAGGTACAACCCTCGACAGGCTCAGGGAACGAGTTCGTTAAAGGGCGAAGATGGTCCAGCTGGCCGTGTGCTCTTCGCCTCGGTCGAGGACGATCAGGTCGGTGCCCGTGTTGAAGGCATCCGGGGGACAGGTCATCGGCTCGACGGCCAAGCCGAGTCGGTTGATCGCCGGCTCTGGCTGATCCGCCGTATGGATCTGCACCCACTGGCATTCGGTGCCCCAGCTGATCGCCACTCCGGACTCTCCATCTCGGGTCGTGACCCGCACTGTTGAGACGCCGTCGTCGTCTCGTTCCAGTTCGGTGAACGCGTGATCGATGAAGGTCGAATCGATCGGCCTGGCCGCAACGAAATCGAACGCGCCGTCGTCTTCGAGCTCGACGTCGCCGAGATCGATCGGAATCAACCGGTCGGGAGTGACCGTCAGCACCGCACGTGCCGGCAGTTCGAGCGACCAGTCGTCGACCCGGCCGGGCCCGGCGACGAGATACGGATGCGGGCCCGTTCCGTAGGGGGCGGCGTCGCGGCCCGTGTTGATGGCCCGGATGGTCGTGGTGAGGCCCGATTCAGACAGCTCGTAGCGCGCGGCGACGAGCACGCGGAAGGGGTACCCCGACTGGGCCTCGATCTGGAACGCGAGTTCGACGAACTCGTCACCGGAGTCGACCAGAAGCCATTCCTGCCATGCAGCGAGACCGTGCAGTGCGTGCCCACGGCGGGGCTCGGTGAGCGCGAGTTCGTATTCGGTGCCGCGGAACGTGTACCGGCCGTCGACCACCCGGTTCGGCCACGGGGCGAGAACGGCTCCGCGGAAAGCGGGCCGAACCTCATCGGCATCGAAAGGAACGATGAGATCGCGCCCTCGATGGCGCAGAGCGCGCAGACTTGCGCCGACTCCCGCGATGTCGGCCGAATAGTCGCCCGAGGTCAGTGTGTAGGCGGCGCCGGCGAGAGGAATGTCGGACAGGGTGGAGGCAGTGTTCATAGTGCCTCCACCGTAGCGTCAGAAGGTCAGCCCAGGTGAACGGCGTCGGGCACGTTCATCAGCTCGTCTTTCGACGGCCGCACGAGAAAGAACGAGATCGGTGCGGCGAGCAGGATGAGGCCCGCGGCCCACAGGAATGCCGTCGAGTAGCCGCTCACGAATGCCTCGAGCTGAGCCGTCGCGGAGGGCGGGTTCGCCGCCAGGTAGGCCGAGATCGCCGCGGTGTAGAGCGCGGTGAAAAGGGCCGTTCCGATCGAACCGCCGATCTGCTGCGTCGCCGAGACCGCCGCGCTGGCGACTCCCGCGTCGTGCTCGTCGATTCCGGAGAGTGCGACGTTCTGCAGGGGAACGAAGATGCAGGCCAGACCGATGCCCAGCAGGATGACTCCGGGCAGCACCTCGACGACGTAGTTGCCCTCCACGGTGATGAACGAGAGCCAGGTGAGTCCGGCGGCCGCCACGATCGGACCGACGGTCATGGGCAGGCGAACGCCGGTCGTGGGAAGGAACTTCGACAGCACGGTGGCGCCGATCATGATCGTAAAGGTCATGGGTAGCGACGCGAGGCCCGACTGCAACGGGCTGAAGCCGAGCACGATCTGGAAGTAGAACGTCAGGAAGAGCAGGCCGCCGAGGAGGGCGGCGCCGGTAAGCAGAGAGACGAGGAACGCGCCGCCGCGGACCCGGTTGACGATGACGCGGAGCGGAAGTAGCGGGTTGGCCGCACGCGACTCCCACCAGACGAAGGCGGCAAGCAGAACGACGCCCAGGGCGAGGAAGCCGATGGTCTCCCAACGGCCCCATCCGTTCTCGGCCTGCGAGAAGCCGTAGACCAGGGATGCGAGTCCAGCGACGACGAGCACGGTACCGGGAAGGTCGTAGCGTGTGTTGCCGTGTGCGCGGCTCTCTCGGATCAGGGGGAACCCGGCCACGATGGCGACGATCGCGATGGGCACGTTCACCAGCAGGCACCAGCCCCAGCTCGCGTACTCGGTGAGCACGCCGCCGAGGAGGAGCCCGACGGCCGCTCCGCCTCCGCCGATCGCCCCGTAGACGGCGAACGCCTTGATGCGGTCTTTGCCGTTGGGGAAGGTGATGGTGAGGATGGCGAGGGAAGCGGGTGCGAGGATCGCCGCGAAGGCGCCCTGCAGGCCACGTGCGATCAGAAGCTGCTCGGTCGTCGCGGCGAATCCGCCGATGCCGGATGCGATGGCGAACCCCACCATGCCGAGCATGAACGACCGTTTGCGTCCCCAGTAGTCGGCGATACGACCGCCGAGCAGGAGAAGAGAACCGAATGCGAGGGCGTAGATCGTGACGACCCAGGTCCTGTCGCCATCGCTCATGCCGAGCTCCATCTGAGCGTCGGGCAGGGCGATGTTCACGATCGTGCCGTCGAGCACCACCATGAGCTGCGCGAGTGCGAGCACAGCGAGCAGCCACCACCGTCGTGGGTGTGCGGCGTGATCGTGGACGGCCTCGGTCGAGGCGGTGGAGGGAAGCGTCATGAAGAAGCGGGATCCTTTTCGTACGAACTAGTTGGTTGGCTTAGCTATGCTATACCCATGAGAAGTGACGGTGAGGCGACCAGACAGCGAATTCTCGACGCTGCGCGAACGGAATTCGCCGACTTCGGCCTTGCGGGGGCTCGGGTGGATCGCATCGCTGCGGCCGCGAGCGCCAGCAAGGAGCGGCTGTACGCCTACTTCGGCGACAAGAAGGCTCTGTTCCAGGTGGTGCTGCAGTTGAATCAGCGCGAAGTTGCCGAGGCGAATCCGATCGACATCGACGACCTGCCGGGCTTCGTGGGTGGGGTCTTCGATCACACGATCTCGCACCCGGAGCACATACGGATGCTGCACTGGGCCCGACTGGAGGGCGTGTCTCCCTCGCTCTCCGACGACGACAGGTCGCGCCTCTTCCCCGAGCGGCAGCTAATCCTCGACGCGCAGGCGGACGGGAAGCTCGATGACCAGTGGGAGCCCGAGGATCTGATCACGATGCTCTTCGGGCTCGCCTTCGCCTGGGCGAGCGCGCCGAGCACCTTCACGGGCCCTGCCGACGCACAATCGAAGGCCGTCACCGCCCGAAGACGAGTCTCAGCGGTACGTGCCGCGCAGAAGCTGGTGCAGCCCGGTTACTGAGCTCCGAAGTGGCGATCGAGCGAGAAGTTGAACACGCCGGAATCGAAGGCGTTGTACGCCTCGTAGTCGAGCACCTCGTAGAGGCGAGCGCGCGTCTGCATCTCGGGCAGCATCGAGGTGAGCGAGCCCTCACGCGTGATCGTGTCGAGCCCCTTCTCGGCGGCGCCCATCGCCAGTCGCAGCAGCGACACCGGGAAGATGACGAGATTGAGCCCGACATCGGCGAGTTGTCTGGTCGTGAACAGCTCGCTCTTACCGAACTCCGTCATGTTGGCGAGGATCGGCACGTCGACGGCAGCACGCACAGCGGCGAACTCCTCGAGCGAGGCCATGGCCTCCGGGAAGATCGCGTCGGCTCCGGCATCGACGAGAGCCTTCGCGCGGTCGACCGCGGCCTGCAGACCATCGACACCACGGGCATCCGTTCGGGCCATGATCAAGAAATTGGGGTCTCGACGCGCTTCGACGGCTGCCTTGATGCGTTTCAGGGCCGTGTCGAGATCGACGACCTGCTTGCCGTCGAGGTGGCCGCAGCGCTTCGGGTTGACCTGATCTTCGAGGTGCATTCCTGCCACGCCGGCGTCTTCGAGTGTCTGGATCGTACGAGCGACGTTCATGGGTTCGCCGAAACCGGTGTCGGCGTCGACGATCGAGGGCAGATCGGTCATGCGGGCGATCTGCTGCGAGCGGCCCGCGACCTCGGTGAGGGTCGTGAGACCGATATCGGGGAGTCCGAGATCGGCGGAGAGAACGGCGCCCGAGATGTAGACCCCGTCCATGCCCTTCTGCTGGATGAGCTTGGCGGAGAGGGGGTTGAACGCCCCGGGAAAGAGCTGCAGTTCGCCGCTGGCCAGGCCGGCGCGCAGAGCTACGCGCTTGTCGGCCGCGGATGTCGGGGCATACAGCATCAGAAGAGTCCCTTCGGTGTGGCGATGCCCTCGAACAATCCGGGACGCGCCGTGATGGTGAGGCCCGCGAGCTCGTCGGCGCGGAGTTCGGGCAGGCGGGTGGCGACAGACAGGAATCGCTCGATCTCGGACTGCTCAAGCACGCCCTCGGCGAGAGTGCGGAACTTGGCGACGTACTGCTCGCGGGCGAAGGGTCGCGCGCCGAGCGGGTGAGCGTCGGCGACGGCGATCTGATCGCTGATCAGGGTGCCATCGGTGAGAAGGATCTCGACGCGTCCTCCGAACGCCTTCTCCTGCGGGTCGATCGAGTGGTATCGCCTCGTCCACTCTGAGTCCTCGACAGTGCGCACGCTCTTCCAGAGCCGCACGGTGTCTTCGCGCCCCGCGCGCTCGGGGGCATACGAGTCGACGTGATGCCATGAGCCGTCTTGCAGCGCCACCGTGAAGATGTAGGGGATCGAGTGGTCGAGGGTCTCGCGCGATGCGGTGGGGTCGTATTTCTGCGGGTCGCCGGCACCCGAGCCGATCACGAAGTGCGTGTGGTGACTCGTGTGGATCGTGATGCTTCCGATGTCCTCCGGGTGCTCCACGAGAATCGGATATTCGTTGTGCAGCTTGCGCGCCAGGTCGATCCAGGCCTGGGCCTGGTACTCGGCCGAATGCTCCTTCGTGTACGTGTCGAGGATGCCGCGCTTCGACTCGCCGGCGGTGGGCAGCGGAACCTCGTAGGAGGCACCGGGACCATCGAGCAGCCAGGCGATGACGCCGTCTTCGCCCTCGTAGATCGGAGTGGGGCTGGTCTCTCCGCGCATCGCTCGATCGACGGCCTCGACTGCCATCTTGCCGGCGAAGGCCGGAGCGTGGGCCTTCCACGACGAGATCTCGCCCTTGCGGGACTGCCGCGTGGCCGTGGTCGTGTGCAACGCCTGGCCGACGGCCTGGAAGATCGTCTCGATGTCGAGACCGAGCAGGGTTCCGATTCCGGCAGCGGCAGAGGGCCCGAGGTGCGCGACGTGGTCGATCTTGTGCGCGTGGAGGCTGATCGCACGGACGAGATCGACCTGGATCTCGTAGCCAGTGGCGATGCCGCGAATCAGCTCGGCCCCCGAGCGGCCCGCGTGCTGGGCCACCGCGAGGATCGGCGGGATGTTGTCGCCGGGGTGCGAGTACTCGGCCGCGAGGAACGTGTCGTGAAAGTCGAGCTCGCGAACGGCGACGCCGTTGGCCCAGGCCGCCCACTCGGGCGAGAAACGCGCATCCGATGCCAGACCGAACACGGTCGACCCGGGGGAGTAGGGGTGCCGTTCTGCCTGCGATCGCGCGGAGACGACGGGCCGCCTGGTCAACGAGGCTGCGGCGACCGCGGCGTTGTCGATCACACGGTTGATGATCATCTCGGTGACATCGGCATCGACAGCCACCGGGTCCGCTGCGACCTCCGCGATCGCGTGCGCAAGCTGGTCGCCACGCGCCAGCGAATCGGAGCTGGGATGGACGCGAACGGAGTGGAGCTTCACGGGTGCGATGTCCTTTCGACGACAACGGCGCGGCAAGACGGCGCCTGAGACAAGGCTAGGCCACGTGTCAGGTGCCAGACCGCTCCGCGCGAGAGTAGACCCGAACCTCCCATGGTTCGAGTGTCTGCATATCCCACTCCGGGTAGTTTCCGATGAGCCGCGTGCCGGCGTCGTCCGTCAGGCCCTGCGGCAATCTCAGCTGCTCGCTCGACCAGTTGCCCACGACGAGCAGACGATCGCTGCCGAGGGTGCGCGTGAAGGCGTAGAGAGTCGGATGCTCCGGCTCGAGCAGCGCGAATTCGCCCAGCGCGACGACGGCGAGCTCGTGCCGCAGCGCGATGAGGCCACGGTAGAACTCGAAGATCGACCTGTCCGCCGCAGCACGGTCGGTCTGCACGTTGATCGTGTCGGCATTGAGGTTGACCTCGATCCACGGCTCTGCGTGGGTGAAGCCCGCCTGCGGACCCGGCGTCCACTGCACGGGGGTGCGGGCATTGTCCCGGCTGCGGAACGCCATCTGCTCGAGGACGATCGCGGGGTCCGCGCCCCCGGCGACGACCTCCGAGTAGTGATTCACGCTCTCGATGTCCTTGTACTGCTCGATCGTCGTGAAACCGGCGTTGGTCATGCCGATCTCGTCGCCCTGGTAGATGTACGGCGTGCCACGATGAAGGTGCAGAATCGCAGCGAGCAACGTGGCTGACTCGTAGCGGAAGCGTGCGTCGTCGCCGAAACGCGAAACCGAGCGCGGCTGGTCGTGGTTGCCGAAGTACAGGCTGTTCCAGCCCGACGAGGCGAGGCCCGTCTGCCACCGCGCGAGCGATGTCTTGAGAGCGACGAGATCGAACGGGAGATTGTCGAACTTGCCCGCGTCGCTGTGATCGAGCCCGACATGCTCGAACTGGAAGACCATGTCGAGTTCTTCGCGGTCGGCTCCCGTGAACAGAGCCGCGTCCTCGACCGTGACTCCGGGCATCTCACCGACGGTGATCAGCTCGGTGTCTCTGCCCGCGAACACCTCGCGATGCATCTCGTGCAGGTAGTCGTGGATCTGCGGGCCCATGCTCGGCTGCACGCTCTCGCCGACCAGCTCCGCCTCCGTCTTGGCGATGAAGTTGATGACGTCCATCCGGAAGCCGTCGACTCCACGATCGAGCCAGCGGTTCATCATGGCGAACACGGCGGCTCGCACCTCGGGGTTCTGCCAATTGAGGTCGGGCTGCTTGGCCGCGAAGAGGTGCAGATAGTACTGACCCGTCGCGGCGTCAAGGGTCCAGGCCGGACCGCTGAAGGCACTCGTCCAGCCGTTGGGCTCGTGCCCCTCCATCGGGTCGCGCCAGATGTACCAGTCGCGCTTCGGGCTGTCCCTCGAAGACCGTGACTCGATGAACCAGGGGTGTTCGTCGCTCGTGTGGTTGACCACCAGATCCATCACGAGCTTCATGCCGCGTTCGTGCACCTCGGCCAGCAGCACGTCGAATTCCTCGAGGGTGCCGAAGAGGGGGTCGATGTCCTCGTAGTCGCTGATGTCGTAGCCATTGTCGGCCTGGGGCGAGCGGTAGATCGGCGACAGCCAGATCACGTCGACGCCCAGCTCGGCGAGATGGTCGAGCTTCGAGCGGATGCCGCCGAGGTCTCCGATGCCGTCGCCGTTCGAGTCGGCGAAGCTCCGGGGGTAGATCTGGTAGACCACGGCGCGGGTCCACCAGGCGGCTGTTTCGGGTGCGGGCTCTGTCATGGTCATTTGACCGATCCTCTCATCACTCCTCTTCGCTAGGGTGTGGGAATGGTCAGCCCGTCAATCTCGCCGTCCGATTTCACCGAGGCCCTGGGCGTCGGCGTCGCCCAATTCGCCCCCGGCACTGACAAGGCCGCCAACGTGACGACGATCACGAGGCTGGCCGAGCGGGCGGCGTCGCGTGGCGCATCCATCGTCGTCTTTCCCGAGTACTCGTCGTACTTCTCCGACCCGTTCGGCGAGGGTTTCCTCGAGAATGCCGAACCACTCGACGGCGCATTCGTCACGGCGCTGCGTTCCCTGGCTGGCCGACTGCAGATCCACATCGTCGCGGGCATGATCGAGACGACACTGAAGGGCGAACGGTTCTCGAATGCCGTCGTCGCCGTCTCGCCGTCTGGGCAGCTCGTGGCCTCGTACCGAAAGCTCCACCTCTACGACGCGTTCGGGTCGCGTGAGAGCGACTTCGTCGAACCTGGTGCCATCGAGGCTCCTGAGACCTTCACCGTCGGGCCATTCACCGTGGGGCTGCAGACCTGTTACGACATCCGCTTTCCCGAGGTGTCGAGGCGCCTGGTCGACGCCGGAGCGGACCTCGTGCTCGTGCCCGCCGAGTGGGTCAGGGGAGTACTGAAGGAGCACCACTGGCGCACGCTCGTGACCGCGCGGGCCCTCGAGAACACCATCTATGTCGCCGCGGCCGATCACACGCCGCCTATCGGGGTCGGGGCCAGCCTCGTCGTCGATCCGATGGGAGTGACCGTCGCATCCCTCGCGGAGAACGAAGACGTCGCCGTCGCGTGGATCGACCGGGGACGCCTCGACGAGGTGCGGCGTGTGAATCCTGCGCTGGCTCTGCGACGCTTCGGAACGCGAGAGCTGTAAGAGGCGGTTGATATGGCTGCGGAGCGGGAGAGCCTGCAATTCTCGTCGCGTGACGAGTTCCGCGACTGGATGCTCAAGAACCAGGATCTGGAAGTCGGCATCTGGCTGATCGTGGCCAAGAAAGGCGCGCCCTTCGCGACGGTCACCTATGCCGAGGCGCTCGACGTGGCGCTCGAGTTCGGATGGATCGACGGGCAGTCGCGCTCACGCGACGAGTACACGTCGTTCCGAGGGTTCACACCACGCAGGGCTGCCAGCCCGTGGTCGATGCGCAACCGCCTGGCGGCAGAGGCGATGATCGCCGAGGGCCGGATGTCGTCTCGCGGCCTGGCCGAGATCGAGCGGGCACGGGCAGATGGCCGGTGGGACAGGGCATACGCGACCTCGACAGATGCGCAGCCGCATCCGGACTTTCTCATCGCTCTGGAGCGGAACCCCGCCGCACAGGCGTTCTACGCGACCCTCAATGCGCAGAACCGGTTCGCGGTGTACTACCGCATCCATGCCCTGAAGACGGAGCAGGGTCGGGCTCGCGCCATCGAGCGAATGGTCGAGAAGCTCGCGCGTGGAGAGAAGCCCGCGGGCTGAGGTCAGCGGCTCTCGCGCCCCGCGCGCGCGAGCTGGGCTGCGGCCCGTTCGAGCACGTCGACCTTCTTGCAGTACGCGAACCGCACGAGCGACGAGTACTCGGCCGCGAGCTGTTCGCCGCAGAAAGCACTGATCGGAATTCCTACGACGCCGGCGAGAGCGGGCAGTTCTCGGCAGAGCGCTGCTGCATCGCTGTACCCCAGGGGTGCGGCATCGGCCACGATGAAATAACCGGCGCGCGGGGTGAAGACGTCGAAGCCGGCCTTGACGAGTCCCGCCGAGAGAATGTCGCGCTTCGACCGCAGGATGCGGGCGATCTGTTCGAAGAACTGGTCGGGCAGCCCGAGGCCGACGGCGATCGCGGGCTGAAAAGGTGCGCCGTTCACGAACGTCAGAAACTGCTTCACGGCGAGGATGGCGGTGACGATCTCGTGGGGTGCGGTCAGCCACCCGATCTTCCAGCCTGTGGTGTTGAACGTCTTGCCGCCCGAGGAGATCGTCACGGTGCGCTCCCGGGCGCCGGGCAGAGTCGCGACGGGGATGTGCGGAATGTCGAAGGTGAGGTGCTCGTACACCTCGTCGGTCACGATGATCGCGTCGTGCGCGTGAGCGAGTTCGACGATCAGCTCGAGTGTTTCTCGGGGGAGCACCGTGCCGGTGGGGTTGTGCGGGTTGTTGATCAGGATGACCCGGGTGCGGTCGGTCACGGCTGCGCGCAACTCGTCGTGGTCGGGCAGGAACGCGGGGAGCCGCAGGGGTACGGTCCGATGGATGCCGCGGGCCAGGGCGATCACGGCGCCGTACGCATCGTAGAAAGGCTCGAGAGTCACCACCTCGTCGCCGTCGTCGACGAGGGCCAGCAGCGTGGCCGCAAGACCCTCGGTGGCGCCGGCCGTGACGAGTACCTCGCGTTCAGCGTCGACATCGAGCCCGTAGAAGCGTTTCTGGTGAGCGGCGATCGCGTCGCGGAGAACGGGCATTCCGAGGCCAGGCGGGTATTGGTTCAGTCCATCGCTGATCGCCTGTCGTGCCGCATCGAGGATCTCGGCGGGGCCGTCTTCGTCGGGAAAGCCCTGCCCGAGATTGATCGCTCCTGTCGACGTGGCGAGCGCGCTCATCTCGGCGAAGATCGTGGAACGGATGGAGCCGTCGGGCGAGAGAAGGCCCGCGCCACGCGCTGTGCGCCGCCA
Organism: Agreia sp. Leaf335; assembly: GCF_001423605.1. NCBI lineage: Bacteria > Bacillati > Actinomycetota > Actinomycetes > Micrococcales > Microbacteriaceae > Agreia > Agreia sp. Leaf335. The sequence continues at coordinate 571,486 of NZ_LMOQ01000002.1, read as the reverse complement.
AGAACCGGAGATAGTCACGAACACCAAACCTACCGCCAGAGGCTCTGTGGATAACTTTCCCCGTCATCCGCCGTCATCCTTTACGGTGTACCCATGTTCGGTCAGAAACGCGGTGCGTCTGTTCGGCGATCTTTGTTCGCAAGCGGCCTAGTCATAGTCATGCTTTCTGCAGCTGGCTGCGCTCGCCCCCAAAACGGAAGTGGACCGACCCCAGCGTCTCCGATAGCGACTCAAACGACATCTCGTGAAGAAGCCAAAACAATCGCGACCGAGAGTTACAAGAGTTTCCTTGCTGTCAGCGATGAAGTGGGTGCCCAAGGAGGATCCGATACTACAAAGCTGTCTCAGGTTTCAGAGGGAGAAGCGCTCAAAGAGATCGTTCAAAATATGAGCGAACTTAGTGAGGCCGGTCTTCGGATTACCGGAGCGACTGGACTCGTTTACGTCGAAATTGCTGACTGGGACGACAGTCGGATTCGGGCGTATATCTGTGAAGATGTGGGAGCTGTTGACCTCCTTGATTCCCAGGGCAACTCCCTCGTTTCTCCTGACCGTGTGTCGATTACGCCATTTGAAGTCGAGTTGAAACACAGTCAAGATTCACTCTTCCTGCTTTCTGAGAGGAAGGTATGGACGGGAAAGAATTTCTGCGAGTAGCAGTTCTGAGCTCGTTAGTCGTTTTAGGCATATTCCTGCCTGTGCACGCTTCTGTTGCGAACGCGGCGGGTTGTTCTCAAATCGATCAGTGGACATCGGGGTGCGGGGAGGTGTCCGGCGGCGGGGTCAATGTCGGGGTGGGTGGTAGCAGCCCCGGCAGCGGCGGATCGGGTGGCGGTGGCGGCGCTCAGGAGTCCGGCGGCGGCGAGTCTGGCGAACCCGGGGGCGGCGGTGTCGAGGTTCCGTGCATCGCGACGAATGAGGAGCTGTGCGACGAGGTGCGGCTCGACGCGCCCAACGCGGGCAATCCAGCGGCGCCAGGCGTCACGACGGGCGAAGTCGCTCACCTCGTACCGGCCGTCAGCGCGCAAGGCATGGAGCCGAGGGGCTTCATGGTGGTCGGGCTTCCGACGAACTTCTACGCCGACGCCACGTCATCGATCGTGACGACGACCCTGCTGGGAACTCCGGCCGAGGTTCGGTTCACGCCTGTGTCCTTCACCTGGGATCACGGCGACGGCTCCAGCATGACGAGCGGAACGGGCGGCGCCACGTGGTCAGCTCTGGGCCTGGCCGAGTTCTCAGAGACAGCGACGAGTCACGTCTTCGATCGCGCCGGCGACTACACGATCTCGCTCACCATCCGCTATTCCGCGGAATACCGAATCGGCGGCGGCGCGTGGCAGGCGCTCGCGGGAACGGTGCCCTCCACATCGCCGCCGCTGACGGCTTCGGCGAAGGCCGCTAAGACGGTGCTCGTGGCTGACAACTGCGGTCAGCGACGCGTATCTCCGGGATGCTGAATCCCCTGGAATGGCTGAGCGCGATGCGGCCCGTGGCAACTCAAAGCTCGGCCCGAGCGATACGGCAGTCCGTTTTCAGCCCACGTATAGCCAACGTCCAGCTTCGATGGCGATGCTTATGTGGCTTGGAAGGAGCACCCATTGTCTGAGAACACCGACAACCCGATCAACCCGGCGGCAGCCGAGGGCGTTGACCGCGACGACACCACGAACACCGGTTCGAGCCCCGCCGCCACCGAGCACGCCCCCGCCTTCCCCCACTACGCACCCGGTGCATCCGCCGCGACACCCAACCCGGCGACCGAGCCTGAGGCAGCTGCGCCGCAGCCCTCGTCTCCGCAGCCTCATACTCCGCAGCCCGCAGCTGCGCCGTACACCCCGGGCTACTCGCAGACGCCCGCCGCCGCACCGCAGCCTCCGCAGCACACCGCGCCGACCCAACCTGTTCACGGCACGACCGCGCAGTACGCCGCACCGCACAACCAGACCCCATCGGGCCCTCATGCGCCCCACCAGCCGCAGGCCAACCAGACCCAGCCGACTCTGCCCTACGCCGCTGCACCGGGCAACTACGGAAACGGCTCTTTCGGCCAGCCGCCTCAGCAGCCGCCGGTCGCGGGAGCGGACACCTCCGGCTCCAAGGCCCCCAAGAAGCGTGGAGCGACCCTGATCGTGGCCGCTCTTGCCATTGCGGCGCTCGTCGGCGGCGCATCCGGGGCTGGAATTACCGCGCTGACGCTGAACCAGAACCAGCAGACCTCGAGCTCGAGCGCATCCGGCCCGCAGACCATCACGGTGAACGACGCGAATGACGCGACGCTCGCCACGGCGGTCGCCGCCAAGGCATCGCCCTCGGTCGTCACGCTCTCGGTCAACGACGGACAGTCGGGCGGAACGGGCTCGGGTGTCATCCTCTCGGACGACGGCTACATCCTCACCAACACCCACGTGGTGACACTCGACGGTGCGACGGGAAAGCCGACCATCCAGGTCACCACGAACGACGGACGGATCTTCTCCGGAACGCTCGTCGGCACCGATCCCGTGGCAGATCTCGCCGTGGTCAAGCTCGACAAGGCGAAAGACCTCACTCCGATCACCTGGGGTGACTCGTCCAAGCTCAACGTGGGTGACTCCGTTGTCGCCATCGGCGCACCACTCGGCCTCTCGGGAACGGTGACGACCGGCATCGTCAGTGCTCTGAACCGCGCGATCACCGTCGCGTCGTCCGCTGCGCCCAAGGGTGACACCGACTCGACTCCTCCCGACCAGAACGGCGCACCGGGCGACGGCACCCAGCAGAACCCCTACGACTTCTGGAACTTCGACATTCCCGGCCAGGGAGGTTCGGAAGCTCCGAAGCAGGCTCAGGCCACGTCGAGCATCTCGCTTGCCGTCATCCAGACCGACGCTGCCATCAACCCCGGCAATTCGGGCGGTGCGCTGCTGAACGACAAGGGTGAACTCATCGGAATCAACGTGGCGATCGCCAGCGCAGGTTCTAGCTCGAGTTCGTCTGGGCAGTCGGGCTCGATCGGAGTGGGATTCTCCATTCCCGCAGACCTCGCCAAGCGCATTTCCGAAGAGATCATCAAGAACGGTGCCGGAAGCCACGGACTCCTCGGTGCCTCCGTGGGCGACGCCAGCTCGGATCAGGCACTCGCCAGCGTCACCGCAGGAGCCCTCGTGAAAGAGGTCTCATCGGGCGGAGCTGCGGAGAAGGCGGGAATCAAGGCTGGCGACGTGATCACGGCCTTCAACGGCATCCCCGTGGCCGGCGCGACCGACCTCACGGCGCAGGTTCGCAGTCTCGCTGCGGGCTCCGATGCCAAGCTCACGGTCTACCGTGACGGCAAGAACCAGGACATCGATGTGAAGCTCGGAGAGCTCACCCAGTAATCGATCTGCGTGTCGGCGATCCCCGGACGGCTTCGGCTGTCCGGGGATTGCTGCGTGCCGGGGGAGACCGCGAACAGATGCGCCGATGAGGCCTGCGATAGGCTCGTTCGGCCAGTGTCGGCGCGACGACATCGAATCCCGCGTGCGACAGGGCACCAGAACACAACGAGTGGATGCCATGACCCCGAACACCCCAGCGAGCTCACTGCCCGGCGTCTCTTACGTCATGCCGGTGCTCAACGAGGTCACCCACGTCGAAGCGGCGATCGACAGTCTGCTCTCTCAGGACTACCGCGGTCCGTTCGATGTGATCGTGGCGCTCGGACCGAGCATCGACGGAACCACCGAGCTCGTCGAGCGTCTCTCGAGGGTCGATCCGCGCATCCAGGTGATCGACAACCCCACGGGCTCGACTCCCAGCGGCCTGAATGTGGCGATCAACGCCTCGCACAATCCGATCGTTGTTCGGGTCGACGCGCATTCGGTGCTTCCGACGGATTACACGCGGATCGCCGTCGAGACGATGGCGCGCACGAATGCCGCGAACGTCGGCGGCATCATGCAGGCCGAAGGCACAACGCCGTTCGAGGATGCCGTCGCCGCGGCCTACGGGTCGGCAATCGGACTCGGAGGAGGTCAACACCACCTCGGTGGTGAAGAAGGTCCGGCGGAGACGGTCTACCTCGGGGTCTTCCGCCGCGAGTGGATCAAGCGGGTGGGCCTCTTCAACGAGGAGATCCGCCGCGGCCAGGACTGGGAGCTCAACCGGCGCCTGCGCGAAGCCGGGGGCGTCGTCTGGTTCACGCCGAAGCTCACGGTCGTCTACCGCCCGCGGCCGTCACTCGAGAAGCTCGGCCGGCAATTCTTCTCCACAGGCCTCTGGCGGGGTGATCTGGCCCGGCGGTTCTTCAGCTCTAACGCGCTCAAGTACTTCGCTCCGCCCGTGGCGGTGCTCAGCGTGGCTCTCGGCCTTCTGTTGGGATGCTTCGGGTACTTCGGCCTGGTCGGGAACGCCCAAGGCCCCGCGCTGGTGATCTCCTGGATCTTCACGGCGCTTTTCATCTTTCCGATTCTCTACCTGCTGCTCGTGGTCGTGGCGTCGATCGGCATCGCTGCCCGTCGAGGTATTCGCACGGGTGCATGGTTTCTCGTAGTCTTGCCGTGCATCCACTTCAGTTGGGGAACGGGCTTCATTCTGGGGTTCCTGAAGCTCACGAGCAATATCACCGCGCACACCGGAAGGTAACCGTGTCACCGACGTCAACGCGAGGACGGCCGTCCTCGATCGCCGAGCTGCGCGCTGTCGCCCAGCCTCCTGAGGTTCGAGGCCGCCGCAATGCCGAGCACTGGACCGCGTCGCTCTACCTGCGCAACATCTCTCCCTATCTGACCTGGTTGCTGCTCAAGACGTCGATCTCGGCGAACGGGGTCACCGGCCTCATGATCCTCGTGGGATGGTCGACGGCGGCCGCGCTTCTCATCCCGGGCATCGGAGGGGCTTTCCTCGCTCTCGTGCTCGGCCAGTTGCAGATGCTCGTCGACTGCTGCGACGGCGAGGTTGCGCGATGGCGGGGAACCTCCTCTCCCGCCGGTGTCTTCCTCGACAAGGTCGGCCACTACACGACCGAATCGCTGATTCCCATCGCCCTCGGCATCCGGGCGGCCGGCTTTCCGTTCGACGCACCGGCCGACTATCTCTGGACGACTCTGGGCTTCGCCCTCGCCCTCGTCATCGTTCTGAACAAGGCACTGAACGACATGGTGCATGTGGCCCGGGCCAACGCGGGGCTCAGCAAGCTCGCCGACAAGCAGGGGGAATCCGAGCCGTCTCAGCGTCTTGTTGCGCGGCTGCGCAGACTGGCTCGATTCGTCCCCTTCCACCGCCTCTACCACTCCGTCGAACTCACGATGTTGGCGTTCGCCTTCGCCGCCCTCGGCCTCGTCATCGGAGGTCCTCTTGCCGACCGCATCCTGGTGAGCGCTCTGCTGCCCCTCGCGGTGCTGGCTCTCATCGGACACTTCGTCGCGATCATGGCGTCGAAGCGGGTGCGCTCATAGGCGACGTGCCAACGCCCGGGGTGCCGACGCCCGAGGCGCAAACGCCCGCCGTGGGGGTCGTCGTGCTGACCCAGGGCAAGAGGCCCGATGACCTGCGCCGCGGTCTCGAGTCGATTCTCGCTCAGACGGGAGTAGTGCTCGACATCGTCTGCGTCGGCAACGGCTGGGTGCCGGAGGGGCTGCCGGATGGCGTCGCCTCGCTGGCCCTGCCCGAGAACCTCGGTATTCCCGCGGGCCGCAACGCTGGCGTCAGTGCGGTCTCGGGGGAGTTCATCTTCTTTCTCGACGACGACGCGAGCATCCCGTCGACGACTTTCCTCCTCGACGCCATCGATGTCATCCGACGAGATCAGCGCATCGGACTCCTGCAGCCGCGGGTGGTCGACCCGCGGGGCGTGACGAATCCCCGTCGCTGGACCCCGCGCATCCGCAAGGGCGACCCTCGTGTCTCGTCGCCCGTCTTCTCCGTGTGGGAGGGCGCGGTGCTCCTGCCCCGATCCGTCTTCGATGCGACGGGTGGGTGGGCGGCGCCGTTCTTCTACGCACACGAGGGTATCGAGCTCGCGTGGCGCGTCTGGGATCAGGGCCTCATCACCTGGTACGCGGGCGAGCTTGTGGCGAATCACCCGGCCATCGAGCCGACCCGGCACTCGTTTTACTACCGTCTCAACGCCCGGAACCGGGTCTGGTTGGCCAAGCGCAACCTGCCCGCGGTGCTCGTTCCCGTCTACGTCGGCGCGTGGACAGGCATCCAGATTCTTCGCTGGGCCCGCCGCCCGACAGCACTGCGTGCCTGGTTCGGTGGTTGGCTCGCAGGCTGGCGCGAAGACGCCGGCGAGCGGCGGCCTATGCGCTGGCGCACCGTCGCGCGGATGACGAGGGCCGGCAGGCCGCCGATCGTCTAGACGGCGCACCAGCGCTGTTCCCGGATGCCTCGAGCTCGTTGATCACGATTGGCTACCGGTAGAGCCCCCTGGTCGGGGGCCGCAGCGGAGGCTGAGTACCCTTGAAACGTGGGAATTCTTCGCGACGCCAAGCTCGGTCTCAAGGTCGGAGTGGACCTGATGAAGTCGCGACGAACACGGGGTCAACTCGCTCACAAGCTCTCTCGTCGGCCCGAGTTCGCGCCCGGAACGTTCGAGATCGGGGTGTACTTCGCCGATGGCGACGTCAACCTCTATCAGCTCCGACAGTGGTACGAGCCGCTGCTCGAGCTGTCGAAGACCTGGCCCGTCGTGATCCTCAGCCGAAGCCCCTCGGCGATGAACGCTCTCCTCGACGAGTCCCCGCTCCCGGTCGCCTACGTGCGCAAGGTCGTCGATCTCGAGCGCCTGATCGAAGAGCAGCCGCTCAAGATCATGTTCTATGTGAATCAGAACACCCGCAACTTCCAGATGATGCGTTACGGGCGCCGCTGGCACGTTTTCATCAACCATGGTGAGAGCGACAAGATGTACATGACGACAAACCAGTTCAAGGCCTACGACTACAGCCTTGTCGCCGGAGAGGCGGCTGTCGCGAGACTCAACCGTGTTCTGTGGGACTACGACTTCGACAAGCGGGCGATCCGCATCGGACGACCTCAGGCCGACCACTACTCGGGGCCGGTTCCCTACACTCCAGATGGGCGCCGCGTCGTTCTCTATGCACCCACGTGGGAAGGCGATCGGCCGTCTGCAGCATACGGGTCGATCGCGACCCACGGAGTCGGCCTCGTGACGCAGCTTCTGGCGACCGGAAAGCATCGCGTGATCTACCGGCCCCACCCCCGGAGCGGTGTCGTCGATGCGAATTATGCCGCGGCGAACCAGCAGATCATCAGGCTGATCGCGCAGGCCAACAGCGCCGATCCTCGGGCCCAGCACGTCTACGACGACGGCCCCCAGCTGGGGTGGCAGCTCGCTGCGGCGGACATGGCGATCGTCGACATCTCTGCCATGGTCTACGACCGACTGGCGAGCGGCAAGCCGCTGTTCGTGACACGCCCGGCGAACGCCCTCGCCGAGATCGACTCGAGCGGCTATCTCTTCGAGGCCGAGTGGCTCGACGCCGATGAGGCCGTCGACATCGTGTCGCGGATCGACGCGCTCGAGCATGACCCGGAAGCAGAGGCTCGCCTCGCGTACTGGGTCGAGCGATACTTCGGCGATACGACGCCCGGTGCCACGACGCGCCGTTTCCACGAAGCGATCGCCGGGCTGATGGCCGAGTGGCAGAGGAACGCGGCGCTACACGCCGACGATGGCGCTGTCGACGACCACGAGCCTGTCACCGAAGAGTCGGACTGACGACAGGGAGCGGGGAGCTGAGGGCTGTCTTCAGCGCTCGACGCGGGCGAGTCGCATGCGCACCAGAACGACGGCGATGCCGATGACGACCAGAACGACGGCTGCGGCGACGAGCATGGGTACGAAGGCAACGCCGGTATCGGCTAGCGTCGTGCTCACCGGGGTGATTTCTGTGAAACGTGCGAACAATGCTCTCACCTCGCCTTCATATGTGTAACAAATGTGTAACTTCGTCAACCCTAGCAGTTGACTCTCAGCAATTCACCACGTTGATGTGCGAGTCGCCGAATCGAAGCACAATAGAGACCATGGTTGATATCACCGATTCCGGACACAGCTACGAGCTGAGCATCGATGGCGAGGTCGTGGCCCGCTGTGACTACCGAGACGCCGGGCCTCGTCGGGTCTTCACCCACACCGAGGTCGACGCCGCCCACACCGGGCAAGGTCTGGCGACGACGCTTATCGAGTACGCGCTGAACGACTGTCGCACTCAGGGAATGCGCATCGTGGCTCGCTGCCCTATGGTGTCGTCCTATCTCGGGAAGCACAACGACTTCGCCGATCTGGTCGACGCTCCGGCGGGAGTGGACGCACCCGAGACCGGCCAGACCCCCGAACGTCACTGAGGCCCCATCGACTCAGATTCGCACGTCCGGCCACTGCGAACCCGGAGCATCCGGTGCCAGCACGTCGGGCTCTGGCGTCGTACGAGAGCGGGTGAGCATGCGCGGCCGACGTCGTTTCTCGTTCGACAACTCTTTCTGGCGAGGCGCCTTCTTCTCTCGCGGCACGACGACCTTCGGCTCGAGGCTCGCAGGGAAGAACGGCGGGGGAGGGCCGAAGGCGTAGCGTGCGCTGTGAACGACCTTGCGTCCGAGGATGTGATTGCCCGTTCCGCCGATCACGGCGCCGACGCCGAAGGGCACGAGGCGACCGACAGCCCCTGCTCCCGCCCGAGCGGCCAGGTGTTTGAGGAACGTGGTCTTCATCCGGTCTGCGATCGGTCCGATAGCGAACTGGGGGAGGCTGCGCGTCACCAATGTGCCCCAGTACTGGTTTCGTGGCGCACCCGTGCCCGTCACCTGACCAGCCAACTGTTTGACCAGATCGGATCCCGCGGTACCCATCATCATCGACATCACGAGTGTGCGTGCCCGATCGGGGTCGTCGACGGCGATGCCGTGTACCTCTGTGATCGACTGCGCGAACAGGGCGCTGGCCTCGAGGAACCCCGCCGTCTCGACGCTCGTGAGGGCGAGAGAGATGCCGACTCCGATTCCCGGGATCACGGCGCTTGCGCCGACGGCTGCGCCGCCTGTCGTGACGGCGGCGAGATAGCGGGTCTCGAGGATCTTGATGATCTGCTCGGTCGTCGCGTTCGGATGCATCTTGCGGATGGATCGGATGTGCGCGATCACGACCGGGCGGTGCACGCTCAAGAGGCCGTCGATGCCTTTGGTGAACTGCGGGTGCAGGTCCGGGTCGTAGACCGTCGGCCCTGGCTGGGCCTCGCCGATCTGTTTCTGCTTCTTCGCCACTGAGAGTCCTTCGTTCGGTCGGTGGGGTGATCATCCTACGTTTCGAACCCGAGAGGCGTAGCGTCGACACATGCAAACTCGACCCGCGCATGCCCAGATTCCCGAAGACGGCCAAGAGTCGGTGTGGGACTACCCACGCCCTCCTCGTGTCGAGAAATCGACCGAACGCATCCAGATCACCCTTGGCGGTGTCGTGATAGCCGATACGACCGACGCTCGCCGAGTATTGGAGACGAGCCATCCGCCCGTGTACTACGTGCCCCGTGCCGACTTCGCCGACGGGGTGCTCAGCCCCGCGTCCGGCAGCTCGTTCTGCGAGTTCAAGGGATCCGCGAAATACGTCACGCTTCAGGGCGGAGGACATGTGGCGCAGGGCGCGGGCTGGTTCTATCCCACGCCGACGGCCGGATTCGACGAGCTTCGAGACAGGGTCGCCGTCTATCCGTCGGCCATGGATTCCTGCACCGTCGACGGCGAGGCGGTCACGCCGCAGGAGGGTGACTTCTACGGCGGGTGGATCACCTCGCGGGTGGTCGGCCCGTTCAAGGGCGCGCCGGGAACTCTCGGCTGGTGAGGCGAGCCCTATTCGGCCGTGACGAAGTCGATGAGCTGCTCCACACGGCCGAGTAGCTCGGGCTCGAGATCGGTGTAGGTCGACACCCGAGAGAGGATGCGCTGCCAGGCGCGCGCGATGTCGGCCTGCTCCGCGTGCGGCCACCCGAAGGCCTCGCAGATTCCGTGCTTCCACTCGATGGAGCGAGGAATGACCGGCCACTCCGTGAGCCCGAGTCTGGCGGGTTTCACCGACTGCCACACATCGACGTAGGGGTGGCCCACGACGATCACGTTCGCGCCGTGGGGGCCGCGAGCGACCTTCTCGGCGATGCGGCTCTCCTTCGAGTTCGGAACCAGATGGTCGACGAGAACTCCCACACGCCGCCCTGGTCGGGGCCGGAACTCGGCGAGGACCTCCTCGAGGTGGTCGACACCCTCGAGATATTCGACCACCACGCCCTCGGCCCGCAGGTCGGAACCCCAGACCTTCTCGACGAGCTCGGCGTCGTGTCGGCCCTCGACGAAGATGCGGCTCGCCCTGGCGACGCGTGCTCGTTCCTGCGGCCCCGCGATCGAGCCGGATGCCGTGCGTCCGAGTCCGGTCTGCTTCGTTCGAGGAGCGCGAACGGCCACCGGAGTGCCCTCGAGGAGGAAGCCCGGTCCGAGAGGGAACATGCGGCGGCGGCCTTTCCAATCCTCCAGCTCGACCATCCGTCCTTCGATCCGCACGACGGAGCCGCAGAAGTCGCTCGCGACGTCTTCGAGAACGAGATCGGTGACGGCCTCGACGACCGGGAGGTCGATTTTGGCTGGACGCCTCGAGAAGTCGGCCAGTACGTCGGAGCCATAGCGATCGTCGGTGTTCATCTGGTCGACGTTAGCAACTCACGACAGGCCAGCCCGAGAGACTCGCTGGGCGCGGTCTCGGGCCGTCAGACCCACGTAGGCGAGTCGGTTCCGAGTGGATGCGCGATCGAGGCGTAGTCGGCGAACTCGGCGAGGGCGGGTCGGGCGGTCGTCACGTCGCCGTGGGTGACGACGACCGCGTTCGTCAGCGCCGCGCCCTCCGTCGTCCGAACTCCCGGACGGGCTTCGAGAAGCTCGGCGGCGACACCGGCGAGCGACACAGAGATGCGATGACCTGACGGGTGCTCGATCTGGCGCGTGAGGGCGCGTACGACCGCCGCGGCGAGCCTGTATCCGGCGGAGTGGTCGAGTGCCTGGACCGGCAGAGCCCCGGGGGTGGGCCGTTCATCCGCAGTCGACCGTGACTCGATCATCGAGATACCCGTGACCGCCTGCACGAGACTGTCGAAGCCCCGTCGATCCCTCCAGCTCTCCTCCTCGCCCCAGGCGTTCACCGTTGCGTGCACCAGCCCCGGGGGTACGGTCAATCCGAGAGCCTCGATCGCGCCGGGCCGGTAGCCGCTCACGAGAACGTCTGCCTCGGCCAGAAGAGCGTCGAGCCTGGCGCGCCCCGAAGAGGCCTTGCCGTCGATGAACGTAGAGCGCTTGCCCTGACCCGTGTCGATGTGCTGAACGGCGATCTCGGGCATCGCGGGCGGGTCGACACGCAGCACGTCAGCCCCGAGGAGTGCGAGGCTCCGTGTGGCCACAGGACCCGCGATCACCCGCGTGAGGTCGAGAACCCGGATGCCCGACAGCGGCCCTCCGGGTCGGTCGCGCGGCTGGCGGGTCGCCTCGCGACGATCCACGAGGTGGTCGCTGACGACAACGCCTTCCGACGGCGTCCATTCACCGGGCTCGCGTACCCGCACGGCGAGCGCCCCGACGGGCCACGCGGCATCTTCGACGTCTGTAGCGTCAAGACCAGAGACTTTCGCGGCGAAGTCGGCGGCCGTCGCCGTGTCGTCGAGTCCCATCGCCAGGCAGAGGCGCCCTCGGTGATGGGGGTAGTTCGCGTGGGTGCGAATCCACCCGTCGCGGGTGGGAAAGAATCCGGAGAGCTCGGCGAACATCTGCACGGGCTGGCCGTTCTGGCGCAGGAGCCGGTCGCATCCGTAGGCGCCCGCGATGCGATCCGCATCCAGCGACCACCGTCTGGGAGGGCTGCCGGCGGCGACGAGGTAGTCGTTGATCGCCCCGACGAAATCGGCCACGCTGCGCGAAGCCAGCCCCGCGACATCCAGATTCGACGGGAGGAGTCGTCGGAGACGCGCCATGTCGGGCAACCGAAGGAGACGATCGTCATGCTGAGCCGGGGACTCGAAGCGGGTCATGCGAGGACATTACTCCCGTTGGGCCAGCACATGGTCGGTTCGAGGACAACCCCTGACAGCCCGCTCGACGACCTCGTAGCGTGAAGAGCACGCACACGAGAAAGGCACGTCTATGACACGGTTCGGATACACCCTCATGACAGAGCAGAGCGGCCCGAAGGAGCTGGTGGGCTACGCCGTCGATGCCGAGCGAGCAGGGTTCGACTTCGAAGTCTCGAGCGATCACTACTCACCCTGGTTGACCGAGCAGGGTCACGCCTCGTATGCCTGGTCGATGCTCGGTGCCGTCGCTCAGGCCACCGAACGGGTGGAACTCGCCACCTATGTGACCTGCCCGACCATGCGCTACCACCCCGCAGTGATCGCCCAGAAGGCAGCCACGATGCAGCTGTTGAGCGATGGCCGGTTCATTCTGGGACTCGGATCCGGCGAGAACCTCAACGAGCACGTCGTCGGCGAAGGGTGGCCGTCGGTCGCGCCACGCCAGGACATGCTTGAGGAGGCGGTGACGATCATCCGTCAGCTGCACACCGGCGATCTCGTCACGTGGGAGGGCGAGTACTTCCGCGTCGACTCGGCCCGCATCTGGGATGTGCCCGAGGGCGGGGTCCCCATCGGACTGGCCGTGTCGGGCGAGAAATCGATCGAGCGGTTCGCCCCTCTCGGTGATCACCTCATCACGACCGAGCCGTCGGCGGAGCTCGTCTCCGGCTGGGCGGCGGCGCGTTCGGGAGGCGCACCCTCGCGGTCGATCGGGCAGATCCCCATCAGCTGGGCGCCTGACAAAGAGGATGCGATTGCCCGGGCTCACGAGCAGTTCCGCTGGTTCGCGGGTGGCTGGGCGGTAAACGCGGACCTGCCGACTCCCGCGGGCTTCGAGGGCGCCACTCAGTTCGTGCGTCCCGAGGATGTGGCGGCGCAGATCGCCTGCGGTCCCGATCTCGACGAACTCGCCGAGAGCGTGCGCCCGTACCTCGACGCCGGGTTCACCGACGTGGCGATCGTGCAGATCGGCGATGAACTTCAGCAGCGATTCCTCGACGAGGTCGCCGAGCCATTGCTGGAGAAGCTCCGCGCACTCTAAGCGCGAAATATTCGTCGAGGGGACCGGGCATAGAACTCGGGTCGAGATTGTTGCACACGCGCAACCTCCTCTCGAAAGGCACCACCCGGCCTATGGCCCCCTCGACGAATACACCCGAACCCACCGACGACCACAGCGAACGAGAACGCCGCCAGCGTGCGCGACTGAGCCGCACCCCGAGCGAACGGGCGATCGTCTTCACACTGGCGCTGACCGGCCTGACGGCAGCGGTGATGCAGACCCTGGTCACGCCCATCACGCCGGAGCTGCCCGCACTGCTCGACACCTCCAGCTCGAACGCGACCTGGGTGCTCACGGCCACCCTTTTGGCGGCGGCCATCACCACTCCGATCTCCGGTCGGCTGGGCGACATGTTCGGCAAACGTCGCATCACGCTGCTGCTTCTCGCCATCACGATCGTCGGCTCGATCGTCTGTGCACTGGCACAAGACGTGACCGTGCTCATCGCCGGTCGAGCGCTCCAGGGAGTCGGACTCGGCGTGATCGCGCTCGGTATCAGCATTCTGCGCGATGTACTGCATCCCAAGCGGTTGGGTGCGGCGGTCGCGCTGGTCAGCTCGACCCTCGGAATCGGAGGCGCTCTGGGCCTGCCGGTGGCGGCCTTCGTCGCCGACACGTTCGATTGGCACGTGCTGTTCTGGATGGCGACCGCGCTGTCGGCTCTCGCGTTCGTGCTCGTCCTCTGGATCATCCCGGTCTCCACGCTGCGCACGGGCGGCTCATTCGATTTCATCGGAGCGACTGGGTTCGGAATCGGACTCGTGGCGATCCTGCTCGCTGTCTCGAAGGGCAGTGAGTGGGGCTGGGCGACGCCGGGAACGATCGGCCTCTTCGCCGGAGGAGCCGTCGTCCTCATCGTCTGGGGCGTCTACGAGCTCCGCGCATCCAACCCGCTGATCGATCTTCGGATCGCCGCGCGCCGACCGGTGCTGCTGACCAACCTGGCCTCGATCACCGTGGGCTTCGCCTACTTCGCCAGCGTCGCCGTTCTGCCGCAACTCCTCGAGGCGCCCACCGACACGGGTGTCGGTCTCGGGCAGACGCTGTTCATCGCCAGCCTCTGCCTGATGCCCAGCGGAATCGTGATGTTCTTCCTCTCGCCCATCGCGGCGCGGTTGTCGGCAAGCAGGGGTCCGCGAACGTCTCTCGTTCTGGGCTCGTTCATCATCGCCGTGGGCTATGTGCTGGCCGTCGGTCTGATGACGGAGGTCTGGCACGCGGTGCTCGTCGCCACCGCGGTGGGATTCGGCGTGGGCTTCGCGTATGCCGCAATGCCCACACTCATCATGCACGCGGTGCCGGCCTCGGAGACCGCGGCGGCGAACGGGTTCAACTCGGTGATGCGCACGCTCGGCTCGACCATCGCAGCTGCCGTCATCGGGGTGATCCTCTCGTCGCACGTCGACATCGTGGGAGAGCGTGCCGTTCCCACAGCCGCGGCATTCCAGTGGTCGTTCGGTCTCGCGGCCGCCGTCGCCCTCGCGGGCGCGATCCTCGCGCTCTTCCTGCCTCGACGCGAGACGATCTACACGACGGCGAGCATCCCCATCATCGCGCCCGGCAAGAACTGATCACTCGGGCCGGGCCTCGTCACTCAGCCATGAATTGAGCTCGGCCGTCAGGGCGTCGTCGACGGGCATGGCTCGGCCGTCGAGAGTGTGTACCGCTACGGCCTGACGTACGCTCGACACGAGCCACAAGGCGTCGCACGTCGATAGGTCGGCAGCCCTGATGCCGGCGAATCTCGTTCGGTACCCCTTCGACTCGAAGAAGCCGAACGTGGTGGCCTGCGTCGTTCCAGCCAGGATCCCCGTCTCTACGCCAGGGGTCTCGACCAGGTCGCCGCGGCGCACGATAAGACTCGACGTCGGACCCTCGAGTGCGAGTCCGTCGGTCGACGTGAAGATCACGTCGTCGGCGCCGCGTCTGGATGCCTCGCGCAGGGCCGCCGCGTTCGTCGCGTACGACAGATGCTTGGCGCCGAGCAGGAGCCACGGCGCACCGTCGGCGGCATCGCTCGCGTAGCCCCGGTCGAGGGTGACCACTGAGACGCCCCTGCGCCTGATGGCTGTGAAATCGCGGGCGGGTCGTGCGAGCAGCCAGGCCGTGGGGGAGCTGTCAGCATTCTCGACTCCCCGGGTCATGACCAGAGTGACGGCGAGACGGTCGACGGCCTCGTGTGTCTCGATCGCTCGAGCCAGAGCGGTCGTCCAGATCGACCGGTCGATGAGCGGCAGGTCGAGCGCCCCCGCCGAAGCCTCGAGACGGTCGAAGCGGGCCGCGAGGGCGGGCATCCGGCCTGCGATGACGCTGATGCTCTCGAAGATGCCATCTCCGCGCGTGGCGCCCCAGTCGGTTACGTTCACCTGCGGCTCGCGAGGATCGGCTCGTAGAAAGCCCGATGCGTCGACGAAGAACAGGACGGGCGAGGCAGTCACGAGCGCCCCCTGTCGATGGCGTGCAGTTCGACCTCTCGCAGTTCTGCGGCGTCGGCCACCGCCGTGAGAAAGGTGCAGTGCGGTTGCCTGCGGCGGTCGGTGGGTGAGCCGGGATTCAGCAGGCGCAGACCGTTTGTTGCGGAGGAGTTCCACGGGATGTGGCTGTGGCCGAAGACGAGGACGTCTTCGTCGACGAACGTTTGCGCCATGCGCTCGTCGCGCCCGATCGACGCCCCTGTCTCGTGAACCATCGCGAATCGCAGTCCCTCGATCTCGAATCGTGCGATCTCGGGCAGTCGTGACCGGAGCTCCGGGCCGTCGTTGTTGCCGTACACGCCGATCAGGCGTTGGGATCGAGCCTCGAGTGCGTCGAGCGTCGCCTCGTCGACCCAGTCGCCGGCGTGCAGGACGACATCGGCCGTGTCGATTGCAGACCACAGCTCAGGCGGTAGCGCCTTCGCACGTTTCGGCAGATGAGTGTCGGCGATGATGACTAGTCGGGTGCTCACCCGTTCAGTCTGGCAGCGCGGGTGGGATTGAATAAGGGGGTGACCCATCCCCAACGCGACCTCATCGCCGCCCTCCGTTCAGACCTCACCGCGGCGGGATTCACCGTTTCCGCCCTCTCCGGCCTGTGGGGCCCGGACGCGGATGCGGCACTGCACCGCAACCAGCGCGTGCCGGCGCTCAGAGCGTTGTCCGCGCTGAAGCGCACGCTCGGCCGATCCACGCCGACGGCCACCCTCGCGGAGCTGTTCGTCCTCGGCCTGCCCGTGTCGCCCGCGATGCTTGCTGAAGCTTTGCCGACCCTAGGACTCCAGGGCGCCTCCGAGCTCAGGTTGATCTCGTCGGTGAGCGAGCGAGACGAGAGCGTGCGGCCGACAGCCGATCTGCGCCCCTACAGCTTCATCGACCAGCTCGGAGTCGGCAGCTGGTGGATCGCGTCGGACCTCGGCGAGTTGTCTCTCGGACACGCCGTCGGCGAAGATCACGTGCTGGGCGTGGGAGGCGCCTCTCTCACCCTGAGCGGACTCATGATCCAGCGGCCCGTCGACGCTGCGCTCGACCTCGGAACCGGATGCGGCATCCAGGCCATGCATGCGGCGCGGCACGCGCGCCGGGTCGTGGCAACCGATATCTCCGCCCGTGCGCTCGACATAGCCGCCCTGAACGCCGAGCTGAACGAATTCGAGAACATCGAATTTCGGCTCGGCAGCCTCTTCGAGCCCGTCGCCGATGAGACCTTCGACCAGATCGTCTCGAATCCGCCCTTCGTCATCACGCCCCGAGCCGAAGGAGTCCCGAGCTACGAGTACCGCGATGGCGGCATGGTCGGCGACGCCCTCGTGCAGCACGTCATGCGCCACGCGAGCGAGTACCTCGCCCCGGGCGGCATCGCGCAGTTCCTCGGCAACTGGGAGTACACGCGTGGGCAGGCGGGCCTCGATCGAGTGAACGGATGGCTCGACGAAGCGACCGATCCTCTCATCGATGCCTGGGTCATCGAACGAGACGTGCAGCACATCGACGAGTACGCAGAGACCTGGATCAGAGACGGAGGCACCACCCCGGCTTCGCCGGAGTTCGACCGTCTCTACGGAGCGTGGCTCAACGACTTCGAACACCGCGGGGTCGATCACGTCGGGTTCGGCTACGTCACGCTTCGGCGACCGGATGCGGTGGCGCCCGATACACCCGCGGCCCCGCTGCGCCGTCTCGAGCAGCTGCACGGCCCGCTCGGGGGTTCCGGCTCCGGACTCGGCGCACATCTGGCGGAGTGCCTCGACGGACACGACTGGCAAGCCGCGCGCGACGATGCCGAACTCGCCTCGGCGACGCTCGTCGTGGCATCCGACGTGACCGTGGAACGGCACTACTGGCCCGGCGACGACGACCCCACAGCGATGATCTTGAGGCAGGGAGGCGGATTCGGTCGACAGACACCGATCGACACCGGGCTCGCCGCTCTCGTCGGCGCGTGCGATGGGGAACTCACGGTCGGATCCATCTGCGCCGCGCTCGGCCAACTGCTCGAGGTCGACGAGCTAGCCCTCGAAGCGGAGTTGCTGCCGCTCGTGCGTTCTCTTCTCGACGACGCGATACTGCTCCCGAACTGAGGCGCCTGGCCCCGGCGAGGCTCAGGGGTGCCGGGACTCCACGCGGGCTGATGCCGTGACCCCGAAGACGAGAAGCACCACGACCGAGGCGGACACGACGATGAGCGGCGCCGACCATCCGCCGGTCGCCTCGTGCACCGCGCCGACGATCGATGGCCCCGTTGCCGCCAACAGATAGCCGCCGCCCTGCACGAACGCGGACATGCCCCTCGCCTGATCGTTGCTGGTCGACATGCGCACGATGATGATGAAGACGATCGTGATGCCGCCGCCCTGCGCGGCACCGCCGACGACCGACCAGAGGGGCCAGAGCTGAGGCGCGAGCAGAAGCCCCACCGGCATGGCCAGCCAGAGCGCGCCGACGAGCCCGACCACCGAGCCAGGACGCCAACGGTTGGCGAGCACCGGCACACCCAGAGCTCCGACCACTGCCAGAAGCTGGAACACGGACGAGCTGGCCCCGGCTGATTTGGGGTCGAGGCCTTGTACCTCGTGGAGGATCGTCGGCAGCCACGTGGTGATGCCGTAGTACGAGAAAGCCTGTCCGCCGAACGCGAGCATGAGCAGCCACGCGGTGAGGCTCCTGTACGAGGCGGAGTGCACGGGTGCCGACTCGGTGGTCTCGGAGGTGATTGCTCGATCGCCGAGGACCGATCGGCGCCAGCCTGCGGCCTGGCCCCAGACGAGGATGGCGACGACGACGAGTACGGCCCAGGCGGTGATAGCAGCCCGCCACCCCAGCCAATCAGCCAGGGGAGCGGTGCCGAGCGAGGTCAGCATGGCGCCCACGTTGAGCGTCGCCGTGTAGACACCGGTCACGATGCCGACTCTCGACGCGGGGAAGTCGCGTCGAACCACGACGGGGACGACGACGTTGCCGATGGTGATAGCGATGCCGATCACCAGGGTTCCGATCACCGCGACGGCGAACCCGCCCTGAGCCCGGATCAGGGTACCGATGAGGATCCCGGTCAACGAGATGAGCACGGCCCGCTCGGGTCCGGCGCGCCCGATCAGGGCTGCGGCCAGCGGAGTGGCCAGGGCGAAGCAGAGAACGGGAAGGCTCGTGAGCAGGCCCGCCGTCGCCGCAGACAGGCCGAGCTCCTCTCGGATCTGCCCGATCACCGGAGCGATCGCGACGATCGGTCCGCGCAGATTGAGCGCGAAGAGTACGACCGCCGCCAGCAGGAACCACGGCATCGCGCGGGCAAGGGATCCGGTGTCGCGCGTTCTCATCACTGTCCATTATCTCCAACGGCCGAGTGGCACAGCCCCGCCCCAGCCCGACCGGGGAAGATGGACGGAAGACATGTGAGAAAGGACATCCCATGGGCTTCCTCGACAGGCTGCTGGGTCGCGAACCGGAGCAGGCACCACAGGGCACGACCGGATCGGTCCCCGACTACGGCACTCCGCCTGGAGCGGTGAAGGACGCGACCCCGGACGGCCGATCAGACGACGAGATCGCGCTCGAACGCTACCGCTACCTTCTGAGAACCGCGCCGCCCGAGACGATCGAGCAGGTGCACGAAGAGGCCTTCGCCCGCCTGACGCCGGATCAGCGGGCTCAGGTGTTCGCTCAGCTCAGTGCGGAGGCTCCGCAGGGTGAGGCACCTCGCGACGCGGGAGCCCCGGCGCTCGCACAGGCGGCGACCCGGTCTGAGTTGCGCAGTCCGGGAACACTCGAGCGGTCTCTCGGCGCGCAGAATCGGGCAGGCGGGCCGGGCTTCGGGTCGGGCATGGGATCAATGTTCGCGGGGTCGCTCCTCGGCAGCGTGGCCGGCATCGTCATCGGCAGCGCAGTCGCTCAGGCGTTCATACCCGATCTGGGCAGCAACGAGACCGCCGGTGCCGACGCTTCCGGTCAGGACGCTTCGGCGGACACTGGCTCCGAGAGCGGCACCGGGGGCGATACGTCGGGTGGGGACGCATCCGGCGGCGACGGCGGCGGATTCGGCGACGGCGGTGGAGACTTCGGGGGAGGGGACTTCGGCGGAGGATTCGACTTCTAAGGGCGCTTTGTGGGCGCGGCCGCGACCGGGTAGTCCGCGGCGTAACGCGCGAGAACGTCCGCGACCGGCGCATCCAGAACCAGCGAACCCTTGTCGAGATAGAGCCCGCGGGTGCAGAAACGCCTGAGGTCTTTCTCATTGTGGGAGACGAAGAACAGAGTGCGGCCTCCGGCGAGCAGTTCCTCGATGCGTCGGTAGCACTTCTCTCGGAATGCCTTGTCACCCACGGCGAGCACCTCGTCGACGAGAATGATCGGTTCCTCGAGTTGAGAGATCACCGAGAAGGCGATCCGCACCTTCATTCCGCTGGAGAGATGCTTGTAGGGCGTGTCGAGGAAGTCGCCGATCTCGGCGAACTCGATGATGCGAGCGAAGCGCTCGTCGATCTGCGCCTTGGTCATGCCGTGCAGCCCGGCGGTGAGATAGACGTTGTCGCGAACAGAGAGGTCGTCGACGAATCCTCCGGTGATCTCGATGAGCGGGGCGACCCCCTGGCCCACGCGCACGGTTCCTTCGTCGGGCAGGACGACCTCGGCGACGAGTTTGAGGAGGGTGGACTTACCCTGACCGTTGCGACCGATCACTCCGATGGCCTCGCCCTGTCGCACGGTGAAGCTCACGTTGCGCAGAGCCCAGAACTCGTCCGGCCGCGAACGACGCAGACGCCCCGCGAAGAGATCCTTGAAGTTGCGGCGTGATCGCCGGTTTCGTTTGAACCGGATGCCTGCATCGGCGACGGTGATGACGGGGGAGTCGTTCATCAGATCTCTTTCAGTACAGCGCGTTCGGTGCGCCGGAACACGAGGATGCCAATGAGAAGAACGAGAACGCTCATCGCCGCGCTCACGCCGACGAGGAACCAGTCGAGCTGTTCGGGGAAGAATGCCGATCGATACAGCGAGAAGATTCCACTGAGCGGATTGAATGCCGCGAAGACGTGCAGCTGAGCCGGCAGATCCGTGGTGCTGTAGATGATCGGGGAGGCATAGAAGAGTGCGCGTAGAGCGAGCTTCACCGCTCGTTCGAGGTCACGGAAGAAGACGACGAGCGGCGCGACGATGAGGCCGACGCCGACCGTGAGGACGCCTTGGATGAGGATCGCGACCGGGAAGAGGAGGACCTCGATGTGCAGAGTCGCGCCGGAGAAGATGGCGAACACCGCCAGCACCGGCAGGCTGGCGAGGAACTCGATTCCCTTCGAGAGCACGAGCCTGTTCACCCAGATGGTGCGGGGGATCTTCGTCGAGCGGATGAGCTTCGCTTCGCGGAGGAACGCGCGCGTGGCGTCGGCGGTGGTCCCGTTGAACCACATCCAGGGCAGCAGCGCGGCCAGGAGGAAGACGATGTACGGGTCTTCGCCGACGGACTTCTGGAAGACCTGCGTAAAGACGAACCAGTAGATCAGCGCCATGACGAGCGGATCGAGGATCGACCAGACGTACCCCAGAGCCGACGTCGAGTAGCGAACGCGCAGGTCTCGTCTGGTCAGGAGCCAGAGGGCGTTGCGATATCGCGCGAACGGAGTGCGCTGGTTCGGCCGCACCTCGCTGAGCGTCGTCGTCACGTGCCGGTTCTCATTTCTTGTCGAAGAACAACGCTCCACTCTATCCCGCACACGAATAATGCCCCCTCACGCCGATCAGTGATCGAAATGAGGGGGCACGAAGTCCGGGTCGGCCGATTCATACGCCGAGCGGGTGGGTCACACGAAGAGGTTCGCGCGCTCCAGGTCTTCGGCGAAGTCGACCTCGACGGCGTAGAGATCGGAGATGTCGACGGGCTCGACCAGCAGTCGGTTCTGCTCGATGGCGAGTTCGATGCCGCGCTCGAAGTAGTCCTGATCGCCGACCGCCTTGAGCTGGCGGAGCAGCGTGGCCTTGTCTGCTGCCGAGATGTAGTTGATGCCGACAGCCTCACCGAGGCCACCCTTCACTGTCTTCGACAGTTCTTTGATGTAGCCCTCGGCGCTGGTCGTGTACTTGACTTCCTCGTCGGACACCTTGGAGGTGTTGACGGTGACGAACGACTGATCGCGGGCGATCATCGCGGCCGCGCGGTCGAGAACGGCGGGGTCGAAGACCACGTCGCCGTTCATCCACAGGACGCCGCCGGGCCCCGATGCCTGGAGAGCGCGCATGAGGCTCTTCGAGGTATTGGTCTGGTCGTACTGCTCGTTGTACACGAACGACGCCTGGGGGAAAGCCTCGATGATGTGCTCGAGCTTGTAGCCGACGACGATCGTGACCTTGGCGTTGTTGCCGAAGGCGTGATGGATGTTGTCGAATTGCTGGCCCATGATCGTGCGGCCATCATTGAGTTCGGTGAGCGGCTTGGGAAGGGTGCGGCCGAGTCGGCTACCCATTCCCGCTGCGAGGATGACTACCTGGGTGGTCACGATGGATCTCCTTGATGGTGCGGACGTGCTTGAGGACAAAAGTGCGCATCTACATAGGAGTCGAGAATTCAGAAACCGTTAAGCCGTATGAGAGGCGCTGGACACTCCGTCATGTCGTTGTTCACTGTATCGTGTCCCCCGTTTCGGGTCACGTGATGCTGGCTCATCGTTTCGTGTTCGTGATATAACCGTCAGCCTTTTCTCGGGGTGTGAATTGACGGGTGAAAGCACATCACTGTGTGTCGGTGATGAATGCGAGTGTCGGTCTCGGCTGATACCTTAAGTTCGGTGAGCTCAGAGTCAGACATTTCCGCGACCGGGGGCGAAGGCAGCGAAGAGTTGAACGAGGAGTCGATTACCTCGGCAGCACAATCAGCTACCGGAGCCCAAGACGCAACGTCTCGGCCCTCGAAAACCGGCACCACAGCACGAAAACCGCGAGCCGCCAGAACATCGAAACCTCGTTCGGCGGGCGCGGAGCAGTCCTCTACGACGGTGAGACCGTCGCGCACGGCGAAGCCGCGCACCCAAGTCCGACCGGTGAAGCCTGCCGAACCAGGCGCCGACTCGATCGGCGCAACCAGCGAAGAGGACGATGTGACGCCCCAGTCCCCGACCGACACGGCCGACAACGCTGTTGCCGATGACGCCGTGACCGACGGTGCCTCCGCCGAGGAAGCGATCGCCCAGGACTCTGAATCGAACGTGACCCCGGACGAAGAAGGCGGCGACAAGACCGCTGGAGCCGAGACCCCTGGTGCCGAGACCGGTCAGTCCGAGCCCGATCAGCCCGGGGCCCCCGCTCAGAGCGCGGCCAAGCCCCGCCCGGCCTCACCTCGATCTCCCCGTGCTCGCAGCACCAGCGCTTCGCGCGCCGCCGCCGGTGCAGACCGAGTGCCCTCCGCGCCCCGCGCCCCACGTAAGCCCGCAGCGCCGCGCGCCAAGGCCGCACCGTCGGCATCCGATGCCCCCATCGTTCTCGACCTGACGGCCGCGCCGATCAGCAAAACGGCGAAGAAGCCGGCACCGAAGGCCGTCAGGCTCACGGCAGCTCAGAAGAAGGCAGCCGCGCTGGCCGAGGCCGAGGCGGCTGAGCGCGCTGCGTTCCGTGCGCAGCAGCCGGTCGTTCTCTCGATCAGCCGCCTGGTCAAGAAGTTCGGCAGCACGA
This sequence comes from Agreia sp. Leaf335, assembly GCF_001423605.1. Taxonomy (NCBI): domain Bacteria; kingdom Bacillati; phylum Actinomycetota; class Actinomycetes; order Micrococcales; family Microbacteriaceae; genus Agreia; species Agreia sp. Leaf335. The sequence goes on along the minus strand of NZ_LMOQ01000002.1, from coordinate 548,210 downwards.
CGGCGGTAGACGGCATCGACCTCGAGGTCCGACAGGGAGCGTTCTACGGAATCGTAGGCCCGAACGGTGCGGGTAAGACCACAACGCTCTCGATGGTCACGGGTCTCCTCCGACCCGACTCGGGCACGATCACCATCAACGACCTCGATGTCTGGGCAAACCCGGCGCAGGCCAAGAAGATCATCGGTGTGCTTCCCGATCGGCTCCGACTGTTCGATCGTCTCACCGGTCGACAGATGCTCTATTACGCAGGCACCCTCCGCGGTCTAGACAACAAGTCGGTGCGCGAGCGCAGCGATGACCTCGCGGCGGCCTTCGGGCTCGAGGATGCCCTGGGGCGCCTCGTCACTGACTACTCGGCGGGAATGACGAAGAAGATCGCTCTTGCCGCGGCAATGATCCACTCGCCTCGCATCCTTGTTCTCGACGAGCCGTTCGAGTCCGTCGACCCCGTGTCTGCGGCCAATGTGATCGAGATCCTGCAGAAATATGTCGAGACCGGCGGAACGGTTGTTTTGTCGAGCCACAGCATGGACATGATCCAGCGCGTGTGCGACGGAGTCGCGATCATCGTTCAAGGGCAGGTTCTGGCGCAGGGCACGGTCGATGAGGTCAGGCGCGGCGGCACACTGGAAGACCGCTTCGTCGAGCTCGCCGGTGGGCGCAAGGCAGCGGAAGGCATGGAATGGTTGCTGAATTCCTCAAACTGAAGCTCAGGCTTCTCGGCAACACGTTCAACCGCACCCCTAAGCAGAACGTCGGTGTCGTGGCGAGCGTCGTCGTCGCCGTTGCTCTGACGGTCGTGTGCGTGTGGGTGCTCTCGTCGGTGGCTCCCGGATCCGAAGAGGCGCGAACCACGATAGTGATCGGTGGATCGGTCATCGTCTTGGCCTTCATCGTCGGGCCACTGGTCTCCACCGTGCCCGATCCACTCGACCCCCGCAATTTCGCCCTCTTCGGCATTCCCGCGTCGACACTGGCGCGCGGTCTGGCCGTCGCGGGCCTCGTCGGTCTGCCCGTCATCCTGACCCTGATCGTGGCCGTGTCAACCCTTCAGGTGTGGTCGCAGAACGCGGCGACTATTCTGTTGGCCGTCCTCGCCGTACTCCTCGTCGTCGCCACGGCGGTTCTCGCGTCGCGTGTGACGTCGCTCCTCGCCGCCATCGGCCTCGCCACCCGCCGGGCTCGAGAGACGGCCACGCTTGTGACCGTCGTCCTTCTCGTGCTCGTATCGCCCGCCGTTGTCCTCTGGGTCAGCGTCAACTGGGGTCGAGACGGTTCGGGCCTCGCCGGTGCTGCGGCCGACGCGCTGAGTTGGAGTCCTCTCGGCGCCGCGTGGGCTCTTCCGGCCGATGCCGCGAGAGAGATCCCTGCCGGCGAGATCGCCCTCAAACTCCTCATCGCTCTCGCCTCCGTCGCGTTGCTCTGGGTGTCGTGGAGAGCCCTCGTCGCCCGAGTGCTGGTCACCGCCCAGCGCAACACTCCCGAGCGTGAGCACGCGAACCTCGGGTGGTTCGCTCGAACACCCACCACTCGCACGGGTGCCGTGGCAGCTCGGAGCTTCACCTACTGGGCGCGCGACGCCCGGTACCCGGTTCCCGTGATCGGCGTCTTCGGATTCCTCGTCGTCGTGTTCCTCGCTTTTGTGATCGCCGGAATCCCGCTCACATATCTGGTCTTGCTCACGGTGCCGGCGCTGTGTGTGACGCTGGCGTTCTCGGTGCACAACGACGTCGCCCTCGACAACTCGGCTGTCTGGCTCCATGTCTCCGCCAGCCGCGTCGGCTTCGCCGATCGTATGGGGCGTACCGCTCCCGTTCTCGCGATGGGCATTCCCCTCATCGCGGTGGGATCTGTCGCTGCGGCGTTCTTCGCCGACAGCTTCGCGACGCTGCCCGCGATCCTGGGGGTCAGCACAGTCCTCCTGCTTGCGGGGCTGGGAGTCGGAAACCTCCTCTCATCGCTGTTTCCCTACCCTGCGGTTCGTCCCGGCGACGGGCCGTTCTCGCAGCCCCAGGTCGGCGGCGGTACGGGATTCGTGGTGCAGATCGCCTTCGTTCTTCTCACGGCGCTGTTCGCGGCGCCGTCGGTCGTCTACGCGATCCTCGGCCTCCTGGGCGACGAGTCGGCCTTCTGGCCGTCGCTATGGTGGGGGGCAGGCGCGGGTGTGGTCGTGTTCGTCGCCGGAACCGTCGTCGGCGGTGCGATCTTCGATCGTCGCGGCCCGGACATCCTCGCGGCCGCACTGCGCAACTGACACCTCGCAGCTCAGAGCACCGCGGTTGCGTGCAGGGTCACCGCTGCGCTCGGTGAAATTAGACTGGTGGCATGAGTCACGTTCCTCACACCAGTCCAGCAGCCAGCATCGCCGAACCCGGCGGACCCCGCGAGGGTGGCGGCACATCGACTCTCGACCGCGAACTCGAGGAGTTGCTCGAGCAGGAGACGATCGAACCAGGCGACCACGAGCGGTTCTCTCACTACGTCAAGAAAGAACAGATCCTCGAGTCTGCGATGACGGGTAAGCCGGTCAAGGCGCTGTGCGGCAAGAAGTGGCTGCCCGGTCGTGATCCTGAGAAATTTCCGGTGTGCCCCGACTGCAAGCGCATCTACGAGGGCCTGAAGCCCGAATAGACGCTCCGTTTGATCAGACGTAGACGGTGGGGATGATGGGCTCGCCCCGGCCTAGACGGAACGCCTGATCGGGGAGTTCGGCGATGGCGTCGGCTCTGTGGGTGCGAGCCAGCTCAACGCCCTCCGGGCCCGTGTAGCGGGCGTCGACCTCGCCCCTCTCGATGAGGGTGACGAGCAGGTCGCGAGCTGAGCTGTTCGACACCGCGGAATCGCCGACGTCGATCGTCTCGGCAACCGCTCGACCGAGGTCGTTCATCGTTCGCACCGGATGCTTGCGCCCACCCACCGTGGCCTTCTCGGCCGATTTCTTGGCGACGGGGACCCATGCGCCCTCGGCATCTTTATGCGCCACGAGCTTGTAGACCATACCGGCGGCGGGGGAGCCGGATCCGGTCACGACAGACGTTCCCACCCCGTAGGAGTCGACAGGCGATGCGGCCAACGCAGCGATGGTGTATTCGTCGAGATCGTTGGTCACGGTGATCTTGGTGCCCTGGTTGCCGAGGGAATCGAGCTGTTCCCGAACGGCGGTGACGAGGGAGGGCAGGTCGCCCGAGTCGATGCGGACCGCTCCCAGCTCGGGCCCCGCGACGCGCACGGCGAGCTCGACGCCCTTGTGTACGTCGAAGGTGTCGACGAGCAGCGTCGTCGATGGCCCGAGCGCGTCGACCTGGGCCTGGAACGCGGCTTCCTCGCTGTCGTGCAGCAGGGTGAACGAGTGGGCGGCCGTGCCCATCGTGGGAATGCCCCAGGTGCGCCCTGCCTCGAGGTTCGAGGTGGCGCCGAACCCCGCGATGTAGGCGGCGCGCGCAGCCGCTACGGCAGATCTTTCGCCTGTGCGGCGCGAACCCATCTCCGCGAGTGGGCGCCCGGCCGCCGCCGAGACCATGCGGGATGCTGCACTCGCCACCGAGGAGTCGTAGTTGAGAACGCTCAGGATGAGCGTCTCGAGGATGACTCCCTCTGCGAAGGTCGAGTCGACGATGAGGATGGGGGAGTTGGGGAAGTAGACCTCTCCCTCCCGGTATCCGGTGATCGTGCCGCGAAAACGGTAGTCGGCGAGCCAGTCGAGCGCGGCGGTGCGCACGATGCCCTCCCTGCTCAGCCATTCGAGTTCGGCGTCGCCGAATCGGAAGGCCTCGATCAGTTCGAGCAGACGCCCTGTACCTGCCACGATTCCGTATCGACGCCCCTGGGGGAGCCGGCGCGCAAAGGCTTCGAAAACGCATTCCCGCTCGTGCGTTCCGGCCTGGATGGCCGCATCGAGCATCGTGAGTTCGTAACGGTCGGTGAGAAGCGAAGAGGCGTCGGTCACTCGGCAAGCATATCCGCGGCCCGCGCGCGCAGTAGTCTTGACGGGTGAGTGATGCGCCGATCGGAGTCTTCGATTCCGGCGTCGGCGGCCTCTCCGTGGCTCGGTCCATCCGCGATCAGTTGCCCCGGGAATCCATCACCTACATCGGCGACACCGCTCGATCACCGTACGGACCGCGACCTCTCGCCGAGGTCAGGCAGTTCGCGCTCGAGGCGCTCGACACGCTGGTCGCGCAGGGCGTGAAGATGCTCGTCATCGCGTGCAACACGGCCTCCGCCGCGATGCTGCGCGATGCCCGCGAACGGTACTCGGTTCCCGTCGTCGAAGTGATCCAGCCCGCGGTTCGCGCCGCCGTATCGTCGACGAGAAATCTCAAGGTCGGAGTCATCGGCACCGAGGGAACGATCCGCTCCCGCGCGTACAACGACGCGTTCGCCGCGGCCCCGCACCTCGAACTCTTCACTCAGGCGTGCCCGAGATTCGTCGAATTCGTCGAGGCGGGCGACACGACGAGTCGTGAGCTCTTCGCCGTCGCCGAGCGCTACCTCGCCCCGCTTCGTGAGCACGATATCGACACACTCGTGCTCGGCTGCACCCACTACCCCTTCCTGAAGGGGGCGATCTCCTACGTGATGGGAGAGGGTGTACGTCTTGTCTCGAGCGACACCGAGACGGCGAACGATGTGTTCCGCGAACTCGTGAGCCGCGGAATCGAGCGCACGTCGTCGCCGCCGCCAGTGCACCGCTACGAGGCGACCGGCGCGAGCGCCGACGAATTCATGCGGCTCGCAGACCTGATGCTCGGCCGCCAGGTCGAGACCGTCGAGTTCGTCGAGACCGGCGTCATCACCCTTCCCCCCATCCACTGATCCCCTCCTGGAGACACCATGTCGAACGATTCCCGCAAAGACGGCCGCACCGCCAGCCAGCTGCGCCCCATCACGATCGAGCGTGGGTGGAGCGACCAGGCCGAGGGTTCGGCCCTGATCTCGTTCGGCAAGACGAAGGTGCTCTGCACCGCGTCGTTCACCAACGGGGTGCCCCGCTGGAAGCAGGGCAAGGGCCAGGGGTGGGTCACGGCCGAGTACTCGATGCTTCCGCGCTCGACCAACGACCGCATGGATCGCGAAGCCGTCAAAGGCAAGATCGGCGGACGCACGCACGAGATCTCGCGACTGATCGGCCGTAGCCTGCGTGCGGTCGTCGATATGAAGGCTCTCGGCGAGAACACCATCGTCATCGACTGCGACGTGCTGCAGGCAGACGGGGGTACCCGCACGGCGGCGATCACCGGTGCGTACGTGGCGCTGGTCGATGCCATCGAGTGGGCTCGCACCAAGAAGTTCATCGGTCAGAAGTCGCAGCCCGTCATCGACAGCCTGTCCGCGGTGTCGGTCGGCATCATCGACGGCGTTCCGATGCTCGATCTCGCCTATGTCGAGGACGTGCGCGCGGAGACCGACATGAACGTGGTCGTCACGGGCCGAGGACTCTTCGTCGAGGTGCAGGGCACAGCCGAGGGCGCGCCCTTCGATCGCGCCGAACTCGATGCCCTTCTCGACCTCGCGCTGGCGGGCACGGCCGAGCTGGCCGAGATCCAGGCGAGGGTTCTCGGATCGGGCGAATGAGCATCCGGGTCGTTCTGGCGACGCACAACGCGCACAAGGTCGAGGAATTCCAGAAGATCCTGGCGGCCGAGATCCCCGAACTCGAGATTGTCGCGTACGACGGGCCGGAGCCGATCGAAGACGGCGTCTCGTTCGCCGACAACGCTCTGATCAAGGCGCGGGTCGCGGCCGCCCACACCGGTCTTCCGGCCCTCGCCGACGACTCGGGCATCTGCGTCGACGTGCTCGGGGGAGCCCCGGGCATCTTCTCCGCGCGGTGGGCTGGTCACGGACGAGGAGCGACGGCGAACCTCGACCTCCTGCTCGACCAGCTGGCCGACATCAAGGACCCCCACCGCACAGGGTGGTACGCGTGCACCATCGCCGTGGTCGTGCCCGAACAGCCGGGCCGGGCCGCCAGCGAGCATCTCGCCGTGGGCGAATGGCCGGGCCGAATCGTGGATGCGCCGCGCGGCGAGAACGGATTCGGTTACGACCCGATCTTCGTGCCCGACGGAGGAGATCTCTCCGCTGCCGAGCTGACGCCCGAGCAGAAGAACGCCGACAGCCACCGCAGCAGAGCGTTCCGCGAACTGGTTCCCGTGTTGAGAATGAGCGTCATTCCTAACTAGCCGCGCCGCTAGGTGCAGCTCGCGTGGCTGCCTACGCTGGGAGGACGATGGCTCGCAGCGAACAACACTCCCACGGCTCCCACGACCACGCCTCGGCGACGACGAACCGGTCGCGCCTCGGCTGGGCGATCGCGATCGTCGCGACCGTCCTGATCGTCGAGATCGTCGGTGCCCTGGCCACGGGGTCGCTCGCCCTCCTCGCCGACGCGGGGCACATGGCATCCGATCTGATCGGGCTGATCGTAGCTCTCGTCGCGACCATCGTGGCGGCCCGACCCGCCACGGAGAGGCACAGTTTCGGCTTCCAGCGCGTGGAGGTCTTCGCCGCGTTGTTCAACGGGCTACTGCTGATCGGTGTCGCGGCATTCGTCGCCATCGAGGGAGTCTCTCGGCTCATCACGCCGGATGGCGTGCAGATTCCTCCGGTGCCGTTGCTCGTCGTCGCCGCGATCGGACTGATCGCCAACTTCGCGGCGCTGATGCTGCTCCGAGGGGGCGCAAGCTCATCGTTGAACATGCGGGGGGCGTACCTCGAGGTGTTCGGCGATCTGCTCGGGTCGGCGACCGTCATCGTCGCGTCGCTGGTGATCCTGTTCACAGGATTCGCCCCGGCCGATGCGATCGCGTCGCTGGTGATCGCCGCCATGATCATTCCGCGCGCCGTCTCGTTGCTGCGCGACGTCATCCGGGTTCTGCTTCAGCAGACGCCCGTCGAGACCGACGTCGCCGAGATCCGCAGCCACATCCTCGCGGAAGACGGTGTGGTTGATGTGCACGACGTGCACGTATGGGCGGTGACCACAGGCAAGAACATCTTCTCGGCGCACGTCGTGGTGGAGCCCGCCGTGTTCGAGCGCGGAGACTCCGGGCGGCTGCTGGATCGCCTGTCGACCTGCCTGTCAGCGCATTTCGACGTCGGACACTCCACGTTCCAGATCGAGCCCGCCGAGCACGCGCAGCACGAGGAACACCTGCACCCGTAGGCGAGGTGTCCCCGTGCCGAGGGCCTACTTCTGCGGCAGAGCCTGAACGCCCAGCGTGCGGTACAACTCGACCTGCTGCACGGTCTCCAGCTCGGCCGGTGCGCCCGTGAGCGGGTCGTTGCCGCCACCCGACTTCGGGAAGGCGATGACGTCGCGGATCGACTCCGTGGCCGCGAGCAGCGACACGACGCGGTCGAAGCCCATGGCGAATCCACCGTGAGGCGGTGCACCGAACGCGAAGGCCTGCAGGAGGAAGCCGAACTTCTCCTGCGCCTCTTCTTCGCTGATGCCCATGATCTTGAACACGCGCTCCTGCAGCTCGCGAGTGTGGATACGGATGCTTCCGCCACCGATCTCGTTGCCGTTGCAGACGATGTCATAGGCGTACGACAGGGCCGACTCTGGGTCGGAGTCGAACGTGTCGATGAACTCCGGCTTGGGCGAGGTGAAGGCGTGGTGCACTGCCGTCCACGCGCCGGCGCCGACCGCGACATCACCGCTCGCGACCGCGTCGCCGGCAGGCTCGAAGAGGGGAGCGTCGACGACCCACGTGAAGGCCCAGGCTGCGGGGTTGATGAGGCCCTGGCGCTCTGCGATCTCGCCGCGGAGCGCACCCAGGAGCCCGCGTGACGCCTTGGCGGCGCCCGCTGCGAAGAAGATGCAGTCGCCGGGCTGAGCGCCGGCGTGGGCCACGAGGCCGGCGCGCTCGGCTTCGGACAGGTTCTTCGCGACCGGGCCGCGCAGTTCTCCGTCTTCGCCGACGAGCACGTAGGCGAGCCCCTTGGCGCCACGCTGCTTCGCCCACTCCTGCCATGCGTCGAGGGCACGGCGGGCCTGTCCGGCACCGCCGGGCATCACAACCGCACCCACGTAGGGTGCCTTGAAGATGGCGAAGTCGCTGCCCTCGAAGTACTCCGTGAACTCGACGAGCTCGAGGCCGAAGCGCAGGTCGGGCTTGTCCGAGCCGAAGCGACGCATCGCCTCTGCGTAGGTCATGCGGGGCAGCGGCGTGGGGAGCTCGACATCGATCGTGCGCCACATAGCCCGCAGCACCTTCTCTGCGAGTTCGATGACCTGCTCCTGGTCGACGAAGCTCATCTCGACGTCGAGCTGCGTGAACTCCGGCTGCCTGTCGGCTCTGAAGTCCTCGTCGCGGTAGCAACGGGCGATCTGGAAGTACTTCTCGAACCCGCCGACCATGAGGAGCTGCTTGAAGAGCTGGGGGCTCTGCGGCAAGGCATAGAACGTGCCGGGCTTGAGACGGGCGGGCACTAGGAAGTCACGCGCACCCTCGGGGGTCGAGTGGGTGAGTGTGGGCGTCTCGACCTCGACGAAATCCTCGTCGACGAGCACGTTGCGAACGGCGGCAGACACCTTGGAGCGCAGCTTCAGGGGGTACGCGGCGCTCTCGCGGCGAAGATCGAGGTAGCGGTAGGCGAGGCGGGTCTCTTCACCGGGTTCGTCGTCGAGCTGGAAGGGCAGGACGTCGCTGGCGGCCAGAACCTCGAGGCTTGTCGCCTGGATCTCGACCTCGCCCGAGGCGATGGTGGTGTTCACGTTGCCCGCGGGACGCTCGCGGACGATTCCCTTGACCGTCACGACGGACTCGACACGGAGGCTCTCGGCTGCCGCCACCAGCTCGTCACGGAATGTGACCTGGGCTATGCCGGACGAGTCACGGAGGTCGATGAAGGCGACGCCGCCGTGGTCGCGGATGCGCGCCACCCAGCCGGAGAGCATGACGTCGAGGCCCACGTCTTCGCGGGTGAGCGAGGACGCATAGTTGGTTCTGTACATTGGTGCGAGCTTCCTAAGCCTCCGGCTTGTGGTCGAAGACGTCGGGGTCGAGTGCCAGATCTGCTTGAGCCTGGGCAGCCCCCGCAGCGTTGGCCTTTCGAGCCTTCATCGTCGACTGCACGTAGTGCCAGATCGTGGGGATGAGCGTCGCCGCGACTGCGGCGAGCAGGATGATGTCGATGTAGCTGGTGACGAAGTCCTTCACCGGGGGGATGTTCCCGATGAGATATCCGATGAATGTCACACCTGCGCCCCAGATGACGGCGCCGATGAGGTTGTACAGCGAGTACTTGCGGTAGTTCATGTGTCCGATGCCGGCGGCGATCGGAGCGAACGTGCGCACGATGGGAACGAAGCGGGCGAGGATGACGGCGAATGCGCCGTATTTCGTGAAGAACGCGTTGGTTCGCTCGACGTTCTTGATACTGAAGAGGCCGGACTCCTTGCGCTCGAAGAGGCGCGGTCCGAACTTGTGACCGATGAGGTACCCCACCTCACCACCCGCGAAGGCGGCAAAGCCGATGGCCAGACACACCCACCAGATGTCGACGCCGATGCCCGGGCTGAAGGCGAGAACGCCGGTGATGATCAGCAGAGTGTCGCCGGGGAAGAGGAATCCGATGAGGAGTCCCGTCTCCGCGAAGATGATCAGACAGACGCCGATCAAGGCGAACGGCCCGAAGCTCTGGATGAGCGTCTCAGGATCAAGCCAGGGAATGAGGGCGGCGTGTGTCATCTGGGCTCCAGTCGTCGGCGGGTCGAGTCAAGGCCGGTCGGCGGCGGACAAGTGTGCGATCTGCGGTGCATCAAGAGTACCCCCGCCGAGGCCCGGGATACGTGGACGACAGCGGGGAGTACGGGAGAAGGGACTTGAACCCTCACGCTCGAAAGCACAGGAACCTAAATCCTGCGTGTCTACCAATTCCACCACTCCCGCAGAGCAGAACCAGTGTACCGGCAGGGGCTGGTCAGCTTCGCCCCGGAACAAGCAGGCCGGACTCGTAGGCGATGATCACGAGTTGGGCGCGATCATGCACGCCGAGCTTCGACATCATGCGGTTGACGTGGGTCTTCGCCGTCTGCGGCGAGATCACGAGCCCGGCGGCGATCTCGCCGTTCGACAAGCCCGATCCGACGAGAAGCAGAATCTCCCGCTCCCGCTCCGTCAAGAGGGCCAGCTCGTCAGGAACACGCTGCGGCGACGCTTCCGCAGGTGACAGGTAGCGATCGATGAGGGCTCTGGTCGCCCTCGGGGACAGCAGCGCCTCGCCGTCGTTGACCGTCCTGATCGCCGCCATGAGCGCATCCGCCTCGGTGCCTTTGCCGAGGAACCCGCTGGCGCCCGCCCGCAGCGCCCGCAGCACGTACTCGTCGTCTTCGAAGGTGGTGAGGATCACGATGCGCGTCCCTGCGAGCAGGGGGTCGGCGCAGATCGCCTCGGTCGCCTGCAGTCCGTCCATCACGGGCATCCGGATGTCCATGAGCACGATGTCGGGACGGGTCGCGCGAACGACGTCGACGGCCTCCCGACCGTTCGCCGCCTCGCCCACGACGGTGAAGCCCTCCTCGTGGGAGACGAGTTCGGAGACGGCGGTGCGGATGAGCGCCTGGTCGTCGGCGAGAACGACGGAGATCATGTGTGCCTCTTCGGGTCGGGGACGGCCTGCGCGCTGCCGCGCGGATCGTGATGAGGAGCGTCGAGGGGAAGATGCGCCACGAAGCGGTGCACGGGCCCCGGGCCGAACGACGTCTCGAGCGTTCCTCCCACCGACAACAGACGCTCGCGCACCCCCGCGAGTCCGTGACCGCTCTCCACGACGGTCCTGTCGTCGCTCCGGGGCCGAGTCACGTTGGTGACCGTGATCCCGAGGCCGTCGTCGCCGTAGTCGAGTTGCACGAGGGCGGTGCCGTCGCCGCCGTGCTTGTGGGCGTTCGTCAGGCCCTCCTGCAGAACGCGGTGCGCGACGATGTCGCGCAGAGAGTCGAGCTCGACCGGGGTGCCGACCGTCCTCTGCTCCACGGTGAGCCCGGCCTTCGAGAACTCGTCGAAGAGGCGCGGAAGCTCCGATAGTCCGGGCGTAGGAGCCAGCACCGCCGAGCTCCCGCTGTCGGCCGAGCGGAGCACGGTCAGGAGGCTCCCGATCTCACCGAGCACGGTGCGCGCCGCCTCGCGCACGGTGGTGAGGGAGCGTTCCGCGTCATCCGGTCTCGTGCGGAGGGCCTTCGAGGCCGAGGCGGCGTGCAGGTTGATCACGGCGATCTGGTGGGCCATGACGTCGTGCAGATCGCGGGCGATGGCGAGCCGCTCCTCGGTCACCCGCCTCTCTGCCTCGGATTCCCGCGTCTCCTCTGCTCGTCGTGCCCGTTCGGTGATGGCCTGAATGAAAGCGCGCCCGTTGTACTGGGCCACGCCACCCGTTGCGGCGAGGCCGACGAGGGCGACGAGCAGTATGAGCGATTCGACGCCGCGCGACTCGGGCGGGGGAGCGAGAAGCAACACGCTGCCGGTGGCCACGACTGCGGCACCGGCCACGATGAGCGCCGGGGTGCGGCCCTGGCGTGATCCGACACCGAAGACCGTGATCATCAGTGTGATGATCGACGCGACGACCGGACCGGGACCGGTCAGCGCCAGGCTCGACAGCAGAACTGCCGCGCAGGCCGCCGCGATCGCGACCGCCGCCGTGCTGCGGGGGTACCGCGTGCGCAGCACCAAGGCGGCGACCAGAACGAGCGCCACCACGACAGACAGCGCCAGCACCTCGGTCGTGGTGCCGCCGGCAGCGGCTCTGCTGCGGGATGCGACGACGACGGGAACGCAGACGACGATGATCGCGAGGGCCGAGGGGATCCAGCGCAGCCGCACAGGCAGGGGCGACTCGAAGGGCACGGGGAACGCTCGAGAACCGGATCTCACGGGCGCGCCTTCTTCCTGTCGTGATCCCTGTCGTGGGTTCGCTGTCGTCCAGTCTCGCAGCACGCTCGAGCCGCGCGCGTCCCACGTTCGTGGTAGCCGAAGATGCCGTGCCGGGGTGACGACGGGCATCCGATGTGCAGCGAGTCTGGAGTGATCGTGCACATCGCACGAGCAGACAGCTCAGGAGCATCCATGCCGGTTCCGGTTCTCGCGGCGCGAGACGTCAAGAAGTCCTACGGTCGAGGCGCAGCCCGCTTCGACGCGCTGAAGGGGGTATCGCTCGATATCGACGAGGGCGAGTCCATCTCGATCGTCGGCAAGAGCGGCTCGGGCAAGTCGACGCTCATGCACCTGCTGGCGCTGCTCGACAAGCCGTCGACCGGCGCCGTCGAGCTGAGCGGTCGTGACGCGGGAGCTCTCGGCGGTCGGACCCTCAATCGCACGCGCAACCAGACCTTCGGGTTCGTCTTCCAGCAGTTCTTCCTCACCCCCAACACCTCGGTGCTCGACAACGTGACGCTGCCGCTGCGCATCGCCGGGGTCGGCGGTTCGGAAAGACGGCGGCGTGGAATGGAGGCGCTCGAGCGGCTCGAGCTCGCCGACAAGGCGAAGAACAAGGCCACCGATCTCTCGGGCGGCCAGAAGCAGCGCGTGGTCATCGCTCGCGCCCTGGTGAACGAACCGCGCGTGATCTTCGCCGACGAGCCGACGGGCAACCTCGACACGGCCACGGGCGCGGTGGTCGAAGACATCCTCTTCGATCTCAACCGGCGCACGGGGATCACGCTGATCGTGGTGACCCACGACGAGGACCTGGCGGCGAAGACCGACCGCAGCGTCTTCATCCGCGACGGCCTCATCGTCGACCGGAACGGAGCGACGGCATGAGCGGCCTCGATCTGATCCGTTCGGCGATCAGCAACACGTTCCGCAGCAAGACCCGAACGACCCTCACGGTGCTGGCCATCTTCATCGGAGCCTTCACGCTGGCACTGACGAGCGGGGTGGGGACGGGCATCAATCGCTACATCGACACGACCGTCTCCTCGATCGGCGCAGACGATGTGATGACGGTCACGAAGACCGTGGAGGACACCACGTCGGGGCCGGCGAAGTACGAGCCCGACACCACCAACGTCGAGAGCGCGACCGGCAGGCCCGGGTCGACGGTCGAGGCCATCACGGCGGCCGAGCTCGGCGACATTCGGGCGGTGAAGGGCGTCGAATCCGTCGATCCCGTACTCACGGCCCGACCGAACTACGTGGAGTACGACGGTGGCACCCCGTACCAGGCGGCGATCGGCGGCTTCGTGTCGGGCATGAGCCTCGACCTGGCCGCGGGCTCGGAGCCGTCGAGCGACGGAAATGCCTTCGAGGTCGCCCTGCCAGTGTCGTACGTCGAGCCCCTGGGTTTCTCGAGCGATTCGGATGCCGTGGGCAAGACGGTGACGTTCGGCGTCACAGACCAGACGGGCACGTCGAGCACCATCGATGCCACCGTCTCCGGCGTCGCCGAGGCAGGTCTGCTCGGGAGTTCGAGCCTCACCGCCAATGACGCGCTCACAACGGCGCTGTACGACGCCCAATCGGTCGGTCTGAGCAGCTCGACGAAAGACAGTTATGCGTCGGTCAGCGTGCGCTTCGATCCGTCGTCCTCGGATGCGCAGGTGTCGACGATCAAGAGCGACCTCAAGGCGCTCGGCTACGACGCCACCACGGTGGAGGATCAGATCGGGTCGTTCAAGACGGTCATCGACGCGATCGTGCTGGTGCTGAACGGTTTCGCGGTGATCGCGCTGATCGCGGCGGGCTTCGGCATCGTGAACACCCTTCTGATGAGCGTGCAGGAGCGCACGCGGGAGATCGGACTCATGAAGGCGATGGGCATGGGCGGCGGCCGGGTGTTCGGCCTCTTCAGCCTGGAGGCCGTGTTCATCGGATTCCTCGGAAGCGCCATCGGAGCGGCCGGGGCGATCCTCGCTGGAACAGCGTTGAACGGGGTGTTGGCGAACGGCCTGCTGTCGGCTCTTCCGGGGCTCACCCTGATCGCCTTCGATCCTGCGTCGATCGCGGTGATCATCCTCGTGGTGATGGGCATCGCGTTCCTGGCCGGCACGATCCCGGCGCTGCGTGCGGCCCGTCAGGATCCGATCGAGTCGCTGCGCTACGAGTAGTTCGCTCGCCTGTTCGTCGAAGCCCTGTGGATAACTTCCGCGGGGCTTCGGCGTTTCGGTGCATCATGTCGGTCGAGGACGATCGACAGGAGGATGCGTGTGGCGAACGCCGTGCAGCTGATCACCGAACGTGTGCGTGACCGCGTGCGCCGCGAGGGTGTCGATCTGGCGTCAGACGAGAGCCTCGCAAGGCAGTTCGTCGACGACGAGGTTCGGCGGTACACCGAGCGGGCCCTGGGCGGCGGCTCTCCGTTGTTGGCCGACGAGACGCTCGCGACCCGCGAGGTCGTGGCCTCGCTGACCGGCTTCGGTGCGTTGCAGCCGCTCCTCGACGACCCCAGCATCGAGGAGATCTGGATCAACGGCCCCAACCGAGTGTTCGTGGCCAAGAACGGCGTCTCGGAGCGCTCGAGCGTGGTGCTGTCGGATCTCGAGGTGAGAGAGCTCGTCGAGCGCATGCTGCAGAGTTCGGGCCGACGCGTCGATCTGAGTTCTCCCTTCGTCGACGCCTCCCTTCCCGATGGCAGCCGACTGCACGTCGTGATCCCCGACGTCACCCGAGCTCACCTTGCGGTCAACATCCGTAAATTCGCCCGGCGCATCCGAGACCTTCATCAGCTCGTCGGGCTGGGCGCACTCACCCAGCAATCTGCCGAGTTCCTGCGCATGTGCGTGCTCGCGCAGCAGAACATCCTGGTGTCGGGTGCGACGCAGAGCGGCAAGACCACCCTGCTCAATGCCCTGCTCTCTGTCGCTCGGCCCAGTGATCGCATCGTCACCGTCGAGGAGACCTTCGAACTCGATCTCACTGCGCGCGACGTGGTCGCGATGCAATGCCGTCAGGCCAGCCTCGAGGGAACGGGTGAGATCACTCTGCGGCGCCTCATCAAAGAAGCACTGAGAATGCGCCCTGACCGCATCGTGGTCGGCGAGGTGCGCGAGGCGGAGAGTCTCGATCTGCTCATCGCGCTGAACTCCGGGTTGCCCGGAGCGTGCAGCATCCACGCCAACAGCGCCCGGGACGCGCTGGTGAAGCTCTGCACACTGCCCCTGCTCGCCGGTCGCAACATCGATGCCGCCTTCGTGACACCCACGGTGGCGTCGTGCATCGACATCGTCGTGCACTGCGAGATGGATAAGCGTGGCGCGCGTCGGATCGTCGAGATCCTCGCGCCGAGCGGCCAGGTCTCGGGCGCGCCGGGCCAGGGCGGAGTCATCGAGGCCAGCACGATCTTCGCTCTCGAGGGCCGCGACCTCGTCGCGACCGGGGGATACCCGACGAAGACGGCGAAATTCCGGGCCGCCGGTCTCGAACCATCGATCGTGCTCGGCCGGGGCGACCGATGAGCACGGTGTTCGGACTCATTCTGGGTCTGGGCCTCGTATTGTGCGCGGCCCCTGCCCTCTGGCCCGCACCGACGGAGCCTGTGGTGAAGGGACGCGTCAGTCGTCTTCGTTCCCTACTCGATCGTGCAGGACTCGAGAGAATGCCCGTTTCCGTGTTCATCACGGCAAGCGCGTGCCTGGGACTGGTCGCCTCCGCGGTCGCGGAGGCCTCTCTCGCCGTACTCGCACTCGATGCCGCCGCCCTTGTGGTGGGGGCGCTTCTGCCGATCTCCGTGGTGCGCCACCGCGGCCGAGCTCGTCGCCGTGCGAGTCACACTTACTGGCCGGATGCCGTCGACCACCTCGTGTCGGCCGTTCGCAGCGGCGTCGCCCTGCCCGACAGCGTGAGTACTCTCGCGCACGCGGGGCCCGTCTCCAGCCGCGCGGCCTTTGCCGAGTACGAAGCGCTGTACCGAACGACGGGTAACTTCGGCGTGAGTCTCGACGCGCTCAAGGCGCGGCTCGCAGACCCGACGGCCGACCGCATCCTCGAGACGCTGCGCATGTCGAGAGAGGTCGGTGGCACCGACCTCACAAGGGTGCTGCGGAGTCTCTCGGGCTATCTGCGAGAAGACGCGGCGATACGCAGCGAAGTGGAAGCCCGGCAGTCCTGGGTCATGAATGCGGCTCGGTTGGGGGTGGCGGCACCGTGGATCGTTCTGCTGCTGTTGTCGACACGTCCTGAGGCCGCTGCCGCCTACAACAGCGCCGGGGGAGTGACGCTCATCGTGGGAGGCCTCGTCCTCAGCGTCATCGCGTACCGCGTGATGTTGGTCATTGCGCGGATCCCAGAAGAACGTCGGTGGTTCGCATGAGCGCGACCGTGGCCTGGGCGATGCTCTTCGGAGTCGTTCTCGGCGTCGGCCTCTGGTCGCTGGTGAGCCTGACCCCGCGATTGTCGAGACCGTCGTTGGCCGAACGTACCGCGCCCTACCTGGTCGACGTCTCGGCGGGCGCCCGTGAATTCTTGACGAAGCGTTCCAGCGACCCGCTTCCGGTCTTTGGTGTGCTCCTGTCGCCTCTCGCCCGGGTCGCCATCGACATCCTCAGTGGAATCCTGGGAGGTACGGAACAGATCGAGCGTCGTCTGGCGCAGTCCCGGTCGGAGCTCTCCGTCGAGCACTTCCGCTCGCAACAACTCGTCTACGGTGTGGCCGGAGCGACCGTCGGCGCGGTCCTCGTCGCCGTCTCGTCACCCACGACGACGATGCCGATGGCCACTCAGCTGGCCATCCCGATCGTGCTCGGTGCAGTGGGCATCGCCGCACGCGATCTGGTGTTGCGGAGGGCAGCAAGAAAGCGCATCGCGCGCATCGACAGCGAGCTTCCCACGGTGCTCGAGTTCCTGACGCTCAGCCTCTCGGCCGGAGAGACGGTACTCGACGGGCTGCGACGCGTGGCTCGTGTCTCGAGCGGAGAGCTGGCTCGCGAATTCGCCGTCGTGGTCACCGAGGTGAACTCGGGAGTCGGTCTCGTCGCAGCACTCGAGTCGCGGGCCGGTGCGTTGGCCCTGCCCGCCTTCACTCGCTGCGTCGAACAGATGACGGGTGCTCTCGAGCGGGGAACCCCACTGTCCGACGTGCTGCGGGCCCAGGCTCAGGATTCCCGCGAAGACACCAAGCGCGCCCTGCTCGAGTCGGCGGGCAAGAAAGAGGTCACGATGCTCGTGCCCCTCGTCTTCCTCATCCTCCCGACCACCGTGCTCTTCGCCGTGTGGCCTGGCATCGTCGTGCTGCAGACGGGTTTCTGATGCCGAGCCACTCGTCCCTCCGTCTGCTCCCTGAACGCCCCATCCTCCGATTCCGCTGAAAAGAGAGAAACATGATTTCGATACCCACTCGACTCGCCCGGCGCCTGCGCGACGATCAGGGCGACGTGCCCGGCTGGGTGCTCATCACACTGATGACGGCCGGTCTGGTGATCATCATCTGGGGTCTCGCCGGTCCCGCGCTCAGCCAGGTCTTCGAGCAGGCCATCGATCGCGTGACGGCGTTCTGATCTGCTCATGCAGTCGAAGAGTCGGCGGCTCCTGCAGAGACTGCGGCGTGACGAAGGCTCGGCCGCGGTCGAGTTCGTCCTCGTGGGCGTGTTGCTGACCGCTCTCACGCTCGGGGTCATCCAGCTGGCTTTCGCCCTGCACGTGCGCAACACGCTCATCGACGCGGCGGCAGAGGGGGCTCGGTTCGCGGCGCTCGCGGGAAACTCGCCCGAAGACGGAGCGGAGCGCACGAGGCAACTCATCACCACTGCGGTGGGCGCCGACTACGCGGCCGGAGTCACCTCGGGGTACACCGAGTACCTCGGGGTTCCCGCTACCGAGGTCACCGTGAGCGCGCCCCTGCCGCTCGCCGGTCCCTTCGGACCTCCGAGATCGTTGGAGGTGACAGGGCATGCGGCTGCGGAGACGCTTGTGGGCTGACGACGGCTCGGCCTCGCTCGAGTTCATCACCGCGGGAATCCTGCTTCTCGTACCGCTCGTCTACCTCGTGAGCGCACTCTCCGTGCTGCAGGGTGCCGCCTTCGCCGCCGAGGGCGCGGCGCGACAGGCTGCTCGTGTGTTCGTGCAGTCACCGACCGTCGAGCAGGGCGCCGCGTCGGCCGAGCAGGCGGCGGCGATCGCCTTCTCCGATTTCGGCATCTCCGCCGGCGTCGCTCCGCTCGAATACTCGTGCCAGCCGGTTCCGGATGCCTGCCTCACGCGGGCGGGTCACGTCACGGTCACGGTGCGCGTGTCGGTTCCTCTTCCTCTGCTCCCGGCGTTCCTGGGGAGCGAGAAAGCCGGCGGAATTCCGTTCGTCGCTACTGCGACCCAGACGGTCTCGAGATTCCATTCATGATGCGGCCCAACTGGTGAGTGCGAACGCCGTGGCAGAGCGACTCCGCTCCGACGAGGGCTCGACCCTGCTGCTGACCATCTTCTACGCGGCCTTGGCACTGCTCGTCGTGCTCGTCGTCGTTGCCGCATCGAGTCTCTACCTTGAACGCACACGCCTCTTCACCATGGCCGACGGTGCCGCCCTCGCCGGTGCCGAGTCGTTCTCCCTCGACGATGTCGAGCTGGTCGACTCCGCCGTCGTTCCGAGGCTCGAGCCGCAGGCCGTCGACGCAGCCGTCGACGACTATCTCGACAACGCCCCGTCATCCGCATCGTTCGACGACCTCACGGTGATCGAGGCCACCACCTCCGACGGGCGCAGCGCCAGCGTCACCCTTTCCGCGTCGTGGCGGCCCGCGGTGCTGTCGCTCGTCGTGCCGAACGGGTTTCCCATCGAGGTCACCTCGGTCGCTCGTTCTACATTCCGCTGAAATCTACGCAAGGCCCTCAGGCAACCCACAGCCTCGGTGTAGCGTACGTGTCCATGGCAGCGACTTCACCGACACCTCAGATCGAGATCACCGAGCGGGCGAAGTGGCAGGCGTTCGCCGTTGCCGTCGGAGTCGCCGCGCTCACCATCCTCGACCTGTCGAAGGTCAACGTGGGTCTTCCGTCGATCGAGAAGGCGCTCGGCGCCGGGTCCACCGAACTCCAGCTGATCGTCGCAGGCTACGCCCTCGCCTTCGGACTCGCGCTCGTTCCGGCCGGGCGGCTCGGCGACATCTACTCGCGCAAACTCCTGTTCTCCATCGGCCTCATCTCGTTCACCCTGGCGAGCCTCGCCTGCGCCCTCGCACCGACGGTCGAGACGCTGCTCATCGCGCGCATCCTGCAGGGCGTCGCCGCCGGCATCCAGATGCCACAGGTACTCGGGCTCGTGCAGCAGCTCTTTCAGGGCCCGGCCCGCGGGCGTGCCTTCGGAATCTTCGGAGCGACGATCGGAGTCTCGACCGCGTTCGGTCCGACCCTCGGTGGCCTTCTGATCGCCCTCGGAGGCGAGACCGACGGGTGGAGACTCCTGTTCTGGATGAACATCCCGCTCGGACTCATCGCCCTGTTCTTCGCGCTGCGTCTGCTGCCCACAAAACCGAAGGGGTCGACGGTCAAGACCGAACTCGACCTCGTCGGGATCCTGCTCCTCGGATTCTCGGTGTTCAGCGTCATGGTGCCTTTCGTCTTCACCACGGGCGGCCCCGACGACGACCCCAAGCGCTGGTTCTGGCTCATCGGCTTCGTGCTCGGAACAGTCGCGTTCCTACTGTGGGAGCGCGACTACTCCCGCCGCGGAAAGTCGTCGGTGGTGCACTTCGCCCTGTTCCGCATCGCCTCGTATCGCAACGGCATCCTCGTGGCCACGGCCTACTTCGCCGCCATCCCCGGTACCTTCCTGCTCACGACTCTCTACTTGCAGCAGGGCCTCGGCGCGCTTCCCGTCTTCGCCGGCATGGTCAGCATCCCGTTCGCGCTCACCTCTGCCGCCAGTTCGCTCATCGGCGGGCGCATCGTCGAGCGCTACGGGCGCAAGCTCGTGGTCATCGGTACCGTCACGGTCATCATCGGCTTCTCGCTGATCCTCGCCGCCGCCGTGCTCACTCCGCGCGATCAGACGATCTGGTGGATGGCCGCCGCCATGGCCGTCGCGGGAGCCGGAGGCGGCCTCGTGATCTCGCCCAATCAGACGCTCACGCTGGCCGAGGTGCCCGTGAGCGAGGGCGGCGTCGCAGGTTCGCTCGCGCAGGTCGGTCAGCGCGTCGGAACCGCGATCGGAGTGGCCGCCGTCAGTTCGACCTTCTTCTCCACGCTCTATCGCGAGGCGACGACGCCCGACCAGCTCACCGTGTACCACGACGGATTCCGCAACGGAATCCTCATCGCGATCGCGCTGATCACCGTCTCACTGATCGTGGGACTCGTCGACCTGCGATCGCGCGCGAAGGCCCGGGCGCAGCAGGCCACGCCATCCACCTGATGAGAACTATCGAGGCCTGATCACGCAGACGGGCGGCCCGGCCGTCGGGGAACGTAGCGGGGCACGTAGCGCAGCATGAGGCCTGCCCCGAGAACGCCGATGACGCCGATGATCGCGGTCGACAGCGACAGTGTCGCCACGGCCACCACCAGGGAGACCAGCAGGGGAGCGGCGGCCGTTCCCGCGTCGCCGGTGAAGCGGAACGCGCCGAGGAACGGCGCCGGATCGTTCTTGGGGGCCAGATCGGCGCCGAGGGTCATCAGGATGCCGCTGCCGATTCCGTTCGCGAGACCGGTGACGGCCGTGATGCCGATGAACCAGCCCACGGCGTTCTGCAGGTCATGGGTGAACGCGAGGACGAAGAGTCCGATGCCCATTCCGAGCATCGACGGCACGACGCTCCACAGCCTGCCGAAGCGGTCCATCACCTGCCCGCTGGCGTAGAAGAGGGCGAAGTCCATGGCGCCGCCGAGACCGATGATGAGGGCTGTCGTACTCTCGGGAAGTCCGAGGCTCACGGCCCAGAGCGGCAGGATGACCGAGCGGCTCGCGCGCAGCGCGCCGACGATCGCCACACCCGTTCCGAGCCGTACGAGCACCCCGCGGAAGTTCCAGATCGTGCGGAAGAGGCCGTGCGATTCCCCGGCGACGAGCTGTTCGCCCTCGGTCTCGTGCGAGCCGGAGGCGCCGGTGCGAGCGGCGGCCGCGGCTGTGGGATCGGGCATCACCATGAGCAGCACGATCACGATGACGGCGCATCCGAGGTGCACCCAGAAGACGATCGCCGCGTGTGCCGTGAGGGCGATGAGTCCTGCGGCGATGAACGGTCCGACGAACCATCCCGCCCGGAATGTTCCACCGAGTGTCGACAGCGCCCGAGCCCGGTACGGCAGCGGAACGAAGGTCGTCATGAACGCGTGCCGCGCCAGGGCGAAGGTCGCGGTCGACAGGCCGAGCAAGAAGATGCCGACCCCGAGCATCCAGGGCCCGGATGCGACGATGCACGTCGTGACGCCGATGATCGAGACGAGCGACGCCCCGACCATGGCCCTCCGCTCGCCGATGCGGCTCACGATCCAGCCGCTCGGGATGTCGCCGATCAGTTCTCCGACCATGATCATCGCCGCGATGAAGCCGGCGAAGGCGAGACCCGCGCCGAGATCCTGGGCGATGGCGGGGATGATCGGGATGATCGACCCCTCGCCGATAGCGAAGAGCAGAGAGGGCAGAAGAGCGGGGAGGGCGATGGAACGGAAACGGAAACCGGTCTCTGTGTCGCTCATATCGCATCCAACCCTACGCCGGAGGATCGCCCGCGGCCGCCCGGTAGGCTGGGTGCACCATGCAGGAACTTGATTTCAGCGAGCAGATCGCCGCCCTCCGCTCCACCTTCCGCGACATCCTCTCGGTCATCGACGTCGATGACCTGAAGGCACGTATCGACGACCTCAGCGCTCAGGCCGGTGTGCCCGACCTCTGGGACGACACCGAGAAGGCGCAGAAGGTGACCAGCGCTCTGTCGCACGCGCAGTCCGACCTCGGGAAGGTCACCAGCATCACCTCGCGTCTCGAAGACCTCGAGATCATGGTCGAACTCATCAACTCCGAGGGCGACGAGGAGTCGGCCCAGGAGGCTCAGGCCGAGCTCGAAAGCCTCACGAAGCTCCTCGGAGAGCTCGAGGTGCAGACGCTTCTGAACGGCGAGTACGACCCGAGGGCCGCCGTCATCACCATCCGCGCCGGAGCGGGCGGCGTCGACGCCGCCGACTTCGCAGAGATGCTGTTGCGCATGTACCTGCGCTACTCCGAGCAGCACGGCTACTCGGTCACGGTGCTCGACACCAGCTACGCAGAAGAGGCGGGCATCAAGAGCGCGACGTTCGAGGTCGACGCTCCATACGCATTCGGCACGCTGTCTGTCGAGGCGGGAACCCACCGGCTCGTGCGCATGAGCCCCTTCAACTCGGCGGGCAAGCGCCAGACGAGCTTCGCGGCCGTCGAGGTCATCCCGCTTATCGCTCAGACCGAATCCGTCGACGTTCCCGAAAGCGACATCCGGGTGGATGTCTTCCGCTCGTCAGGCCCGGGCGGCCAGTCGGTCAACACGACGGACTCGGCCGTTCGCATCACGCACCTCCCCACGGGAATCGTCGTGAGCTGCCAGAACGAGAAGAGCCAGATCCAGAACCGCGCCGCAGCACTGCGGGTCCTCCAGTCGAGACTGCTCCTGCTGCAGCGCGACGAGGAGAACGCGAAGAAGAAGGAACTGGCCGGTGTCATCACGGCGAGCTGGGGCGACCAGATGCGCAGCTACGTGCTCGCGCCCTACCAGATGGTCAAAGACCTGCGCACCGACTACGAATCGAACAACCCCTCGAATGTCTTCGACGGCGAGCTCGACGGCTTCATCTCGGCGGGCATCCGCTGGCGCAAGCAGAAGGTCTCCTAGGCAATACCGGGCTCGCTTTCAGACTCGCGGGTCAATCGGCGCTCCGTGGCGAGTCGTGCGTGGACAAGCTCGTCGGCCTGCTTAAGCTCAACCTGCCATGATTCGATTTGATCACGTATCCCAGATTTACCGGGGGACCAAGAAGCCGGCGCTCAACCGCGTCGACCTCGAGATCCTCCGCGGTGAATTCGTCTTTCTTGTGGGAGCCTCGGGCTCCGGCAAGTCGAGCTTCCTGCGCCTCGTGCTGAAGGAAGACAAGCCCACGAGTGGCAGCATCCACGTGCTCGGCCAAGACCTGGGAACGATTTCGTCGCGGAAGGTGCCCTACTTCAGGCGCAACCTCGGCGTCGTCTTCCAGGACTTCCGCCTTCTGCCGAACAAGAACGTGTTCGACAACGTGGCGTTCACGCTCCAGGTCATCGGCAAGTCGCGCGGATTCATCCAGGAGGCCGTGCCCGACGTGCTGGCCATGGTCGGTCTGAACGAGAAGGCCAATCGCCTGCCGCACGAGCTGTCGGGTGGAGAGCAGCAGCGCGTGGCCATCGCCCGCGCCGTCGTCAACAAGCCCGCCATCCTGCTCGCCGACGAGCCGACCGGAAACCTCGACCCCCTCACCAGTGGTGGCATCATGCAGGTCCTGCAGCGCATCAACGCGGGCGGCACCACGGTGATCATGGCGACCCACGACAACGCCATCGTCGACCAGATGCAGCGTCGCGTGATCGAGCTCGTACAGGGCGAGGTCGTTCGTGACGAGCTCGAAGGCGGCTATGGAATGACGGCCGAGATCGCCCTTCGTGACAGCGGCATGACCGCCGAGATCGGCATCCCCGGCATGGTGCGCGGCAGCCGCGGAATGAGCGGCACGACTCCCACCTTCTCCGCGCCCGTCGTCGCGCCCCAAGCACCGAATGCCTCGGAGGCAGCGAACGTCTCTGCGACTCCGGCCCAGACCCAAGCGACCCCCGCTCCAGACCAGGGCGAGCCGGCCGTATCCGCTCCCGCCGCCGCTGCACCCGCCGCATCCGCGCCGCCGGCGCCGCTGTCGGCCACGCCTCGTGCGGTCGACCCGGTCACCGATCAGCTCGGCCTGGCCGAGAAGCTGGGGCTTCGGGCTCCCGGTGAACGAATCGACCCGGCCAAAGACCAGAACGTAGGACCCACCTCGTGAGACTCGGACTCATCTTCGGCGAGGTCGGCACCGGCCTCAGACGCAACGTCTCGATGGTCATCTCCGTCGTGCTCGTCACCTTCATCTCTCTCACCTTCGTCGGCACGGCTATTCTGCTGCAGATGCAGATCGGCCAGATGAAGAACTACTGGTACGACAAGGCTCAGGTCGCCGTCTACCTGTGTACCGCCACCGACACGGGGGAGACCTGTGGAAACGGCGATGTGACGCAGGACCAGATCGACGCTGTCAAAGCACAGCTTGACGGTCCGACGCTGTCGCCATTCATCGACAAGTACTACTTCGAGGATCACGATCAGGCGTTCGAGAACTTCCAGGAGCAGTTCAAGGGCAACCCGGTCACCGACTACGTGACGCCCGATCTGCTGCCGCAGACCTTCTGGGTCAACCTGAAGGACCCCACTCAGTCGGCCGTGCTCGTCGAGAGCCTTTCCGGCTTCGCCGGCGTGCAGAGCGTGACCGACCAACGAAGTTATCTCGAGCAGATCTTCACGGTACTCAACGCAGCCAGCTACACCGCGATCGCCGTCGCCGCCATCATGCTGATCGCGGCCGTGCTGCTGATCGCCACCACCATCAGGCTCTCAGCCTTCTCGCGCCGCCGAGAACTCGGGATCATGCGATTGGTGGGTGCGTCGAACAGGTTCATCCAGACCCCGTTCATCATCGAGGGCGTGATCGCCTCGCTCATCGGATCGGCCCTCGCCGGGCTGGCTATCTGGTCGATCGTGAAGTTCTTCGTGCAGGGCTGGTTGTTGAACCAACTGCCATTCACCTCGTTCGTCAATACCGGGGACGCGCTTCTGGTTGCACCCATCCTGGTGGTCGTCGGAGCAGTGCTGGCGGCACTGTCGGCGAAGTTCGCTATCACCCGGTACCTCAAGGTCTGATCGTCACGCTGCGGGCGCGGGCGAGCGCGACCCTCGGCTGGGCGTATACTGGACGGCTGCCGCACGCGCTGTGCGGCACACGAATCGTCAGGAGTGCAACGTGCCCAAGGAGAGCGGTCAGAAGGTCGTCGCGACCAACCGCAAGGCTCGGCACGACTACACGATCGAGTCGACGTACGAGGCCGGAATGGTCTTGAACGGCACCGAGGTCAAGTCGCTGCGCATGGGTCGGGCTTCGCTGGTCGACGGCTACGCGTTCATCGAGAACGGCGAGGCGTGGCTCGACGCCGTGCACATCCCCGAGTACACGCAGGGTACGTGGAACAACCACACCCCACGTCGCAAGCGCAAACTGCTGCTGCACAAGGAGCAGATCCTCAAGCTGCACAACAAGACGAAAGAGGGCGGTTACACGCTCATTCCCTTGCAGCTCTATTTCAGCGATGGGCGTGCCAAGGTCGAGTTGGCTGTGGCGAAGGGAAAGCGCGAGTACGACAAGCGCCAGACGCTGCGTGAACGGCAGGACAAGCGCGAGTCTGACAGGGCGATGTCGGCACGCCGTAATCTCGGCGACTGATCGCCTGATCGACGGCGGCGCAGCCGCCGGTCACAGTCGCAGGGATGCTCCGGTCAGATCCTCCGACAGCTGCCACAGCCTGGCTGCGGCGGCTCGATCGCGAGACCATGCCTTGGCGGCCGTGACACGGGGGCGTCCTTTGAGTTGCTGCCATCCTGCGGGCCCGACGTATTCACCGCCGCGAAGATAGACGTCTGTGGCGGCCAGCACGATCGGCCAGGCGCCGGCATCCTTGCCCTGAGCGAATGACCCAAGCAGGGTCTGCACGGCGGAACTCGGCCGGGCGTCGGGGGTGACCCCAGGCCGTAGTGGCGTCAGTTCGTCGAGCGCGAATCCGGGATGCGCGACGATGCTCCGCGTGTCGTGACCGGCCTCTCGAAGTCGTCGGTCGAGTTCGAAGGCGAACGTCATCACGGCCAGCTTCGAACGGGCGTAGCTCCGAAAGCTGCGGAACTTCGATGGAGAATCGAGCTCGTCGAGATCGAGAGGGTAGAACCGGTGACTGATGCTGCCCAGGTGGACGATGCGGGAGCTCGCCGTGGCGAGAAGTGACGGCATCAACTGCGAGATCAAGGCGAAGTGGCCGAGGTGATTGGTGCCGAACATGCTCTCGAAGCCGTCGACCGTCTTCGACTCGGCGGTGCCCTCGGTGATGCCGGCATTCGCGACCAGCACGTCGTTCGAGGGCAGCGCGGCCAATTCGTCGGATGCGCGTGACACGCTCGCGAGGTCGGCGAGATCGAGATGGACGAACGACGGTTGCTCGGCGCCCTCGACCTCACGCAACAGGGAATCGATGGCCAGCTTCGCCTTGGCCTCGTTTCGACTCGCGATGACGATGCGAGCGCCGCGGCGGGCGAGCTGTTCGGCGGTGAAGTATCCGAGCCCGGCGTTGCCACCGGTGACGACGATGGTTCGGCCGACGAGGTCGCGGGTCATGCCGTGGCCGCGAATCGTGCCTCGATGGATGCGCTGATGACAACGTCGGCGGGCGTCAGGTCGAGCGGCCCGCCTGCACTGCTCTTCGCCATCTCGTGCGACGCGAACCGGGCGACGCTCACGGTCGACCCGGCTCGGCCGTCGTCTCCGAGCATCCCGGGATCGGCGACAGCGATCGCGCGGAGGGTCGACAGCCCGAGTGCCTCTGCGTAACTCTGTGCTTTCGAGCGAGCAGAGACGATCGCGGTCTTCTGAGCGTCGGACTGCAGTGCCGAATGCGTGGCCGACGTGAGCGCCCAGTCGACGCTCGTCACCGTCACCCCGTCACGGAAGGCGATGGAATCGATCCAGGCAGCCAGCGCAGAGAAGTCGCGGAAGCGAGCACGCACCGTCGTCGTCGCGTGATAGACGGGGGGCAGCTGTGCGCCGTCCTGGCTCCACGGGCGCTGGCCCCATACGCTCACCTGGTCAGCGCTCCACCGGGTGACCGCGTCAGCCACCGGGTCGTGCAAGGCCCGCAGGCTGTCGGAGGTCTCTGCGTGCAGCCGACGGGTCTTCTCGAAGACGTCCTGTCGATCGGCTCCCTCGAAGCCGAGGGCGAGCTGAACGACGGCGCGTTCCGGGGCGTGGTGGGTATCGGCCGATGCAGTGACAGTGATGATCGTCTCGCTCATGGGTTCACTTTATCCGCGACGGCGATCGACCCGTGCTGGCCCTTGCCGCATATCTGTCGTAAGATAAGAAGCTGCATCCATAGAGGTGCTGGTGCACAACACAACTCAACAGTGCGTGATAGTGACCCGCTCGGGGATGATCGGTTTCGACATTGCCTGCGAAACTGCGAGAAGCGGGTCGAGGATTCAGGGTTATCTCGTTAACGATCTCTGAAAAACAATAAGTGCCAAATCAAACCGCACTGTCTCTGCTCAGGCAGACTTCGCCCTCGCGGCGTAGTTCTCTTCTAAGCACTAAATAGAGACCGTCAGTCCGGGAATGCTCTCTACCCGGGTTCTGGCGACATTCAGAGAGATTGCTTCCGCGTTACGCCAGAGGGCGCGGAGGGACTTGCACTCGGGCTGGGCCCGTCGAGTCAGATGCCTGTAACAAGACTCGGGGCCGAGTAGAACGACTCAACAGGATACGCCCGTAGAAGGCGCAGAATCACAGCAGTGGACCGGGGTTCAATTCCCCGCATCTCCACCACAGAGGTCACATCACGCACTGTCGAGTTCTCGTCGCCCCGTTGATCCGAGGGCTGGCTTTCAGCGTGCGCGGAGCCCGATGGACGTCGGGATGGCCTGTCGCTGACCTCCGGAGTGCACGATGTGGTCTCCGTCGACGCGAACCTGCGTCGCATGGGCGCTGAGCGCCGAGGCGACGACGGGCAGTCGGTGCTCGAGATCGAACCACTCGACCTCGTCGCCCTGTTCTGCCACGATCTCGGCCCACGGGGTGTTCGTCATGCGGCACGCGGCCTCGGTCGCGTCGTGCATGCGGACGTGATCGGGATGCCCGTATCCGCCGGCGTCGTCGTAACCCACGACCAGGGTCGGCCGGATCTCCTCGATCAGCGCGGTCAGGTCGTTCGCGACCTCGTCGAGCTGGGCGCTGACGAGCGCATCGGCCGTGACATCGGGGGAGGGGCCGGCGAGTTCCGGTGTGATCCATGCCATGCCCGAATCCCGGTACCGCCGCTCGGCGAGACCGCGAGCTCGTGCCGGCGTGCTGCCGAGCCAGTATCTGTCGCTGATGCCGAGAATCGCGGATGCGGCGCTCAACTCGGATTCGCGGATCTGCGAGAGGGTCTCCGGGTCTGGCTCCACCGCCAGGGCGCCGGCGACGATCTCTCCACGCTCGCCTCGCGTTGCGGTCACCAGATGAACCCGGATGCCTCGGTCGACCATCTCCGAGATCAGGGCACCCGTGGCCAGGGTCTCGTCATCGGGATGCGCGTGCACGAACAGCACGCGGCTCACACCGTCGAGGATGCTCACGCGACAGCGATGGGTAATGCGAGGCCGGTGTATACGCTCAGGAGCGCCTCGGCAGACCGTGACCAGCTGAGCTCCTCCGCGTGTTCTCGGGCCCGCCTCGACAGGGCCGCGGCCTCATGGTCGTCTGAGAGAAGCCGCGCAATGGCCTGCGCCCACGCGGCGGGATCGCGAGAGTCGAGGACTATTCCGGTGACGCCGTCGATCACAGCCTCTCGGAGCCCTCCCGATGCCGCCGCGACGACGGGAACCCGGCTGGCAGCGGCTTCGAGGGCGACGAGTCCATAGGTCTCGGAATGCGAGGGGATCAACACGACGCGCGCCTGGCGCAGCAGTTCGGCCAGAGCCTCACGTGACTGCGGCCCGATGAAGTGCACCGCGTCGGCGATGCCTCTGAGCTCGGCGAGCCGGGAGAGCTCGTCGACGTAGCCGTCGAAATCAGCGGATGCGTCGCCAGACACGACGAGGTCGGGCCTGAGGTCGGGAGAGACGGCGGCGACGGCTTCGATTGCCAGGTCGAGACCTTTCAGCGGTTGCAGTCTGGCGGCCACCACCGCGTAGGGAGCGCGCGCCGGTGTCGAGGATCCGTGGCCGGCGGGCGTGAAGAGGTCGCTGTCGACACCGGGGGAGACGACCGTGATCCGCGCAGGGTCACCGCCCAATCGGGTCTCGATCGTGCGTGCTTCGGCATTGCTGATGGCGATCAGAGCGTCGGACTCGCGCGCCAGCCAGGATTCTCCGGCCATCCGCCCGGGAGATTCCGACCGCTCTCCGTCGGAGAGAGGCGTCGCGTCGTCGGCGGCGATGCTGTGGAAACTCTGGATGTGCGGGACGCGGCGGGCCCGCGCGACGGGCAGCGCGGCCATGCCGGAGAACCAGTGATGGGAGTGGATGACGTCGTAGGGGCCGAGCTCCGAGAGCCGCTCACCGAACTCGTCGATGTACTTCTCGTGGTCGCCCTTGGCGACCGGATGCGCGGGGCCGGCATCGATGAAGCGCAGCCGCAGGCTCTTGCCGAGATTCACGACGGCCGGGGCGGTCGACGTCGATCGTCGGGTGACGATCTCGACATCGTGCCCAAGAGCCGCCAGCGCCTGCGCCTGGTGCAGAACGACCACGTTCATGCCTCCGGCATCGCCGGAGCCGGGCTCGTCGGCTGGTGAGGTGTGCAGGCAGACGAGAGCTATGCGCAGCACTTAGACGAACACTCGGTAACCGTTGACGAACTTGTTGACGGGAGCGAGGATCGCGACAAGCGGCACGAACATGCGCAGGAGGTAGACGATCACCGTGAGCTGCCCCAGATCGGCCAGCGCGAACAAGCCGAGCGCGACGGCTCCCCAGCCGAACGCGATCGTCAGAGAGCGCGTCGTCGCCAGAAACGGTGCGGCGGTGCCCAGCGACGCGAAGACGATCCCCGCGTCGGCGACGAAGCCGCGAAGCCCCGCGTCGTCGAATTGTCCGACCAGTACCCACAGCACGATGGCGATGGCCCAGAAGAGGATGAACAGACCGCCGCCGACGGCCTTGGTCAGATACTTGACTGGAGCGGAGGTCTTGGCCGGGGCGGAAGCAGTCGTCATACCGTAAATTCTAGCCCGAGGCCCTCGCGTCTCGTGGACGGTGTCGGTCGTAGGTGCGAGGCTCGATTCATGCGATGCACGATTGTTCCCCCGTACCTGCTGGCCCGCCTGTCGACGCTCGATGCCAGCAATCTCGAGACGGTCGCTACGGCCGCTCACCAGACGTTGCTCAACACCCGACCGCTGCGCGCCGCGCGCCAGAGCGCGGTGCTGCGCCCGGCAGACCCGACGCAGGCGGCCCGCGGTCCTCAGCGCACCATCAGCGACGCGGGTGGCCGGGAGGTCCTGCCCGGCACGGTCGTGAGGCGCGAAGGTGGCGCACCGACGGCTGACCCGGCGGTCGACGAGGCATACGAAGGCCTCGGGGCGACATACGCGCTCTTCGCCGACGCCTACGGCCGGTCGTCGATCGACGACAGGGGGCTCGGGCTCGACGCCACGGTGCATTACGGCTCTCGGTACGACAACGCCTTCTGGGACGGCGAGCGCATGGTCTTCGGAGACGGAGACGGAGAGATCTTCCGCCGCTTCACCCTGTCGCTCAGCGTCATCGGACACGAACTGAGCCACGGGGTCACCCAGTACTCGAACCCGCTCGACTACTCGGGGCAGTCCGGCGCGCTCAACGAGTCCGTCTCCGATGTGTTCGGATCTCTGGTCGAGCAGTACGCCCGGCAGCAGACCGTTGCCGACGCGAGCTGGCTCATCGGTGAGGAGTTGTTCACAGACATGGTCGAGGGGGCTGCGCTCCGCTCGATGAAAGCTCCCGGCACCGCCTACAACGACGACATCCTGGGCGTCGATCCACAACCCGCACACATGCGCGACTTCGTCGACACGAACGACGACAACGGCGGGGTCCACATCAACTCCGGGATCCCGAATCGCGCGTTCTACCTGGTGGCCGAAACGCTCGGCGGGTACGCGTGGCAGCGCGCTGGCCAGATCTGGTACGACACCCTCACTCAGGGAATGCTCGCTCCCGCGGCGACTTTCGCCGACTTCGCACGGGCGACGGGGCAGTCCGCGAGAAATCGGTTCGGCGACGGCTCGAGTGAACTCGACGCGGTCGAACGGGCCTGGTCTTCGGTGGGTGTGCGCGCATGAACATCATCGTCGTGCGCACCGGCGGCTTCGCAGCCCTGCGTCGCACATGGCGTGTCGAGCTCGGCGCAGAATCGCGGTCGGCACTCGAGGAATGGCTCCGAATCCTCGACGCCTGTCCCTGGCGTGAGGCACGAGATCTCGATGGTGACGGCGTGCCTGATCGCTTCGTGTTCGTCATCACTGTCGAGTCGCCTCCCGATGCCCTGGCGGCTGTCGTCGACACCGACGACTCCGAACTGCGGGCGACCCTTCCAGAAACCCGCGTGGTCGGACCGTGGAGGCAGCTGATCGACCGCGTGCAGTCGACCGATCGCGTCGACTTATGACGACGACGAAACATGCCGTCAACACGGGAGCGCTAGTTTAGGTCGGTGACGATTTTCGCTGACACGAACCCTGGCACTCCCGAGCCCAGCCGCAGAAGCATTCGCGACGAGGTCGACGCTGCGTTGCGCTCCGACGTTCGTCTACTCGGATCGCTACTCGGAAAGATTCTGACCGAAGCCGGTGGCGCAGAACTCCTGAACGACGTCGAGCGGTTGCGCGAACTCACCATCGACGCGTACGAGAAGCAGAACAATGCGTCGATCGAAGACGCGGAGAAGTTGGTCGACTCCTTCACGCCCGTGCGGGCCGAGCAGGTCGCGCGTGCCTTCACGAGCTACTTCCACCTGGCGAATCTGGCGGAGGAGCACCACAGGGTGCGGGTGCTGAGAACGCGCTTCTCCTCTCCGAGCGATCCGGCTCCAGCGGATTCGCTTCCCGCGGCGATCGAGCGTCTCGTCGACGAGGTCGGTCGAGACGAGACGGCGGCGCGGTTGGCAGCGCTTCGATTCCACCCCGTGCTCACCGCCCATCCGACAGAGGCGCGCCGCCGGGCGGTCGCCTCTGCCATCCGTCGCATCAGCGATCTCCTCTCTGACAGAGACGCCGGTCAGCAGGGCCGCCTGGCTTCGGCAGAGATCGAACGGCGCCTGCTCGAGCAGATCGACGTTCTCTGGCGCACTTCTCCGTTGCGAACGACCAGGCCGACCCCCCTCGACGAGGTGCGTACGGCGATGAACATCTTCGACCAGACGCTGTTTCAGGTCGTGCCGCAGGTCTACCGGCTGCTCGACGACTGGATGCTCGATTCCGAAGCCGGCAAGGCGCCCGTCGTCGCTCCGGCCTTCATGCGACTCGGGAGCTGGATCGCGGCGGACCGTGACGGCAATCCCTTCGTCACGGCAGAGGTCACCGAGGAGGCGGCAGCGATCGCGAGCGAGCACATTCTCTTCGGTCTCGAACACGCGGCCACCCGCATCGGTCGCACGCTGACCCTCGATTCCGAGGACACCCCGGCGAGTGACGCGTTGATGGCTCTGTGGCAGCGGCAGCAGTCGATCGCCCCCCAGGTGACCAGCCAGATCGGTACTCGTTCGCCGCACGAGCCTCATCGCCGCGTGCTCATGGTCGTCGCGGCGCGCATCGTCGCCACGCGTCAAGGCACCGACCTGGCCTACGGCCTGCCGGATGAGCTGATCTCCGATCTGCGGGTCATCCAGCAGTCCCTCCGCGAGGCCGGCGCCGATCGGAGCGCCAACGGCGAACTGCAGAACCTCATCTGGCAGGTCGAGACCTTCGGTTTCCACCTGGCCGAGCTCGAGGTTCGCCAGCACTCCAAGGTGCACCGCCAGGCTCTCGAAGAGATCCGGGCCGGGGGCGAACTGAGTGAGATGACGCAGGAGGTGCTGTCGGTCTATCGCACCATCTCGACACTGCAGAAGCGCTATGGGACGGCCGCGGCGCGCCGCTACATCGTCTCATTCACCCAGTCCTCCGCCGACATCGCCACCGTGTTCGCCCTGGCCGAGGCCGCCCTCGGATCGCCCGAGGCAGCGCCGGTCCTCGACGCGGTTCCCCTCTTCGAGACCTTCGCCGACCTCGAAGCGAGCACGACGATCCTCGACGAGATGATCACGCTGCCGCAGGTGCAGGAACGGCTTGCCGCAACCGGTCGGCGTCTCGAGGTCATGCTCGGGTACTCCGACTCGTCGAAGGATGTCGGACCGGTCTCGGCGACGCTCGCCCTGTACTCGGCGCAGGAGCGCATCTCGCGCTGGGCGCAGGACAACGACATCGAGTTGACCCTCTTCCATGGTCGAGGCGGCGCACTCGGTCGCGGTGGCGGTCCGGCCAACGAGGCCGTGATGGCCCAGCCCGGGGGATCAGTGCAGGGCCGGTTCAAACTGACCGAGCAGGGCGAGGTGATCTTCGCTCAGTACGGCGACAAGGCCATCGCGGCGCGCCACATCGAACAGATGGCTGCGGCGACGCTGCTCGCGTCGAGTCCGTCGAACGAAGAGGCGAACAACACCGCCACGCGTGACTTCGCCGACATCGCCCGCACGCTCGATCTCCGCTCGCGCGAACGCTTCTTCGAGCTCATCAAGGCCGATGGGTTCGCTCCCTGGTTCGCCCAGGTCACGCCGATGGAGGAAGTGGGCTTGCTGGCGCTCGGTTCCCGGCCCGCCCGCCGCGGTCTGTCGGTCGAATCGCTCGAGGATCTGCGGGCCATCCCATGGGTGTTCGCGTGGACGCAGGCGCGAATCAACCTGACCGGGTGGTTCGGGCTGGGTTCGGCTCTCGCCGCTGTGGGAGACGTCGACGCCCTCCGCGACGCCTACGAGCGCTGGCCGCTCTTCACCGCGATGATCAACAACGTCGAGATGTCGCTCGCGAAGACCGACGACAGGCTCGCCGAGCGGTACCTCGCCCTGGGCGACCGCGACGACCTGGCTTCGCTCGTGCTCGACGAGATGGAACTCACCCGCGAGTGGGTACGGCGAACCACAGGGCACGGGGAGATCCTCGAGGGCCGTCCCGTGCTGCAGCGCGCGGTGCGTCTGAGAAGCCCTTACGTCGACGCTCTGTCGTTGCTGCAGCTGCGCGCGCTGAGAGCAGTGCGTAGGTCAGGCAGCGTCGACCCGGCGGACGACACGCATCGACTACTCCTGCTCGCCGTGAACGGTGTCGCCGCCGGCCTGCAGAACACGGGATAGACAACCGTGCCCGTGGCGCACCGGTCCGTGTATCAGGCCCTGCTCGGCGACCAGACCGATCGGCTGCAGCCGGAACTGTCGCACTACGTCGGCGGTGCTGCCCGAGGTGAGGCGGGAATCGGGCGCGGGGTCTACGCCTTCGCCGGGCCGACGAAGGCCTGGCTCGTGCCTCTGTTCGCGGCGATAGCCAGGGCCGACGCGCTGTTCGGCGAACGCGGCAACGGCGTGGGTCTCACCGTGGTCAACGTGCCGCATTCCGATGCCCACGGTCGGCTGTGTCTCAGCTCAACCCGCACTTTTGCATTCGCGAGAGTGACGCGAACCATGCAGGACACGATGCTGGCCGGCCGCGACGGGCTGCTCCACGACTTCCTCGGTCGGACCCGGTTTCTGGAAGTGTCATTGAGGCTCTCCGTGTCACCCGAGGGCTGGCTCCAGATGCGGTCTGTCGGAACCTGGCTGTGGCTCGGTCGTCTGCGCCTCGCCGTTCCTCGGCTTCTGTCGGCTCGCGTCGACCTCCTCGAACGCTGGGATGCGGCATCGGCGTGCCAGCGCGTCGATGTCACCCTGACGCATCCGGTCTTCGGTCAGGTGTTCGCCTACCGCGGGTCGTTCGAGTACGACCCTCGGGCGGGTCGGGTCGACGATGTCGAGACGACGCGCATCGACCGACGGTACTAGCGCGCCACTCGTGGGGCGGAGCTCTCCTCGGCGAGCACGCGGAGCGCCTCGTCGTGCAACAGCCCGTTGGTGGCGAGAGCAGAGCCCGACCACGGGCCGGGAACGCCGTCGATGGACGTGAATCGACCGCCGGCCTCATGGATGACGGGGATGAGAGCTGCCATGTCGTAGGGCTGCAGGTCGAACTCGCCGGCCACATCGAGCGCGCCCTCCGCGACGAGCATGTACGACCACATCTCGCCGTAGGCCCGGGTTCGCCAGACTCCGCGGCTCAGCGAGAGCAGGCTGTCGAGCCTGCCGGCCTCGTCCCACCCTTTCAGGCTGTTGTAGCTCACGCTCGCATCGTCGAGCCGCGCGACGGCCGATACCGCGAGGCGTCGGGCTGGCGATGCCGGTGCGAGGGTGGAGTCCGTCGTCCAGGCGCCCTGACCAAGCGCACCCCACCAGCGGCGTCCGAGGGCGGGGGAGCTCACGACTCCGACCACGGGCTCGCCGTCGACGACGAGGGAGATCAGGGTCGCCCACACGGGGACGCCCCTCAGGTAGTTCGCCGTTCCGTCGATGGGATCGATGATCCACTGTCGAACGGAGTCGCCGGCGGAGCCGTACTCCTCGCCGAGGATGGCGTCGCTGGGACGCGCCTCGGCGAGCCGGTCTCTGATCTCGCGTTCTACGGCCCTGTCCGCATCCGTCACCGGTGTTCGGTCGGGCTTCTTCTCGACGACGAGATCGAGCGCCATGAAGCGATCGAGCGAGATCGCATCGGCGGCGTCTGCGATCGTGAGGGCGAGGGCCAGATCATCTGCGTACGGCTCGGTCATGCCCCAAGCGTAGTCAGCGCGGGTGAACACACCGTCATCGCCGAGCGGCTGCTACGAGTCGCTGAGCGAGCCGACGAGCTTCTGCAGCGACTCGATGCGGGCTATGCCGCTCGATCCCAATTCGCCCGCCAGCACACGGTCGACGATCTCCCAATCGTGAGCCTGGCTGAGCGGGATGCCATCGGGCGGAGGCACGGAGGAAGGAATAGCCATCCGCGCGAAGGATTTCAGGACGTTCGCCGGGTCGACATGGCCGAGGCCGAACGAACGCACGCCCGGCGTGTCGATGATCCAGCCGGAGCGGCCCTCGTCGTCGTGCACGCGAAGGCCGAGGGTCGACGAGGACGTGTGCCGGCCCCTTCCGGTCACGACGTTCACTCGCCCGATCGCCCGATCGGTACCTGGTACCAGAGCGTTGACGAGGGTGGATTTGCCGACCCCGGAATGGCCCACGGTCACCGTGGTGTGGCCGATGAGCAGAGCCTTCAACTCGTCGAGGGGCAGTTCGTCGCGTTGACCCGTGATCACGGTGAGGTCGAGACAGTCGAATTCCGAGAGGAACTCGGCGGGATCGGCGAGGTCGGTCTTCGTGATGAAGAGGATCGGCGTGATCCCGGCATCGAACGCGGCGACGAGGTAGCGATCGATGAGTCGTGCGCGCGGCTCGGGGTTGGCGGCCGCCACGACGATCAGCATCTGGTCGGCATTGGCCACGATGACGCGCTCGACGGCGTCGGTGTCGTCAGCGCTGCGCCGCAGCAGCGTGGTTCTCGGAATGATCTTGACCACCCGAGAGAGACTGCCCTCGGCTCCGGAGGTATCACCCACGAGACCGACCCGGTCACCGGTCACGATGGCGGTCTTGCCCAGCTCGCGGGCCCGCGATGCGGTTATCGCCCGTTCGCCTGGTGTGTCCTCGTCGACCAAGACGGTGAAGCGCCCCCGGTCGACCGTCAGGATGCGACCCGGCACTGCATCGGCGTACTCGGGGCGGATCTTCGTGCGCGGCTTGTTGCCCTTCGGATTGGGCCGCACACGAACGCTCGACTCGTCGTACTGCGACTCCTCGTCGTCGTCGTCATCGTCGTCGTTCGACCACCAGGTCATGAGCTGCTCGCGGCCAGCGCGCTCCAGAGTTCGGGAAACTCGGGGAGCGTCTTGGAGGTCGTGGCGATGTCCTCGATGAGGACATCGGGGGTGACGAGCGCGATGATCGCGCCGGCGTGGGCCATCCGGTGGTCGGCGTACGTCTTCCACGTTCCGCCGTGCAGAGGCGCGGGCTCGATGCGCAGCCCGTCGTCGAGTTCGGTGACGGCACCACCCAGCGCCGTGATCTCGGCAGCGAGGGCAGCGAGCCGGTCGGTCTCGTGGTGTCTGATGTGTCCGATGCCGGTGATCTCGCTGGGCGAGTCGGCGAGAGCGGCAAGCGCCACCAACGCCGGAGCGAGCTCTCCGCCTTCGGAGAGGTCGAGCGTGATGCCGTTGATGTGGCCCGTGCCTTCGACAGTGAGCACCCCATCGACCAGTGACACGGTGGCCCCGAAGAGCGGCAGGAAGTCTATGAGGTGGGCGCCCACCTGAGTGGTGGTCGTCGGCCAGCCGCTGACGCTCACCCGCCCGCCGGTGGCCACGGCCGCGGCGAGGAAGGGCGCCGCATTCGAGAGATCGGGCTCGATGTCGACGGTCGCACCCCGGATGCTGCCGGGGACGATCGCCCAGACGCCCGGCTCGGGCGTCTCGACGGTGATGCCGCGATCTGCCAGAGCCTGGATCGTCATCTCGATATGGGGTTGGCTGGGCACCCGCTCGCCAGAATGACGCAGTACGAGGCCCTCGTCGAACCGAGCGGCGGAGAGCAGAAGACCGGAGACGAACTGACTAGAGCTCGACGCATCGATGACGATCTCCCCGCCCGTGACAGCACCCGTGCCGTGCACGGTGAAGGGCAGCGCCCCGGCTCCGTCGTCTGCGATATCGACGCCGAGCGAGCGGAGCGATGAGATCGTCGTCTTCATGGGCCTGCGACGAGCGGCCTCGTCGCCGTCGAACACGACGGGTCCGAGGGCCAGCGCGGCGACGGGCGGGATGAATCGCATCACCGTTCCGGCGAGCCCGCAGTCGACCGTCGTACTGCCGAGAAGCTCGTCGGCGGGAGTGATGAGCCAGTCCTCGCCGAACTCGCCCCCACCGGCGACTGCCTCGATGGTCGTTCCCATGGATCGGAGCGCCTCGACCATCAGGGTGGTGTCGCGCGAGTGCAGAGGAGCGCGGAGTGTCGACGGCGAATCGGCCAACGCCGACAGCACGAGTTGCCGGTTCGTCAGGCTCTTCGAGCCGGGCAGGACGACAGCGGCGTCGATCGGCCCGGAGGTGGTCGGGGCCGGCCACGGCGCATCGCCGGGAGGAACGGCGGCGACCCCCGGCGTCTCGTCGTCGTAGGGGGAGAAGCGCGGATCGAGTTGATTGATGATGCCCATTGCTCCCCAGATTACCGCGACAGCGGAATAAACGACGTTCCGATCGTCGTTGTTGATCGTATGGCGGTCGAACGGACCGACGGCGGAGCGAGAGGCAGGAGGTGGGGGCAGACATGCTGACACAGGAACGCGTACGGCCTTCGCTCGCAACCCCAGGCATGGCCTGGGCGGAACGCGCCCTCGCCAAAGTAGACTCTGCTCTGATGAGCAACTCCACACCTGACACCCCTCCGGCGGCCACCCCAGATCCGCGGGATCTGTTCGAGGAACAGGCGATACCGTTCCTCGATCAGCTGTACGGCGCTGCCCTGCGCATGACGCGCAATCCTGCCGACGCTCAAGACCTGGTTCAAGAGACGTTCGTGAAGGCCTACGCGGCTTTCGGGCAGTTCGAGCAGGGCACGAACCTCAAGGCGTGGCTCTACCGCATTCTCACTAACACGTTCATCAACACATATCGCAAGAAGCAGCGCGACCCTTATAAGGGCACGATCTCCGATATGGAGGACTGGCAGCTGGGCGAGGCCGAATCGGCCACCGCGATGTCGAGCCGCTCTGCCGAGGCAGAGGCCATCGATCACCTGCCCGACAGCGCGGTCAAAGACGCGCTGCAGTCGATACCCGAAGATTTCCGTCTGGCGGTCTATTTCGCCGACGTCGAAGGTTTCTCCTACCAGGAGATCGCCGACATCATGAAGACCCCTGTCGGCACAGTGATGAGTCGTCTGCATCGAGGCAGACGACTTCTCCGGGGACTTCTGACCGACTACGCAGCAGATCGCGGCATTAATGTCGCATCGAAGACGGGGAGCACGAAGAAATGACCGATTGCGGTTGCGATAAGGCCAAGGCCGAACTCGAGGAATACCTGCACAACGAACTCTGCTCGACAGACGCTGAAGACATCCGCGAGCACCTCGCCGGATGCATCGACTGCGAGTCTGAGCTGCATGTCGGACGCGTGCTGACCGAGGCCGTTCAGCGTGCCTGTCGCGAGACCGCGCCCGGCGACCTGCGCGACCAGGTGCTGCTGAAGATCCGCACCATTCAAGCCACGCACTGACACGCGGCTAGCGGTCGGTTCCTCGAGCCACGCCCGAGGAACCGACCGATCATCACCTCTGGGTGGCGCGCTCGATGAGCTCGGTCTGCTCGACGGCGTGGCGCTTGGCCGATCCGGCCGCGGGCGATGCCGCCGCGGGGCGTGACACGACACGCACCGAACGCCCGAGGTGCGGTGCGACCTCGACCGCCACGAAGGGCCAGGCTCCCTGATTCTCGGGCTCGTCCTGCACCCACACCACGTCGGCGTCTGGGTACTGATCGAGAACCGACTTCAGTTCGTCGAGCGGAGCCGGGTAGTACTGCTCGAGACGCACCAGCGCGATCGTGTCGTCGGGATTCTTCTGCAGTTCGTTGACCAGGTCGTAGTGGATCTTGCCCGAGTGCAGCAGAACCCGAGTGACCGAAGACCTGTCGGTGATGCGACTGTCGTCGATGACCGGCTCGAATGTTCCGTTGGTGAGATCGGGCACGTCGCTCGTCGCGCCGCGCAACCGCAGCATCGCCTTCGGGGTGAAGACGACCATCGGTTTGCGCGGACGAGCGTACGCCTGCCGGCGCAGCAGATGGAAATACGAGGCCGGCGTCGACGGACGCGCGACGGTCATATTGTTCTCTGCGCACAGCTGCAGGTAGCGCTCGATGCGAGCCGAGGAGTGGTCGGGACCCTGGCCTTCGTAGCCGTGAGGCAGGAGCAAGACGAGCGACGAGCGCTGCGCCCACTTCTGCTCGGCCGACGAGATGAACTCGTCGATCACGATCTGAGCGCCGTTGGCGAAGTCGCCGAACTGGGCCTCCCAGAGCACGAGAGCATCGGGCCGCTCGACGGAGTAGCCGTATTCGAAGCCCATCGCGGCGTATTCGCTCAGCAGGGAGTCGTAGATCCAGAATCTGGCCTGGCTCTCGCTGAGGTTGGCCAGCGGCAGCCATTCCTGGCCGTTCTCCCGATCGTGGAGCACCGCGTGACGCTGCACGAAGGTGCCGCGACGCGTGTCTTGACCGGCCAGACGCACGGGGGTGCCCTCGAGCAGCAGTGAACCAAGGGCGAGCAGCTCGGCGAATGCCCAGTCGATTCCGCCCGAACGACTCATCTCGAGACGCTTGTTCAGCAGTTGCTGCAGCTTGGGGTGAACCGTGAAGCCGGCGGGCTTGTTCTGGAACGCGTCGCCGATCTGGTGGATCGTCGACTCCGCCACCGCGGTCGAGAACGCATCAGAGCTGGCCGAGTCGCTCTGCTGAGCATCGGGAAGCTCGAGATCCGCGACGCTCGATCCGTCGGCCGTGATGACCGGAATCGACGAGGTCTGCGCGGCGTGGGTTTCGGCGAAGGCGCGCTCGAGGCGGTCCTGGAAGTCTCGGTGGGCTGCCTGGTACTCCTCCTCGGTGATGTCGCCACGACCCACCAAAGACTCCGTGTACAGCCGGCGCACACTGCGCTTCGCCTCGATGAGGTTGTACATGAGCGGCTGGGTCATCGACGGGTCGTCGCCCTCGTTGTGCCCGCGGCGTCGGTAGCAGATCAGATCGATGAAGACGTCGCGGTGGAACTGCTGCCGGTACTCGAAGGCGAGCTGCGCCACACGCACGACCGACTCGGGGTCGTCGCCGTTCACGTGGAAGATCGGAGCCTGAATCGTCTTCGCGACGTCGGTGGAGTAGACCGACGAGCGTGATTCGCCGGGAGGGGTCGTGAAGCCGACCTGGTTGTTGATGTTGATGTGGATCGTTCCGCCGGTGCGGTAGCCGCGCAGCTGGGACATCTGCAGGGTCTCGACCACGATGCCCTGTCCCGCGAGGGCCGCGTCTCCGTGGATGAGGATCGGCAGCGTCGAGAACGTTCCGATCGCCTTGCGGTCCTGCTTGGCCCGGACGATTCCTTCGAGGACGCCATCGGCAGCCTCGAGGTGCGACGGGTTGGCGGCGAGGTAGACGGGAATCTCGGTGCCGTCGCTGCCGTGGAAGGTGCCCTCGGTGCCGAGGTGGTACTTCACGTCTCCCGAGCCCTGAACGGTTCGCGGGTCTTGAGTGCCCTCGAATTCGCGGAAGATCTGACCGTAGGTCTTACCGGCGATGTTGGTGAGCACGTTGAGACGGCCACGGTGCGCCATACCGATCGCGACCTCGTCGAGACCTTCGTCTGCGGCACCCTGGATGATCGCATCGAGGAGCGCGATCGTGGATTCACCGCCCTCGAGGCTGAATCGCTTCTGGCCGACGTACTTGGTCTGCAGGAAGGTCTCGAAAGCCTCGGCTTCGTTGAGCTTGGCGAGGATGCGCATCTGCTCGTCGTGGCCGGGCTTGGCGTAAGGACGCTCGACCTTGTCCTGAATCCACTTGCGCTGGGCGGGATCCTGGATGTGCATGTACTCGATGCCGGTCTTGCGGCAGTAGGAGTCGCGGAGCACGCCGAGGATGTCGCGGAGGAGCGCGCTGCGCTTCGCACCGAACTCGCCGGTCACGAACTCTCGGTCGAGATCCCACAGGGTCAGCCCGTGGTTCTCGATGTCGAGGTCGGGGTGCGTGCGCTGGCGGTATTCGAGGGGGTCGATGTCGGCCATCAGATGGCCGCGCACGCGGAAGGCGTTGATCAGTTCCTGCACCCGAGCGGTCTTGTCGACGGCGTCCGAGAGGTCGACGCTGATGTCGGGAGCCCAGTGGATCGGAGCGTAGGGGATGCGCAACTCGGCGAAGATGTTCTCGTAGAAGTTGCGTTCACCGATGAGCAGCTCGTGCACCTTGCGCAGGTACTCACCGGAACCGGCGCCCTGGATGACGCGGTGGTCGTAGGTGCTCGTCAGAGTGATGATCTTGCCGATACCCAGGTCGTTGAGCGTCCTCGCGCTCGTGCCCTGGAATTCGGCGGGGTACTCGAGGGCTCCGGCGCCGATGATGCAACCCTGCCCCTTCATCAGGCGCGGAACCGAGTGCACCGTTCCGATTCCGCCGGGGTTGGTGAGCGAGATCGTGGTGCCCTGGAAATCGGATGCCGTGAGCTTGTTCGCTCGGGCGCGGCTGACCAGTTCTTCGTAAGCCCCGAGGAACTCGTTGAAGCCCATGGTGTCGGCGCGCTTGATTCCCGGAACGAGGAGGGCGCGTGTGCCGTCGGGCTTCGGGATGTCGATGGCGATGCCCAGTCCGACGTGGGCCGGCGCGACGACCGAGGGCTTTCCGTCGACCTCGTCGTAGTAGACGTTCTGGCTGCGGAACTCCTTCATCGCCTGCACGAGGGCCCAGCCGATGATGTGGGTGAACGATACCTTGCCGCCGCGGCTGCGCTTGAGGTTCGAGTTGATGACGATGCGGTTGTCGATCAGCAGCTTCGCCGGGATCGAGCGGACACTGGTGGCCGTCGGCACGGTGAGGCTGGCATCCATGTTGGTCGCGAGCGTCTTGGCCATACCTCTGAGCGGGGTGACCGTGTCCTTCTCGACGTCGTCTTCGTTGCTGGTGGACTCTGCCGTGGTGTCACGCTTCGGCGCGGAGACCGGTGCCTCTGCGGGGATCGGCGCCTGTCGCGCCTGCATGCTCGTCGTGCGGGCCGCGGGCTGGCTCTCGCGCTGGTCGGCGACGGATGCGCCGGACGGCGCCTCGGTCGAGACCGTGGCGACGGGTGACGTCGGCGGGGTGGTCGCTTCGGAGGCTTCGGCGATCTGCTCGGATTCGGTCGCCGCGGGTGGCGCCTGCTGGGCCGTCGGCGCCGAGGCTGCACCGCCCTTGGACACCACGGTCGAGTGGTAGCTCTCGAGGATCGGCCACCACGACTCGTCGACCGACTTGCGGTCTACCTTGAACTGCTCGTAGAGCTCCTCGACGAGCCATTCATTGGCTCCGAACTCCGACGCGCTCTCGTCGTTTTCCACTCCGGTCGTTTGGCTAGACAAGCCCGATCGCCCACTCTCTTCATCGTGCATCGACAATTCGCCTGAAATCAGTACATTCATGACAGTCGTCAGCGCCCTGCATCGTTGCCGGCGGGCGCCCGACACGTTCATGGTCAAGCCTAATCCCCTCAGCCTGAAGCGCCACCCGACGTGGGCCCGCTCGGCGCGGAAGCGACTACCGTTGAGGTATGGAGTTTTATCACGCGACCGCGACCCACGACCTCACGTATTCAGACGTCTTCCTCGTGCCGTCACGGTCGCGGGTGACGAGCAGGCTCGACGTGTCTCTCGCGCCGAACGACGGCACGGGAGCGAGCATCCCGATCGTCAGCGCGAACATGAACTCGGTCACGGGCCCCCGGCTCTCCGCCACTCTGGCGCGACGCGGCGGGCTCGGTGTGCTGCCGCAGGACATGCATCTGCAGGACCTCGATGCGGCGATTCGCTGGGTGAAGGCGCAGCCCGTCGAATTCGACACCCCCTTCGATTTCGCCCCGGATGACACCGTCGAGGAGGCTCTGCGTCAGATTCCCGCGGTGGCCGGGCACGGAATCGTCATCCACGACTCCGCCGGGGTGTATCTCGGATGCATCGCTGCTGCCCGGCTCGCCTCGGCACTGCCCGACGCGCTCCTCGGAGATCTGCTGCACGGACCGCTCACCGCGCTGTCGGCCGACGACATCGACTCGCCCCGTGAGGCGTTCGATGCGATGGTCGAGGCCGAGCTCGAGTTCGCTCCCGTGATGAGGCACGGATCGGTCATCGGAACGCTCAGCCGCACCAGCGCGCTCCGCTCTACGCTCTACACACCGGCGGTCGACGCGCAGGGTCGGCTCCGGGTCGCCGCGGCGGTCGGAATCAACGGCGACGTCGCATCCAAGGCCCGGGCCCTGGCGGCGGCCGGCGTCGACGTGCTGGTGATCGACACGGCGCACGGACACCAGGAGGGCATGCTGCGCGCCATCGAGACGGTGGCGAACGAGAACCTCGGCCTCCCGATCGTGGCCGGCAACATCGTGACCGCCGATGCGGTGCGCGATCTCGTGTCTGCGGGTGCCACCATCCTCAAGGTCGGAGTCGGCCCGGGCGCCATGTGCACCACCCGCATGATGACGGCCGTCGGACGACCCCAGTTCTCTGCCGTGCTCGAGACGGCCGACGCGGCTCGTGAACTCGGCGCCCACGTCTGGGCCGACGGGGGAGTGCGCTACCCGCGCGACGTTGCCCTCGCTCTGGCCGCCGGGGCGTCGAGCGTGATGATCGGTTCATGGTTCGCGGGCACGATCGAGGCCCCCGGCGTCTTGAAGACGGATGCGACGGGTCGGCTCTACAAGGAGAGCTGGGGCATGGCGTCGACCAAGGCCGTGAAAGACCGCTTCGGACGTCTCGACGCTTACGAGCTCGCCCGCAAGACCCTGTTCGCCGAGGGGATCTCGTCGAGCAGCATCTACCTCGACCCGCTGCGCCCCTCTGTCGAGGATCTGCTCGACATGATCACGTCCGGAGTCCGCAGCTCGTTCA
The DNA here is from genome assembly GCF_001423605.1 of Agreia sp. Leaf335. NCBI lineage: Bacteria > Bacillati > Actinomycetota > Actinomycetes > Micrococcales > Microbacteriaceae > Agreia > Agreia sp. Leaf335. Next base: position 503,709 of record NZ_LMOQ01000002.1, on the reverse strand, counting down.
CGTACGCGGGCGCCTCCGACGTGGCCGAGTTCCACGATCGCGCGCTGGTCGGCATTCAGTCGGCGGCGGGGTACGAAGAGGGCAAGGCGTTGCCCGTCAGCTGGTAGGAGCACGGCCGCTCTGGCGCCGGCTGCCGGTATACTGGCGAGACAATGGACGACCCTCCCTCAGCCCATCCATCCCTTCTTCTGAGCAGTTCCGGCGGCACTCATGCCTCTTGACTGGATCATGTTCGGCGTCGGTATCGTTCTCACGTTCGGTACCGGCATCTTCGTCGCCAGCGAGTTCGCGCTCGTCAATCTCGATCGGAACGATCTCGAGACGCGGCAGAATCGTGGTGCGACGGGCCTCGGCCCGACGATCGCGGCGCTGAAGATCACGTCGACGCATCTCTCGAGCGCTCAACTCGGCATCACGCTCACGACCCTGCTCACCGGGTACACCATGGAGCCGGCCATCTCGAATCTGCTTCGCGCCCCTCTGACCGGCGTCGGCATCCCCGAAGCGGTCGTGCCGGGCGTCTCCGCGACGATCGCGATCGTCTTCGCCACGCTGCTGTCGATGATCGTCGGCGAGCTCGTGCCGAAGAGTTTCGCGCTGGCCCTGCCGCTGCAGACCGCGAAGCTGGTGATTCCGGCTCAACGCCTCTTCACGATGGTGTTCAAGCCCGCCGTGAGTCTTCTCAACAACAGCGCGAACGGGTTGCTGCGAGCTATGGGCATCGAGCCGAAAGAAGAGCTGTCGGGCGCCCGCACCGCGGAGGAGCTCTCGTCGCTCGTGCGCCGATCTGCCATGCAGGGCAGCCTCGACGTCGACACTGCGACACTGCTCAACCGCACTCTGCTCTTCTCCGGACACACGGCGTCCGACGCCATGACGCCGAGGCCCCGCATCGCGAGCGTCAAGCGCACGGACAGCGCGGAAGACGTGATCACGCTCACCCGAACGACGGGACACAGCCGCTTCCCCGTGCTGGACGACGACATCGACGACATCGTCGGAGTCGTGCACGTCAAGCAGGCCGTCAGCGTTCCGCGCGACAGGAGGCACGACGTGCCGGCCGCGGCACTCGCTTCGAGCGTCATCCGCGTGCCCGAGACCATGAAGCTCGACTCGCTCCTCGGTGAGCTGCGCGGACGCGGCTACCAGATGGCGATCGTGGTCGACGAATACGGCGGAACGGCGGGTGTGGTCACACTCGAAGATCTGGTCGAAGAGCTCGTCGGCGAACTCGACGACGAGCACGACCGGTCACGCGCCGGAGTGGTCAAGACCCTGAACTCCGTGTCGTTCCCCGGAATGCTGCGACCCGATGAGCTCGCCGATCGCGCAGGAATCAGCGTTCCCGACGATGGTCCGTTCGAGACGGTGGCCGGTTACATGATGAGCGAACTCGGTCGGCTTCCCGTCGTCGGAGACACCGTCGAGTTGCCCACCGGCCAACTCGCGGTCGTGCGGCTCGACGGACGTCGTATCGATCGCATCCGCTTCACCCCGATCGCCACCGACGAGGCAGCGGCCCCCGTCGACGCGCTCATCACCGACGAATCGAATACGGAGGTGAACGACCGTGGCTGATTGGCTGGGTATCGTCTGGCTCGTTGTGCTTCTCCTGGCCAACGCCTTCTTCGTCGGCGCCGAGTTCGCCGTCATCTCGGCTCGTCGATCGCAGATCGAGCCCTTGGCGGAGCAGGGCAAGGCGAGCGCCAAGACCGCGCTCTGGGCCATGGAGCACGCGACATTGATGCTGGCCATGTGTCAGCTCGGAATCACCGTGTGCTCGCTGCTGATCCTCAACGTCTCCGAGCCCGCGATCCATCACCTGCTCGAGATTCCTCTGGCGTTCACCGGCCTGCCGGAGGAGGTCATCGGCACGATCGCGTTCGTCATCGCGCTGCTCATCGTCTCGTTCCTGCACGTCGTCTTCGGCGAGATGGTTCCCAAGAACCTGTCGTTCTCGCTTCCGGAGCGCGCCGTTCTGCTGCTCGCTCCGCCTCTCGTGTGGCTCGCCCGAATCTTCCGGTTCGCGATCGTCGCGCTCAACGCGACCGCCAATTCGATCCTGCGGTTGTTCGGTGTCGAGCCGAAAGACGAGGCGGCGAGCGCGTTCACGCTCGACGAGGTGTCGACCATCGTCTCGCAGTCCACTCGCGAGGGTGTGCTGAGCGACACGACCGGCGCTCTCAACGCGGCGTTCGAGTTCACCTCGAAGACGGTGAAAGACGTGGCTGTTCCACTCGAATCGCTCGTGAGCCTCTCGGACCACGTGACCCCCGCCGAGATCGAGCACGCCGTGGCCAAACACGGTTTCTCTCGCTACATCGTGGTCGATGAGGAGGGGCGCCCCGACGGCTACCTGCACCTGAAAGACGTGATCGACATCGATGCAGACGAGGTCGACCTGCCGGTGCCTGCCAAACGCATCAGGCAGCTCGTCTCGATCTACGAGGGAACGGAACTCGAAGACGCACTGGCCAGCATGCGCCGTACGAACGCGCACCTCGCGCGCACGTTCTCCGAGTCGGGTCGCACAACCGGCGTGCTCTTCCTCGAGGACATCATCGAGGAGCTGGTGGGCGAGGTCCAGGACGCGACTCGGCGGCTCTGACAATCGAGCCGTCGGGCGCGTGCCGCGGTTCTAGGCGGGCCAGGCCGAGCGCTCGTACTGAGCAGGCCAGTAATCGACCGTCACGCCCAGCTCGTGCGCAGCTCTCAGGGCGAAGTGCGGGTCTCGGAGCATCTCGCGTCCGAGCATGACCGCATCGGCGCGACCCTCGTCGACGATCTCGGCGGCCTGGGCCGCCGTCGTGATGAGACCCACGGCGCTGACCGGAACGTCGCCGTTCGCCGCGACGTACTCGGCGAGGGGAACCTGATAACCGGGCGACACCGGAATCGTGACGCCGGTCATGTTCCCGCCGCTCGAGATGTCGAACACGTCGGCGCCGCCGTCTTTCGCCCACGCTGCCACGGTGGCGGTCTGCTCTTCGTTCCAGCCGTCGTCCACCCAGTCCGTGGCGGAGAAGCGCACCAGGAGCGGAACGTCTTCGCCGACCGCGGCCCGGGTCTCGCCGACGATCCGGAGGAGGAGCCGGGCTCTGTTCTCGAGGCTTCCCCCGTATTCGTCTGTGCGCTCATTGCTGAGCGGCGAGAGGAACTGATGGATCAGGTAGCCGTGGGCCGCGTGGATCTCGAGCACGTCGAATCCGGCATCGATCGACCGGAGGGCCGCGGCGACGAAGTCGTCGACGACACCGTCGATCGCAGCGGTGTCGAGCTCGCCGGGCGTCGCGTAGCCGGGGAATGCGACAGGCGACGGCGCCACGGTCGGCCAACCGCCGGCATCTATCGGAACCGTGCCGCGCTCGGGTGCCCAGGGCCGATACGTCGAGGCTTTACGGCCGGCGTGGGCCAACTGGATGCCCGTCGTCGCGCCCTGGCCGTGCAGGAAGTCGGTGATACGCCGGAACGCCTGCGTCTGCTCGTCGTTCCAGATTCCCAGGTCTTGCGGAGAGATGCGGCCCTCCGGACTCACTGCCGTCGCCTCGGTGATCACGAGGCCAGCACCGCCCTGGCCGAAGGATCCCAGGTGCACGAGATGCCAGTCGGTGGTCATGCCGTCGCAGGCCTCGGCGGAGTACTGGCACATGGGCGCGACCCAGATGCGGTTGCGGATGGTCACGCCCCGGATGCTGAGTGGACGGAAGAGGATGGATTCGCTCATGAGGGGTCTTTCGTGGGGTGTCAGGAGGCCGGAGTCGCGGATGCGGCTGTGTCGTCGAGGTAGGCGCGGAGAAGAGGTGCGGTCGTGAACACGTGACCGGCGATGCCGACGCTCGCCGCTCCCTCGATGTTGACGGCCTTGTTGTCGATGAAGATCATGTCGTGAGCCTCGACGCCGAGATCGCGCAGTACCTCGAGATAGATGCCCTCGTCCGGTTTCAGTCGGCCCATCTCCGCGCTGACGAAGACCCGCTCGAAGAGAGCGCCCATGGGCCCGTGACGGAAGTAGTCGCCGAAATCGAAGCCCGCGTTCGACAGGAGTGCGATGCGCGTGCCGCCGTCGCGAAGCGCGAGGAGGATGTCGTAGGTATCGGGATTGATGCTGAGCCAGCTCCGATAGTCGGCGATCCAGAGCTGCTGGATGCGCGACTCGCTGAATTCGACCCCGGCGTGCCGAGCGATCGCGAGCCAGTAGTCGCGGATGCTCAGGGTGCCGCCGTCGAGAGCGTCCCGATTGGCCCAGTACGGCGGCCAGAACTTCTCCTCCGGCACCCGGGCGATCGACAGCAGCGCCTGGCGGTCGGCATCCGAGGGGGAGAAGGAGATGACCTCGCCGTAGTCGAAGACCACGACCTTGCCGGGGATGCTGATGGGCATGAAGCTCCGCACGTCGGAAGAGGGTGGGGGACTCATCCAATCTATCGTGGAGCTGTGAGCGACAAGACCGAACCCACCTCTGCATCTAAGACCGGCCTCGCGGCAGGATCGACCGAGTGGACCGCCGCCGACGCGGTGCCGTTAGTGCGGGTCCCGCAACCCAGCGACGACAAGTATCGGCGCGGCGTTCTGGGGGTGCGGACGGGATCGGACATGTATCCGGGAGCTGCCGTGCTCGGCGTCGACGCCGCTGCGCGAACCGGCGTCGGGATGATCCGCTACCTAGGGCCCGTCGTGCCGACGGGTCTCGTGCTCCAACGGCGACCGGAGGTCGTGACCGCACCGGGCCGGGTGCAGGCATGGCTGCTCGGGTCTGGCATGGACGCCGAGAAGAGATCGGACGACGACACAGCGCTGCTTCGAAGCGCTCTTGGAGAAAACGTGCCCTGCGTGATCGACGCGGGTGCTCTCGACCTCGTGCTCACGGCCGGAGCCAGCACGATCATCACTCCGCACGCGGGCGAACTCGCGTCGCTCTGGGACCGTGTCGGCGTCACCGTCGAGCGGGCCGCCATCTCCGACGACCCCGAGCACTGGGCCGCAGCGACCGCGGAGCGTTTCGGCGTGGTCGTGCTCCTCAAGGGGGCGCGCACGATCATCGCCGGGCCGTCGACCGACACCATCAGCGTCACCGCGTCGTCGAGCTGGGCAGCGACCGCGGGCTCGGGCGACGTCCTCGGCGGCATTCTGGGGGCGTTGCTCGCGACGAACGCGACATTCCTCGCAGACGAGGGCACGGACATTCTGCTTGGGGTGGCGGCCACGGCAGCGTACCTTCACCAGGCGGCGGGTGCTCGTGCGTCGGGCGGAGGGCCCATCACGGCGCTGGACATCGCCGAGTCGGTCGGCGCGACGATCGCGGATCTGCTCGACCACGCCGCACGCTGACCTGGCGCCCGCGTCGACGGCCGGGCGAGCGCGGGCGTCAGCGCGGTGAGACGGAGAGAGCGAAGTCGATCGAGCCCTGATCGTTGACGCGCGCGAATCCGAGGTCGATGGGCGCGATGCCGTAGTCGCCGAATGACACGGGCACAGTGCCGGCCAGGGTCAGTCGACCATTCTGCAGAGTGGCGGTGAGCGACACGTCGACCGGTCGACTCACGCCGTGAAGGGTGAGGTCGCCCGATGCGGCGACGACCACCGGCGTGCCGCCGACCAGATCGTCGTCGAGCGGGATCGGAGTGGTCAGGGTGAACAACGCCGTGGGAAAGTCGTCTGCGTCGAGCGCCGGCCCCCTGAAATAGGCGTCGCGTGCGGCGTTGTCGGTGGTGATGCTCGCGACCTCCACCACGATCGTCGCGCCCGTGAGAACACTGTCGTCGACGATCGCCGACCCGGTCACATGGTCGGTCGTGCCGGTGACGGTGAGAGCGGAACCATTCACCACCGCGTCGATCGTGTACCCCGCCTCGGAACCGTCTGCGACGGCCCAGTCGCCGGAGAGACCGGCGGGATCGTCGACGTCGACCTGGGGCGATGCCTCGCGCACGGTGGGTATCACGCTCGGCACCACGGTTGTCGGACTCGCGGCTGCACTGCCGTACATGATGGGGCCAGCTACGGCAGCCATGGTCCCCAACGCGAGAACCGACGCCGAGACGCCGAGTGCGATGCTCGCAATTCTCTTCATGATCCGTCCGTGGTGTTTGGTGGGAGAAGGGCCAGACAATCAGGCGCAGGTGATCCTTGCCTGGGAGCCACCGGAGAGCAGCCTGTGATCGAGATCGCGCACGGCCGGTGGGGTGCGGCCTAGTATGGGCGACGTGCGGATGATGCTGGCGACGACGGTGCGGCGACCCGCGGTCCTGTGGGTGGCGTTCGTGCTCGTGCACGCGTGGCTGGGATTCGTCGGACTCACGCACCCGACGCTGCCGTGGGGGGATGTGACCCGGCAATACAGCACGTGGGTGCAGAACGCCCTTGCCGGAGACGTCGTGGGAGTGTCCGAGCCTTGGGTCTACCCGCTCGTCGCCCTGGTCCCCATGCTCGCGGCGATGGTGCTCGGTCCCGAGCTGTACGGGGTCGGCTGGTTGCTCGTCGTGGTCGTCACCAACGCCGTCGTGTTGTCCTATCTGCTTGCGCGCACGGGGCCGGGCGCCCGATTCGGCGCGCTGCGGATCACAGCCGCATGGTGGTGGATCGGTTTCATGCTGTTCCTGGGCCCGGTGGCCCTCGGCAGGATCGACGTGACCACGGTCGCCATCGCGATCATCGCTCTCCTGGTGGCTCAGCATCGGCCGGCCGTCGCCGGTGCGATGCTCGCTCTCGCGACCTGGATCAAGGTGTGGCCCGCGGTCCTCGTCGCCGCGATGGTCGTGGCAATCCGACGGCGGGCAAGCGCGGCGATCTCGTTCGTCGCGACCGGCGTCGTCATCGGGCTGGTCGTGCTCCTGGTCGGAAGCGGCGTGAACAGCCTCGGATTCATCTCGCAGCAGTCTTCTCGCGGACTGCAGATCGAGGCGCCGATCAGCACGGTGTGGATGTGGATCGCCTTCTTCGATCCGGCGGCCGCCTCGGTGAAGTACATCCAGTCGATCAACACCTTCCAGGTGCTCGGCTCGGGTGTCGACACCGCCAGCGCCGTCATGACCCCCCTCCTCGTCATCTCGTCAGCGGCTCTGCTGGCCCTGGGCGCTCTCGTCGCGCGAAGCGGGGCTCGGCCTGCTCATCTGCTCGCCCCGCTCAGCCTCGCCATCGTCGTCGGTCTTCTCGTCTTCAACAAGGTCGGCTCACCTCAGTTCGTGCTGTGGATCGCCGCCCCCGTGGTGCTGGGTATCGTCAGCCAGGGAAGACGGTTTCTGGCCCCCGCGGTGCTGGCCTTGGTGATCGCCGCCGTCACCCAGATCATCTACCCGTTCGGCTACGACGCCCTTCTGGTGCTGCAACCAGGGATGCTCCTCGTCTTGACTCTGCGCAATGCGGCGCTCGTCGTCTTATTCGCCATGGCCGTCCGCATGGTCTGGCGGTTGAGACGCCACCCCGTATCTTCTCGCCCTCGTCACGATCCACTGGAAAGGCAGTTCACCTGATGCTTGTCGCATTCTCTGTAGCACCCTCGGGAACCGGGCGCGAAGACGGGTCGGTGCATGACGCCGTCGCCGCGGCCGTGAAGGTCGTCCGCGATTCGGGGCTGCCGAATCAGACCGATTCGATGTTCACGACCATCGAGGGGGAGTGGGACGAGGTGTTCGCCGTCGTCAAGGAGGCGACCGAGGCCGTGGGACGTTTCGGCAGTCGGGTCTCGCTCGTCTTGAAGGCGGACATCCGTGACGGCTACGCCGGCGAACTGACAGCCAAGGTCGAACGGCTCGAAAGCGCACTCGACGAGATCACTCCGTGAGGTCGGTCTCCGAGGCCCTGTGGTAGTCGACCTGCACGAGCAGCCCGTCTTGAATCGCCCTCTTGCGCAGGGCGACCTTTGTTCCGACGTCGATGCCGGCCACCCGGTATTTCTCTCGGATGCGCTTGAGGTAGGACTTCGCGGTCTCCTCTGAGATCTCGAGCGCCTGGGCGACCTGCTTGACCGGCTCGCCGCCACCGTAGAGGGCCATGACCCGCCGTTCCTGCGCCGAGAGCTTGGGCGCACCGCCGACCTCGTCGGCAGACAGTGCGAGATCGAGCTCGCTCGAGATGAACGGCTTTCCCGCGTGCGCGGCACGGATGGCCTCGACGATCATCCCCGCCTCTTCGCTCTTGACGAGGTAGCCCAGGGCGCCGGCGGCGATCGCCTCGCGAATGACCGCAGGCTCGGAGTACGTGCTCATCAGCACGGTCTTGACTCCGGTGGTCTTGAGAGTGCGCAGCTTGACCGAGATCGGAAGCGAGTCCTTGAGGTCGAGGTCGAGCAGCACCACGTCGACGGGGAACTCGGGGTGGGTCAGCAGATCTGGCCACGTCGTGACGGCGGCCACCATGTCGATGTCGTCGGCCGCACCTCGTATCCACTCGGTCAACGCTCCCAGGAGCATGCGGTGGTCGTCGACGATCGCGAGTCTGATCTGTGCTGCGGAGTCTGTCACGGTTGTCCTCCCGGCCGCTTACGCTGCGACCTGCTGTGCCACGGTACGAACTGTCGTCACGATCGTGATACTGGCCCTCGTGACCATCTCAGAATGGTCGCCGACACGATCGAGCGCCGGCCATACGGCGGGGTCGATGCGCCGCTTGGGGACGCCGTCGACCGTGAGTGCGACCGGGAAGCTCATCCTATCGGCAGCGTCGCCGTCTTCTTCGACGCTCTGTGGCCCCACCACGATCTGCAGGGTCGGTTGTACGCGCAGGGAGTCCGCCACCAGCAGCCACACGGCAGAGAGGAGTCCCTCGCGCTGGCTGGGATCGAGGAATCCGGCTAGACCGCGCGGATCCGTGAGGGTCACCACGGGACCGAGCACCTCCGACTCTTCGATCGCGTGGTGCAGCCAGGTGTCGTGACGCCCCGCAACCAGGAGCAGGCGCAACTCCGTCGCGATCGACGAGGCCGCCCCCGCCACCTCCGGATCGAGGGGGAGATCGATCGTGCCTCGGGCGACACCATCGAGGATCTTTTCGGCGTCGAGGTCGAGACGCGCGAGTTCGTCGGATGCGCGCATGCCGAACGCGAAGCGGGGCGAGAGGAGCGCGCTCTCGACGACTGAGCGGTCGAGCTCCAGTTGCACGAGCGCACCGAAACCCTGTACGACCAGCGCGCCGAGGAGCGGGGGCAGCAGTGCAATGGAGGCGATCTGCATAGACGGGCCGGGGGCGAATGAGTCGGAGAAGGCGCCGGAGACCAGCATCGCGACGATGATCACCGCGAACACCGCGTCCGCGACGAGCAGCTGTCGTGCCGGCCGCGATCCGACCAGGGCGAGTAGCGTCGCTCCCACTCCGAAGACGGTCGACGAGTGGAGGATGGGTTGGGCGGTGCCCAGATTCGCGATGGTCTCCAGAAGCAGAGCGAGCGCCATGAGCACCGTGGCCGACGCGAATGCGACGGCAGGAATGCGGCCGTGGAATCTGCGGGCGAGCAGGCACGACCCGACGAGGGCTACCGTGAGAAGGGTCCAGGCGACAACCCGGACCAGGGTGGACCCGTCTGCGGGGCGGGCGAGCGTCTCGACGAAGAACGAGAGCAGGCCCCTCAGGAAGAGGCACGAGCCGAGGACGATCGCCGCGATGCCCAGGTAGCCGTAGCCCAGCCGGGAATCCCTGGCGAGATCGTCGTGCAGAGCCGAAACGGCTCGGGGTCCGATACGCCGTGCGCGCACGAGTCGACTGAGGACGTTCGGATCCTCGCTGCGCTGCGGTTCATCTGGCGGCAGGGTTTCGGTCATGCTTTGGGCACCTCCAGCACGACCGTGGTTCCTGAGCCCGGGGCGGAGAACAGTCGAGTGCGACCGCCCACCTCTCTGATCCTGGCGACCACCGACTCGGCGAGACCGAGCCTGGCCGAGTCGACCTGGTCCAGATCGAAACCCACACCCGTGTCGGTCACCATGGCCCGTACCGTCGTGTCGTCTTGGGTTATCGTGACCTCCGCATTGCTGACGCCCGAGTGTCGGCGCACATTCTCGAGGCACTCCGCAAGCGAGAGAAGGAAGGCGTCGAGCACGTCGCTGGGCAGCAGAAGACGCCCCGCGCCGTGCCACGAGACCGTCAGTCCCATGCGATCGAAGCGCTGCTTGACCGATTCGAGCGTATGCCCGAGATCGCTCGTCTCCGTCGCTTCCAGCGTGTAGGCGCCCGACGACCGAGGCATCGGGGTTCCGCCGAGGCGGAGCTGTCTCAGGAGACGGGCATCTTCGGCTGCTTGGGCCCTCAGCGCGTCAGGACGCACGCCGACGCCCGAGTGCGCGAGCAGCGTGAGGGTGGCGAGAACAGTGTCGTGCAGGAGGCGCGCGCCCTGTCGGCGTTGCGCTTCGGTCTCTGTGGCTTGCCGTTCGGCGAGATGCGCTCGTCCCAGGCGCGAGATGCGGTCGAGGGCGCGGGAGATGCTGACGGAGAGCCAGACGGTGACGCCGGTGAGGATCGACCAACCGACGACGACGGACAGCAGGCTCTCGAGCCAAGGCACAGCCCGCACGGTGGTCAGGACGGTCGTCACGACGACGAGTGCGGCACCGGTGGCGACGGTGACGATCCGAGCGAGGGAATCGAGGTTGCAGATCACGAGGGAGGGCAGGGCCGCCGAACCGAGGAGGAGCGCGGCCGTGGAGGTCGAATCGGCGCCGCCTCCGAGGGCATCCAGGCTGAGAAGAAGGATCGTCGCCACGCCCGTCACGAGGATTGTCGCCGTCCAGGGCAGCGACCGCGTTCTTCCGACGACGGTGAAGCCGGTCGCCATGACGGCGAAGAGAGGGAGCGCCGCTGCGAGCACGTCGAGGTCGGTGGGAATGTCGAGCAGGAGCGTGATGAACGACGCGCCAACGAAGGAGAGGCCGACCAGGCGGGTCGTGCGGGCGAGGAACCGGCGTTGACCGCTTGTACTCAGTGCCATGATCGACGCCGGGTGATTGCAGAAAACCGGCGTACTTTCACGACTGTCATGCTACTGGTCCTGTGCCCTGAAGTGGGGGGACATGCACATATTGTGTTGCAGATGGAGGGGGCGTAGCCTGAGTGAACTGCTTGGGGGGAACCGCCGGGAGTGTCGTTGGCAAGGCGACGCTCCCGGCTTTTTGTGTTTCTCGGCAGACGCGCGGTCGCCGGGGTCAGGCATCCAGTAAGCGCGTGAGTTGTCGACCGACCGCCTCGTTCTCGATCAGAAAACCGTCGTGCCCGAACGGCGACGAGAGAACCACCGCTTCGGTGCCGTCGATGTTTCCGGGAACATGCCGCGCGATCTCGAACTGATCCTCGATGGGGAAGAGCCGGTCGCTGTCGATGCCGATGACGACCGTGGGGATCGTCACATTCGCGAGAGCGTCGGCCAGCCCGCCGCGCCCGCGACCCACATCGTGCGAGTTCATCGCCTGCACCAGCGTCACGTAGGAGTTGGCGTCGAAGCGACGCGTGAACTTGTTGCCGTGAAAGTCGAGATACGACTCCACGGCGAATCTGCCGTCGCTGCCGAGTGGGCTGATGCCCGACTGCCAGCTCCTCTGGAACCGATCGTTCAGCTCGGAGGGGCTGCGGTAGTTGAGAAGCGCCATACGTCGGGCCAGTGCGAGGCCGCGATGGGGCCCCTCTCCATCCGCCGCGTCGTAGTAGGCGCCGCCAGCGAATCGCGGATCGATGTGGATCGCCTCGACCTGAACGGAGTTGAGTGCGACCTGGTCGGCGTTCGAGCGGGCCGGCGCCGCGATCACCGCCAGTCGATCGATGCGCTCGGGGTGGGCGACGCCCCACTCGATCGCGTGCATCCCTCCCATGGAACCTCCGACGACTGCGGCCCAGCGATCGATCCCGATCGCGTCGGAGAACGCGAGCTGCGCACGCACCTGGTCGGAGATGGTCGTGTACGGAAAGGACGCGCCCCATTCGATTCCGTCGGGACCGAGCGACGCCGGTCCGGTGCTTCCCTGGCAGCCTCCCAGCATGTTGGGGCTGACGACGAACCACCGGTTCGTGTCGATCGCCAGACCCGGCCCGACGATGCCGCCCCACCAGCCGTCGGTCGGATGCCCGGGTGCGGCGTGTCCGACGAGGTGGCTGTCACCCGTCAGGGCGTGCAGAACGAGAACCGCGTTATCGCGCTCGGGCGAGAGCGTGCCGAGCGTCTCGTACGCGATGCGGACATCCGGGATGCTCGTTCCGATCTCGAAGTCGAACGAACCGATAGACACGAACGTGCGGCTGCCGATCGGGTCGCCGTCGCGCCAGGCGCCGGATGCGGGCGGCTTGCCGAGGATCGACCTGATCTGTGCGTCGGTGACGAAGCCGCTCGGGACGGTGTCTTCGGGTGTCTGCCAGTCCATATCACTTCATTCTGGCGTGCAGCGAGCGTCGCGGCCCGAATGTTACGTCGGGCCGGGACGCCGGCGGGAGCGGACGAGCGAATTAGACGATGGCGTTGGCGCGCGCCACCTCGCGGGCCGCGCTCAGGCCGGCCTCGAGATCGGCCTTGATGTCGTCGATGTTCTCGAGCCCCACCGAGAGCCGCACGAGACCGGGGGTCACACCCGAGGTGAGCTGCTGCTCGGGCGTCAACTGCGAGTGGGTCGTCGAGGCGGGGTGGATGACGAGACTGCGCACGTCGCCGATGTTGGCCAGGTGGCTGAACAGCGTGAGGTTGTCGACCAGCGCGCGCCCGGCATCCACCCCGCCTTTCAGTTCGAATGACAGAACGGCGCCGACGCCCTTCGGCGCGTACTTGTTGGCTGTGGCGTACCAGGGGCTAGTAGGCAGGCCCGCGTAGTAGACCGTGGCGATGTCGTCGTGTGCATCGAGCCATTCGGCGACCTCCTGCGCGTTCTGCACGTGGCGTTCGATGCGCAGACTGAGCGTTTCGATGCCCTGGATGAGCTGCCACGCGCTGGCCGGGGCGATCGATGAGCCGAGGTCGCGGAGCAGCTGCACGCGGGCCTTGATGATGTACGCGATCCCATCGCCGAGCGCCTCTGCGTAGTTCACGCCGTGATACGACGGGTCTGGCGAGGTGAGGCCGGGGAATCGTTCGGGGTTCTTGCTCCACGCGAACTTTCCGCCGTCGACGATCACACCGCCGATGACCGTGCCGTGACCGCCGAGGAACTTGGTGGCGGAGTGGACGATGATGTCGGCACCGTGCTCGAAGGGGCGGATCAGATAGGGCGTGGCGATCGTGTTGTCGACGATGAGCGGCACGCCCGACGCGTGGGCGACCTCGGCGACGAGCTCGATGTCGAGGATGTTGATCTTCGGGTTGCCGATCGTCTCAGCGAAGAAGAGCTTCGTGTTGGGGCGCACCGCACGGCGCCACTCCTCGGCGTCGTCCTGGTTCTCGACGAACGTGGTCTCGATGCCGAGCTTCGCCAGCGTGTACTTGAAGAGGTTGTAGGTGCCGCCGTAGATCGACGCACTCGACACGATGTGGTCACCGGCCTCGGCGATGTTCAGCACGGCGAATGTCTCGGCGGCCTGACCGGAGGCGACGAGTAGTGCGGCGGTCCCTCCCTCGAGCGCGGCGACGCGCTCCTCCACCACGTTCTGCGTGGGGTTCTGGATGCGCGTGTAGATGTTGCCGAATTCCGCGAGCGCGAAGAGGTTCTTCGCGTGGTCGGAGTTGTTGAAGACGTAAGAGGTCGTCTGATAGATGGGTGTGGCGCGGGCATTCGTCACCGGGTCGGGAGCCGCACCCGAATGGATCTGCTTGGTCTCGAATTTCCAGCTGGCGTCGTTGTCGCTCATGAGTCCTGCTTCCTTGGGGCGAATGCGAGAGCTGATCGCTCTCAGGCGAGCCTAGGAACCGGGCCCACGGGCGTCAACGGACGGGGACACACGACGTAACAGCCAGCGAGGGTGCGGCTCGACGAGCGGCCTGAGGAGTGTGCGCACCGGCTTAGAGGCCAGCAGGAACGTGACGACGATCGCGAACACGATCATGGCCGGCAGATACCAGATGGGCACGTCGCCTTCGAGTACGCCGGACTCCCGGAACGGGTACAGAACGAACGTGTGCAGGAGGTAGATGTACAGCGTCGCCTGGCCCAGGTCGGTGAAGACCGTCCGACGGCGCGGCACGAGCACGAGGAAGGCGAACGACAGGATGACGGCGACGACGATCACGGCGAGGCGCACGCCGCCGGCCCACCAGTGGTCGTATCCCACTGCGGCGTAGGACTCGTCGAAGAGCAGGAACTGTCGGATTCCGATTTCTCGCCAGAAGTCGATGCCGGTGAAGACGACGATGGCGACGGCGGCGAACAGTGCTGCAGCGCCGACGCGCCACCAGATGACCGTGGATGGAGACCATGACAGCCACCGGCGTGTCAGATCGCTGCCCCGTAGGCGCCATCCGAGCACGAAGAAGGGCAGAAGGCCGAGGGTGCGCGAAATGGCGAACTCCGAGGTGATATCCCCGATGTATCCCGCCCAGACCGATACTCCCACGCTGATCAGGAGCGGGTAGCGCAGCTGTGCGAGGTAGGGGAGCCCGATGCGCCAGGCGATGAGGGAGAGGATGAACCACAGGGTCCACGACGGTTGCGCGAGATCGAGGTTCAGGGTTCCGACGACCGCCCATCGCACCAGGGTCCAGATGGTCTCGAAGATCAGATACGGCAACACGAGATCGGTGACCAGCCGTTTGAGCTGCTTCGCGCCGGGAGGGCTCGCCTTGGCGAAGTACCCGCTGACGAGAACGAAGACCGGAACGTGGAAGGCGTAGATGATGATGTAGACGCTGTACGACGTGTCGGACGCGTCGATCAGCCGCAGGATGGCGTGACCGACCACCACCAGGGTGATCGCGAGGTACCGTGCGTTGTCCCACAACGGCAGGCGCTGCTTCGATCCGGCGGCGAGCACGGCGCCGCCCGGCTGGCGCGGCTGCTGAGGAGATGTCACGGCGACCAGCCTAGCTTCGGCCTGAAACGGCCTCGCATCGCACGGTCGGAGAGGGAGTCTCGAACGCACTACCGTGGAAGCGGAGTTCGAACCTTGTCGAAAGAGGTAGGTCAATGATTCGTCGCGCGGTCGTCACCGGAGCAAGCTCGGGTATCGGAGAGGCCACGGTGGTCGCACTGCGTGCCGCCGGATGGGATGTCGTGGGCGTGGCGCGACGCAGGGATCGACTCGAAGCGCTCGCCGAGCGCACGGGCGCCCGGTACTTCGTCGCAGACCTGACGGTGCAGAGCGAGGTCGATGCCCTTGCCGCGTACGTCGAGGAGACGGGCGGCGTCAACACCCTGGTGAACAACGCCGGGGGAGCGCGCGGTCTCGACTCGATCGAGAACGGCGATGTCGACGACTGGGCCTGGATGTACGAGGTGAATGTGGTGGCCGTCAAGAGAGTGATCTCGGCCCTGTTGCCACAGCTACGCGAGTCGGTCCGCGACGGCGATGTCGCCGACATCATCACCGTGACCTCTATTGCGGGACATACGGCCTACGAGGGCGGCGGCGGCTACAACGCTGCCAAATTCGCGGCGGCCGCCATGCTCGAGGTGCTGAGGCTCGAGGTGAGCGGCGAGCCCATCCGCGTGCTCGAGATCGCGCCCGGCATGGTCTACACCGAAGAGTTCTCGCTGAACCGATTCGGAGGCGACAGGGAGCGGGCAGAGAGCGTGTACGCGAACGTGCCCGATCCTCTGGTCGCCGACGACGTCGCACGGGTCATCGTGTCGATGGTCGAGCAGCCCCCGCACGTGTCTCTCGACCTCGTCGTGATCAAGCCCGTTGCGCAGTCGGCGCCGCACAAGGTGCATCGGGGAGCGCTCCACGTGCGCCCCGAGGATCACCGGGGCTGATTCGAGGCTGACCCGAGCTCCGTCGGTCCCTCCTCTGGGGCGACGGGGTCGGCAAACGCCAGGCGCGGTACGAAGAAGAGCAGGATGGCCGCGGTGAGTGCACCGAGGCCGCAAATGGCCCACACCTGCATATAGCCGAGAAGGCTCGACGCGGTGGCGGTGATCGAGGACGCTCCGGCGAAGAGCACGACGCCGAAGACCGCTGAGGCGAACGAGCCACCGATCGTCTTCGTCGTGTTCGTGAGTGCTGCGGCGACGCCCGTCTGACCACGGGGAGCTGCCGCGGCGGCTGCGCTGGGGAGCGCGCCGACCAAGGCTCCCGATCCGAGTCCCGCCACGACCATGTTGACGACCACCTGCGGAGTCGAGTCGTGAAAAGGCAGGAAGAGGAGGTAGCCGAGCGCAACGAGGAAGGCGCCCCCGATGAGCGCGACCCGCGGGGTCGCCCAGGTCGACACGATCGGAAAGAGGATCGCTCCGACGATCATCGACACGAGGTACGCGCCGATGAGGTTGGATATATCGCTGGCCGCGAGACCCAGGCCGTATCCGTTGACCGGATTCGTGCCTGCAAAGGTACTGAGCGGCGCCTGGGCACCCAGCAGGCTGATTCCGATGAGCGCAGCCGTGAGCTGAACCGGCCACATGGAGGGCTGCGCGAGCACCCTCATGTCGATCGCCGGATCGGACTGTCGCCGCTCGAACTGCACGAACGGCACGAAGACGAGAGCCCCCACCACGATGAGCGCCCAGACCCACCAGGTCTCAGGACCATTGATTCGGAGGAATGTCAGCCCGGACGTAATGAGCAGCAGGCCGGCGGTGAGGATCGAGAAGCCCGCGAGATCGAGAGAGCGCCCGGGATGAGGCGACGATTCGGGAACGCCGAACAGCACCACGAAGAAGACGAGGGTGACGGCGATCGCGGGAATCATCAGGGTGGGGCCGACGGCGTCGCCGAATGCCGCGAAGACACGGCCACCCGCCAGTGCGCCCAGGATCGCGCCTGCCTCGAGAGCGACGACGAGCAGGCCGGCGGCGCGACGGGTCTGCGACGCGGCACGGCCGGTACGACGACCTCGTTCGAAGATCAGCGCCACTTCGAGCGGCAGCCACACCACATAGAATCCCTGCAGCGCCCACGCGATGAGAAACGACACGAAGTCGTCTGCGACGACGAGCCACCAGCTCGCCGCGGCCGTCAGAACCGTCGTGAGAAGCAGCATCCGCTTGTGGCCCCACATGTCGCCGAGCTTCGCGATGATGGGTACGACGAGAGCAGCCACCAGAAGCTGACCGGCCTCGAACCAGTTGAAGTCTGCATCGACGATTCCCAGATGCTTCACCAGGTCGGGAATGAGGGGGATGTAGTAGCCCTGAAGGATGCCGCTGGTGATCTCGACGAGGAACAAGTAGCCGATGAGGCTCGCCGTGACACCCACGGACGTCGTGCCGAGAGATCGCGTCGCGACGAATCGCCGCCTGCCCGGTTCGGTCGTCATGAGCGGATATTACTCGCGCTGTGACGGGTGAGAAACCCGGTACCGTATGAGGCATGGTTCGAAGCGACGAGAAGACGACTGCCGATCTGGCCCCTGCGGCCGAACCCGAGAGAGAGGTCCTCGGGTGGTTGGAGTTCGGTGACGCTTCTCGGGATCTCGCGCGGGACGTTCTCGGAAGCGGTTTCGTTCCGGACTTCGTGATCGCTATCGCCCGCGGTGGCCTCCTGCCAGCCGGCGCCCTCGCCTACGCTCTCGGAACCAAGAGCTGCGGCAGTCTCAACGTCGAGTTCTACTCCGACATCGAGACCACGCTGCCCGAACCGATTCTCCTTCCGCCGATGCTCGACAACACCGCTCTCATCGGCAAGAACATCCTCCTGGTCGACGACGTCGCCGACTCCGGACGCACGCTCGCGATGGTCGTCGGACTGCTCGAGAACGTCGGAGTCATCGTCAAGACGGCGACGCTGTACTCGAAGCCTCGATCCGTGATCGAACCCGACTTCTTCTGGCGCAAGACCGATCGGTGGATAGTGTTCCCGTGGTCGGCGCATCCTCCGGTCACCGTCTGATGTCCATCCACCTCTCCGGCGGCGGCTGGCCTTTCGACGACGATGGGGCGGTCTTCCGTCCCTTCCTCGACGAGGCCACCCAGAGGGCGACCGAAGCGGGTCGTCTCGATGGCCCCCGCGTGGCCATCGTGCTCGTTCGCGATGGCGACGGCCCGGAGAAGTTCGTGGAGCTGTCTGCGGTCTTCGGCACTCTCGGCAAGATCGATCCGATCGCCGTACTCGCCCCGGAAGGCGCACCGATCGATCAGTCGCTCCTCGTCGACCTCGACGGCCTGGTCGTCTGGGGCGGTCTCGTGCCCGCTTATCGCGAGAGCCTGGCGTCGTCGTTTGCGGCCATCCGTGCGCTCGTGGAGTCCGGCGTTCCCTACTTCGGCATGTCGGCCGGCGCTGCCGTGGTCAGCGACGGAGCACTGATCGGCGGGTGGAAGATCGGCGAGGTGCAGGTCTGCCCGGTCGATGCGGCCCAGGAGATCGAGCAGGTCACCGTAGCCGAGGGCATCGGGCTCATCGATACGGCGATCGACGTTCACGCCGCGCAGTGGGGCACCGTCGCTCGACTCATCGCGGCGACGGAGGCCGCGGTGGTCGACGGCGGACTGGCCATCGATGAGCACACAGCGCTGATCGTGGGGGAGAGCTCGCTACGCGTGGTCGGATCAGGCAGCGTCTGGTCTGTCACACGAGAGAACGGAACCGTTCGGGTTTCGACGATCGGCGTCGGCTGATCGATGGCCGGTTCTCTGCGCACACTGGTCGACGAGGGACTGATCGACCCATCGTGGGCGGAGGCGCTGTCCCCGGAGGAGGAGACCATCGTCGCGCTGGGCGAGTTCCTGCGCACCGAGGTCGCTGAGGGGCGCGGCTACCAGCCGAGCGGTCGCAATGTGTTCCGAGCATTCCGTCTTCCGCTGGCGCAGGTCCGTGTGCTCATCGTCGGACAGGACCCGTATCCGACGCCCGGGCATCCGATCGGCCTGTCTTTCGCGACCGATGCCCACGTGCGTCCGCTGCCGCGCAGCCTGCAGAACATCTACCGAGAACTGCGCGACGACCTCGGGGTCGAGCCGCCGGCACACGGAGATCTGAGTTCGTGGTCGCGTTCCGGGGTGATGCTGCTCAACAGGGTGCTCACCGTGCGCCCGGGTGATGCAGGCTCGCACCGGCGAAAGGGCTGGGAGAGAGTGACGGATCTCGCCGTGCGTACCCTCGCCTCTCGTGGCGAGCCGCTCGTATCGATCCTCTGGGGTAGAGATGCAGCGGCACTCAAACCGCTTCTGGGAGACACCCCGTTCATCGAGTCGGCGCATCCCAGCCCTCTCTCCGCCAGTCGCGGTTTCTTCGGATCGCGGCCATTCAGTCGAGCAAACACACTGCTCGAAACGCAGGGCGCGCAGCCTGTCGACTGGTCGCTCGAGACCGCGGCGGAATAGGCTTGCACAATGCTTGAAGAGGAGTACCAGCCGCGACGCAGACTGCCGCCAGCTTTGCGCCCAAAGACCCCGCCGCCGCCGAAGTTCGAATACGTCATTCGTGACGCGACGACTCGCGACCTCCCTGACGTGCGCGAGATCTACAACCACTACGTGGCGAACAGCACCGTCACCTTCGACGAGGATCCGATGTCGTTGAAGGCCTGGCGCTCCAAATTCGCGTGGGTCTCCAAGCTCGGATTCCCTTTTCTCGTCGCTGTGTCGCCGAGCGGTAACATCCTCGGTTTCGCCTATGTCGCCCCGTGGAAGGAGAAGGCCGCGTACCGTCGCACCGTCGAGAACTCGATCTACCTCGGCCCGGCCGCCACGGGCAAGGGTCTCGGCAAGGCGCTGATGGCAGAACTCCTGACCCGGGCCAAGGCTGTGGGCATCAAAGAGGTGCTCGCCGTGATCGCGGATCAGGGCGCCGAAGCCTCGCTGAAGATGCACGAGAGCTTCGGATTCAAGGAGGTCGGTCGCCTCGGCCGCGTCGGATTCAAGTTCAACCGGTGGCTCGGCACGGTCATGCTGCAGAAGTCGCTGAAGTAGAAGAGAGTTCGATCGACCGGGGTCTCGCCGCTCGGCACCCGATCATTCGCCTGTTGCTCCGTCGAGCATCTCGCGCAGGATGTCGATGTGACCGATGTGGCGTGCCGTCTCCTCGATGAGATGCACCGTGATCCAGCGCAGGGTGAAACGGGCCTCGCGACCCTGGCAGCGATCGTCGAGCGAGTGCCTCAGCTGCACTGCTCGGGACTCTGCGACCGCCTTCTCGTAGTCGGCGATGATCTCGGCGAGCGTGTCTTTCTCGCTGATCCTGAACTCGCCATCGGGGTCTTCGTCAGACCAGCGATACGAGATCATCGCTTCGCCGTCCATGACCTCTCGGAACCAGGAACGTTCCACATCGGCGAGGTGCCGTATGAGGCCCGCCACCGTGGTCAGCGAGGGCAGGAGGCGTCGCCCGGCGTCGGCGTCGCTGAGACCGGTGGCCTTGTAGACGACCGTCGCGCGCTGCAGGTCGAGGAACCCATCGAGCATCTCGCGTTCGCCGCCGCGTTCGGGCGGTTCCGGTCGGTCGTCTTCGGGCAGAGTCCCGGTGCTTATCGAGGTCACGATCTCCAGCCTAGAACTAGGCTCGATTCATGACCGCCCCGCACGAGTTCTCGGCCCTCGACCAGTACCGCCTCCTGCAGCGAGGAGAGCTCGGCGTGGTCGAACTGACCCAGCATTACCTCGACCGCATAGGGGCACGCGACGGCGAGCTCGGCGCGTTCTTCACCGTGACGGCCGAGCGCGCGCTCGAGCGCGCCCGCCACGTCGAGATGCATGTCCCTCGGTCGACGCGCCTGTGGGGCATGCCGTTCGCCGACAAAGACCTGTGGAGGAGGGAGGGAGTGCGCACGACATTCGGTTCGCGCGCGTTCGCCAACTTCGTTCCCGAGGCGAGCGACGAGCTGCCCGGAGTCCTCGACGAAGCGGGCGGCATCAGCCTCGGCAAGACGGCGACACCCGAATTCGGTATGACGAGCCACAGCGAGACCCTTCTGGCTCCGCCAGCCCGCAACCCGTGGAATCTCGATCTCGGTCCGGGAGGGTCGAGCGGGGGAGCGGCTGCCGCCGTCTCCGCCGGGCTGCTCCCGTTCGCACCGGGGTCGGATGGCGGCGGGTCGATCCGCATCCCCGCGGCGGCATGCGGGCTCGTCGGGATCAAGCCCTCGCGCGGGCGCGTCCCGGCTCTGTCGGGCATCGACGCGCTCGGCGGGCTCCCGGTCGCTGGGCCTATCGCTCGCAGCGTCGTGGATGCGGCTTTCCTGCTCGATGGAATGATCGGACGCCGGGGCTCGGTGATCGACGATCACTTCGCCCTGCGTGCTCCGAGCGAGGATGACGGCGACTTTCTGGGTTTCGCCATCAGAGGCGAGGGCCGCTTTCAGATCGGGGTCTGCGTCGACTCCCCGTGGTCGAGCTCGCACGAGCTCGTCATCGACCCCGAGATCACGGCGGTGCTCGCCGATACGGTCGCTCTGCTGTCGGCCCTCGATCACGGGATCGAGGAGGTCGGGCTCGAACCGGCTCCCGAGTACGGCTCGGCGTTCACGACCGTCTGGCAGGCCGGCGCGGCCCAGATCCGGATCGAGTCCGGCGCGCCCATCGAAGCCGAAGCCGATGCGGATGCCGATGGCGACGTTGAACCGCTCACCCGCTGGCTTCGTCGCCGCGGCCGCGAGCTGACGGCCGTGCAGCTCGCGCAGGCACTCGCCGAGCTGTCTCGTTTCGAACGTCGCACCATCGATCGATTCTCTGGATTCGATGCTGTGCTCACGCCGACCCTCGCCCTTCTTCCACGTCCCATCGGCTGGTACGACGCCGCCGATCCAGAACGCAACTTCGCCCAGCAGGTGGAGTACTCGCCGTTCTCGTCGTACGTCAACGCCGCCGGGCTTCCGGCCATCACACTGCCGGTCGGCACGAGTTCCGATTCTCTTCCGATCGGCATGCAGCTCATCGGCCGACCCGGGGGAGAGAGCGTCCTCCTGTCTATCGCGCGGCAGCTCGAGCGTCGGCTGCGGTGGGAGGAGAAGCATCCGCCGATCTGGTCATAGGGGGATTCTCTTCGTAGGTTAGGTATGCCTATACTAAGTTCGATGAGAGTTCTGATGACCGAGGCGGGAGCCATGCCCACGACCGCCGGGCGCGTACTGCTGGCAGGCGATTCGACGATCATTCCCGTCATTCAGGGCCTCATAGAGACTCTCCCGGATACCGCACGCGGGCAGATCTTCATCGAGGTGGAGACGGCGCTCGACGTCATCGCCCTCGAGTCACCCGAACGCATCACCGTGAGCTGGTTGGCGCGCGACGTGCGCACCGGTACTCCCGGGCAGGTGCTCGGCCGCGCTGTCCGAGCGTGGGTGAGCGAGATGACCACGGGCGATGTTGTGGCCGATGGAGCCGAACTCTGCGTGTGGCTCGGCGGAGAGGCCGCGCGCATCGACGATCTTCGAGCCGACCTCGCTGAACGACTCGGTTCCAGCCGCGAAACGCTCGCTCGGTAGTCCGAGCTCGTCGGCTTTTCGGTTCTCGGGGCCAGGCCCTCGTCTAGAACGCGGTGTTGCAGTAGACCGGCACCGCCGGGGCGAGAAGACGCTGCAGCGTCTCTGCGGAGCCCGGAACGACCTCGCTCAGGGCACCCGCCGCTGCGGCCACGCGCGGATCCGCGCCGCCGAGGTACAGGGCGCCGAGCACCCACGCATCCATCTCGATGTCGACGGAACCGGAGCCGATGCGTTCGAGTGACCCCGCGCCCTCCGCGGCGGTCAGCCTGTAGAAGCCGTCCGCGAATCCCAGGGAGTCGACAACCCGGAACGTGACCTCCCCATCGGAGGTGTACCGCCGAGCGCTGAACGCCGCTATGGGGTCGAGGATGCGCAGCCAGATCCGATCCTCGACATTCGTGACCGTCAGCACTCGCGGGTCGACAAGCGCCCAGCGCAGAGCATCGTCGGGCGCACCAGACGAGAACGTCACCCGAGTACTCAAGTCGACCGAGGCGAGGTACTGCCACAACGCCAGATAGGCATCGCCCGTAGCGGCGACGAGGTCGTTGACCTCGATCGCGTGAGGTTTCGTCTCCCACCCGCCGAATCGGTAGGTGACGTAGCCGTCGACGACGCCGCTCTCGTCGTAGTGCACAGCAGCCCGCCGCGCCCGGTCTTCTTCGCCTTCGTCGGTGAGTGTGCCGGAGATACGGTCGGAATACTGGGCGTGCCGGCCTATGGATCCCGGCTGGCTCGCATGGAAGGCATCGAAGACGGTGCCAGCGAGGGCGGGGATATCGCGTGGATCGACGACGCTGCACCGGCCGGAGGGTGCTTTCATGAGAGCGAAACGCGCGTCGGTGTCGACGGTCAGCTCGTGCACCCACGTTGCCGCCCCGAAGCCGAAGCGACGATAGATCGATGCCTCTGATGCAGTGAGGGCCGCGACGGCGAACCCGGCTTCGGCGGCGCGCCGGAGATCCTCTGTCATCATGCGGCGGAGGATGCCGCGGCGCCGATGCGTGGCGCGGACGGTGACGGACGAGATGAGGTGGGCTTTCAGCTGCACCCCGGGGCTCACCGTGAGGGGCTTTTCGAACGAGGCGAACGTGGCCACGGGAATGTCGGGGCGCAACGAGTGCTCGGGCGACGCGGTGTCGTACACGCCCGTCAGTTCCTGACCGTCCTCCCGGAGGTATCCCCCCAGGGCAGCGGCGTGCGCCTCTGTCGGTCGGCGTCCGAGAAAGCCGAGGAAGTCCGCCTCGAGCCAACCAGCGGTCGGCCCGTCGGCGGTCTCACCGTCGCGGCCTGCCTGAAATGTGCGGAGTTCGAGGGACTGCGTTGAGGTGCTCACACCCTCCACGTTAGCGCCCGCGACACCGCGTATCAGTCGATGGGCTCGAGCAGGCCGGCCTCGGAGGTGTCGAGCGAGATGGTCGGAAGTGACGAGGTGATGACACTTCCATCTGCCCTGAGATTGCCCTCGACGTCGGCGGCCCTCGGAGCGCCCGGCAGCCGTGGCCCCTGGTGATCGAGTCCGATAAGAACGGGCTCGCCCGCCTGCACCGTCACACGCTCGCCACGAACGAAGACCGTGGCCCTGTCGCCGTCCTCGACCGTCAGCTCGATGTCGGCCTGCCGCAGGTCGACTCGGATCCGAGTGTCACGCAGCGTGATGCGGTAGGTGAGTCCCTGCCATTCCTCGGGCAACCGCGGGTCGATCGTGACGCGACCGCCGTGGTCACGGAAGCCTCCGAATCCGTAGACCAGCGCGCTCCACACCCCGCCCGTCGAGGCGACGTGAACGCCGTCGGCGGTGTTGTTGTGCAGATCCGCCAGATCGACGAAGAGGCCCGAGGTGAAGTATCTGAGCGCCAAGCTCGAGTACCCGACCTCGGCCGCGATGATCGACTGCACAACGGCCGACAGCGTCGAGTCGCCGGTGGTGATCGGATCGTAGTAATCGAAGTCGGCACGCTTCTCTGCGGCCGTGAACTGGTCGCCCTGCAGCAGGAGAGCGAGAACGACGTCGGCCTGCTTGAGCACCTGGAAGCGGTAGATCACCAGCGGGTGGAAGTGCAGAAGGAGCGGGCGCTTCTCGGGCGGAGTGTGCGAGAGATCCCAGCGCTCCTTCTCGAGGAACTGGGCGTCCTGCGGGTGGATGCGCAGATTCTCGTCGAACGGAATGTGCATCGCCTCGGCGGCACGCGACCACTCGTCGATCTCGGCCTCGTCGAACTTGACCCGCGCCACCATACGGTCGTACGCCTGGGGGTCTTCTTCGCGGATACGTGTGACGGCCGCCGCGGCGGAGCGCAGATTCGAGCGTGCCATGACGTTGGTGTACAGATTGTCGTTGACGACGGTGGTGTACTCGTCGGGACCGGTCACGCCGTGGATGTGGAAGATATCGCCGCCGTTGGCCCGCCAGAACCCGAGGTCGGCCCACATCCGCGCGGTCTCGACCAGGATGTCGATGGCCTCCCGAGCGAGGAAGTCCTCGTCGCCCGTGGCCGAGACGTACTGGGTGAGCGCATGAGAGATGTCGGCATCGATGTGGTACTGCGCCGTGCCGGCGGCGTAATACGCGCTCGACTCGAGACCGTTGATGGTGCGCCACGGGAACAGGGCGCCGAGCTGGTTGAGCTCGGTCGCACGCATGCGGGCATGGTCGAGCATGGCATGACGGAAGCGGAGAGCGTTGCGCGCGGCGATCGGCGACGTGTACGTGAGGAACGGCAGTACGTACACCTCGGTGTCCCAGAAGTAGTGGCCGCCGTAGCCCGATCCGCTGACACCCTTGGCAGAGACTCCCTGGCCGTCGGCACGCATGGATGCCTGCGCGAGTTGGAACAGGTTCCATCTCGTGGCCTGCTGGAGGACCGGCTGCCCGGGCAGCACCACGTCGGTGCGGGCCCAGAACTCCGAGAGCCACTCGCGCTGGCGCTCGACGAACGACTCCATGCCCTCGTCACGCGCGCGGTCGAGAGTGCGATCGCAGCGGTCCGCGAGTTCGCGCGTGGGAACTCCGGACGACGTGTGGTAGCTCACCGTCTTCGTGATGCGGATGGTCTTGCCCTGGTGGGCACGGATCCGATAGACGTGCTTGGCCAGATCGTCGCCGATCTGGGACGACTCCTCGAACTCGTTCTCGGTCTCGATCGTGTGGTCCGCCCCGCAGGCGATCGTCATGCCCGAATTCGTGCAGCGGTAGCCCAGCACATAACGGCCGTCCTCGTCGCGCTTGTAGCGTGGCTGGAGGACACGATCGGTGAATGCCTCGGCCTTGCGCGGGTCGAAGTCCTTCGACGCGGCGGTCGGAGCGTGGTATTCGTCGATACCGTCCTGCCTGTTGAGGATCTGGCTCGAGATGACGACCGAGGCGTCGGCATCGAGCAGGGTCACCTCGTAGTCCATGAACGCCAGATGACGATCGGTGAACGAGACCATGCGACGCGAGTTGATCAGTACCCGTTTGCCGGACGGCGTGCGCCATTCCAGAGAGCGGCACAGGATGCCGTCGGCGAAGTCGAGCCGACGCTCGTACATCGGCAGATCGGCCTCGGTCAGGACCAGCGGCTCGTCGTCGACATAGAGCCGGATGATCTTGGCGTCGGGGGCGTTGACGATGGTCTGGCCGACCCGGGCGAAGCCGAAGGCCTCTTCGGCGTGCCTGATGGGCCACGTCTCGTGGAACCCGTTGATGTAGGTGCCGTGCTCGTGGCCGTCGCGCCCCTCGTCGACGTTGCCTCGGAGTCCCAGGTAGCCGTTGCCGATGGCGAAGAGGGTCTCGGTGCGGCCCATGTCCTTCGAGCTGAAGTCCGTCTCGACGAGCGCCCACTCGTCGAGGGGAAAACGGTTGCGGTCGAGCGGGTCGCGGGAGATCAGATTCATGCGGGTTCCCCTGGGGTAGGAGTCGAGGTTGAAGGAGTAAGGGGAAGCAGCTCGGCGAGGTCGTCGACCACGATGTCGGCGCCGCTTTCGAGGAGTTCGGCCGTGCCGGCGCCGCGGTTCACCCCGAGTACGAGACCGAATTTACCATCGCGTCCGGCTTGTACTCCGGAGTGGGCGTCCTCGACGACGACGCACTGCTGAGGAGACAGCCCGAGCAGCGCCGCGCCGTAGGCGTAGGTCGCCGGAGAGGGCTTGCCCGCGAGACCCTCGCGAGCCGCGACGAGACCATCGACGACCACCTCGAAACGATCGCGGATGCCCGCCGCACGCAACACGGGTTCGGCATTGCGCGAGCTCGACACGACGGCCACGAGGAGTCCCTCGTCGGTGATCGCATCGAGAAAGCGCAGAGACCCGGGGTACGGAGCTACGCCGTCGGATTCGAGAGACTCTGTGAACGCCGAATTCTTGCGGTTGCCCAGACCGCAGACGGTCTCGAGTTCGGGAGCGTCATCAGGCGTGCCCTCCGGAAGCGTGATGGAGCGCGAGGCCAGAAACGAGCGCACGCCGTCGTAACGCGGCTTGCCGTCGATATAGGCGAAGTAGTCGGCGTCGGTGTACGGCTCGTCGATGCCGCGCGAGGCGAGGTAAGGAGAGAAGAGACGGGCCCATGCCGACATGTGCACGTCGGCGGTCGGTGTGAGTACTCCGTCGAGGTCGAACAGCACGGCTTTCAGCGACGTGAGTCGCTCGCGTGCGTCAGTGATGGAGAGCACCGGAATCGGGGCAGAAGTCACAGGAATCCTCGGGGGGTTCTGAGGCGAAGAGGGGAAGGGGAAGATGTCGGGTGAAGCGGGTAACTCCGCCATAGTAGCGGCTACATGGAAACGTTTCCGCACGGCCCGGTCAGTCGGTGACGACCTCGAGATCGACGAGTTTCTCGGATACCCCCCAGAGACGTGACGCGAGGGTGTCATCGCGTGCGGCGCCGCTCGTTCTCCCGTTGGGGACCAGCCCGTCGAAGTACGTTCCGCTCGGGGCGGGAGGGATGGCGGCCGATGCCAACTCGATCAACGGCACCGCGCCGGTCTCCGGAGTGATTCCGAGGCCGCCGTTGCCGAGCGCGTTGCCGAGCCGGAGCATCCACGAGTCGGCACCGAACGAGGTCGTGACGAACCCCGGATGAAAAGCGTATGCGGTGATGCCACTGCCGCGAGTTCTGCGAGCGAGTTCTCGCGTGCCGAGCAGCACCGCGGTCTTGGCCGAGCCGTAGGCCTGCCATCCGCCGAGCCACGGCCTCGCGCGGGAATCGAGGTCGTCGAGCCGGAGCCGACCCCATCGATTCGCCACGCTCCCCGTGGCTATCACGGTGACAGGGTGCCCTGCGGCTGCTGTCTCTCGAAGTCGAGGAAGCAGAAGACGGGTGAGGAGGAAGGGCGCGAGGTGGTTGACCTGGAACGTCTTCTCGTGGCCGTCGACCGTCTGCGTGCGGCGCGAGACGAGGCCACCCGCGTTGTTGGCGAGCACATCGATGCGGTCGAAGCGCTCGAGCAGCTCGCTCGACACGCGCCGCACGTCGGCCAACGATGCGAAATCCGCCACGAACGGCTCGGCATTCGTGATGGATGCGGCCACGTCGCGGGTTCGGTCGGCATCGCGACCGAGAACGGCGACGCGCGCCCCCCGACGCCCGAGCTCTTCGGCCGCGGCTCGTCCGATTCCTGAGCTCGCGCCGGTGATCACCACTGTGGCGTCGGCCAACGGACGGCTCGTCGCGGTCACCGATAGTTGCCCTTCTCGAGACCGGCTTCGATCTCGAACCGGTTGGTCAGAGGGTTTCGACCCGCGAGAAAGTAGAGGACGGGGAAGACCATTCCGTACTTCTTCCACTGGGTCCGGTGCACGGACTCGTGCTCGAGGACGGCGGGTTTCGTGTTCGTGTCGGTGAGGTAGACCCCGCCCACGCACGATCCGCCCCTCGAGAACGACCACGTGGGCATGCCCTCGCACACGAAGAGACCATCGACGCGCCTCACCTTTCCGGTGCTGAGCGAGAAGCCCCAGACGAGCGCCACCGCCGTGGCGTACAGGTAGCCGGCGCGGGCCAATGGGGGAGTCAGCACGACCGACTTCACTGCCCGGGTCAGCGCGACGTCGGGAATCGAGATCGGCTTCACGCGCCGACGGGCCGACCGTAGGTCTCGAGCAGGCGGAGCCAGATCTCGTTCATCGTCGGATAGGCCGGAACCGCGTGCCAGAGTCGGTCGATGGGGACCTCGGCGCTGACGGCGATGGTGGCGGCGTGCAGCATCTCGCCCACGTCGGGGCCGACGAAGGTGACTCCCAGAACGACCCGGCGATCTTCGTCGACGACCATGCGCGCGGTGCCGGTGTAGCCGTCGGCATGTACGCTCGCGCCGGCGACGTTGCCGATCTCGTAGTCGACGACGCGCGTGCGGTACCCCGCCTTCTCTGCCGCAGCCACGGTCAATCCGACCGACGCGACCTCCGGGTCGCTGAAGGTGACCTGCGGAACAGCGCGGTGGTCTGCCGTGGCGACGTGTGCGCCCCACGGCTCGTCGAACACCTCTCTGCCATCGGCGCGCGCCGCGATCACGTCGCCGGCGGCCCGCGCCTGGTACTTGCCCTGATGAGTCAGGAGCGCGCGGTGGTTGACATCGCCCGTGGCGTACAGCCAGCCTCCGTCGAAGGGCTGACCGCTGCCGTCGACGACTCGCAGGGTGTCGTCGACGGTGAGCCAGTCGCCGGGCGTGAGCCCGATCGTCTCGAGCCCGAGGTCCTCCGTGCGCGGCGTGCGTCCGGTGGCCACCAGAAGCTCGTCGGACGTGACGGTCGATCCGTCGTCGAGGTGAACGACGACGTCGCCGCCCGCAAGCCTTTCGACCGACGTCGGCGAGGTGTGCAGCTTCAGGGTGACACCGAGGTCGGCGAGCGACGATCCGACGAGCTCGCCGGCGAACGGCTCCATCGAGTCGAGGAGCGCCCCACGCACGAGGAGAGTGACGACGGCGCCCAGGCTGGCATAGGCTGTGGCCATTTCCACGGCCACGACACCGCCGCCGATGATGGCGAGTCGCGACGGGATCGACTGCGCGCTGGTCGCTTCGCGACTCGTCCACGGACGGGACTGGGCCAAACCGGGAATGTCGGGCAGCAGGGCCGCGGATCCGGTCGAGACCGTGATGGCGTGCTTCGCCGAGTAGGTGGTCGTCGTTCCGTCGGCACCGGTGACCTCGATGCGCTTGCGGCCGACGAACCGCGCGTGCCCGCGGATGAGGTCGATGCCAGCGCTCGAGACCCAGTCCGCCTGGCTGTCGTCTTTCCAGTCTTTGGTGAACGAGTTGCGTCGATTCAGCACTGCGGACACGTCGATGTCTCCCGTCACCGCCTCCTTCGCACCCTCCACGGACTGCGCCGAGCGCAGCACCGACCCACTCCGCAGCAGGGCTTTCGAGGGCATGCACGCCCAGTAGCTGCACTCTCCTCCGACGAGTTCGCTCTCGATGAGGGCCGTGCGCAGGCCGCCCTGGACGGCGCGGTCTGCCACGTTCTCTCCGATGGCGCCCGCGCCGATGACGATGAGGTCGTATTCGGTCGTTGTCATGATGTGTCCTTGCTCAGTGGCCTGTGAAACGAGCCGTGGTGCGGGTTGCGAATGCCTCGAGACCGACCCGTGCGTCGTCGCTCGACGCGAGACGAACGAGAGCGGGCTGAAGCTCGGCCTCGGCTGCCGCGTCGCCCGAGCGAACGGCGAGTCTGGCGTTGGCGAGCGCGGCCTGCACGGCGAGGGGCGCTTGCGCCGCCACGCGTTCGGCGAGCTCGAGCGCCCTCTCGAACTGCGTTCCCTCGGGAACGACCTCCTGCACCAGTCCGATTCTGAGGGCCTCCGCCGCGTCGAACATGTCGCCCGTCAGAATCCAGCGCATGGCGTTCCCCCAGCCGACGGCGCGGGGAAAACGCAGGGTGGCCCCGCCGAAGGGCAGGATGCCACGGCTCACCTCGAGCTGTCCGAAGCGCGTCGAATCGGCGGCGACGACGATGTCGCTGGCGAGCATCAACTCGATTCCGAGCGTCAGGCAGATTCCCTGCACCGCCATGACGACAGGCTTGCTGAGACTGCGCCCCGAGACCTGCCACGGATTGATTCCGTCGTCATCGACGTAGTCGATTCCCGATTCGGTGATGCGCGGGCCGATGTCGGCGAGGTCGAGCCCGGCGGTGAAATGATCACCGGCAGCGTGCACGAGCCCCACCCGCAGTTCGGGATCGGAGTCGAGCTCGCCGTAGGCGGACGAGAGCTGCTGCAGCATCGAGAAGTCGGCCGCGTTGCGCTTCTCAGGCCTGTGGAGCTGGATCAGGAGAACGTGGCCGCGTCGTTCGGTCACGATCCGCGCCCCATGGGGCCGGGGGGAGTCGGTCACGGGGTGCTCTCTTCTTGTCGCGGCACGGGGCGGGTGAGGGCCGAGATGATGCGGAGGATGCCGGGCAGATCGTCGGACGCGGACTCGGGCGTCGATGGAGCGAACTCCGTGATGCCGGCACCGACGAGCGCGAACCGCGCACGGATGGCCGAGATCGCCTGCACGAGCTGCTGAACGGTGAGTCCGAACGGTTCGGGGTAGCCGACGCCGTCGATCCCGGCGGGGTCGATGACGTCGAGGTCGACGTGGATGTACACGGAGCTCGCCCCCGTTTGCAGGACCGCCTCGACCACGGCCTCCGGCTCCTGGAGCTCGGCGACCGAGACCACGCGCAGGCCCGCGGACTCGATGTAGGCGGCCTCGTCGTCGTCGAGCGACCGCGTGCCGGCGAGCACGACTCGTGTGCTCGACAGTGGGACGGAGGGCAGGAGCGCGTCGGGACCATCGCCGAGCAGAGCGCGCAGAACCATTCCGTGGAACGCGTGCGACGGCGAGGTCTCAGGCGAGTTGAGGTCACCGTGGGCATCGAACCAGACGACGGCAACCGATTCGCCGGACGACTCGAGGGCGTGCGGGACGGCTCCCAACTCCACGCCGCAATCGCCGCCGATCGTCACCACCGGGCCGACGGTGGCGCCGAGCACGCGTCGCTGATTGGCGAGCACGGACTGGATGGCCGTGTAGCGCAGAACGCCGGTGCCCTGCGATTCGCCCGCGCCCATCGGTACATCGACGACTCTGGTGGCTGCGGCGGGCAGATCGCCCTGGATGGCCGACGCCCCGTCGACGAGGCGCATGGCCCTCGACGAACCGGAGCCCTGCCACTGGGGCACGATCACGAAAGTAGCTGGCACCTGCTCAGTCTTCCACGGTCTTCGGGGCGTCGGACCGGATGCTATTCGACCGGCGCGTCGATGGGTCGAGCCGGCTGGTTCTTCGCTTTCAGCTGCGCCAGACGGGCATCGACCTCGGTGAGCTCCCCGAGATCGTCGAGGCTCTCGAACTGGGCGTCGAGGCTCGAGGCCGTGAGCTCTTCCTGGCCGCGCACCTTCGCCTCCTCGCGTCGGATCTTGTCTTCGAACCGGCCGAGGTCGCTGGTCGGGTCGAGCAGATCGATGCTCTTCAGCGCATCCTGCACCGTGCTCTGCGCCTCGACGGTCTTGGCGCGCGCCGCGAGCTCGTCGCGCTTGCGCGTGAGCTGGCCGAGCTTCTCTTTCATGGCGTTGAGGCCCGCCTTGAGTTTCTCGACCACCTCGGTCTGCGAGGCGATCGAGGGTTCGGCGTCGGCGGCCTCCTTTTCGCTCTGGAGCTGACGCGTCAGGGCCACCTTGGCGAGAGCATCGAACTTGTCGGCGTCGATAGTGTTGCCGGCGACACGGAGCTCGTCGCCCTTCTGGCTTGCAGCGAGCGCCTTGCGACCCCAGTCTTCTGCCGTCGACACGTCTTCGCGGTGGTCGTCTTCGAGCAGACGCAGGTTTCCGATGGTCTGCGCGATGGCGCTCTCGGCATCGGCGATGTTGTCGCTGTAGTCGCGCACGAGCTGATCGAGCATCAACTGGGGATCCTCGGCCTGATCGATCAGAGCGTTGATGTTCGCCTTGGCGAGCTGCGTGATGCGACCGATGATGGACTGCTTTGCCATTGTCTTCTCCTTGGGTTGTGACCGTGGATCGTGCGTGTGCTAGAAACGCCCGCCGCTGCCGCGACGACCGCCTGAGCGTGATGACGAGGAACTCCGACGTGAGCCCGACGACCGCGAGGAACGTGATGAACCCGAGGAACGCGAGCTGCCGCCCCAGCCTGATGATCCTCCGAACAAGCCGCCGGAGGACGAGCGTCTCGTCGAGCCGCCACCCGAGAACAGACCCCCGAGGAGACCTCCGAGCGCGGCCGAATCGCCGTCGTCGTCGGGCCATCCCCGGCTCGACGGAGGACTGTAGGCGTCGACATCGATGCGGGCGGACTGATCGGCTGTCTGCGCGAATCTGTTCGCCTGTGTGGCGGAGGCCAACGCCCGTTCCGGATCTGTCGTCTGCAGGCCGTAGGCCTCGGTGAGCAGCCGTTCGGCCTCGGCTATGCGGGTGCGGGCATCGACGCTGACGGCCCCTCGGCGCGTCACGACATACTCCTTGACCGCCGAGATGGTGCCGGATGCAGCCGCGAGCGTTCTCGAGAGCTGTTCCTGCGTGCGCGCCAACCGTTGCGCCTTCTCACGCTCGACCGCGAGTGCCGCGTCGAGTGGCCCGTTCGCCGACTGGAGCGACTGGAGCGCGGCAACGGGATCCGAAGGACCGGAGGTCTGCGCTTGAGCCACGGCCGCCTCCAGCTGGGCGATCAACGGACTCAATTCGGCGCCGCGGGCCGCGCCCGAGGGAGTCGATAGCAGGGCCCTTGCTTCGGCTGTGTCGCTGGACGCTTCTCCGATAGCCGAGGTGAGCGAGGCGACCGCGCTCTGCAACGCGGTCGCCTGGGTGTCGATCGCTGAGAACAGGACTCCGGCTTGCGCGACCGCGCCCTGCGCACGTTGGATGCTCACGGCCGCCTCGCTTGCGCGACCGGCGGCGACGAGATCCGGCACGGCGCGCGCCGTGGCGTCGGCGTACGACAACAGTTTCTCCGCTTGAGACGCGTTCTCGATGACCGTCGCGAGTGCGTGAGGCTCATAGCGCGCGGTGAGTGAGGCGAGGGTCGACGCCGCCCTCGGAGCGGTCTGACGGGCCGCTGCTACGCCCGTCGCGATGGCGTCGAGCGCGGGCTGCGGATTCTTCTCGAGCTCGCGCAGCGCCGCGAACGCCTCGGCCTGAGCGTCGAGCTCGGCATCGGCCTTCGTGCACAGGTCGATGATCCTCAGCGACCATGCTCTCCGGTCTTCTGCGCTATCGGGCGTGCTGTCGTCGAGACGCTGTTTGAGCGCGAAGCTCTCGCGCACCTTCTGCTTGGCGCTCTCCAGGGTCTGCGCGAACGTCGCGGTCGCGTCGTCTCCGAACTGGGCGATGGCGAAACCCAATTCCTGTTCGCTGCTCGCGGTCGCGTCATCGAGTTGCACGAGCAGCCTGCCGACCTGCCGATCGAGGTCTTCCTGGCTAGGGCCGGATCCTCGGGACCGCGCCGATTCTGCCGAGGCTTTCGTTCGACGCCGCAGAAAGACGAGCCCGACGATGGCCGCCACCAGAACGACGGCGCCTCCGAGGATCCAGGTCAAGACGGTCGACCCGCCACCCGAGCCATTCGCGGTCTCCTGGCCCGGTGCGATCACCGGGGCGGAGAGATCATCTCCCCGGAGGAGTTCACCCAATCCGGTAGCCGTGTTGATGGCGGCGCCAGCCCAGTCGTTCTCGCGCAACGACGGCTGGATCGAGGTGGTGGCCAGCCTCGAGAGCTGCGCGTCATCCAGAGCGAACCCCGGATCGACGGAGACCTGATAGAGCCGGTCGTCTGTCGCCACGGCGAGCAACACGTCGTTGACGCCGAGATCGTTCTTGATGGCCGTGTCGTCGGCCCATGCCTGCCTGTCGTCTACTCCGGTGAAGCTGTCGACGTAGACGACGAAGAGATTGACGCTCTCGTCGGCCGAGAGGTCGTCGAGAGCGTCCTGCACCTCGCCGGCCCGGCTACCGAGCACGCTCGACCGGTCGACGATGTATGCCCCGTCCAGGTCGACCGGTCCGGTCGCCGTAGCGGCCG
This sequence comes from Agreia sp. Leaf335, assembly GCF_001423605.1. Classification (NCBI taxonomy): domain Bacteria; kingdom Bacillati; phylum Actinomycetota; class Actinomycetes; order Micrococcales; family Microbacteriaceae; genus Agreia; species Agreia sp. Leaf335. The sequence goes on along the minus strand of NZ_LMOQ01000002.1, from coordinate 469,299 downwards.
AGGGCACCTGAAGTGCGAACAGGGCGAGCACGAGTCCGACCCCGGCGAGAAGGCGGGATGAGAGGCTGGAGAATCGTCGTCGATCGCTACTGGACATCGCAGGCAGTCTAGAACAGAGGTCTGTCTCGACGGTATCGACACTGTGTGTCGCCGCGTTACGAGTGTGCTGGGGAGCGCGCGTCGAAATCAGCATGATGGATGCATGCCCACCCGCACCGAGAAGCGACTCAGCGTCGTCGAGGTCACCCGGTACCGCCCGCGCGATGTCGAGTACCACGCCTATGTCGAGGTGCTCAACTCCCGAGCCGTGCGTGCTGCGGAGAATGACGGTTGGCTCGTCAACCGTGTCGCCGCCGCCGATGTCGGAACAGCATCACTGCTCTCTCTCACCGACGCGAGCGACGCCATCATGATCATGGGCGGCGAAGACATCTCGCCTCGCTTCTATGGCGGAGCGGCGGACTACCCCTTCGAGAGCCAGCACTTCGAGACCGCCGACGAGGGTCAGATCGCGCTCGTGCACCGAGCGCTGCGACGCGGCACGCCTCTGCTCGGCATCTGTCGGGGACTCCAGGTCATCAACGTCGCTCTCGGCGGAGACGTCGTGCAGGACCTCGGCAACCAGACCATCCACAAGAACCTCGGTGCGCCCATTCGAGACATCATGGCCGCGCACACCGTGGCTCTCGACTCCTCGAGCAGACTGTCGACGGATCTGGACGCGACCGAGATCGTCGTACAGAGCGCGCACCACCAGGCGGTCGCCCGGCTGGGCGAGGGTCTCGTCGCGATCGGCACGGCGCCGGATGGCGTCGTCGAGGCGGTCGAGCATGCCGACGCACAGGTCACGGGGGTGCAGTTCCACCCCGAGGACCCGGGTGCCCCGGACGGCCAGCTCGCGCAGCTGGTGGCCCGGCTCAGCGTGCGCGAGCGCGCTCTGGCCTGAGACTCGAACCGGTCGTCTCAGTCGCTCGACCGCGTCGCCGCCGCGATGATCGCCGTCAGCGACGCCTGCATCGCCTGGAGCTCGGCGACGGGCATGCCCAACTGCTCGATCATCGTCTGCGGGATGCTCTCCGCCCGTGACCGCAGCGCCCGGCCTGCTTCGGTGAGGGTCACGTCGAGGCGCCGTTCGTCGGCCGCGCTGCGTCGTCGATCGATGAGACCGGATGCCTCCAGCCGCTTGAGCAGGGGCGAGAGGGTCGCGGGTTCGAGCTGAAGCGCCGCTCCGAGCTCTTTCACCGACCTCGGATCCTGCTGCCAGAGCGCCAGCATCACGAGGTATTGCGGGTGCGTGAGACCGAGCGGCTCGAGAACGGGGCGATAGAGCCCGATCACGCTGCGCGATGCCACGGCCAGAGCGAAGCACACCTGATTCTCGAGCGCCAGCACGTCGACGTCCTGCGGCATGCACGCTTCCCTTCGCCCGTGCGATGCGCACGAATCAATAGGGCACTAAGTATAAGAGGCTCAGAGCCCCGGAACGTGTCTGATGTTCGAGCGCGCCATCCGCACGGCCTCGCCGACGCCGCCATTCAGAACGAGCTTCGACAACGCCAGTCCGAATCCGGTGACCTGCTTTACCGTGATGTTCGGTGGCAGCGACAGGGCGAGCGGATCGGTGGCGATGTCGACCAGCGCGGGGCCGTCGTGGGCGAACGCCTCGCTCAGGGCCCCGTGCAGGTCCTGTGGATCCTCGACGCGACGGGAGAAGAAGCCGAGTGCAGCGGCGACGGCGGCGTAGTCGACCCCTGGCACGTCCACGCCGAAATCTGGGTAGCCGTCGACGAACATCTCGAGCTTCACGAGGCCGAGGGTGGAGTTGTTGAACACGACCACCTTGACGGGGAGCTTGTACGCGGCGATGGTCACCAGCTCGCCGAGCAGCATCGACAGGCCACCGTCGCCCGAGATCGTGACCACCTGACGACCCGGATAAGCAGACTGGGCTCCGATGGCCTGGGGAACGGCGTTGGCCATCGATCCGTGCAGGTACGAACCGATCAGCCGGCGGCGCCCGTTGGGAGTGATGTAGCGCGCCTGCCAGACGTTGCCCATGCCGGTATCGGCGGTCACGATGGCATCGTCCGACAGCAGCTCGTCGAGCACGGTGACGGCGAATTCCGGGTGGATCGGCACGGTCTTGTCGACGTCGGTGTACTTTCCCACGACCGAGTCGAGCAACTTGTGGTGCCGCTTGAGGGTCTTCTCGAGGAAGCTCCGGTTTCGCTCGCCCCGGATCAGCGGGGTGAGGGCGGCCAGGGTCGATGCGACGTCACCGTGGATCGCATGAGTGACGCTCGCGCGCCGCCCGAGGTGGGACGCGTCGGCGTCGATCTGGGCGATCTGCACCTTCGTTCCGTCGGGCAGGAACGGCTCGTACGGAAAATCGGTGCCGAGCAGGATGAGCAGCTCTGCATCGTGCATTCCCGCATGTGCCGCACCATAGCCGAGGAGACCTGTCATGCCGACGTCGAAGGGGTTGTCGTACTGGATCCACTGCTTGCCGCGTAGCGTGTGACCCACGGGGGCGGCGAGCAGGTCGGCGAAGGCGACGACCTCGTCGTGCGAGCCCTCGACGCCCGCGCCCGCGAAGATGGCGACCGTCTTCGCATCATTGATCGCGCTGGCCAATTCAGCGATGTCGTTCGCGTCGGGCACGATCGCGGGAGGCCGGGGGAGAACGAATGCCGGGGCCGAGCCGACGGCATCCAACTCGGCGATATCGCCGGGCAGCGTGACGACGGCCACACCGCCGAGTCCTGTCGCGTGCCGGATGGCGGAGTTCACGACGCGCGGCGCCTGTACGGCCGTCGAGATCAGCTCGCGATAATTCGAGCACTCGACGAACAGACGGTCGGGGTGGGTCTCTTGAAAGTAGGAGCTGCCGATCTCGATGCTCGGAATGTGGCTCGCGATCGCAAGAACGGGCGCACCCGATCGATGGGCGTCGAAGAGACCGTTGATGAGATGCAGATTCCCCGGGCCGCAACTGCCGGCGCATACGGCGAGCTTGCCGGTGAGCTGTGCCTCGGCTCCGGCGGCGAAGGCCGCAGCCTCCTCGTTGCGCACGTGGATCCAGTCGATGCCGCCTTTGGCGGATCCACCGGTGCGGCGCACGGCGTCGACCACCGGATTGAGGCTGTCTCCGACGATGCCGTAGATGCGGTGGACTCCCGCGTCGATGAGCTGGGCGATGAGCTGGTCTGCAACGGTTGTGGCCATGGATCCAGTTAACCCCCGTGGCCCGGGGTCGGGCTAGGACAGCTGTCGAGAGTCTCGGCGGGAGACCGTGCCCCGTCGAGAGAGCCACAGGACGCCGGCTGCCGTCAGCCCGATGACCGCGGCGATGAGCACGACGTAGAACGCGACCGAGACGTATCCCTGTGGCGAGCTGTTCGGGTTCAGGAACGGATACGGGTACCAGTACTCGGTCCCGTAGACCTGATCGGTGACGAAGGGCGCTCGGACCAGCGTGTAGACCACCCAGGCCAGCGGGTAGATCAGGATCACGCCTATCCGGCGCGCGGAGATCGGGCGGCGTCCGGGAGCGAGGATCCAATCGAGCAGAACGTAGGCGGGCGCGACGGCGTGGACGATCTCGTTCGACCAGCCGAGCGTCGCCCCCTGCGGCAGGTCGATGCCGCGCAGCAGCACGTTGTAGACGAGGCCGGTCACGACCATGTAGCTCACGACGGCCGCGCGCGTCACCTGAAACCACTCGGGATCGTGGCCACGGCGTGCCACCATCAGGACCGCGCCGATCAATAACACGATCGCCGCAGCGACGTTCGACTCGATCGTGAAGAAGCTGAAGAAGTTCACGATGTTGCTGCCGACGTTTGTGACGCCTCGATCCGACCAGAACGCGAGGCTCGTCATCAACTGGCCGACGATCGCGGCGAGGATGGCGATGGCGACGGCGACGCGGAGTGCGGCGAAGAGAATCCTCATGGCGATCCGACCCCCGGATGTGCGCGGCCGACGAAGCGCCGGTGTGCCCTCGACTGGATTTGAACCAGCGACCTATTCCTTCGGAGGGAAGCGCTCTTCCGCTGAGCTACGAGGGCGTACTCCAGAAAACCTACCAGAAGCGGCACACTGTAGCGCGCGTGATCGGACGGTGGCGACGACCCGTGCGCAACACGAACTCGAAACATTCGAATGGCATGATGCATGCCATGAAGCGCTCCGTCTCAGCACACATCGCCGTTCGTATCGACAGTCCCGTCACGATGGTCTTCGCGGCATCGGTCGCTGAAGGCATCACCCGACACGTCGAGACCATCGACTTCCGCTACGGCGGCAGCAGCATCACCCCGGTCGAGATCTCGGATGTGCACGGCACGCGGCTGCACCAGTTCACTGTCGGCGCGGGAACGCTGACGATGGACTACTGGGCGACGGTCACGGGGGAGGCGGTGCCCGCCGCCATCACGGCGATCGACCGCATCACCTATCTCAAGCCCAGTCGGTACTGCGAGTCCGACATCCTCCTGCCCACCGCCGTGTCCGAGTTCGCCGGTCTCAAGGGGCGGGCCCTGCTCGACGGCGTCAGCTCGTGGGTGGGCGACAAGCTGAGCTACGTTCCCGGCTCGAGTCTGCCCACCGACGGTGCCGTTCGAACGCTGCTCGCCAGACAGGGAGTCTGCCGCGACTACGCGCACCTCGTCGTAGCGCTGCTCCGCGCACTCGACGTGCCCGCTCGGCTGGTCGCCGTGTACGCGCCGGGGCTCGATCCCATGGACTTCCATGCCGTGGCCGAAGCCTTCGTCGACGGCGCGTGGTACATCGTGGATGCGACGGCGCTGGCCCCGAGGCAGAGCCTTGTCCGAATCTCGACGGGACGCGATGCGGCGGACACGGCATTTCTCACGAACCACGACGGGCTGCTCACTCTGACCGAGCTCGAGGTGACGGCGACGGTCGACGAGCTGCCGACCGACGATGTGACGCGGCTGGTGCAATTGCGCTGAGGACGACCGTCGCGCACGCACCGCGGCCGGCGCAGCCTGAACGGTAAGATCGACGTTCGTGACTCCCGAACAGCTCTCCCTGGCCCTCTTCGACATCGTGACCGCTCGTATCGAGCGGCGCCGAGCTGCGGGGGAGTCCGTTCCCGACGCTGGTGTCACCATCGCCGACCTGGTGCTCGAACGTCCTCGCAACCGCGATCACGGAGACTGGGCCTCCAACGTGGCGATGAAGTTCGCGGGCAGGCTGGGAACGAATCCTCGCGCCTTCGCCGCGGAGATCACGCCCGAGATCGAGGCCATCCCGGGCGTCGCGTCGGTGGATGTCGCGGGTCCCGGGTTCATCAACATCACTCTCGACGTCGCCGCGGCCGCCGAGATCGCCCGACAGATCGTCGACGCCGGAGAGAGCTACGGCCGCAACGACTCGCTGGACGGACTCTCTGTGAACATGGAGTTCGTCTCGGCGAATCCGACCGGGCCGCTGCACCTGGGCCACACCCGCTGGGCCGCCCTCGGCGACGCGATCGCTCGCGTGCTGCGCGCATCCGGTGCCGTCGTCGCGACCGAGTACTACATCAACGACGCCGGCAATCAGATGGACAACTTCGGCCTCTCGATCCTCGCCGCAGCAAAGGGCGAGCCGACGCCGGAGAAGGGATACCCGGGCGCCTACATCGGAGAACTCGCGAAGCACGTGCTCGAGAGCGCGCCGAATCTGCTCGACCTCCCGCTCGACGAGGCTGTCCCGGTCGCTCGCGACCTCGGATACCTAAGGCAGCTCGAAGAGATCAAGGATTCGCTCGAGCGCTTCCACGTGCACTTCGACGTGTTCTTCTCTGAGCGCACGCTGCATCAGATCGACCCGGCGACCGGGCGAAGCCTGATCGATGACGCGGCCGACCGGCTCCGCGCCCAGGGTCACGTGTTCGAAGCAGACGACGCGGTGTGGGTGCGCACCACCGACTTCGGCGACGACAAAGACAGGGTGCTCACGCGGGGCAACGGAGTCGTCACCTACTTCGCCGCAGACGCGGCCTACTATCTGAGCAAGAAGGACCGCGGGTTCACGGAGAAGATCTACCTTCTCGGCGCCGACCACCACGGCTATGTCGGGCGGCTCAAGGCTCTGGCTGCTGCGGCGGGAGACGACCCCGCCGTCAACATCTCGGTGTTGATCGGCCAGCTGGTGAATCTCAATGGCGCCAAGCTCTCGAAGCGCGCCGGAAACATCATCGAACTCGACGATCTGCTCGAGTGGGTGGGCGCGGACGCGCTGCGCTACTCGCTCGCCCGCTATCCCGCGGATTCGCCCCTGTCGCTCGACGGAGATGTGCTGCGCTCGAAGACCAACGACAATCCTGTCTTCTACGTTCAGTACGCGCACTCGCGCACCCGTTCGGTTGCGCGCAATGCTGCCTCAGCCGGCGTCGACCGCTCGGTGTTCGAGCCCACCCTCCTCTCGCACGAGTCAGAGACCGAGCTTCTCGGTTCACTGCAGGAATACCCACGCATCGTGCAGAAGTCCGCCGAACTGCGCGAGCCGCATCGCATCGCACGCTACCTCGAGGAGGTCGCCGGTCACTACCACCGCTGGTACTCCCAGGCTCGCGTGCTTCCGCTGGGCGACGAGCCGATCAGCGATCTCCACCGCACCCGTCTGTGGCTGAACGACGCGACGGGACAGGTCATCCGCAACGGCCTCGACCTCCTCGGCGTCTCCGCTCCGGAACGGATGTAGGTGGTCGCGTGGGCGAGCCGATGATCAATGGTGAAGCGAACACCAAGCCCCGCCGACGCACCCGAGGGATCGTGGTGCTCCTGGCGACCGTCGTGGTTCTCGCCGTCGTCGTCGTCGTCGCAGACATCGCGCTGCGCGCGTATGCGGAAGACCGCGCGAGAGCGGAGATCTCATCGAGCCTGCCCGACACCGTCGACGGAAAGGTCGACGTCGAGATCGGCGGCTTCTCTTTTCTGCAGCAGTATCTCTCGGGCACATTCGATCGGGTCACTCTCGACGCGCCGGCACTGTCGGTCGACGGTGTCCCTGTCACCGCGCACGTCGAGGCGGAGGGAGTCCCCACCGATCTCTCGAAGCCTGTCGGCGCCGTGTCGGCACGCCTGTCGCTCAGCGAAGACGCGGTGAACAGCGTGATCCAGGTTCCGGGTGCGGCCGCGCTGACACTCGGCGACCAGTCGGTGGGCTACGACGGGTCGATCTCGGTTCTCGGGCTCACTCTCGAGTACCTGGTGACGGCCGGGGTCTCGGTGACGGCCGACTCCGTCGTCCTGACGCCGGAGACCGCCTCGCTCACCGCAGGTTCCACCGTGATCGATGCCTCGAGTGCAGTGAACGCGGTGCTCGACACGTCGATTCCTCTGTGCATCGCAGATCGCTTGCCGCAGGGTGTCACCCTCACCTCGTTGACGGTCGTTCCGGGGTCGGCCACGGTCGCCCTGAGTGCAGCCGACTTCACCCTCGATGAGACGAGTCTTCGCTCGATGGGAACGTGCCCGTGATGCCGTCGCCGTTAGTCGTCCACTCCCTCGAAGGCTCGTCGGCGGGGGCCCGAGACATCGTGGTCACCGCGGACGGAGCCGTGTGGTGCGCTCTCGCCGAGGATGGCGTCGTCGTGCGCCTGTCGCCGCACGGGGAGCAGCGGAGGATAGCGCTCGAGGGGGAGTCCGCCGAACCCCACTCGGTCGCCGTCGCGACCGACGACTCCGTCTGGGTCACCGACAGTGCAGAGGATCGCGTCCTCCGTCTCGATTCACGCGGTATCGCATGGTCGGCAACGGTCACGCCGGATGCCGCCCCGGCGGGCATCGTCGGACAGCCCGACGGCAGCGCATGGTTCGTCGAAGAACACGCCGATGCCGTGGGCCACGTCGACATCCTCGGTCGCGTGACCGAATTCGACACGGGCGTGCCCCGAGGCGCACCCGCCTCGATCGCATCGAACGGCTCGTCCGTCTGGTTCGCCCTTCCCGGCGCCGGGTCGATCGCGCACGCCAGGGGAGGCGACTCCGCGCCCTCGCTCGTGGAGTTCGACGACCCGTCGGCCGCGCCGACGGCGGTCAGCATGGGCGACGACGGATGCCTGTGGTTCGCCGATCCCGTACGCCGCGTCATCGGTCGCGTCGGCCGCGGCGGGGCCGTGACAGAGTTCGTTCTGCCCGAGCCGGAGTGGCGGCCCGTGCGTGTCGCCTCCGACGCGACGGACGGGTGCTGGTTCACGATCGACGGCGTCGACGCGATCGGGCACCTCGACGGCGACGGGCGCTCGAGAATGATCGCCATGCCGGGCGAGCGAGATCTGCCGACGGCGATCGCGCTCTCCGCAGACGGCGAACTCTGGGTGGCCCGCCAGTCCGGAGAGCTCGTGCAGATCCACGAGCCAGGAAGCCTGGCGGCGGACATCCAGTAGTATTCTGCTGTCGCCCCGTCTGCGGGCGCGCGAAGGCTTCAGGAACCAATCCGGGTTCGCTCGCCCCCACCCGACCACTGGTCCCGTGCCGGGACGATCGATCTCACGTCAGGATCCTCCATGACCTCTGTCGCACACCCGCTCGCCCCCGGATGGCTGTCGGTTCCCGTCGACGCGAATGACCTCGCTCCGGCCGTGTGGCCGTCGAGCGCTTCTCGCGACCAGCGTGGCGTCGTCTCGATCGGCGGAGTACCGGCCACCGATCTCGCTGCCCAGTTCGGAACCCCGCTGTACGTCGTCGACGAGGAGCACGTCCGCTCGCGTGCCCGGGAGACTCTCGCCGCCTTCTCGTCGCAGTTCGAGCGCATCGGCACCCGGGCCAAGGTCTACTACGCCGGCAAGGCGTTTCTCAGCACGGCGGTGGCCGGCTGGGTCAGTGACGAGGGTCTCGGGGTCGACGTCTGTTCTGGCGGAGAGCTCGCCGTCGCATTGGCGGGCGGAGTGGACGCGGCCCGCATCGGCATGCACGGCAACAACAAGTCGGTCGAAGAGATCGAGCGCGCCGTTGCCGCCGGGGTCGGCACGATCGTGATCGACAGCGAGATCGAGATCGACCGCGTGGCGGATGCGGCGTCCCGCTCGGGCAAGATCCAGGCCGTCAGGCTGCGGGTCAACAGCGGTGTCCACGCCCACACGCACGACTTCCTCGCGACCGCCCACGAAGACCAGAAGTTCGGCTTCCCGCTCGAGCGAGCCGAAGCCGCCGTGCGAACGATCCGCTCGCACACCAGCCTGATGTTCCTCGGGCTGCACTGCCACATCGGCTCGCAGATCTTCGGTGCAGACGGATTCGCCGAGTCGGCAGCGCGTCTGCTCTCATTGCACGCCACGCTCCTGGAGGACGGCCCTGTGCCCGAACTCAACCTCGGGGGAGGATTCGGCATCGCGTACACGACGGCCGACGACCCGACCCCCATCGCCGAGCTCGCCGCCAGCATCGCCGACATCGTGGCCACGGAGTGCGCTCGTCTCGACATCGCTCTGCCCATCGTCGCGTTCGAACCGGGTCGCTCGATCGTGGGCGGTGCAGGAGTGACGCTCTACACCGTCGGAACGATCAAAGACGTCGACGTGACCCTCCCGGGGGACGAATCCGGAGCGACGGCGGTGCGGCGCTACGTGAGCGTCGACGGCGGCATGAGCGACAACGCCCGCCCGGCCCTCTACGGAGCCGACTATTCCGTCCGCATCGCGAGCCGCGCATCCGCTGCCGACACCGCACTCGTGCGCATTGCCGGCAAGCACTGCGAGTCGGGCGACATCATCGTCTACGCCGATTACCTTCCCGGCGATGTCGCTCCCGGCGATCTGCTGGCCGTTCCCGCTACGGGCGCGTACTGCTGGGCGCTGGCGAGCAACTACAACATCGTCGGTCGCCCGCCCGTCGTTGCCGTTGCCAACGGCGAGGCACGCCTGCTCATCCGGGGCGAGACCGAGCAGGACCTTCTTGCACGCGACACGGGTGTCGCATCCGATGAACCAGGAGCATCATGATCGCCTACCGCAACCTCCGAGTCGCACTATTGGGCGCGGGATCCGTCGGTGCCCAGGTGGCGACGCTGCTCACCGAGCATCACGAGGAACTCGCGTCACGAGTCGGCGCCGGTCTCGACCTCATCGGCATCGCCGTCCGCGATGTCGATGCTCCGCGCACGGCGCCGATCGACCCCGCGCTGTTCACGACGGACGCGATGGGCCTGATCGAATCGGCCGATATCGTCATCGAGCTGATGGGCGGCATCGAGCCCGCGCGGAGCTACATTCTTCACGCACTCAATTCGGGCGCCGACGTCGTCACGGGCAACAAGGCGCTGTTGGCGGCTCACGGACCCGAACTGCAGGCCGCTGCCGAACAGGTGGGTGCCCAGGTGTACTACGAGGCCGCGGTCGCGGGCGCCATTCCCATCATCCGTCCGCTCCGCGACTCGCTCGCCGGAGACCGGGTGAAGCGCATCCTGGGCATCGTCAACGGCACCACGAACTTCATCCTCGACAAGATGGATGTCGAGGGGGACACGTTCGAGAACGCCCTGGCCGTCGCCACCGAGCTCGGATACGCCGAGGCCGACCCCACCGCCGATATCGAAGGGTACGACGCTGCGCAGAAGGCGGCGATTCTCGCGCGCCTCGCGTTCCACACCGATGTCCCCGTCGAAGCGGTGCACCGCGAGGGCATCACGCAGATCACGGCCGCGCAGGTCAGTAAGGCCCAGAAGGCCGGTTACGTGGTGAAACTGCTGGCGATCTGCGAGCGGATCACCGACCCCACCTCGGGCGTCGACGGGGTATCGGCCCGTGTCTATCCCGCGCTGATCTCGCGTCAGCACCCGCTCGCCGCCGTCCACGGGGGAAAGAACGCCGTCTTCGTCGAGGCCGAGGCGGCCGGCGACCTCATGTTCTACGGCGCCGGAGCCGGTGGGATCGAGACCGCGTCGGCGGTTCTCGGCGATGTCGTGTCCGCCGCCCGTCGCCACGTCGCCGGCGGACCCGGTGTGGCGGAGACCACGCACGCCAACCTGACCATTCTTCCGATCGACAGCGTGAGCACCCGCTACCAGATCACACTCGAGGTGTCGGATGCGCCGGGCGTGCTCGCCCGCATCGCCTCGCTCTTCAGCGAGCACGGCGTCTCCGTCGAGACGGTGCAGCAGTCCATCGCGTCGGTGGAGTCAGGAGCGGTGAAGTCGGACGCGCTGAGCGCCGGAACGTCGGAGTCCTCCGGCACCGCTACCCTTGTCATTGTCACGCACGTGGCCAGCGAGCGCGCTCTATCGCGCACGGTGGCCGACATCGCAGACCAGCAGGTCGTCGTGCGGGTCGAATCCGTCTTGAGAGTTGAAGGAGCATAATCCCGTGAGCACCACACGAGCATCCCGCCAGTGGCGCGGAGTGCTGCACGAGTACGCGGACCGTCTCAACATCTCGGAGGCGACACCCATCGTGACCCTGGGAGAGGGTGGCACGCCCCTCATCCCCGCACCGGCGCTGTCTGCTCGCACGGGCGCGCAGGTCTATGTGAAGTTCGAGGGCATGAACCCGACCGGCTCCTTCAAAGACCGCGGCATGACCATGGCCATCTCGAAGGCCGTCGAGCACGGTGCCAAGGCCGTCATCTGCGCCTCGACCGGCAACACCTCGGCATCCGCGGCCGCCTATGCCACGCACGCCGGCATCACGGCCGCAGTTCTCGTTCCCGAGGGCAAGATCGCGCTCGGCAAGCTGAGCCAGGCGATCGCGCACAACGCGGAGCTGCTGCAGGTGCGGGGCAACTTCGACGACTGCCTCGACATCGCGCGCGATCTCGCCGAGAACTACCCCGTGCACCTCGTGAACTCCGTGAACCCCGACCGCATCGAAGGCCAGAAGACGGCCGCGTTCGAGGTCGTCGAAGTTCTGGGCGACGCGCCCGACTTCCACATCGTTCCCGTGGGGAATGCCGGCAACTACACGGCCTATTCGCGTGGATACTCCGAAGAACTCGTTCGCGGCGAGACCACGAAGCTGCCCCGCATGTTCGGGTTCCAGGCCTCGGGCAGCGCTCCGATCGTGCGCGGCGAGATCGTTCGCAACCCCGAGACCATCGCCTCCGCCATCCGCATCGGAAACCCGGCATCCTGGGAGCTCGCCCTGGCGGCCCGCGAAGCAAGCGACGGATACTTCGGCGCCATCGACGACGACAAGATCCTCGAGGCCTACCGTATTCTCTCGGCCGAGGTCGGAATCTTCGTGGAGCCCGCGTCCGCGATCAGTGTCGCCGGCCTCCTGGAGCGCGCCGATGCCGGAGTGATCGGCAAGGGCGCGGTCGTCGTGCTCACCGTCACGGGTCACGGGCTGAAAGACCCGCAGTGGGCTCTCAAGACCGCAGACGGTTCCGACGTGACTCCCACGTCGGTCGCCGTGGACACCGACGAGATCGCCGGTGTGCTCGGTCTGTCGAAAGCCTCGTCGTGAGCCTTGTCGGACGATCGGTCACGGTCAAGGTTCCGGCCACGACCGCGAACCTCGGCCCCGGATTCGACACCCTCGGCCTGGCGCTGGCCCTCTACGACGAACTGACGGTCACCGTCAGAGAACAGCCCGGAGCGACCGTTCAGGTCTCCGGTGTCGGTGAGGGCGAGGTTCCCACCGACGAATCCAACCTGGTTGTGCGTGCGATAGCCCACGCGTTCGCCGCATACGACCAGCCCATGCCGGGCCTCGACCTCGTGGCCCGCAACGTCATTCCGCACGGCCGTGGCCTCGGCTCCTCGGGTGCCGCCATCGTGTCGGGCATCATGGCGGCCAAGGGGCTGCTCGACGGAATCGTCGACATCGACGCGCTCGGTCTGCTCGCGTTGGCAACCGAGATGGAGGGGCATCCCGACAACGTCGCTCCGTGCCTCTTCGGTGGCCTCACGATCGCGTGGGTCACAGAAGAGGGGCCGCAGTTCAAAAAACTGATCGTGCACCGCGGCGTCTCTCCTCTTGTGCTCGTTCCTCAGGCGACGATGTCCACCGCGCTCGCTCGTAGCCTGCAGCCGGAGTCGGTGCCGCATGCCGATGCCATCTTCAACGTGTCGCGCTCGACCCTCCTCATCGCAGCGCTCATTCAGAGCCCGGAGCTCCTGCTCGCCGCGACGGAGGATCGTCTGCACCAGAACTACCGTGCCGAGGCCATGCCCGACACGTCGCGACTGATAGGCCTCCTGCGTGAGCAGGGCTTCCCGGCCGTCGTCTCCGGCGCGGGTCCGAGCATCCTTGTACTGTGCAGCGATCCGGCCCAGCGTCTCGCGGCCGTAGAGCTCGTCGAGTCTGAGTCGGCCACGCCGTGGAAGTCCCTTGTTCTGGCCGTCGACTTCAAAGGTGCTACAGTGGTCACGCATCCGGTTGAAGCGGCTTGATCCAAGCTCGTACCCGGTAGCACTCTCACACTCATCGCTGCCCCGCGACTTACGCGTACTGGCTCAGCACCTCTCGCCCATACGCCTCGTACACGGACAGCTCTCTGCGTAGTACCGCCCCGGCTCAAAGCTCGGAGCGGACAGCAGTGGAAGGAAACCCCACACACGTGACTGACGTCAATCTCCGCGCCCCGGGCGCGGATACCCCCACAGCTCTCGCCGGCCTCAAGGTCGCGGAGCTTCAGGCCCTCGCCCAGTCCCTCGGCATCAACGGTGCCGCCAGACTCCGCAAGGGAGAACTGGTGCAGGCGATCGCCGACCGCCAGGCATCCGACTCCGCCGCACCGGCGACGACCGCAGAAGACCTCGCCGTCTCCACCCCTGTCGAATCGTCGGCGGAGCAGCCGATGCTCGACGAGGTCTCGAACGACGCCGACGAGGCGCGCGAGGCCCCGGTCGACAACGGCACCGACGCCGCTCTGCTCGACGCCTTCGTCGCAGCGCCGCTGAACGACACCATTCCCACTGACGAGGTCGCCGAGGCCGAGCGCCCGCAGATCGACACCTCTGCACCGCGTAAGCGTGCTCCCCGACGTGCCAAGTCCGTCGACGGCGCCGGCGCGGTCGAGTCCGAGTCTCGTGTCTCGGCCGTCTCCCACGTGAACGCGAAGAGCGAAGAGCTCTCCGCGCTGCTCCCACCCGTCACCCGCGGCCGCGCAGCTGACAAAGACGCCCGTGCCTCCGAATCGCGCACGGCCGACGACGCTCAGCCGAACGAGGCCGACGAGTCCCGCTCGGAGCAGCCTCGCGAGCAGGGCGGTCGTCAGGGCCGCAACCGCAACCGCAATCGCGATCGCGGTGGCAACCAAGACAAGCAGAACGCCGCCGAACAGCCCGCCGAGGCTCCGCAGAACACGGACCGCGCCTCGTCCGACCGGGCCGCACGCGGTCAGGGCGACCGAGGTCAGGGCGAGAACGCCCAGAGCGGCCGCGGCGAGAACGGCCGCAATTCTCGAGCACAAGACGACAACACCCAGAACGGTCGCGGTCAGAACGGCCGAAACCAGGGTGAGCGCACCCAGAACGATCGCGCCCAGAACGAGCGCCCGCAGAACGATCGCGGTGACTCGAACGGGCCCGCGCTCGACGACGAGGGTCGCGGCGATCGCAGTGCGCGCAACCGCTACCGCGACCGCAAGCGTCGCGGACAGACGGGCAACGACGAGCTCGAGCCCGAGATCAGCGAAGACGACGTCCTGATTCCGGTGGCCGGAATCCTCGACATCCTCGACAACTACGCCTTCGTTCGCACCAGCGGCTATCTGCCCGGCAACAACGATGTCTACGTCTCTCTCGGTCAGGTCAAGAAGTACAACCTGCGCAAGGGCGACGCGGTCGTGGGGTCGATCCGCCAGCCGCGCGAGGGCGACGGCAACGGGCGCCAGAAGTACAACGCGATCGTCAAGATCGAGTCCATCAACGGACTGCCCGTCGACGAGGCCGCGAACCGGGTCGAGTTCAACAAGCTCACCCCGCTCTACCCGCAGGAGCGTCTGCGCCTCGAGACCGAGCCTGGCAAGCTGACGCAGCGCATCATCGACCTCGTGGCCCCGATCGGAAAGGGCCAGCGAGGCCTGATCGTGGCGCCCCCGAAGGCCGGCAAGACGATCGTTCTGCAGCAGATCGCGAACGCCATCTCGACGAACAACCCCGAGGTCCACCTCATGGTCGTTCTCGTCGACGAGCGCCCCGAAGAGGTCACCGACATGCAGCGCACGGTCAAGGGTGAGGTCATCGCCTCCACCTTCGATCGCCCTGCCGAAGACCACACCACGGTTGCCGAGCTCGCCATCGAGCGCGCCAAGCGCCTGGTCGAACTGGGTCACGACGTCGTCGTGCTGCTCGATTCGATCACTCGACTGGGCCGCGCGTACAACCTGGCCTCGCCCGCATCCGGCCGCATCCTGTCCGGCGGCGTCGACGCGTCGGCGCTCTACCCGCCCAAGCGCTTCTTCGGTGCGGCACGCAATATCGAGAACGGCGGATCGCTGACCATCCTCGCAACCGCTCTCGTCGAGACCGGGTCGAAGATGGACGAGGTGATCTTCGAGGAGTTCAAGGGCACCGGCAACAGTGAGCTGCGTCTGTCGCGGCAGCTCGCCGACAAGCGCATCTTCCCGGCCGTCGATGTCAACGCATCCTCGACGCGTCGCGAAGAGCTGTTGATGGGCGTCGACGAGACCAAGATCACCTGGAAGCTGCGTCGCGCCCTCGCCGGTGTCGACCAGCAACAGGCGCTCGAGATCGTGCTGGGCCGGCTCAAGGAGACGACGTCGAACGTCGAATTCCTCATGCAGGTGCAGAAGACGATGCCGGCTCCGACAGGTCACAACGGACGCGACCTGGAGAAGTAGGACATGTTCGAGTCAGTCGAAACACTGCTGACCGAGCATGACGAGTTGCAGGAGCAGCTCGCCGATCCCGCGTTGCACTCGGATCCCGCTCGGTCGAAGAAGGTCAACCGCCGCTACGCGGAGCTCAGCCGCATCATCGCCGCGTATCGCCAGTGGCAGCAGCTCGAGAGCGATCTCGCGGCCGCTCAGGAGATGGCGGAAGAGGACGCTTCTTTCGCAGAAGAGGTGCCCGGGATCACGGCTGACCTCGCGGTGGCCGAGGAGAGACTTCGTCGACTTCTGATTCCGCGCGACCCCAACGACGGTCGTGACGTCATCATGGAGATCAAGATGGGCGAGGGCGGCGCCGAATCGGCGCTGTTCGCGGCCGACCTCCTGCGCATGTACCTGCACTATGCAGAGAGCAAGAAGTGGAAGACCGAGATCATCGAGCAGACCTCGAGCGACCTCGGCGGCATCAAAGACGTGCAACTCGCCATCAAGGGCTCTTCGTCGGATCCCGCGCAGGGAGTGTGGGCGCATCTCAAGTACGAGGGAGGCGTTCACCGCGTGCAGCGGGTTCCCGCGACCGAGTCGCAGGGACGCATCCACACGTCGGCAGCCGGGGTGCTCGTCTTCCCCGAGGTCGACGAACCCGAAGAGGTCGAGATCAGCCCGAACGACCTGAAGATCGATGTCTATCGTTCCTCCGGCCCAGGCGGGCAGTCGGTCAACACCACCGACTCTGCCGTGCGCATCACCCACCTTCCCACTGGAATCGTGGTGGCGATGCAGAACGAGAAGAGCCAGCTGCAGAACCGCGAGGCCGGTATGCGGGTTCTGAGAGCGCGCGTTCTCGCCCGCCAGCAGGAGGAGATCGACGCCGCGGCGTCCGTCGTTCGCAAGAGCCAGATCCGCACGATGGATCGGTCCGAACGAATCCGAACGTACAACTTTCCCGAGAACCGCATCGCGGATCACCGCACGGGATATAAGGCGTACAACCTTGACGGTGTCATGAACGGAGCCCTCGAGCCCGTCATCGAGTCGTGTATCGCCGCCGACGAAGAAGCTCGTCTGCAGGAGCTCGGGGGAGCGGCCGACTGATGAGCGCGGTCGTCCTCGAACCGACAGGAACGCTCAGGCCTCCCACGGTCAGAAGCCTGTTGGAGCACGGTGTCGCCGTGCTCTCCCGCAGTGGTATCGCGGATGCGCAGGTCGATGCCGAACTCCTCGTGGGTTTCGTTCTCGGAGCGAGCCGTGGCCAGGTACAGGCCATGACGATCACCGACAAGACGCTCGCCGTCGAAGATGCGGTCGCCATCAGCGAGGCGATCGAGCGTCGCGCGGCCAGAGAACCGTTGCAGCACATCACTGGCGTGGCGTGGTTCCGCAATCTCGAGCTCGAGGTCGGCCCCGGAGTGTTCGTCCCGCGTCCAGAGACCGAGTTCGTGGCCGGCCTGGCCATCGATTCCCTCCGTTCGATCGTCATAGACCCTCGTCGTGAGGACGGTCCCATAGCGGTCGACCTCGGAACGGGAAGCGGTGCGATCGCGCTGTCGCTCGCAACGGAGGTCCCTCACGCGCAAGTCGTGGCCGTAGAGAACAGCTCGGCCGCGTTCGTATGGACCAAACAGAACTTCCGTCGCGTCGACGCGCCGAACGCTCGACTGGTCTTCATCGATCTCGTCGACGCGGTGCCGGAGCTCGACGGCCGGGTCTCGGTCGTCGTGTCCAATCCGCCGTACATCCCGGCACAGGCGATTCCCCGAGATCCCGAAGTGCGTCTCTTCGACCCTGAGCACGCGCTCTACGGCGGAGAAGACGGTCTCGATGTGGTCAGGAACGTCTCGCGCACGGGTCTCCGCCTGCTGCACTCGGGCGGCGTGCTGGTGATCGAACACGGCGAACTGCAGGGCGCCGAGATCAGGCGACTGCTGGATGCCGACGGCTGGCACGCCACCGCCACCCACCGCGACCTCACGGGGCGAGACCGGGCGACGACCGCCCTGCGCTGATAGCGCAGCTATGCTTGGTCGGCGGCATTCCACCGGACGCCGTCCCTCGATTATCAGGAGTGATCATGGAACCGATCAGCGCAACTCTCGGAAGCATCGTGCTGTTCGTCATCTTCGTGGCGACCGTCATCTCCATCGTGCGGAATCCGAATCACGGATTCATCGGCAAACTGGTCTGGTTCATCGTCGTCCTGCTCACGTCTGTGATCGGATCGATTCTCTGGCTGCTGTTCGGTCGCGGCAAGGTCAGTCGGTAAAGACCCGGCGAGACCGAACACGATGTCGAGAGCCGACGCCGCAATCGAGACGACGGCCCGCCGTGCTCCTCTCATCGGAGCGTTGACGGGGATCCGCGCCCTGGCGGCGTTCTGGGTCTTCCTCAGGCACTTCCGCACGGAGATCGTCGACGCCCTCGGACCAGGACCCTTCACCCAGTTCGTCATCCACCTGTCTTCGGCCGGATACCTCGGCGTGGACCTGTTCTTCATCCTCAGCGGATTCATTCTCACCTACACGCACCTGTCGACCATGATGCGTCGATACAGCTGGCGCACCGCCGTCGGTTTCATCTGGCTGCGGCTGGCACGTGTGTGGCCGCTGACGGCATTCGTACTCATGCTGTTCGGGGCATATTTCATCTTCCAAGCTCTAACGTCCGGAGATCCATCGTTCCTCGCCCAGGCGGATCCCGGCCGGCTCCTGATGCACCTGACACTGCTGAACGGCTGGTTCCCGTCGACGCTCGACTGGAACGGGGTCGATTGGTCCGTGAGTGCAGAGTGGATGGCCTATCTCACGTTCGCAGTGGGGGTCGTCGTACTGGCTCGGTTCGCCGCCGTCGCGTCCCGACGCGTGATGATCACCGTGATCGTGCTTCTCATGCTGCCCGTCCTCGTCGTCGGGATCAGCATGCAGGACGACACCATCTTCTTATTCGCGAACGACAGCTACGTGACGGCGGCAGGCGTCCTGCCGATCCGAGTCCTCGGCGAGTTCTGGATCGGGGCCGTTCTCTCGCTGCTCCTGCGCCGCTACCTCGGAGAGGTGTCCGACGCGCCGAGATCCAACCGCTTTCGGAGCCTTCCGCTCGCCACGGTGTCGGCCGTGGCCGCTGTCGCCGTTCTCCTCGTTGTGGCCTACAACGACCCGCTTCACAACATGCGCGCGGGTCAGCAGGAGTTCCACCAGGGCATCGACATGATCGCCCCGTCTGAGTCGATCATCGTGCTCCCGTTCCTCGTCCTCCTGATCGCTTCTCTGGCGATCTGCCCTCGGGACCCTCTCTCCAGACTGCTCTCGACGAGGCCGTTCCTCCTCGCCGGCCGGGCGTCGTTCGCCTTCTATCTGGTGCACCCTCTCGTCATCGGTGCGGGACTTCTGGCTGCGGCGAAGTTGCACGCCGATTCGGGGCCAGCGCTTGTGGCAGTCGGAGTGGCGACGGCCGCCGCGGCGTGGCTCTGCGCCTGGGTCCTCTGGAGGTTCATCGAGGAGCCGTCTCGCAAACTGCTGCGCCGGATGCTCCCTCCGAGCGTCATTGTCTGAATGCTCAGGGCCCACGCACTATCATTGGGGTCGATATGGCTGCCCTCTATGACTGCTCGGTTCCGTCCGAGCTCCTGACGGGAATGCGACTGGCCCGCGCCGCTATCGGCCGCGGTGCCCTCGTCGTCATTCCGACGGACACGGTGTACGGCATCGCCGCGGACGCCTTCAATCCGACGGCCGTGCAGGCTCTCCTCGACGCCAAGGGCCGCACGCGTAGCTCGCCGCCGCCGGTTCTCGTACCCGGTGTCGCCACGCTCGACGCCCTGGCCGAGACGGTGAGCCAGCCCGTGCGCGACCTCGTCGATGCGTTCTGGCCCGGCGGGCTCACGATCATCGTTCCTGCGCGGTCCTCGCTCGCCTGGGATCTCGGCGAGACCCGAGGAACCGTGGCTCTGCGACAGCCTTCCGATCCGATCGCCCTCGAGTTGCTCACCGAAGTGGGCCCGTTGGCCGTGTCGTCGGCCAACCTCACCGGCGAGCCGGCGGCGACCACCGCGTCCCTCGCTCTCGAGAGCCTCGGCGACAGCGTCGACGTCTATCTCGACGGCGGCGCTACCGAAACCGTCACGTCGACCATCGTCGATGCGAGCACGTTCGGCGTCGACGGTGCGATCCGGATCGTGCGTCACGGGGCGGTGTCCGAAGAACAGCTACGGTCGATTCTGGGAGACGTGCTCGTGGTTCCAGACGAGCAACCGAACGGCTGATCGGTGCGGATCTATCTGCTCGTCGCCGCCATCTCGGCCGTCGTCACGTTCGGGCTGGCGCTCGTCGTGTACAAGCTGAGTCACCGGTTCAGGCTCTATCCGAAGATCCGCGAACGAGACGTGCACACCCGGCCGACACCACGGTTGGGCGGTGTCGCCATGTTCATCGGCATGGTCGTCGCGTTCGCCGTGGCCTCACAGGTCGACGGTTTCCGTTTGGTATTCGTCAATCCGGGGCCGGTCTTCGCCATTCTGGGCGCGGCCCTGATCATCGTGGTGATCGGGGTCATCGACGACCTCATCGACCTCGACTGGACCATCAAGCTCGCAGGGCAGATCATTGCGGCGTGGCTGCTCGTATGGCAGGGCGTCGCCATCGTGTCACTACCGATCGCGGGCACGCTCGCCGTCGGCTCCGGCGTCATGTCGCTGATCATCAGTCTGTTCGCGGTCGTGCTCGTGATGAACGCCATCAACTTCATCGACGGGCTCGACGGGCTCGTGGCGGGTGTCTGCCTCATCGCGAACGGTGTCTTCTTCCTCTACACGTTCCTGCTCATCCAAGAAGGGTCGGCGACCGACTACTTCAACCTCGCGGCGCTCATCTCCGCCATTCTCATCGGCGCGTGCGCAGGCTTCCTTCCGCTGAACTGGCACCCGGCGAAGCTGTTCATGGGCGACGCCGGCGCGATGCTCGTCGGTCTGCTGATGGCGACGAGTGCCATCGCGGTCACGGGAGTGATCGACCCGGCCACCCTCGGACGACGCGAGCTGCTTCCCGCGTTCATCCCGATCCTGCTTCCGTTCGCCATCCTCGTGCTTCCCCTCCTCGATTTCGGGCTCGCGGTCTTCCGTCGTCTCCGAGCGGGCAAGAGCCCGTTCAGTGCGGATCGAAAGCACCTCCACCACAGACTGCTCGACATGGGTCACTCGCACTTTCACGCGGTTCTCATCTTCTATGCGTGGACGGCCGTCGTGTCCATCGGCTGTCTGCTGTTCTTCCTCGTGCCGACCGGCTACGCGGTCGTTTTCCTCCTGGTCGGCCTCGTGGTCTGCACCGTTCTGACCCTGGCGCCCCTGAGCCGGCGCAAGGTCGTCGAGGCGACCGCTCAGTCGACCGAGGCAGAGAGTCCCGAGGCGTCGATGGCCGCGTCGCTCGATCCGCTCGACGCCGCATCCGAATCAGTCTCACCTCCTGCCGAAACGAAAGGCGCCTAGCGTGTCGACCCCCAGCCCCCGTGTCACCTCAGCCGCCACCGGATCATCCGCGCGGCCCGTCTTCGTGCGCATCCTCAAATGGGGCGGGCTGCTGGCCCTCGCCATCGCCGTGATCGGGGGAGTGGCGGGTTACCTCGTCGACGCGGAGCGGGGCCTGGTGAGCGCCCTGGTGGGTACGGCGATGGCCATCCTCTTCACCGGTCTCACCGCCGCGTCTATCCTGGTCGCCAACCGGTTCTCGGGAACGGACTTCTTCACCGCCATCTTCTTCGCCGTGGTGATGGGCGCCTGGATCGTGAAGTTCGCGATCTTCCTGGTCCTCGTCTTCTTGCTGCGCGATCAGCCCTGGATCAACCCGGTCGTGATGTTCCTCTGCATCATCGCGGGCGTACTCGGCTCACTCATCGTGGACGTCGTCGTGGTCGCTACATCCCGCATGAGCTATGCAAGCGACGTGAAGTTGCCGGGCGAGTAGGAATATGTCCGATCCGGCACATTCGGGTCGTCAATAGCCCTTCTCGATTGGTCAGGGGCCCCTAACTCTTGATAGGGTTCATAAAGATCGTTCCGCTGCGTCACTCGGGTTTTCGCCCAGAAGCAGCACCCCCCATCATTCGTCGTCGCGAGAGCCTCGCTCCACGCCCCGAACCAGGAGATAGCGCTGTTAGCTAACGCTCTGAACTTGCTTGTGCCGTTGGCTGCCGATGATGGTCAATTCCACGGTCCGTCCATCGAGGAATTCTTCCCAGAAGTCATCTTCTTCCCCGGTACCCCCTTCGAGATCAACCGGGTCATTCTGATCCGCTTCATCGCGGTCGCCGCCATCCTCATCCTCTTCTGGCTGGGAACGCGAAAGATGAAGCTGGTACCCACCCGGGGCCAGAGCATCGCCGAGATGGCTCTCGACTTCGTCCGAGTGAACATCGCCGAAGACCTCCTGGGCAAGAAAGACGGCAGGCGATTCCTGCCGATCCTGACCACGATCTTCTTCATGGTCCTCGCCATGAACCTCACGGGCATCGTGCCGTTCCTCAACCTCGCGGGAACGTCCGTCATCGGTGTACCTCTGGTACTCGCCGTGGTCGCCTACGTGACGTTCATCTATGCGGGCATCAAGAAGCACCCGGGAGCGTTCTTCAAGAACGCGCTGTTCCCGCCCGGAGTGCCCAAGGGCCTCTACATCATCGTGACGCCGATCGAGCTTCTCTCGACCTTCATCCTGCGTCCCGTCACTCTGACTCTTCGACTTCTCATGAACATGGTCGTCGGCCACCTGCTGTTGGTGCTGTTCTTCGGCGCCACCTGGTTCTTCTTCTTCACGGCGAGCGGGTGGTTCACCCTGTTCGGCGTCGGCACGCTGGCATTCGGCTTCGTGTTCACGCTGTTCGAGATCCTCGTCGCCGTGCTCCAGGCCTACGTCTTCACCCTGCTCACCGCTGTCTACACCCAGCTCGCGCTGGCTGAGGAACACTAAACGAATTAGGCGCCCGCCTCGTTCGACATCACGGAAGGAAACACACGTGGACGCAACAACCGTTCTCGCCGAGATCAACGGAAACATCGCGACGGTCGGTTATGGTCTCGCAGCCATCGGCCCGGCCATCGGCGTCGGTATCGTCGTTGGAAAGACCATCGAGGGTGTCGCCCGCCAGCCTGAGCTCGCAGGTCGCCTGCAGGTTCTGATGTACATCGGTATCGCTTTCACCGAGGCCCTGGCCTTCATCGGTATCGCGACCTACTTCATCTTCGTCTGATCCCGCTTCGCTCAAGAGATAGGAGGCTGGAATGCTTCACGCAGTTCTAGCTGCCGCAGAGGAAACGGCCGAGACGACGAATCCGCTCATCCCAGAGATCTACGACATCGTCTGGTCACTGCTCTGCTTCGTCGTCATCCTGTTCTTCTTCTGGAGAATGGTGCTTCCTCGCGTCAAGACGATGCTCGACGAGCGTTCGGCTGCGATCGAGGGAAACATCGCCAAGGCAGACGCCGCCCAGGCCCAGGCCGAAGCAGCGCTCGAGCAGTACACGGCTCAGCTCGCCGAGGGTCGCGCCGAGGCCGGCAAGATCCGGGAGCAGGCTCGCGCCGACGCTCTCAAGATCGCTGCCGAGCTCAAGGAGCAGGCTCAGCTCGACGCTGCCCGCATTCAGGCACAGGCGACGAGCCAGATCGAAGCCGAGCGTCAGGCCGCTGTCGTGTCGCTGCGCGCCGAAGTGGGAAGCCTTGCTCTCGACCTCGCGTCGGGCGTCATCGGTGAGTCCGTCAAGGACGACGCCAAGGCTGCCGGTATCGTCGATCGCTTCCTCGCTGACCTCGAGGCGTCCGAGGCATCCGCCTCGTCCGCAGGAAACAAGTAAGCACATGGGATCAGCGACCAGAGAAGCGATCGCCGGAGTTCGAGCCAGACTGGCCGGGCAGGGTGGTGCAGCCACGCTCGCCACAGGGGAGCAGCTGCTCCTCGCCGGACGTGTCATCGGTGAGTCGTCTTCGCTCCTGTCCCTCTTGGCCGATCCGTCTGCGGATCAGGCCTCGAAGGCTGGAGTGGTTTCCGAGCTCTTCGGCTCGAAGCTCGACGCCGAGGCCGTTCGCATCCTCAGCGACGTCGCGGCGAGCCGCTGGTCCAGCCACGACGACCTCCTCGAGGCCGTCGAGGAGCTTGGCTTCCGAGTCCTCGCTGATTCGGCAACGAACGCCGAATCGATCGAGGCCGAGCTGGCTCGCTTCGGTGAAGCCGTTTCGACGAGCGACGAACTCGAGCTCGCGCTCGGTTCGAAGCTCGGTGCGGTCGACGCGAAGTTGACTCTTGTCGACGCGCTGCTTCAGGGCAAGGCGTCGGCCCAGACGCTCGCGATCGTGCAGCAGCTCGTTGCCCAGCCTCGCGGTCGGCGCATCGGAGAATTGCTCCGCGTCGCTGCGAACATCGTGGCCGATCAGGCGGGCAAGTCGATCGCCACCGTCACGAGCGCGACTCCCATCGCTCCCGCACAGCTGGAGCGTCTCGAAAAGGGGCTTTCGTCACTGTACGGACGCTCTCTCTCCGTGAACCAGCAGATCGATCCCGCCCTCATCGGCGGTCTTCGCATCCAGGTGGGAGATGATGTCATTGATGGCAGCGTCTCCGCCCGCATCAATGATTTGAGACTTCAGCTCGCTGGCTAGCCCCTCGCGGCTCGCTTGCTACACGCCGGAGCGAATCCTTCGGCAGAAAAAGGAAAAACGATGGCAGAACTATCGATCAGCCCCGACGAGATCCGTGGTGCTCTTCAGGACTTCGTGAAGTCCTATGAGCCCGGCAAGGCGACCAAGACCGAGGTCGGATACGTCACCGACGCCGGCGACGGCATCGCCCACGTCGAGGGTCTCCCCGGCGTCATGGCAAACGAACTGATTCGCTTCGCCGACGGAACCCTGGGCCTCGCCCAGAACCTCGACGAAGACGAGGTCGGTGTCATCATCCTGGGTGAGTTCTCGGGCATCGTCGAGGGCATGGAGGTGCAGCGCACGGGCGAGGTCCTCTCGGTTCCCGTCGGCGACGCCTACCTCGGCCGCGTCGTAGACCCGCTGGGCAACCCGATCGATGGTCTCGGCGACATCGCTTCGGAGGGCCGCCGCGCACTCGAGTTGCAGGCACCCGGTGTGATGCAGCGAAAGAGCGTTCACGAGCCCATGCAGACGGGTATCAAGGCGATCGACGCCATGATCCCCGTGGGCCGTGGCCAGCGTCAGCTGATCATCGGTGACCGCCAGACGGGTAAGACCGCCATCGCGATCGACACGATCATCAACCAGAAGGCCAACTGGGAGTCGGGCGACGTCAACAAGCAGGTTCGCTGCATCTACGTCGCCATCGGCCAGAAGGGCTCGACCATCGCCTCGGTGAAGGGCGCGCTGGAAGACGCCGGAGCGCTCGAGTACACGACCATCGTCGCGTCTCCCGCTTCCGACCCCGCAGGCTTCAAGTACCTCGCCCCGTACACGGGCTCGGCCATCGGTCAGCACTGGATGTACGGCGGCAAGCACGTTCTGATCATCTTCGATGACCTGTCGAAGCAGGCAGAGGCCTACCGCGCCGTCTCCCTCCTCCTGCGCCGTCCGCCGGGACGCGAGGCGTACCCGGGTGACGTGTTCTACCTGCACTCGCGTCTGCTGGAGCGTTGTGCCAAGCTCTCCGACGAGCTCGGCGCTGGCTCGATGACGGGGCTCCCGATCATCGAGACCAAGGCCAATGACGTCTCGGCCTACATCCCGACCAACGTGATCTCGATCACCGACGGCCAGATCTTCCTCCAGTCCGACCTGTTCAACGCTAACCAGCGCCCCGCGGTCGACGTGGGTATCTCGGTGTCGCGAGTCGGTGGTGACGCTCAGGTGAAGTCGATCAAGAAGGTCTCCGGAACGCTGAAGTTGGAGCTTGCGCAGTACCGCTCGCTCGAGGCGTTCGCGATGTTCGCGTCGGACCTCGACCCGGCGTCGCGTCGCCAGCTTGCTCGTGGAGCGCGCCTCACCGAGCTGCTCAAGCAGCCGCAGTACTCGCCGTACCCGGTCGAAGACCAGGTCGTCGCGATCTGGGCTGGAACGAACGGCAAGCTCGACGAGGTTCCCGTCGAGGACATCCTCCGTTTCGAGCGCGAGCTTCTCGACTACCTCGCCCGCAACACGCAGGTGTTGACCACCCTTCGCGAATCCAACGTGCTGTCCGATGAGACCGCTTCGTTGCTCGACTCCGAGGTCGACAAGTTCAAACTCGAGTTCCAGACGGGCGAAGGCAAGCCCCTCGCGTCGGTGGGCCGCGAGGAGTTCACTGCGACCAAGGTTGAAGACGTCAACCAGGAAAAGATCGTGAAGGGTCGCCGCTAACTTATGGGAGCGCAACTCCGCGTCTACCGGCAGAAGATCAAGTCTGCCCAGACGACCAAGAAGATCACCAGGGCCATGGAGCTCATCTCCGCCTCGCGCATTCAAAAAGCGCAGGCGCGGGTTGCCGCCTCCACCCCGTATTCTCGGGCGATCACTCGTGCCGTCTCCGCGGTGGCGTCGTACTCGAATGTCGAGCACATCCTCACCACGGAACCGGAGAAGGTCGAGCGTGCTGCGATCGTCATCTTCTCGAGCGACCGTGGCCTGGCAGGTGCCTTCAACAGCAACGTGCTCAAGGAGTCGGAGCAGCTCGCGGAGCTCCTCCGCAGCCAGGGTAAGGATGTCGTGTACTTCCTGGTGGGCCGCAAGGCGAACGCGTACTTCGCGTTCCGTCGTCGGGCCTCAGAGAAGACGTGGCAGGGCGGTACCGACAACCCCGAGTTCGAGACGGCGAAGGAGATCGGCGATGCCATTCTCGAGTCGTTCCTGAGGCCTGCTGCCGAGGGCGGGGTCGACGAGATCCACATCGTCTACAACCGCTTCGTGTCGATGCTGGTGCAGGTGCCGGAGGTCGTTCGTCTTCTTCCCCTCGAGGTCGTCGAAGGTGTCGAAGAGCCCGATTCCAAGGCGGTTCTGCCGCTTTACGAATTCGAGCCCGACGCGTCGTCCGTTCTTGATTCACTGCTTCCCGTCTACATCGAGTCGCGTCTCTTCAATGCCATGCTCCAGTCCGCGGCTGCGAAGCACGCGGCGACGCAGAAGGCCATGAAGGCGGCCAGCGACAACGCGGATGGACTCATCCGCGACTACACGCGATTGGCGAACAACGCTCGCCAGTCCGAGATCACACAACAGATTTCCGAGATCGTCGGCGGCGCCGACGCGCTGAGCTCGGCAAAGTAGCTCGAAAGAAGAGAGAAGCAATGACACTGACCGCACCTGAAGCTGCGACGACGACTGCGCCCGGCGCAGTCGGCCGTATCGCCCGCGTCACCGGCCCTGTCGTGGACATCGAGTTCCCCCACGACTCGATCCCGGGCATCTACAACGCACTCAAGACCACGATCGCCATTCCCGGCGCCCCCGAGACCGTGCTGACCCTCGAGGTCGCCCAGCACCTCGGAGACGACCTGGTTCGCGCCATCGCCCTCAAGCCGACCGACGGACTCGTCCGCGGCCAGGAGGTCACCGACACCGGAGAGCCGATCACGGTTCCCGTCGGCGACATCACTAAGGGCAAGGTCTTCAACGTCATCGGCGAGGTGCTCAACGCTGAGCCGGGCGAGAAGATCGAGATCACCGAGCGCTGGCCCATCCACCGCAAGCCCCCGGCCTTCGACCAGCTGGAATCGAAGACGGAGCTCTTCGAGACCGGCATCAAGGTCATCGACCTCCTGACCCCCTATGTGCAGGGTGGAAAGATCGGACTCTTCGGAGGCGCCGGAGTCGGCAAGACGGTCCTCATCCAGGAAATGATCCAGCGCGTCGCGCAGGACCACGGTGGAGTGTCCGTGTTCGCCGGTGTCGGCGAGCGCACCCGTGAGGGAAACGACCTCATCGCCGAGATGGAAGAGGCCGGAGTCTTTGACAAGACCGCCCTCGTGTTCGGCCAGATGGACGAGCCGCCGGGAACGCGTCTTCGCGTAGCCCTGTCGGCCCTGACCATGGCGGAGTACTTCCGCGATGTGCAGAAGCAGGACGTTCTGCTCTTCATCGACAACATCTTCCGCTTCACGCAGGCGGGTTCCGAGGTCTCCACCCTTCTCGGACGCATGCCGTCCGCCGTGGGTTACCAGCCCAACCTGGCCGACGAGATGGGAATCCTGCAGGAGCGCATCACGTCGACGCGTGGTCACTCGATCACGTCGCTGCAGGCGATCTACGTTCCGGCTGACGACTACACCGACCCCGCGCCGGCCACCACGTTCGCCCACCTCGACGCCACCACGGAGCTCTCGCGTGAAATCGCGTCGAAGGGCCTGTACCCGGCCGTCGACCCGCTGACGTCGACGAGCCGCATCCTCGACCCGCGGTACCTGGGTGAGGATCACTACAACACGGCCGTGCGCATCAAGGCGATCCTCCAGAAGAACAAGGAACTCCAGGAGATCATCGCGATCCTCGGTGTCGACGAGCTCTCTGAAGAAGACAAGATCACCGTTTCGCGCGCCCGTCGCATTCAGCAGTTCCTGTCGCAGAACACCTACATGGCCAAGAAGTTCACGGGCGTGGAAGGTTCGACGGTTCCTCTGAAGGACACGATCGAGTCGTTCTCGGCTATCGCCAACGGTGACTTCGATCACGTGGCGGAGCAGGCCTTCTTCAACGTCGGTGGTATCAACGACGTCGAAGAGAAGTGGGCTCAGATCCAGAAAGAGAACGGCTAGTCATGGCTTCGGCTCTTTCCGTGAGCGTCGTCTCGGCCGATCAGGAAGTCTGGTCGGGCGAGGCCACCATGGTCATCGCTAAGACTGTCGAAGGCGAGATCGGTATCCTCGCTGGCCACGAGCCGCTCCTCGCGATTCTGGCTGAGGGAGAGGTCCGCGTCACGCAGGCCTCCGGTTCACGCATCACGGCTCAGGCCGACGACGGATTCCTGTCGGTAGAGAACAACACCATCACGATCGTCGCGCGCAACGCGGCGCTCGTCTAACGCAAGCGGGTCGACCACCTCGTGATCATCCTCCTTCCGCCGTCCGAGACGAAGCGGGAGGGGGGTGATGCCACGAAGTTGGATATGACCCGCTTGCGTTTTTCGTCGTTGACGGCGACTCGTCGGCGGGTGATTCGCGAGCTTCGTGCTCTGTCTCAAGACGAGGAAGCGAGTCTGAAGGCGCTCAAGATCAGTGCCCGGCTTCGCTCAGAGGTCGTGCGCAATCGCTCCGTGACCACGTCGCCGACGATGCCGGCTCTCGACAGGTACACGGGCGTGATCTTCGACGCTCTCGATTCGCGGAGTCTGCCCGTCGAGGCCCGCTCATTCGCCGCGACGCACGTCGTGATTCAGTCGGCGCTCCTCGGGCCGATCGGTGGCATGGACCCCATTCCTGCATACCGGTTGTCGCACGATTCCAAATTGCCGGGTATTCATCTCGCCAAGACGTGGGCTCCCGTTGTGCCGACGGAAATCGGCGCAGACGGCGAACTCGTTCTCGACTTCAGGTCTGAAGGGTACGTCGCTCTGTCGCCCCTAGCGCCGGGGGTGAACTCCTGGTTCCTCCGGGTGGTCACCGAGTCCGATGACGGAACGGTACGAGCATTGAATCACTTCAACAAGAAGGCCAAGGGGCTTCTGACACGAGCGTTGCTCTTGAATGCGCGCGATCTCGAGTCGATCGAGGAGGTGATCGCCGTGGCGGACGAAGCGGGTTACCGTATGGAACTCGGCGACCAGAAAGAAGTGAGGCTGTACGCGCCGAAGGGGTGATCGCTCCAGCCGCGACGCTGCCTCTAACGCCACCCACGGTTGTTCCCAGGCTGCCGCTAGTCTTGCTGCATGATCTCGACATATGACTCGGACGGCTCAGCGACCGGAGCCGCGGCCGGCCTGATTATCACGTTGGTCTTCACCGCGCTCTATGTGGTTCTGATCATCGCCATCTACGTGATCAGTTCCTGGTTCCTGAGCAAGATCTTCGTGAAGGCCGGTGAGCCCGCGTGGAAGGGATGGGTGCCCGTCTACAACTCCTGGGTCTTCCTCGAGCTCGGGGGACAGGCGGGTTGGTGGGCCCTCGTAGCCTTCGTGCCCTTCGTCGGCATTGCATCGAGTGTGTTCATCTGTCTCGCGGCCTACAACATCGGACTGCGCTTCGGAAAGACCGCGGCCTGGGTCGTTCTGTACATCCTTGTTCCGTACGTGTGGTGGGGCATCTTCGCTTTCAACCGATCGGTATGGAACCCCCAGCCGATCGCGGGCATATTCATCGCCCCGGAGTGGGCGAGGCCCACGAGCGCCGTTCTCCGTTACGTGCCACAGGCTCGGCCCGTCTATGCCGCTCCACCGATGGGCGGACCGCAGAACCCTACGTACTGAGACGTTCAGTCGCCTTCTCGAGCTGATCGCCTCGGACACAGCCCTGCGCATGGTCGTTGATCAGCCCTGCTGCCTGCATCAAGGCGTGCATGGTCGTCGGTCCTACGAACCCCAGGCCTATGCTCCGCAACCGGGTGCTGAGCGCCCTCGAGCGATCGGTAACGGTCAGTACCTCTTCTACGGTGCGAGGCCGCCGATGCGATGATGGCGCGTGACTCCAGATCAGACGATCGAGTTCCCCCGGGTTCGCGCTCACCAGGTCGAGAATGGTTCGAGCGTTCTTGACCGTCGCGACGATCTTCTGTCGATTGCGGATGATCGAGGAATCGCTGGCCAGTTCGTCGACCTTGGCGTCATCGAAGGCGGAGACCCGCCGAATCGCGAAGCCGTCGAACGCACGGCGGAAGGCGGGCCGTCGCCTCAGAATGGTGATCCATGAGAGGCCAGCCTGGAATCCCTCCAACGCGATCGTCTCGAAGAGTGCGTCGTCGCCGTGCAGCGGGCTTCCCCACTCCTCGTCGTGATAGCGCTGGTACTCGGAGTCGTCGGAGACCCAACCGCACCGAGCAATACCGTCGTCTCCTGTTGAGAGAAGTTCTCGTGTCATGAGGTCGAGAGTATCGCCGTGGGTCGTCGCCGACCGTGATCTGGTGCGTCGGTGTCATTCGCGCCCGTCAGGACGGGCTGGGGAGGACATTGCGAACAGGTGTCCCCTCACAGCGCAGCATTCCTCGCATCTCTCCACACCTTCGAGGCGAGCCGGGATTCCGGTGCTGCGAGTGCCGCAGGCTCTCGTCATGACTCACTCGGTGAAAGCGAAAAGGCCCGCAGACTTCTTGATCGCCCTGCCACGCGTCCTGGGCTACACACCCACGAACAGCATCGTCGTCCAGACCTTCCAGAATCGGCAGACGGCGGCATCGCTGCGAGTTGACCTGCCCGCGGATACTCCGCGCACGAACCCCCGGCTGGTAGCCGATGCCATCATCCGCCTGATCAGTCGGGTACCGGGGGTGGATGCCGTGCTCATCGCCATCTACACAGACGAGGCGTGGTCGGCGGAGGATCGGCCGCCGAGGCCGCAACTCGTCGAGGCCATCGTCACCAGGATGGCGTCGGCGGGGCTCGTTATAGTCGATGCACTGTGCTGCTCTGGTCGTGTGTGGGGTTCATATCTCGATGACGAACGTGGACGCTTCACAGACAGCGACACTGCACGAATCGACGGGGAGCTCGACGGGGTTGGCGCGTCGCGCGATGTCGAGGGGGTCGCCCAGGGGGCGACGCCGATACTTGATGGTCCGACGGAGCAACGGGAAGGGGTGGCCGCGGCATCCACGGCGATCATGAACCATCCTCGTGAGAGAGAACGATTGTGGGAGTGGACGCCGGCCAAGGTTCTCTGGACCGACGCCATCGAGTCTGCACCGATCGAGATCCCGCCGAATGCGCTGGCGGCCCTGCTCTGGAGCGTCAGAGACAAGGGCGTCAGAGACTGCGTGCTGATGCTCCTGGCCTGGGGTGATGCCGCCGGTGATCGGGCTGCCGGAGACACGGCCGCGCTACGCCGAGGAAAATCGGTTCCGGACGGGTCGATTCTCGAAACGTTTGTCGGCGAGGGCAGACAGTGCCCCGACGGGCTGCGCATAGAGGGAGCGATTCGTCTGCTCCGTCACCTCGTCTCCCTGGCACCCAGGCCGTGGCAGCTCGCGCCCCTCACCATGCTCGCCTGGCTCGAATGGGCACGGGGCCAAGGCTCTGCCGCGGGGGACTACCTCGAACAGGCGCTCTCGATCGGGCCGGGGTACGAGTTGGCTCGGCTCTTCGAGCAGCTGATCAGCACGGGCCGCGTGCCCGACTGGGTGGGAAGGCAGGCCGTGTGACCGGTGATCAGAGCCTGCTCCAGGCTTCCGTGAGGACGCTACGAAGGATCTGCTCGATCTCGTCGAACTCAGGCGCGCCGATGGTGAGAGGAGGGGCCAATTGAATCACCGGATCTCCCCGGTCGTCAGCACGGCAGTAGAGCCCTGCGTCGAAGAGAGCCTTCGAGAGAAAACCCCGGAGCAGGCTCTCCGACTCCTCATCATCGAACGTCTCCTTGGTCGCCTTGTCTTTCACCAGCTCGATGCCGAAGAAGTATCCGTCTCCGCGCACATCGCCGACGATCGGCAGATCGTTCAACTTCTCGAGCGTCGAGCGGAAGAGGGGAGAGTTGGCCCTGACATTCTCGTTGAGCTTCTCCTCTTCGAAGATGTCGAGGTTCGCCAGCGCGACGGCAGCCGACACGGGGTGACCGCCAAACGTGTATCCGTGTGCAAAGGACGTCTGACCGTGCTTGAACGGCTCGTAGACTTTGTCGCTCACGATCGTGGCACCGATGGGAGAATACCCGCTGGTCATGCCCTTGGCGCAGGTGATCATGTCGGGAACGTAGCCGTACTCGTCGCACGCGAACATATGACCGATTCGGCCGAAAGCACAGATCACTTCATCGCTGACCAGCAGCACGTCGTAGCGGTCGCAGATCTCACGCACCCGCTGGAAGTACCCGGGCGGTGGAGGGAAGCAACCGCCGGAGTTCTGCACCGGCTCGAGAAAGACGGCCGCCACCGTGTCGGGACCCTCGAATTGAATCATCTCCTCGATCCGATCGGCAGCCCAGATTCCGAACGCCACCGGGTCGTCGCCGTGCTCGGGCGCGCGATAGATGTTCGTGTTCGGCACGCGGAAGCCGCCCGGCGTGACAGGTTCGAACATCGCCTTCATACCCGGTATGCCGGTCACCGCCAACGCTCCCTGGGTGGTGCCGTGATACGCGACGGCGCGCGAGATGACCTTGTGCTTCGTCGGCTGCCCCTGGAGCTTCCAGTAGTACTTGGCCAGCTTGAAAGCGGTCTCCACGGCCTCACCGCCACCGGTCGAGAAGAACACGCGGTTGAGGTCGCCCGGCGCATAGTGCGCGAGCCGGTCCGCGAGCTCGATCGCGTTCGGATGTGCGTAGGACCACACGGGAAAGAAGGCCAATTCCTCAGCCTGCCGTGCCGCGGTCTCGGCCAGGCGTCGTCGGCCATGACCGGCGTTCACCACGAAGAGCCCTGAAAGACCGTCGATGTACCTCTTTCCCCGACTGTCCCAGATGTGATGACCCTCGCCGCGAGTGATGATCGGAACGCCCGCGCCCGATTCCATCACTGATTGCCGGCTGAAATGCATCCAGAGATGGTCTTTCGCCTTGCGCTGCAGCTCGCTCTCGGCGACGTCGGAATAAGTCATGTCGGTCATCGGGTACCCCAGTTGTAGAGCTGCTTGTGCAGTTTCAGATAGACGAACGTCTCGGTCGAGATGACGCCCTCAAGATGCCGGATCTGCGAGTTGAGCAGAGCGATGAGATCGTCATCGCTCTCGCAGACGACCTCGGCCATGATGTCGAACGTTCCGGCCGTGAGCACGACGTAGTCGACCGCGGGTATCGCGGCCAGAGCGTCGGCGACGACGCGCGTGTCGCCCGACACCTTCAGGCCGATCATCGCCTGTCGGTAGAAGCCGAGTTGCAGGGGATCGGTCACGGCGACGATCTGCATCACCCCCGAGTCCGTGAGCTTCTGCACACGCTGCCGAACCGCCGCCTCGCTCAGCCCCACGGCCTTGCCGATCTCGGCGTAGGACCGTCGACCATCGACTTGGAGCTGTTCGATGATCGCCTTCGACGTGTCATCGAGATGGGTTTGTCGTGGTTTCAGGCTCATGCCTCGATTCTGTCAGCGAGTCTGATTCCGGGCAAGTGATTTCGTCGCTATATCGGGTTTGAGCGACGAAATCAGTTGAATCGCGTACGCGACCGTGCGACGATGGGGCCATGCAGAGTCACACGCTGAAGAACTTCGTGAACGGCCACTACACGGACTCGGAGTTCGGCGCAGGTCTCGATCTGGTCGATCCTTCGACGGAGAGGGTCTATGGCGTCTCGCCGATCTCATCGGAACGAGAGATCGACGCGGCCTACCGTGCGGCATCCGACGCCTTCGAGGGATGGCGAGACACCACACCGTCGCAGCGCCAAGTCGCGCTCTTCCGCATCGCTGACGCCATGGAGAGCCGCGCCGAGGAATTCGCAGACAGGGAGTCGCTCGATACCGGCAAGCCGCGAGCGACTCTCGTCGCAGACGAGATCCTTCTGAGCGTCGACCAGATCCGGTTCTTCGCCGGCGCGGCTCGGAACCTCGAGGGCAGAAGCGCGGGGGAGTACATGGCCGACCACACGTCGTTCGTGCGCCGGGAGCCCATCGGCGTCGTCGGGCAGGTCACGCCGTGGAACTACCCGCTGAATATGGCCGTCTGGAAGGTGGCGCCCGCAATCGCAGCCGGCAACACCACCGTGCTCAAGCCGTCGGATACGACGCCGCTGTCCACCCTTCTCCTGGCCGAAGTCGCAGCCGAATTCCTGCCGCCCGGCGTTATGAACGTGGTGTTGGGCGACAGATCGACGGGGGCCGCGATGGTGGCGAATCGGATCCCGCAGCTGGTGTCGATCACCGGCTCCGTGCGTGCGGGAATGGAGGTGGCGAGAGCTGCCGCGGTCGATCTGAAGCGGGTCCACCTCGAACTCGGCGGCAAGGCACCCGTCGTCGTCTTCGACGATGCCGACATCGCCAAGGCCGTCGAGGGCATCGTCGCCGCGGGCTACTTCAATGCGGGACAGGACTGCACGGCGGCGACACGTCTGCTCGTGCAGGACGGCATCCATGACGAGTTCGTGGCGGCGCTCACCGAGCATGCGAGAACCAGCGCGGTGACCGGTACTCCGGATCGCACCGACGTGCTGTTCGGCCCCGTCAACAATGCCGCGCAGCTGGCTCAGGTATCGGGCTTCATCGAGCGTCTTCCCGATCACGCGACGATCGAACTCGGGGGTCGACGACAGGGTGACACCGGGTACTTCCACGAGGCCACCATCGTCTCCGGTCTGACCCAGAGCGACGAGATCGTTCAGAACGAGGTCTTCGGACCGGTGATCACGGTGCAGTCCTTCGCCGACGAGGCCGAAGCCATCCGTCACGCCAATGGCGTCGACTACGCCCTGGCCTCCAGCGTGTGGACCCGCAATCACTCGCGGGCGATGCGGATGGCACGGCGACTCGATTTCGGATGCGTGTGGATCAACACCCACATCCCCATCGTCGCAGAGATGCCCCACGGCGGCTTCAAGCATTCGGGCTACGGAAAAGACCTCTCGATGTACGGCTTCGAGGACTACACCCGGGTCAAGCACGTCATGTCGTTCATCGGCGATTAGGCTCGACGGGTGAGCGTGCCCCAAGACACACCAGGCCGGGTGGTCTACAGGTCGGCTTCGTCGTCGGGGTCGCAGCTGGCATTGGTCGCGCCGGGCCTTGTCGTCGTGCTCGACGGTGGATGCTCGCCGGCTGTTCTCTCCCGGGTCTGGCTGGAGATGTCGGAAGAGTCGACGTCGTTCGAGGGCGTCGTCCAGACCATTCCTCTGCTCGGCGCCGACGCCGTGACATCGTTCGCGGTGGCGGCATGGGAGGCAGACGGCCCCTCGTCCGCCGTCTTCTCGGTCGTCACGCGGGGCGCCGCCGTCGTCGATGTGCACACGGCGGATGCCGAGCCTCGTCGCTTCTCCTCGCAGGGGCTTCGGCCGTGGCATCTCGCGTCGTTCTCGAACGTCACGGGGCTCCGTTTTGCAGGAGCCCCCGACGCGGAAGGTACTACTGGCGAGCTCGCCATCTCGGGCGACGAGCTTCCGCTCGTGCTCGGCGTGGCATCCGTCGATTCGGTGATGTGGATTCTCGACGAGCGTCAGACGAGCGTCGTCCCGCGGGAACGCTCGCGCCCCCAGACGGCGCCCGCCGCGGTCGACGACGGCGAGATCACCCTGGAGCGGGCTCCTGGCCGGCGCACGGGACGACACGGTGGCGCGCCCGAGTCAGAGGCGCCGGCGGCGAATCGTGGCCGTCCCAGTCGCGTGCGGATCGGCACGCAGACGCCGTTCGAGCTGCACGTTCCCGTGTGCATCGGCCGCAGGCCGCGCGGCCCGCGTCAACTTTCGGGCGACCAAGTGATTCTGGCCGAGGTGCCCTCGCCCACGCGCGAGGTGTCGGCATCGCATCTGTTCATCGTGCAGCGAGGTCGGGAGGTCGTCGCGACCGATCTGCAGTCGACGAATGGCACCGCCGTCACTCTGCCCGGCTCGCCTCGGATAAAGTTGAAGCAGGGGGACTCGATCGTTCTTCCCCCGTACAGCAGGGTCGAGATCGGCGACGGCAATGTCATCGAGATACTTCCCGCAGCAGATTGACAGTGCAGAACGGTGCGCACACCCACCCGCGTGTGCTCGCCCGCGTTAGAACAGCATGCCGAGGAGAAGAGTCCCGTGACCCAGATCGGTGACAGTGACGCCCACGTGAGCGTTGTCCTTCCCGGCGCCGTCGACACCACCTTGACCCTCACCTGGTCATTTCTGTCGGACCGCGGCAACAAGCGAGCCGTCAACGAAGACAGCGTCGTCGCGAATCCACCCCTCTTCGCCGTGGCAGACGGCATGGGCGGACACTCCGCCGGCGATATCGCCAGCGCAGCGGTCGTGACGCGCCTCGGCGACATCACGGGGAGGGCATTCGTCGACGCCGACACTATCGATCGAGCTCTCGAGTCGGCCCGCGCGGACATCGACCGGGTGGGCGACGAGAGTGTTCTGGGAACGGGGACGACCGTCACCGGTATCGCGCTCACGGTGGTCGACGACGAAGCGCAATGGGCAGTGTTCAACATCGGCGATTCGCGGGTCTACGTCTTCGCCGACGACGTGCTCGAACAGGTGACCATCGACCACTCGGTCGTGCAGGAGATGGTCGCCGCGGGTCTCATCACCCGGGAGCAGGCCGACGTGCATCCGGACAGCAACGTGATCACGCGGGCCGTCGGGTTCCATGACAGGCCGGTTCCCGACTACTCGCTCATTCCTGTGGTGCCCGGTCAGCGCATGCTCATCTGTTCTGACGGCCTGACCAAGGAACTCACCGATCACGGGATCCGGCACTATCTGGCGACGACCGATTCCGCCGAACGGGCCGTGAGCGAACTCGTGGCCGCGTCGCTCGCGAACGGAGGCAGAGACAACGTCACGGTGCTCGTCGTCGATGTCGCCCTGGCTGTCGATGAGATCGAGTCGACACGACCGAGCGCGCACAGTCGATGAGCGCCGTGCGGTGCAAGACCTGCGGCACGGTCCTCCCCAGCGGGGCGATGTTCTGCGGCGAATGCGGCAGTTCGGTGCTCGCAGCATCTGCGATGAGCGACACGCAGCACGTGCAGCCGCTGCCGATCACGAGGCGACACGAATCGTTGACCGCTCCCGAACGGCCCGCACCGAAGACCTCGCCCGCGCGCCCCGTCTTCCGGCTTGTGTTCAGCACCGGTGAGAACGTCGTCGTCGCCGGGCCGGGACTCATCGGTCGGAACCCAGTTGCCGCCGACGTCGATCGGCCCTTCGAGATCGTGCGCATCGTGGATCCGCAGCTGAGCGTGTCGAAGACCCACCTCGAGTTCGGAATCGAGAACGGGATGTTCTGGGTCAGCGACCGTCATTCGGGCAATGGCACCTCGATCTCCGTGGCCGGCGAGGAGTCTCTGGACGCCCTGCCCGGTGAGCGGTACGGAGTGGCGCGAGGAACGCGCATCCGCATCGGTGAGCAGTACTTCGACGTCCTCTAGCGGAGGCCGCGTCCTCGGGTCCGTCCACACGTCGCTTTCGGCCGGTGTTCTCCACGGACTGAGGCGGGTGCGCTCGTGCGAGGCCGAGCCTGAGGTGTACTCGTTCGATGCGCCGACGTCATCCGTTGCCCCCGGACGAGCCCCCGCCCGACCCGGCACGGAACCGAGCGGACATCGCATCGGATGTCGACGACGTCATCGTGGTCCCGCGGCGAGCGGATCCGGCTCCCAGGGCGCCGTTCCCCCTCATCGGCTCACTCGCACCGTTGGGCGTCGCCGTCGTCGTATGGTTCGTCCTGCACTCGCCTCTCGCGCTGGTCTTCGCCCTGCTGTCACCGGTGATGGCTGTCGCGACGCTCATCGACGGGCGGTTCAGCGGGCGCCGCTCCCGACGCCGCAACGAGGTCGATCTCGAGCGGCGGCGCAACATCTTCGACGCCAGGATCGTCGCATTTCACGAGAGCGAGCTCGCGAGTCTCCGGCAGCGCGCACCGTCTGCGCGGGTGATCCTCGAGAGAGCATCCAATCCGTTCACCGCGACAGCAGCCGCGCAGGTGGTGATCTGCCTGGGCAGGGGGCCGGTCAAAAGCGCGATCAGGGTGGAGGGTGGCTCTGACGACGATGAGGACTCTCGGAGATTGCGCTCTGAGGCTCTTCGATTGGATCACGCCCCCGTCCTGGCAGTAGCTCCCGCGCGCATCGCCGTCGTCGGAGCGCCGCTGCTCGCGCACGCCCTGGCGCGGGGCTACGCCGTGCAGCTCGCCGCCGCCGTCTCGCCGGATGCGGCCGCTTTCTCTTGGGGTTCGACGACGAACGACACGTGTTCCGGTGAGTGGGAATGGGCGCACTTACTGCCCCATCGTGGTGCAGACCGTGTGTGCCTCGGCTCGCTCGAGGCGGTTTCCCGCCCCCTCTCCGCGACGTTCGTCGTGGTCGCGGAATCCGCCGGCGCCGTACCGGCAGATGCAGACATCGTCGTCGCTGCGGACTCGGTCGGCCTGGTCTCCGTGCTCAGGCACCCCCGACTCCCGACTCCGTTTCAGATCGAGGGGGAGTTCGTGTCGATCGTCGAGGCCGAGGAGTTCTGCGCGCGACTCGGCCGGCAGTCTGCTGCAGCCGATCGTGCTCTCTTCGCACTTCCCGAGCGCGTGACGAGTTCCGAGGTCGAGGCGCTGGCACGCGCAGGAGACGGGGGAGAGCGGTCGGCGGCGCGGAAGGGCCTCCGCGCTGCAATCGGGATCGGAGAGCGCGGTGAGGTCTTCCAGCTCGACCTCGTCGAACAGGGACCTCACGCGGTCGTGGCCGGAACCACGGGAAGCGGCAAGAGCGAACTCCTCGTGACATGGGTGGCTGCTCTCGCCCGCGCTTACGACACCACCTCGTTCACCGTGCTGCTCGTGGACTTCAAGGGCGGAGCCGCGTTCGACCCGCTGACGCGCCTCGAGCAGTGCGTCGGCTTGATAACCGATCTCGATCCCGGCGGGGCCGCGCGTGCCCTGTCGAGCCTCAGAGCGGAGATTCGATGGCGCGAAGGAATTCTCCGAGAGGCATCCGCCCGTGATATCTCCGATCCACGGCTCGGGGGTGTCCTGCCTCGTCTGATGATCGTCGTCGACGAGTTCGCGGCCATGCTGACGGAGTTCCCGCAACTCCATGACGTGTTCGCCGACATCGCTGCGCGCGGGCGATCGCTCGGAATGCATCTGGTGCTCTGCACCCAACGCCCGTCCGGCGTGGTGAAGGATTCCCTGCTCGCGAACTGCGAACTGAGATTGTCGCTACGGGTGAACAACGCAGCCGATTCGACCTCCATCATCGGCAGCCCTGCGGCGTCCATGCTGACCGCCGAGCAACGCGGTCGCTGCTTCGTCTCTCTGGGCGGTAGACCACCCTCGGCCGTGCAGATCGCTTTCACCGACGCCGAGGCGCTCTCGGAGCATCAGACCGACACGCGTCCGAGGATCCGAGCACCGTGGCTCCCCGCCCTGCCGCACCGCGTCGAACTCGACGACATCCCACGACCATCGTCCGGCTTCGTCCTCGGCCTCCTCGATATGCCCGACGAGCAGCGCCAACCGCCGGCCCGCTACGACCCGGTAGAGCACGGACCGTTACTCGTGCTCGGTTCCTCGCGCGCAGGAAAATCGACGCTTCTCGCGACGCTTGCTCGACAGTCGTCGTTCGCGGTGGTCGTCGGACGAGACACAGAACAGGCGTGGGACACGGTGCACGAGCTCGTCGCCTTGTGTCGACGGAGGCAGGCCGGGGCGGTTCCTCGCTCACAGATGATCGTGCTCATCGACGACGTCGATTCGGTGTTGCGTCGCTTCGACGCTGAGTACCAGGGCGCGATCGTCTCAGAGCTCGCGACGATCCTCCGGGATGGTCCGCCCTGCGGCATCACCGTCATCGCCACGGCTCAGCGTCTGGCCGCTCCGCTCACGACCCTCGCGCCGCTCTTTCCCGAGCGGATCCATCTGAGGTTCGCCAGTCGTCAGGAATACATCGTCTCGGAGGGCGCCGCCTCCGACCACGACCCCCGGCTTCCACCAGGTGCCGGGCATTGGCGGGGGTCACGGCTGCAGGTCGCACTCGCCGCCGGTAGCGAGTCGCCCCGAGAGGCATTGTTGCCACGGCACGCTCGCGCCCCAGGGCGCTCCCTGCCGTCGCTCCTCGTCGTCGTCACGGCTCGCCCGTCTGCATTTCTCGATCGACCGGGCGGCGCCGTCACCCTGATCGATGCCAGCGATCGTGCGGCGGTGTCGGCATTCACACCCGCACCCGAGGTCTCGGCGTGGCTAGTCGGAACGCCGGACACATGGATGACCGCTTGGAGTACGTTCTCGAGCCTCCGGAGCCGCGTCCCGGTGTACTTCGATGGGTGCTCACTCGGTGATTTCCGAGCCCTGACGCGGCGCCGCGATCTGCCGCCACCGGTCGATCACGGCAGGCAGGCCCGCTGGATGCTCACTCCCGACGACACCATCGTCAGATTCGAGCCCGCAGAGGATTCCCGCCGGGAATCGTGGGAATCGCAGAGGATTTCGTGAAATCTATGTTTCGTTATTGCCGCTTTCGCCCTCTTTCACCCCATGAGGCCACGTGCTGTGCCACTATCAGACCACCCTGATGACCGCACAGTTCGGAGATCCGCCCGACATGAACGCGCCACCGCCCCGTGACCCGATGATTCGGCAGGCGATCGCCTACACACGATCCATGCAACGAGCGAAGCAGCTCGCGTTGTCGCGGCGCTCCCTGCTCGCCGGGGCGGGCTTGGGCCTCGGGGCTCTGGCATTGGCCGCGTGCTCGACCGGTCCACGACCCGCGCCACTGGCAGCCATAGACTCGTCGGCATCCGACAGATCGCTCGTCTGGGACAACTGGCCGGCGTACATCGACGAAGACGACGACGGAAACTACCCCACGGTGATCGGCTTCGAGGAACAGACCGGCATCAGCGTGACCTATAACGTCGCGGTCGATGACAACAACACCTACTACGGCAAGGTCAAGGATCAGCTCGCCCTGGGTCAGGACATCGGCGCAGACGCCGTATGTCTGACCGAATGGATGGTCTCCCGTCTCGTTCGCAAGGGCTACGTGCAGGAGCTCGACGCTGCGAATATCCCCAACAAGGCGAACATGCTTCCGTCGCTCGCGAACCCCGACTTCGATCCCGGTCGCGAGCGCTCGCTTCCCTGGCAGGGTGGGTTCGCGGGAATCTGCTGGAACAAGGAGCGGCTGCCGAAGGGACTCAGGTCTGTCGACGACCTGTGGAATCCGGAGCTCAAGGGCCGCGTCGGCGTGCTGAGCGAGATGCGGGACACGATCGGAGTGATCATGCAGTCGCTCGGAACCGACGTCTCGAGCAACTGGGGTGAGGCTCAGTTCATGGATGCCGTGGATCTGTTCCGCAAGCAGGTCGACGACGGGCAGGTGCGCAACATCAAAGGCAACGCCTATCTGAACGATCTGCAGAACGAGGACACGCTGGCGGCCATCTGCTGGTCTGGCGACATCACTCTGATCAACGCGGAGGCGGGTGACAAATGGGAGTTCATCCTTCCCGACTCCGGCGGAACCCTCTGGAACGACACCTTCGTGGTGCCGATGGGATCTACTCGAAAGGCGAACGCCGAGGCGCTCATGAACTACTACTACGAACCGGAGGTCGCCGCAGAGGTCGCGGCCTGGGTCAACTACAT
Source organism: Agreia sp. Leaf335 (assembly GCF_001423605.1). Lineage (NCBI taxonomy): Bacteria > Bacillati > Actinomycetota > Actinomycetes > Micrococcales > Microbacteriaceae > Agreia > Agreia sp. Leaf335. Next base: position 427,250 of record NZ_LMOQ01000002.1, on the reverse strand, counting down.
CACGCCCGTCGTCGGCGCACGGGAGGCGATGGAGTCCATCGATCCTGAACTCGCGAACAACCAGTTGATCTTTCCCGATGAGAAGACCCTCGAACAAGCACATGTGTTCCGGACATTGACGGCAGAGGAAGAGAAGACCTTGGGCACCGAATTCCAGAAAGTGTTGTTGGGTATCTGATGAAGACGATGAGCACCTTCGCCGAGGCGGGCGCCGACCTCGAGTTCGTCGATATCAGCAAGAGGTTCCCCGGCTTCACGGCCATCGAGGATCTCAATCTCACCATTCCGGCCGGCTCGTTCTTCGCGCTTCTCGGGCCGTCAGGCTGCGGCAAGACGACCACGCTCCGACTTGTCGCGGGGCTCGAGGAGCCGTCGGCGGGACGCATTCTCATCGGAGGAAAGGACGTCACGAACACGAAGTCCTTTCAACGTCCGGTGAACACGGTCTTCCAGTCGTACGCTCTCTTTCCGCATATGACGATCCTCGAGAACGTCGCCTTCGGTCTTCGTCGACGCAAGATCGACGATCCGCTCGGCAAGGCTCACGAGGCCTTGAAACTCGTCGAACTGGACCACCTCGCGACGCGGCGCCCCGCTCAGTTGTCGGGCGGTCAGCAGCAGCGCGTCGCGCTTGCACGAGCGATCGTGAATCGACCCGCTCTTCTCCTGCTCGACGAACCGCTGGGGGCGCTCGATCTCAAGCTGCGTCGCCAGATGCAACTCGAGCTGAAGAGCATCCAGACCGAGATCGGCCTGACCTTTCTTCATGTCACGCACGACCAGGAGGAGGCCATGACCATGGCCGACATCGTGGCGGTCATGAACAAGGGCCAGATCGAGCAGATGGGGGCGCCCGAGCAGCTCTACGAATTGCCGCGAACAGCGTTCGTCGCCAACTTCCTCGGTCAATCGAATCTCTTCACGGGCCGGGTCACCGAGTCGACCGCCGACTTCATCACCGTCGACATCGCGGGCAGAGGCATCGTGGTGCCTCGCACCCGGGCTCAGCGCCACGCGGGCGAGGTGACGATCGGCGTGAGGCCCGAGAAGCTGCTGCTGCACACGGAAGCGCCCGAGACCAAGGCCGGACTCAACATCCTCGGACCGGGCCGCGTCACCGACGTCTCGTTCTCCGGGGTCAGCACCTCGTACATCGTCCAGATCCCGGGTCTGGGCGCCGTGACCGTCTTCGCTCAGAACATGGTCTTCGGACCGGTTGTGAACGAGGGTGCCGAGGTCTGGGTCAGCTGGACGGTGGATCACGGCTTCGGTCTTGAAGACGAGCCGAGCCCGGGCTCCCGCTTCCCCGCCGACGCGTCGACGAGCGCCATCGCGATCCAGCGCAGGGCCGCGCTCGAGACCGAACTGGAAGGGGCGTAACCCGTGGCCTTCGCGGCATTCGCTTCGAGCGACGCGGCCGTGACGAAGCCGCCGAGACGAAAGTCCACGATCGCGCTGGTTCTGCTTCTTCCCGGCATCCTCTACATGGTGCTGTTCTTTCTCACCCCGCTCATATCGCTCGTCATCACCTCGTTCCAGGCCGAGCTTCCCGGGGGAGATATCGGCGAATACATTCCGGGAGTGCAGTGGCAGAACTACGTAGCGAGTGCGAGCGAGTATCTGCCGCACATCCTGCGCGCGTTCGGCTACGCACTCGTCGCCACCGTCTTCGCCCTGATCATCAGCTACCCGATCGCGTACTTCATCGGTGTCAAAGCACGACGCTGGCCCCTTCTGCAGAGCACGATGCTCACCCTCGTCATCGCTCCGTTCTTCATCAGTTTCCTCCTCCGCACGCTCGCGTGGAAGCAGATCCTCTCCGACGAGTCGCCCGTGGTCCTGGCGCTCAAAGCGGTGGCGATCCTGCCCGCAGACGGACATCTCACGGGTACACCGTTCGCCGTGATCTTCGGGCTCACCTACAACTTCATCCCGTTCATGACCCTTCCGCTCTATACGACTCTCGAGCGCCTCGACACTCGCTTCCTCGAGGCGGGAAGCGACCTCTACGCGAATCCGGCCACGACGTTCCTGAAGGTCACGGTTCCGCTCTCGATGCCGGGCATCATCTCGGGCACACTGCTGACGTTCATCCCGGCGGCCGGTGACTACATCAACGCGAGCCGCGACTTTCTGGGATCGAGTAAGACGGCCATGCTCGGAAATGCGATCGAGGCCAACTTCCTCACGCTGCAGAACTATCCTGTCGCGGCGGCGCTCTCCATCATCCTGATGGCCGTCATCTTGGTACTCGTCGGCGTGTACGTGCGCCGCAGTGGAACGGAGGACCTGCTGTGACCGCGCTACCTCTCGATCCGAAGAACCCGGCGACCAGGCGCGGAGAGCCCTCACGCCCCCGCGGAAGGTTCGCGGGTATCGGACTTCCCATCTATGTCGCGCTGGCCCTCGCGTTCCTGCTCATCCCGATCGTCTACACCTTCGTCTTCTCGTTCAACGACTCGGGCAAGTCCAACCTCGCCTGGAGGGGGTTCACGTTCGAGAAGTGGCTCACGGTCTGCAACGAACCCGGTCTCTGCGAGGCTTTCGGCAACAGCATTCTCGTGGGAGTCGTCGCCACCGTTCTCGCGACCGCGCTCGGCACGGCCATCGCGATTGCGCTCGTGCGCTATCGATTCCGGTTTCGCTCGAGTATCAGCCTGCTGCTGTTCTTGCCCATGGCGACCCCCGAGGTCGTGCTGGGCGCGGGGCTTGCTGCACAATTCCTGGCCCTCGGTACGCAGAAGGGCATCGTGACGGTGATTCTGGCCCACACGATGTTCTGCATCAGCTTCGTGGTGGTCACCGTGAAAGCACGCGTAGCAGGCCTCGACCCGGCGCTCGAAGAGGCGGGACGAGATCTCTACGGCTCGCCGGCCCAGGTCTTCTGGCGCATCACGTTTCCTCTGCTTCTGCCGGGCATTCTGGCGGCGGCGCTGTTGTCGTTCGCGCTGAGCTTCGATGACTTCATCATCACGAACTTCAACTCGGGCGCCGTCGACACCTTCCCCAAATTCATCTACATCGCGGCGGCACGAGGCATCCCCGCCGAGGCGAATGTGATCGCCTCGGCCGTGTTCATCCTGGCGATCCTCATCGTGGTGGTGAGTCAGGTCAGCCGCTCGGCCAGGCAGAAGAGGCTGGCGAAGCTCACCTGATCCAGCGCCCGAGCCCGATCAGGCGGTGACTCTGATCGTTCCGACGGGCTTGCCGCCACCGAGAACCGCGAGATCGAACGTGCGCACCAGGGCATCGACGTCGTCGCGGCTGACGGCGCCCGCGCGCACGAGGAGATCGAGCGCCACGATCGCGGCCGCCCGCAGACTGCCATCGAGGATCTTGAGGGCGACGGCCACACCGGATCTGGTGGACATGACCATGACACCCTCGGCACCGAGCTTCGCAAAGAGCTGGAGCTTGTCAATCACGAGGGTGTTCTGCTCATTGGGGGAGTCGACGGCCCAGCCGTTGGAGAGCACCGAGTCGACCAGCCATTCGGCATCCGGAGTCTCGCTCTGGGCTATGCGCGACACGCCCCGGGCGAGGGCACGAAGGGAGATGGCATGCACGGGAGCACCGCAGCCGTCTACTCCGGATGCGGCGATCGCCTCGCCGGTCTGCTCTTCGATGAGGTCGCGGATCCGGCGCTGAAGAGGATGAGCGGGGTCGAGATAGTCGGCGGTGCTCCAGCCCTGCTTGACGCAGGCAAGCAGCATGGCGGCGTGCTTTCCGGAGCAGTTCATATAGACCCGCTGTGCGGAGCCGCCGGCGCGGACAACAGCATCGCGCGCGGCCCGGTCTCCCGGCCAGTCCTCGGGGCATCCGAGGTCGGACTCGTCGAGCGAGGCCAGCCGAAGGATGTCGCGCACGACGTCGATATGCTCGGGCGTTCCCCCGTGGCTCGCCATCGAGAGGGCGGTCTGCAGCGGATCGAGGTCGACACCCGCCTGACGGATGGCGAGCGCCTGGAAGGGCTTGAGACTTGAACGAGGGAAGACGGGTGCAGATGCGTCGCCGAGCTCGTCGAGAACCGCGCCCGTCGGGTCGAGTACGACGGCCGCGCCCAGGTGACGCGACTCGATGAATCCGCTGCGCTCGAGCACGGCGAGCTCGACGGCTCCCTCGAGAGAGAAGGTGCCCCGCGATGCAGCGTCTGAGGCAGCCGTCGCGAGAGAGCTCATCGCAGGGTCGCCATCGCATCGTCGATGACGCTCAGCGCGTCGGTCAGGAGTGCATCGGAGATCGCGAGGCTCGGCAGGAAACGCACGATGTTGCCGTACGTTCCCGCATTCAGGACGAGAACACCCTGCGACGCCGCGTAGGCCACGATCGCGTCGACGGCCTTGGGGTTGGGTTCCTTCGTGGTGGCTCCCGTTCCGGGCTGCACCAGCTCGATCGCGATCATGGCTCCGATACCGCGGATGTCGCCGATGATGTCGTACTTCGACCCCAGTTCCTCGAGACCCGTGACGAGTGTCTGCTCGATGCGGGTCGCCTCGGCGAGCAGGTTGTCGCTCTCGATCTGCTCGAAGACGGCCACGGCCGCTGCCGCTGCCACGGGATTGCCGCCGAAGGTGCCGCCCAATCCGCCGGGGAGGGCCGAGTCCATGATCTCGGCGCGGCCCGTGACTCCCGCGAGAGGAAGCCCGCCCGCGATGCCCTTGGCGCTCAGCACGAGGTCGGGAACGAGGCCGAAGTGCTCGCTGGCGAAATAGGCGCCGGTGCGCGCCATGCCGCTCTGGATCTCGTCGGCGATGAAGACGATGCCGTTGTCGGTGCACCACTGCTGCAGGGCGGGCAGGTAGCCCTCGGCCGGGACGACGAAGCCGCCCTCGCCCTGGATCGGCTCGACGACGAGGCACGCGAGGTCGTACGCGCCGACGGTCTTCTCGAGGTAGCCGATCGTGCGGGCCGCCGCCTCGGCTCCGGTGAGTCCGTCGTGGTAGGGGTACGAGTTGGGTGCGCGGTAGACGTCGCCGGCGAAGGGGCCGAAGCCCGTGGAGTACGGAGCCGCCTTGAAGTTCATCGCCATGGTCAGGTTGGTGCGACCGTGGTACGCGTGCTCGAGCACCGCAACACCGGTGCGGCGCGTGTACTTGCGGGCGATCTTCACGGCGTTCTCGACGGCCTCGGCGCCGGAGTTCACGAGCACCGTCTTCTTCGCGAAGTCGCCGGGGGTGTGCTGGGCGAGCAGTTCGGCGACCCGCACGTACTCCTCGTAGGGGGTGACCGTGAACAGCGTGTGCGTCACCTTGCCGAGCTGAGCTGCGGCGGCCTCGATGACCCGAGCAGAGGTGTGACCGACGGTCGTGACTCCGATACCGGCGCCGAGATCGATGAACTGATTGCCGTCGGCGTCGACGAGGATCGCTCCGTTGGCCTTCTCGATGTAGATAGGGAGTGCGGTGCCGACACCCACCGGCACAACGGCCAGTCGTCGCTCGTGCAGTGCGATGCTCTGGGGGCCGGGGATGGCCGTGACGACCTTCCGCTCCTGGGCGACTGTGTACGAGGAATTCAGGGTGTCTGTCATGATGCCATCGAGTTTACCGCCGCGCCGACACGTGCCCGGTTAGGCTGATCGCGTGAAAGCGCAGCATTCCTACACCGTGACCGTAGAGTGGCTTGGAAATAGGGGCACGGGTACCAGCGGGTACCGAGACTACGGGCGCGGCCACCTCGTGACGGCGGAGGGGAAACACCCCGTCGAGGGAAGCGCCGACCGCACATTCCACGGAGACACCGACCGGTGGAACCCCGAAGAGATGCTGCTGGCCGCACTGAGCCAGTGCCACATGCTCTCGTACCTGCACGTCGCAGTTCTGCACGGCGTCGTGGTCACGGGGTATCGGGACGAGGCGACGGGGACACTCGCCCTCGACCGCACGGGTGGCGGACGGTTCACGTCGGCGACGCTGCATCCCAGGGTCGAGTTGGCCGACCCCTCGCAAGCCGAGCTGGCCCAGTCGCTGCACGGCGAGGCGAGTGAGAAGTGCTTCATCGCGAACTCGGTCAGCTTTCCCGTGCTGCACGAACCCCTGGCCGGATGACCGCCAGGAACGTGCGCGTGACGCTGCGTGCGGCGCCCGCGTCCGACGCGATCGAGCGGACCGTCGCATCCGTCGCCGGTGTCGTGGCGTCGCAGGTGATCATCGAGTCGCACTGCGATGACTGCGAGAGGCCACACGGCAAGCCGCGGGTGCTCTTCCCGCGTGCCGACGACGGCTCCGAGATCATGGTCAGCAAGAGCTCGGCGGCGGGGTGGGTCGCGACGGCGGTGTCGCTCGATGCTGGAGGAGGCGATCTGGGCGTCGACATCGAGTCGTCGGTGCAGATGTCGAGGGCGCGGGTCGATGAAGCCGCGTTCTCCGAGGCCGAGCGAGATCTCATCGACGACGAAGACGCCGGGAGCCGTGACGAGCTGCGTACCCGGCTGTGGTCACGCAAAGAGGCGTACCTGAAAGCGACCGGGCGCGGTCTTCGCCTCGACCTCACGACGATCGACCTCGCATCCGGCCTTGGAGACGGGGCTGTGATCGTCGACGTGCCGTTCGGAGACCCGACTCTCGTTCTCACGGTCGCGATGCTCGGCCCTGAGCCGGTCGTCGTGGAGCCGGTCGTCGTGGAGCTGCTCGACTGACTCGAGCCGGCACGCTCAGCGGGGAAGCACCGGCAGTCGCTCGGCGAAGAGCCAGCTCTCGAACAGCTCATCCAGGTCGACGGCGCTGCGTTCGCGAGCGTGCAGATAGAACGCCTCGGTGGTCACGTTGCCGTAGCGGTTCTCCGTCGCCCACGAACTCAGAAGCTCGAAGAACGCGTCATCGCCGAGGATGATGCGCAGAGCGTGGAGCGTAAGGGCGCCGCGCTTGTAGACCCTGTCGTCGAACATCTTCTCCGGCCCGGGATCGCCGATCGTCAGGTCTTGGGGGAGGTGCGAGAGCCGTGCCCAGTGCTGATGCGCGAGGCGGTCGGCCGTGGGGCCGCCCGATTCCTCCGACCAGAGCCACTCGGCGTAGCAGGCGAAGCCCTCGTGCAGCCAGATGTCCTTCCACGTCGTAGCGGTGACGCTGTTGCCGAACCAGGAGTGCGCCAACTCGTGCGCGATGAGCCGCTCCGAGCCGCCCAGGCCGTCGATGTGGTTCCTGCCGAAGACGGCGAAGCCGTGAGCCTCCACGGGGATCTCGAGGTCGTCGTCGGCGACGACGACCGAGTACTCGCCGAAGGGATAGGGTCCGAACAAACGCTCGAAGAGAGCGATCATCCGTTCCTGGTCGGCGAAGTCCTTCTGGGCGCGATCGACGATGGAGGCCGGTGCCAGCACTGTCTGCGGAACAGGCACCTTCGAGAGCACGAGCTCCCTATACACACCGATCTGGATGCTGGCCAGGTAGGTCGCCATGGGTTCGACGGTCTCGTATGTCCACGTCGTGCGGCTCGCTCGCCGGACCTTCGAGACGAGGCGGCCGTTCGCGAGCACCGAGTAAGACGACTCGGCCGCGATGCGGATGCGGAACGAGGCCTTGTCGCTGGGATGGTCGTTGCACGGGAACCAGCTCGGTGCCCCGCTGGGCTGAGACGCGACGAGCACGCCCTCGCTCAGTTCTTCCCAGCCGAGTTCGCCCCACGGGCTGCGCACGGGCCGCGGGAGACCGCCGTAGCGAACGCTCAGTACGAATTCTTTGCCGGCCTCGATGGGACGCGCCGGCGTGATGGTGAGTTTTCTGGCCGACTCGACGAGCTTCGAGGGTGCGGCGCCGTCGATGGTGACGCGCGTCGCCACGAGCCCGCAGAAGTCGACGCTGAAGCGGGTCAGCTCGTGCGTCGCGGTCGCCGTGATGATGGCGGTCGCGGCGAGACGGTTGTTGGCGACCCTGTAATCGAGATCGAGGTCGTACGACGAGACGGTGTAGCCGCCATTGCCGCTGGTGGGAACGTAGCTGTCACCAATGGTCAGGGAACCGTGACTGGGGTGTGAGGGAGTGTGCGGCATCTGTCGCTCAAGTATTCCACGGCGCGATGGGGTTGCCGGTCCAGCGGCTGGAGGCCGGAACGACCTCGCCGCGCATGACGAGAGAGGCGGGACCGACTGTCGCGCCGTCGTCGATGCGGGCCGCGGGCAGGATCACGCTGTGCGGTCCGAGGGTTGCTCCGGATGCGATCACGACGGTGTCGAGCGACATCACGCGGTCGTGAAAGAGATGCGTCTGAACCACGCATCCGCGGTTCACGCTCGATCCGTCTCCGAGTTCGACCAGGTCGGCCTCGGGCAGCCAGTAGGTCTCGATCCAGGCGCCTCGGCCGACGCGGGCGCCGAGCGATGCCAGCCACAGGGCGAGTGCGGGCGTTCCCGTCGCGGCCCTCGCGAACCAGGGGGCCGCGACCATCTCGACGAACGTGTCGGAGACCTCGTTACGCCAGATGAACGATGACCAGAGCGGATGCTCGGTGGCTCGGATTCTGCCCACGATCGTCCACTTCGCGACAGTCGTAACGGCAGCCGCCACGGCGCCGGCGGCCAGCATGACAGGCCCGGAGAGCACGATCATCCAGCCGATCCCGCATTCGATCAGGAGGAACTCGAGAGCGAGCATGACCCCGAGGCCGATGCCGACGGTGATCATCACGGGCACGATGCGGCCGAGTTCCCACAGCGCGCGCGCCACTCGCAACGAGACGGGAGGCTGATACGTGCGGCTCTCGTCGAACTCGGCCACGGCACGGCGCAGCCGCACCGGCGGGTTGCCGAGCCACGACGACCCCGACTTCGCCTTACGTGGTGTCGCCGACAGCACCGCGACGAGTCCGTTCTTCGGAACGGTCCTTCCGGGACCCGTCATCCCGCTGTTCCCGAGGAACGCCCGACGGCCGATCTTGGCCTCGTCGATGCGCATCCAGCCGCCGCCGAGCTCGTACGATGCGACCATCGTGTCGTCGGCGAGAAAGGCGTGGTCGCCGATCGTTGTCATCGCGGGCAGAAGCAGAACGGTCGAGGCCTCGACATTCGCCCCGACTTTGGCACCGAGAAGCCGCAGCCAGACCGGGGTGAAAAGGCTCGCATAGAGGGGAAAAAGCATCGTGCGCGACAGGTCGAGCAGGCGTTCCGTGGCCCAGACCTGCCATCCGACGCGCGAGCGCACCGGGTAGTGCCCGGGAGAGAGACCGATCCCCAGAAGTCGAACGCTCAGCACGACGAGCACGGCGAAGACGACGCCCGCCGCGATCGTCGCGAGGGGCACAGACGCCAGGGCCCTCAGCGAGAGCTCCCCGAGCGAATCGGAGCCGCGCACCATGGCTCCGGTCACCAGGGCGCCGACCGCGAGCGCGGCAAGAGGCAGGAGGGACAGCAGGACGGACCCGGCGCCGTACGCGGCGACCCACACGGATGCCCGCGGCGGCCGTTCCGCCGGCCAGCCAGGGCGGGCCTTGCCCATCCGTTCGGCCGGCGAGCCGGCCCACCGCTCGCCGCCAGGGACCCGACCAGACACCGACGACCCCGCGGCGATCTCCGCCCCACGGCCGACTCGCGCCCCGGGAAGCAGCGTGCTCCGCGAGCCGATCGTGGCGTCGGCCCCCACCGTGACGGCGCCGATACGCAGGATATCGCCGTCGATCCAGTACCCGGAGAGATCGACCTCGGGCTCGATGGCGACACGCGCACCGAGTTTGAGCATGCCGGTCACCGGCGGAAGGGAGTGCAGATCGACGCCCTCGCCGATCGTCGCTCCGAGCGCTCGCGCGTAGTAGGCGATCCAGGGCGCACCGGCGAGGCTCGCCGCTCCCACCAGGGCCGCGACCTGCTCCGCCATCCACAGCCTTATGTGAACCTGGCCCCCACGCGGGTAGGCACCCGGCCGTACACCTCGGAGGAGCAGGCGCGCGGCGACCACCGAGACACCCATGCGTCCGAACGGGGTCACCAGAATCAGGAATCCCACGAGCAGCCACCACCACGCGGGCGTCGGGAGCCAGCCGATGCCGGCGAACCCGATCAGCAGGGCATTGGCGGCGAGGAGGTAGACGCTCCACCGCGCGCCCACGATGATGTGCATCGGGATTCCGAGCAGCGTCTGGGCCCATTGCGTCGCTCGTGGAGTGGGCGCGACCGTGCGTGGCTCCGTGGCCACGCTCGGCGCCCTCGAGTCGAGCTCGGTCGCCAGTGCCCCGATGCGTGGATGATCGTAGAGGTCTGAGACGCGGGCTTCGGGAAACCGCGTGCGGATCATGCTCGTGAGTTGGGCGGCGGCGAGACTGCCGCCGCCGACGGCGAAGAAGTCGTCGGACTCGTCGGAGACCCGGGCGCCGAGCACCTCGGTCCAGAGTTCGGCCAGCCAGCCCGCGGTTCCACTGAGCGCGGCCGCCCCGCCCGAGGTTGCGCCGGCAGCGGATGCGAGGGGCCAGGGGAGCGCGGCCCGGTCGACTTTTCCGGAGATCCGGGTCGGTATCGACTCGACGATGGCGAGCACGGGAACCAGGGCGGCAGGCAGTTCTTCGCGGAGCCTGGCCACGGCGGCGTTCCGATCGAAGTCGGCCTCGGCGATCGCCGCATCGAGAGCGAGGTAGCCCACGAGCACCTGATTGCCCGCCGCCGTGGTCTGCACGACTGCGGCGGCGCCCGCCACGCCCGTCAGAGCTTGCAGGGCAGCCTCGATCTCGCCCAGTTCGATTCGACGTCCGCCGAGCTTGATCTGGTCGTCGGCTCTGCCTTGAAACACGAGTCCCTCGCGCTCGAAGCGCACGAGGTCGCCGCTGCGATACGCGCGTTCCCACCCGAGAGTGGGCATCGGTGCGTATTTCTCGGCGTCTTTCGCCGGATCGAGATAGCGTGCCAGCCCGACTCCGCCGATGATCAGTTCGCCGATCTCGCCCTCGCCCACGGGTGTTCCCGCCGCGTCGACCACGGCGAGATCCCACCCGTCGAGCGGGAGTCCGATGCGAATGGGCGCCGATCCATCGAGAAGGGCGCCGCACGCCACCACGGTGGCTTCCGTCGGGCCGTAGGTGTTCCACAGCTCTCGGGCGGGCGTCGCCAGCCGCGCCGCGAGTTCGGGCGGGCATGCCTCGCCACCGAAGATCAGCAGACGCACGTTCTCGAGTGACTCTGCCGGCCACAGACCCGCGAGCGTCGGAACCGTGGAGACGACCGTGATGCCGTGAGCGATGAGCCACGGCCCGAGATCAGCACCCGAGCGCACGAGCGATCGGGGCGCAGGAACGAGGCAGGCGCCGTGCCTCCAGGCCAGCCACATCTCTTCGCACGAGGCGTCGAAAGCGACAGAGAGCCCGGCGAGCACCCTGTCGGTCTGGTCGAGCGGCTCCGATTGCAGGAACATCCGTGCTTCGGCGTCGACGAAGGCTGCCGCCGATCGGTGGGTGACGGCGACGCCCTTGGGCACGCCGGTCGAGCCCGAGGTGAAGATGATCCAGGCGTCGTCGTCCGGCGTGGGCGCTCCGAGCGTGCTGATGGTGCCGGTACCCGTGCGCACAGGCTCGAGTCCAACGCTCTCTCGAGCATCCAGACGACGGCTTCCGTCGGCAGAGACGCGCGGCACGATGGTGCCGTCTGCGCCGATGTAGCCCACGACATCCGCCTCGCCGAAGACGAGCTCGGCCCTCTCGTCTGGATCGTCGGCATCGACCGGGACGTACGCGGCACCGAGCACCAGCACGGCCAGGATCGAGACGTAGAGGGTGCGGCCACCCGAGGGGATGCGGATGCCGACCCGATCGCCGCGGCGCACGCCGGCGACCGAGAGAGAGACCGCCGACTGCGACACCAATCGCATCAGTTCTCGATAGCTGACAGATCCGTTCGCATCGGCGAGGGCGGCCGATTCCGGATGCCTATCGGCCGAGTCTCGCAGGATGTCTACGAGCGTGCGCGGGGCCGGGGTGCGCTCGCTGCCCAGGAGGAGCCCGGGTGCAGCGGGGGAGTCGGTCACGTCGTCAGTCTCCTGGAGGTTCGATCGCCGCGCGCCCACGCGGCGCTCGAACCATAGGGTTCGCAGGTGGACGAGAGGTTAACGCGGCCGAAGGGGAACGGATTCGCCTGAGGTGCAGTTAGCTAGGACTGTGTCCACACCGCCCACCCCCGTTCTGCAGCGACTGGTTCTGATCGTCGCCGTGCTCTCCGCCTTCGTCGCGTTCCTCGACGGTACCGTGATCACCGTCGCCCTGCCCGCCATCACCCGTGAACTGGGCGGCGGCCTCGTCACGCAGCAGTGGGTCATGGACGCGTACCTCATCACCCTCGGCTCGATCATTCTTCTCGCCGGTTCCCTCTCCGATGTCTTCGGGCGCAAGAAGGTGTTGTTCTGGGGACTGCTCGGCTTCGGCGTCTCGTCGTTGATCTGTGCGATCGCGCCGACAGCGGGTGTTCTCATCGGAGCCCGAGCGCTTCAGGGCGTCGCCGGGGCGCTGCTGGTCCCGAGTTCGCTCGCTCTGATCCTCTCGACGTTCTCCGGCCCCGCGCAGGCGAAGGCGATCGGATCGTGGACCGCGTGGACCAGCACGGCCTTCCTGGCCGGACCTCTCATCGGTGGGCTCCTCGTCGACCTGGTCTCGTGGCGGCTCGTCTTCGCCATCAACGTGGTTCCGATCGCCGTGACGCTCGTGCTTCTGGCCCGGCTTCCGCATGACAAGCCTGCCGCTGCGGGATCGCGGGTCGACGTCACCGGGGCGATGCTCGGCATCGTGGGGCTCGGTCTGCCCGTGTTCGCGCTCATCGAGCAGTCCAATTTCGGATGGACGAGTCCCGTGATCCTCGTCCCCGCGATCGTCGGAGCCGTGTCGTTCGTGCTCTTCATCCTGCACGAGCGTCGAACCGCGCAGCCGATGATGCCGCTGTCGCTCTTTCGAGTGCGCAACTTCTCGGTGGGCAACGTGTCGACGTTCTTCGTCTACGGCGCTCTGTCGCTCGGCACCTTCCTGCTCGCCGTCTTCCTCCAACAGGTCGCCGGCTATTCCGCCACCCTGGCCGGGTTGAGCACACTGCCGACGACGATCATCAGCATCGCCCTGTCGACGCAGATCGGTCGATTGGCGGGCACCTTCGGTTCCCGACTGTTCATGTTCGTCGGGCCGATCGTGGCGGGTATCGGATTCCTCTTGCTACTGCGCGTCACCGACTCGGCCGACTACTGGCTGGAGGTGTTTCCCGGCATCGTCGTCTTCGGTCTGGGTATGACGATCACCGTCGCGCCCCTGACCTCGGCCATCCTCGGGTCGATCGAGCAGTCACGAGCCGGTATCGCCTCGGCTGTCAACAACGCCGTGTCGCGGGTCGCGGGTCTCATCTCTGTCGCTGCCGCCGGGCTCATCGTGGGTTCGAGTCTCGATGTCGACGGATTCCACCGCGCGGCGATCGTCACGGGTGTGCTGCTGATCGTCGGCGGTGTCATCTCGGGCATCGGCATCGTCAACCCTCGGAGGATCGACGCACCAGAGAAGGCGGCCAGACCATGACGCTGCCGACCGTCGGGCTGATATTTCTGGGCGACGAGGTCTTCGAGCTGCTGCAGAGGGGAGATCTCGCCGAGGCATCGCTTCGCTCACAGCTCGACCTGCCGCGGGCTTTCGTCACGAGCGAGTCGTGGCTGTGGCCCGTCTTCCGAGCGAAGATCGCCGCAGACCCCGAGGCGGAGGCCGTGGTCGTGCGCGCGATCGTCGACGCCGAGACACATGTCGTCGTGGGACACGCCGGATTCCATGCGCCCCCGGATTCCCGCGGCATGATCGAGGTCGGATACACGGTTCTCGAGGAGCACCGGAGGCGGGGCTACGCCACCGCAACCGTGTCCTTGCTGTTGAGCGAAGCCGCCACCCTGGGCGCCTCCGTCGTGCGGGCGAGCGTCAGTCCCGACAACGCCGCGTCTCTCGCCGTCGTGCGCGGCCTCGGCTTCGTGCAGGTGGGGGAGCAGATCGACGATGAAGACGGGGTGGAACTGATCTACGAGCGCGGCCCCGCCCCGCCGAGCGTTCTCCCTCCCAGCCCCTGAACAGGAAGGTGCGGCGAACGTAGTCCAGACTGGTTGGGAATCATCCACCGTCTTCGCGCGCTCCACGTTGCGCGTCCACGTCATCTCCCGTCATTCTGTGAGGCCATTCCGTGCGCAAACTTCCCGTCATCTTCGCCGCCTCGGCGGCGCTCGCCTTGACCCTCGCGGGCTGCGCGGGTTCTCCCGCTCCCAGCCCGACGTCGACGGCGGGCGCGACGGCGGCGCCCCAGGCCGCGGCCGGATCGTGCACCGACACCCCGAGCGGTTCGGCCTCGGACTCGGTGAAGGTGACCGGTGACGCCGGTTCGGTGGCGTCCGCGACATTCGACTCGCCCGTCGACATCGATGCGACCCAGCGGACGGTGCTCTCGGAGGGAGACGGCCCGAAGGCGAACGTCGGCGACTTCGGCATTCTGAACTTCACGATGTTCAACGGAACGTCCGGCGACAAGGTCTTCTCGACCTACGACCAGGGTTCCGCCTCGCTGAGCATGGTCGTCGACGCCACCCAGTTCCTGCCCGGCCTGGTCAAGGGTGTCGAGTGCCTCAATGGTGGCTCGCGCATCGCCGTAGCCGCTCCCGCCTCCGAAGGCTTCGGCGACAAGGGCAACTCGGCGCTCGGAATCACCGCGACCGACCCCCTCGTCTTCGTCGTCGACCTCGGCCAGGTGCTTCCGGCGAACGACCCCTCGCAGCTCAAGGCGAATGGCGAGGCTCAGCCCGCCGTCGACGGTGTTCCCACCGTCGTCGACGCCGAAGACGGCACCCCGACCGTCACCATCCCCGACTCGGCTCCGCCCGCCGATCTCACGGTCACCGTCCTGAAGAAGGGCACCGGCAAGGTCATCGAATCCGGACAGCCGTCGGTCGTTCAGTACCAGGGCAGCATCTGGGGAACCAAGGCGGTGTTCGACCAGAGCTGGGGCAAGCAGCCGTTCGCCGTGCAGCCGGGCAGCACGGTGCAGGGCTTCGAAGCAGCCATCACAGGCCAGACCGTGGGATCGCAGGTCATCGTCTCGATTCCGCCCGCGCAGGGATACGGAGACAAGGGCCAGCCGCAGGCAGGCATCTCTGGAACCGACACCCTCGTCTTCGTCATCGACATCCTGGCCGGCTGACCGTCGGAACGCCTGCCGCCGGGGCTGACCCAGCGGCAGGTGCAAGGATAGCGATGTGAAACGCGTAGTCATCCTTGGTTCAACCGGCTCGATCGGCGTGCAAGCGCTCGATGTCGTTCGCTCGAATCCCGAGAGGTTCGAGGTGGTCGGTCTGGGCGCCGGGCGCAATCGCGATCTGCTCGACGAGCAGGCCGCTGAGTTCGGAGTCGCCGACACGGCGCTCGGTGCCGACGAGGCGTCGCACCTCGTGCGAGACGTCGATGCCGACGTCGTGCTCAACGGAATCACGGGCTCCGTAGGACTCGGGCCCAGCGTCGCCGCGTTGAAGGCGGGGCGAGTTCTCGCCCTCGCCAATAAAGAGAGCCTCATCGTGGGCGGCGACCTGCTCAAAGCCCTGGCGCGTCCGGGCCAGATCGTCCCCGTCGATTCCGAGCACTCCGCGATCGCTCAGGCCCTCCGCTCGGGTGCGCCGGAGGAGGTCGAGCGCCTGGTACTGACGGCCTCGGGCGGGCCCTTCAGGGGTCGCAGCCGCGAGTCGCTCGCCGATGTCACGCCGCGCGAGGCGCTCGCGCATCCGACCTGGGACATGGGGCTCGTCATCACGACGAACTCGGCGACCCTCGTGAACAAAGGCCTCGAGGTCATCGAGGCGCATCTGCTGTTCGACGTGGCCTACGGCCGCATCGACGTGACCGTGCACCCGCAGTCGATCATCCACTCGATGGTGGAATTCATCGACGGCTCCACCATCGCTCAGGCTTCGCCGCCCGACATGAAGCTGCCCATCTCGCTCGGACTCGACTGGCCGAACCGGGTGCGCGGAGTCGGTCGACCGCTCGATTGGACCTCGTCGCAGACCTGGACGTTCGAGCCGCTCGATTCCGAGGCGTTTCCCGCGGTGGAGCTCGCCAAGGAGGTCGGCCGCGCGGGAGGCAGCTACCCGGCCGTCTTCAACGCGGCGAACGAGCAGGCGGTCGCGGCGTTCCACGCGGGAACGATCGGATTCCTCGACATCATCGACACGATCCGCCGGGTGGTCGAGCAGCACGAGGCGCCGGCCGAGATCTCACTCGACTCCCTGGCCGACGCGGAGCTGTGGGCACGCCGCACCGCCGACACGCTCATCGCGGGCTGATCCGCCGAGGCGACTGACGGCCGCCGTGCGGCGTTCGTCCAGCGAACGGACAGCGGCGACCTGGGGGAGCGCTGTAACGTGTGCACGTGGAAACGGTCCTTCAGTTCATTCTCGGCGTGCTCGTCGTTCTCGTCGGCCTCATCGTCTCGATCGGCCTCCACGAGGTAGGCCACCTCGTTCCGGCGAAGCTCTTCGGGGTGAAGGTCACGCAGTACATGATCGGCTTCGGTCCGACGCTGTGGTCGCGACGTCGCGGAGAGACCGAGTACGGCCTCAAGGCGATCCCTCTGGGCGGCTATATCTCGATGATCGGCATGTTCCCGCCCGCGAAGTCGGGCGGCGCCGTGCGGACAGCGAGCACCGGGTTCTTCAACACGCTCGTGCAGGACGCACGTGAGGTGAGCGCCGAGACCATCGGTGATGACGACGATCGGGCGTTCTACCGTCTGCCGGTCTGGAAGCGCATCATCATCATGGCCAGCGGACCAGCGATGAACTTCGTCATCGCCATCGTGGTGTTCGCGATAGTCCTCTGCGGTTTCGGCGTGGCGAAGACCTCGATTGGCTCGATCAGCCAGTGTGTTCTGCCTGCGACGAGCGAGCGACAGACCTGTGAGGCCACCGACAAGCCGGGGCCGGGAGTCACCGCCGGTTTCGAAGAGGGCGACATCATCACAGCCATCGACGGCAAGCAGGTCTCCAATTGGGACGAGTCGACGGCGATCATCCAGAAGTCTCCGAACAAGACGCTGAGCGTCGAGGTGCAGCGAGACGGTCAGACGAAGACGCTCACCGTGGTGCCGCTTCTCGCGGAGCGCTACGAGCAGGATGCCGCGGGCAACAAGGTGCTCGACGACTCGGGACAGCCCGTAACCCAGGAGGTCGGCTTCGTCGGAATCGGCCCGAAACAGGAACTCGTTCCGCAGAACGCCGGTGCCGTGCTTCCCTTCGTGGGCGAGAACATCGCCGGTGTCGTGCACATCATCGTGAACCTTCCACAGCGCATGGTCGACGTGGCCAATGCCGCGTTCGGGCCCGGGCAGCGTGACCCGAACGGCCCCATCAGCGTCGTCGGCGTCGGTCGTGCCGCCGGTGAGATCGCGAGCATGGACGAGTTCACCGTGCAGTCGAAGGTCGCGACCCTCCTCGGCCTGATCGGTTCGCTCAACATCGCGCTCGGCGTCATCAATCTCGTGCCGCTCATGCCGCTCGACGGCGGACACATCGCCGGCGCTCTGTGGGAGGGCATCCGTCGATTCTTCGCGAAGCTCTTCAAGAGGCGCGATCCGGGACCGGTCGACACCGCCAAGCTCATGCCCCTGACCTTCGCCGTGGTCATCGTCCTCGGTGCGATGAGCGTGTTGCTGACATACGCCGACATCGTCAAGCCGATCAACCTCTTCGGCTGACCGGTCGCGGCCGGCGTATTCCCCTCGGAGTACGCGATGATGCGGCGGCGGGCCGACGCGCACCGGACGCGTCGCTCGCTAGCATCGAGACCATGAGACGGTCGCTGGAGCACGGGCACCATGACGACCGGCGCCGCGAGGGTTGGGGCGCTCCGATAGAGCACCCCGAGGGCGGTGGCCGGGTCGGCGGGCGTGAGCATCGACATGGGCCTCGCTCCGGATGGCGGGGCGCGTACGGAATCGGTCCTCGGGGCCCGTTCGTTCCGCCGCAGGCTCGGCTCTGGCTGCCGGTGATCATCTCGCTCGTCGAACAGGTGGCCGCTGTCACGGCCCAACTCGCGGGCGCCTCCGTCTCGCCCGAGACGGTAGGCCTGGCGTATCTGTTCGCCGTCCTCGGCCCGGCCATCCTGATCGCGGCACGGCGGTTTCCCGGGCCCGCCGTCGTGGTCGTCACCGCAGTCTCCGTCGCCGATGTCGTCGTCGACCCGTCGATCTTCGCGGCGTACGCGTCGGTGCTGTTCGCCGCCTGCCTCGCCGTCGTGCGGGGCGCGGGAGTCTGGGCCGTAGCATCCGTCGGTGCGGGCTGGATCGCCGCGTTCGTCTGGAGCGCTCTCGCGGGAGTCGCGTGGCAGCCCGTGCCAGCGGTGCTGCTCACCGCGGGAATCGTCGTCGCGCTCGGCTTCGGTTCGTCGATCAGAACCCGACGCGAGCGATTCGCGCAGCTGCGCAGCATGCAGAGCAGACGACGGGTGGATGCCGCCCAGCAGGAGCGGGTGCGTATCGCCCGCGAGTTGCACGATGTGCTGGCACACTCCCTGTCGTCGATCAATGTGCAGGCGGGTGTCGGACTTCATCTTCTCGAATCACAGCCCGAGATGGCCGGCGAGGCGCTCGCCAGCATCAAGGCCACGAGCAAGCAGGCCCTCGACGAGGTCCGCGACGTGCTCGGCATCCTTCGCGGCGATGCGGGCGATTCCACCGAGGCGCCGCTCGTTCCCGAGGCGGACCTCGAGAGCCTTCCCCGTCTCGTCGAGAACGCCCGATCGAGCGGCCTCGACGTCGAGCTCGACTCGCACGTCGATCGAGCCCCGTCGGCGGCGGTGCAACTCGCCCTGTACCGCATCGCGCAGGAGAGTCTGACGAACATCGTGCGGCACGCGTCGGCGAGCAAGGCCCGGATCGAACTCCGCGAGAGCGGCGACGATATCGTTCTCAGAGTGATCGATGACGGCCGGGGTGTACCGGTCGATGTCGAATCCGTCGCGGGCAGGGGTCTGCTGGGCATGGGCGAACGGGCGGAACTGCTGGGCGGGCGCCTCGAGGCGGTCAATCTCGAGCCTCACGGCTTCGAGATCTCCGCCACGATTCCCCGCTCGACGCGGCCAACGAGAAACGGGGCATCCTGAGATGATCCGAGTGGTGATCGCCGACGATCAGCAGCTCATCCGCGCCGGCTTCACGGCGCTCCTCGCGAGCGAGTCCGACATCGACGTCGTCGGCCAGGCCGCGACCGGCGCAGAGGCCGTGGAACTGGTGGGGCGGCTGCACCCCGACGTCGTGCTGATGGACATCCGGATGCCTGACGGAGACGGAATCTGGGCGACGGAACGGATCGTCGCCGAGCCGGCGAACGCTGCGACTCACATCGTGATCGTCACCACTTTCGAACTCGACGACTATGTGATCGACGCCATTCGCGCCGGGGCGTCCGGGTTCCTCGTGAAAGACACCGAGCCGGTCGAGCTCATCAGGGCGGTGCGTGTCGTCGCCGCGGGCGATGCGCTGCTGTCTCCAGGGGTTACCAGGAGGCTTCTCGGACGCGTATCGGGAGGACTATCGGCAGTCGTCGACACAGACAGGCTGTCGGTGCTGACAGACCGGGAACGCGAAGTGCTGGCCCTCGTCGGCCACGGCCTGACCAACGAGGAGATCGCGTCGAAGCTGTTTCTCAGCCCCCTGACAGCGAAGACGCACGTGTCACGGATCATGCAGAAACTCGGTGCCAGGGATCGCGTGCAACTCGTGGTCACGGCCTACGAGACCCATTTGGTTCGAACGGGTTGGAACGGCGGATAGCGCGGCACCGGCCGCGCCCCTCCGGTCGACGCCTACACTGGAGGACGTGGCTGCTATTAATTTGGGAATGCCGAAAGTGCCTGACACCCTCGCACCTCGGCGCAAGTCCCGTCAGATCAAGGTCGGAAAAGTTCTCGTCGGAGGCGACGCCCGTGTGAGCGTGCAGTCCATGACGACGACGCCCACCACGAACATCAACGCGACTCTCCAGCAGATCGCCGAGCTCACCGCCAGCGGGTGCGACATCGTTCGCGTCGCCGTGCCGAGCCGAGACGACGCCGAGGCCCTTCCGATCATCGCGAAGAAGAGCCAGATCCCGGTGATCGCCGATATCCACTTCCAGCCGAACTACGTGTACGCGGCCATCGACGCGGGCTGCGCGGCGGTACGGGTCAATCCCGGCAACATCCGCAAATTCGACGACCAGGTCGGAAAGATCGCCGCAGCAGCCAAGGCCGCAGGCGTCTCCATCCGCATCGGCGTCAACGCGGGCTCGCTCGAGCCATCGCTGCTTCAGAAGTACGGCAAGGCGACACCCGAGGCGCTCGTGGAGAGCGCCGTGTGGGAGGCAAGCCTCTTCGAGGAGCACGACTTCCACGAGTTCAAGATCTCCGTCAAGCACAACGACCCCGTCGTTATGGTGAAGGCCTACCGCCTGCTTGCGGAACGCGGCGATTGGCCGCTGCACCTCGGCGTCACCGAGGCCGGCCCCGAATTCCAGGGCACCATCAAGAGCGCCACCGCATTCGGCATCCTGCTCGGCGAGGGCATCGGCGACACGATTAGAGTGTCGCTCTCGGCCCCGCCCGCACAGGAGATCAAGGTGGGCCTGCAGATCCTGCAGTCGCTCAACCTGCGCGAGCGCAAGCTCGAGATCGTGTCGTGCCCCAGCTGCGGGCGTGCTCAGGTCGATGTCTACAAGCTCGCGAATGATGTGACAGACGGCCTCGAGGGCATGACCGTGCCCCTCCGCGTCGCCGTGATGGGATGCGTCGTGAACGGTCCGGGCGAGGCCCGCGACGCCGACCTGGGCGTCGCCTCCGGCAACGGCAAGGGTCAGATCTTCGTCAAGGGCGAGGTCGTCAAGACCGTTCCGGAGTCCGAGATCGTGGCGACGCTGATCGCCGAGGCCAACCGCCTCGCGGCCGAGATGCCGGCCGCCGACACCTCGACCGGCAGCCCTGTCGTGACGGTCGGGGCCTGATGAGGCTGGAGCCTCTGACCTCCGACGACATGGAACGGGCGGGCACGATCGTGCACGCCGTCGAGTCGTCGTACTCGGCGACGGTGGTGGGGCAGGTGACCCTGCGTCGCGCCCTCCTGGTGGCTCTCGTCGCCGGGGGCCATGTGCTTCTCGAGAGCGTCCCCGGCCTTGCCAAGACGACAGCGGCGACGACGCTCGCCCGAGCCATCCACGCGCAGTTCACGCGCATCCAGTGCACGCCCGATCTGCTGCCGAGCGACATCACGGGCACCCAGGTGTATGACGCCAGGACCAGCACTTTCGAGACTCAGCTGGGTCCGGTCCACTCGAACTTCGTTCTGCTCGACGAGGTCAATCGCTCGAGCGCGAAGACCCAGAGCGCGATGCTCGAGGCCATGCAGGAGCGGCAGACGACCATCGGCGGAACCGTCTACCCACTGCCGGAGCCGTTCCTGGTGATGGCGACGCAGAACCCCATCGAGCAGGAGGGCACGTATCAGCTGCCCGAGGCGCAGATGGACCGGTTCTTGTTGAAGGAGATCATCGACTATCCGACGATGGAGGAGGAGCTCGAGGTGCTGCGCCGCCTCGACGCCGGGGTCTTCGAGGCGTCGAGTCAGCACGAGGGCTCGGTCTCGCTCGACGACATCCGCTTTCTGCAGAAGGCCGCGTCTCGCGTCTACGTCGACGACGCCATCCGCAACTACATCGTGTCGATTGTGTATGTGACCCGCAATCCGCTGAACTACATCGGTGAAGAGCTCGCCGGCTACGTCGAGTACGGAGCTAGTCCCCGCGGCACCATCGCCTTCATGCAGGCCGCACGCGCTCTCGCCCTCCTGTCCGGTCGCTCGCACGTCGTGCCCGACGACGTCAAGGCCATCCGGCACGCCGTTCTGCGGCACCGCGTGATCTTGAACTTCGATGCCGACGCCGAGGGTGTGCGGCCCGAGACCGTCATCGACGCGATCTTCGCGTCTGTCCATACGCCCTGAGCGCTATGGACAGCCTTCTCGTGCGGATCAAGTCGCGGATGTTCATCCACGCGCATCGCAAGGCGCTCCACCTGCTCGACGGTGAGTACGGATCGCTCGTCACGGGGCGAAGCATGGACTTCGAAGATCTGCGCAGCTACGTCGCCGGCGACGAGGTGCGCGATATCGATTGGAAGGCTACCGCTCGTCACGGGGCGACTCTGGTCAGGCGCTACACCGCCCTGCGCAGACAGACGGTGTACTTCGTTCTCGATACGGGTCGCAATATGGCGGCACGTGCAGCCGATGGCGAACGCAAGAGCGAGGTCGCCCTTTTCGTCGTCGGAGTTCTCGGTTACCTCGCTGTGCGTCACGGCGATGAGGTCGCGCTGCTCTCCGGCGACGCGGAGCGCACGATCCGGCTCCCGGCCCGCTCGAGCGAGGATCACCTCGAACGGGTTCTGCGCTCGATCGACTCGGCGCACAGCCTGAACTCTCCTCTGAGCGATCTCGACCGCACGCTCCGGCTCGTCGCCCGCACGGTGCGCCGGCGTGCCATCGTCGTCGTGATCACCGATGATGCGCCCCTCGGCCCCGATCAGACGAGGCTGGTGCGCCGACTTCGCGCACAGCACGAACTCGTCTGGGTGACGGTGGGCGACATCGATCCTCTGCGTCTAGCAGGAGCGACGGCGGTCGACGATGGATGGCGGATCCCCGAGACCCTGCGCATGGACCGTCGGCTCACCGCCGAGCTGACGCGTTCGATCGAGGAGGACGTCGCAGAACGCCAGACGACGTTCGATGACCTGAAAGTCTCGCACCGACGCATAGGGCGGATCGACGATGTCGTGCCGTCGCTCCTGCACCTGCTGAAAGCCAGGACGCGTGCCTGACACCGAACTCATCCCTCCCATCGGCTTCGGCAGCGCATGGCTCGTGATCGGTGTCGTGCTCATCGTGCTCGTCATCGCCACGATCCTGCTCATTCTTCTCGTGCGCGCACGCAAGCGGTCCGCGTCGGTCGAGCTGCCGCTCGGCGGACTCGCGGGACTTCGTGCCGAGTATCACGCGCGGATCACCGCGATCGAGGCCGAGTTCGCCGAGGGGCGGCTCTCCGCCAGAGCGGCGCATCACCGCCTCAGCGCGGTCGTGCGTCAGTATGGACGTGCCGTCAGCGGGGTAGACGCCCCGGTGATGACGCTCACCGAGCTGCAGTCGTCGCCTCTGCCCACGGTGACCGCGGCGATCGCCGAGTACTACCCGGCATCGTTCGAGTCCGCCGACCGCAACGAGATCTCGTCGGCCGTGGCGAAGGCGAGGCAGGTGATCGAGTCATGGGGCTAGCCAACGCGTGGATCCTGCTCGGCCTCGTGCCGGTCGTCGTCGCCGTGATCGTGGTGCCACGGTTGGCGCGTCGTCGACGATCGTCGGATGCCGGGGTGCCGGTGGCGCACACTGGGCGCCTCACCAGACTCCCGGGCTATATCGCGGCGGTCGCCAGAATGCGCGGTCTCAGCATCGCCGCGCTCCTGGTGGTGTCTCTTTTCATAGCGACGGCCGCTCTGCTCGCCGCTAGACCCGTCATCACCTCCACCGAGAAGCCCGCGAAGTTCACCCGCGACGTGGTGCTGTGTCTCGACGTCTCGGGCTCGATGACGGATGTCGACATCGACGTGCTCGAACGATTCAAGGAGCTCTCAGAGGGATTCGAGGGCGAGCGCCTGGCCCTGGTCATCTTCAACTCATCCGCGGCCCAGGTCTTCCCGCTCACTGACGACTACGACTACATCGCGGATCAACTCGAGGCCGTGCGCTCGAGTCTCGATGGCACGGGAGAGTTCGGAGACGCGTTCGGCGGAACTCTCACGGGGGAGGGCGCCTCGCTCATCGGCGACGGCCTCGCATCGTGCGTGCTCACCTTCGACAGGACAGACGAGAAGAGATCCCGCTCCGTCGTGCTGGCGACCGACAACGACATCAATGGAACGCCCATCATGACCCTCGATGAGGCCGGCGCATTCGCCACGTCTCGCGATGTCCGCGTCTACGGCATCGACCCGAGTGTGACGAAGCCCGGCGACTCCGAGGATTCGGCCGAATTCCAACGCGTCGCCGATTCGACCGGTGGCCAGTACTTCGTGCTCGAGTCCGCCGACACCGTCCCGACCATCGTCGACGGCATCGAGGCGACGGAGGCCGCCCTTGTCGACGACGAACCTAAGCTGATCGTCTCCGACCAGCCCACCCTTTTCGTCGCGCTCTCCATCGTTCTCCTCGCAAGTCTGCTCGTTCTCGCTTGGAGGGCCAGGCTGTGAGGTTCTCTCCCGTTCTCCCGTTGCCGGCGCTGATCGCCGTGTTCGTCGTGTTCGCCGCATTCGTCGTCTGGCAGCTGGTGTTGCGAGAGAACCGATCGCGTCGGTTGTCTTGGTCGATCCGCGCGGCCATGGTCGTCGCGCTGTTGCTCATCGCCCTCCGACCCGGCATACCCGGACCTGCAGGTGAGAAGGCGACCTCCGATGTCGACGTGTTCTTCGTGGTGGACACGACGACGAGCATCGTTGCCGAAGACTTCGACGGCTCCGATCCGAGACTCGACGGCGTGAAGAGCGACATCGTCGACCTGGTCGACGCGTATCCCGGGGCGAAGTTCGCTCTGATGTCGTTCGACAGTTCGGCTGTGCTGCGAGTGCCGCTCACCTCCGACGCCACCGCAGTCGCTAATGCTGCTGACGTGCTGGCCTCCGAGATCACGATCTACTCGAGCGGAAGCAGCATCACCGAGGCGAAAGACCTGCTCGCATCGACTCTGCAGCGAGCAGAGGACGCGGAGCCGGATCGCGCGCGCGTCGTGTACTACTTCGGCGACGGCGAACAGACTGCCGCGGCACCCGTCGGGAGCTTCGCCGACTCCGCTCCGTTCGTCAGCGCGGCCTATGTCTTCGGCTACGGCACAGAGGCAGGCGGCCAGATGCGGGTGCAGACGGGATACTACGACGACGACAAGACGGACGACGGATTCGTCACCGACGACACGGGCTCACCCGCCCGCTCGGTGATCGACGAGCAGAATCTGCGCACGATCGCAGACCAGCTGGGAGCCGAATACCTTCACCGCACCGCTCCCGGCGACCCGCCGGCAGCCACCGTAGACGCGTCCGCGGGCAGTTCCCTGTCGGACGAGTCCTCGGCTGGTACGACGGAGCTCTACTGGATTCCGGCCGGTGCCCTCGTGCTGCTGCTCGCCTTCGAAGCCATCATCGTTGTTCGGCGACTCCGCGAGCTCGGAGCTGCCGCCGGGCGGAAGGGGAGAGACGAATGATGCGCCGCCGTACCAAAGCCGGTCTCATCGCTCTGCCGCCGACAGTGCTCGCGATCGTCGTCGCGGTGAAACTGATCGGACTCACGATCGTGTCCGGCCAGGTCTCCGCCGCGTACGAGAGGGAGGACTTCGAGTCGGCCACGTCGATGGCCCGATGGCTCACCGTCGTGAACGTGATCGACCCGTGGAAGGCGCACTTCGCCGTAGGCGATGGTCTCGCCGCTCAGGGGCTCGATGCGGATGCGCAGGGCGAGTTCGAGCGTGCGCTCGGCTTGGCGTCCACCGAAGATCAGTGCCCCGTGCGGGTGAATCTGTCGCTCGTGCTCGAGCGGCAGGGGGATGCGGTGGTCGCAGCCGATCCGAACAAGCGCGACGAGGCATCCGCGTTCTACGACGAGGCGCTCGACGTGATCGACAAGGCCGACGAGTCGTGTCGACAGCCTCCGCAGAACGGAGAAGAAGGCACGGACGACGACCTGTCCGACTCGGAGAAGCGCGTGACCGAGAAGAAGGAGGCGCTTGCCGAGCAGCCGCCCGAGGACGAGGGCGACACGAGCGACGATCAGCCCAAGCCGGATGGCTCACCGAGCGACGCCACGGTCGAGCAGCTCGAGGAGAAACTCCGCGATGCGGGTCAGGATCGCAGCGACCAGCAGACGTCTGAGCGCACACCGACCGACCCGGACTACGTCGACAAGCCCTGGTGATGCCGGCGCTCAGCAGAATCCGCGCGAGAACACAGCAAATTCCGAAGTTCTCTCGCTAGTTTCGTGAGCCTTGCCGAAACCCGTCCGGGTCAGACAAAGGAATTCGATTCTCATCAGCTCGCTACGCACCTCTTCGTCCATCGCACCCCGCCACGGTCGCCTCGGCAACCGCTCCAGCTTCTGGGCCGTCATGCGGGTTGTTGCGATCACGGCCGCGGTCGCGGTGGTGAGCTCGGTATCGATCGTCGCGATCGCCGTCAACGGACTCGCATCCACCGTGCAGGCGAACACCGTCGCTCTGAGCAACGAAGCCGACGTGCCGCAGCTCGTGGATGTCGGGGCCATCGAGGGCGGCGTCAACGTCCTCGTCGTGGGCAGCGACACGCGCATCAATCAGCTCTCGACAGAGGGCGACGACACCGAGGGGGCGCGTAACGACGTCACCATGCTTCTGCACATCAGTCAGGATCATCAGAACGTCAGCGTCATCAGTTTTCCGCGCGACACAATGGTCGACATGGCGAAGTGCACCGATCCCGACACGGGCGAGGTGTATGGCGCGACGTCGTACCAGCAACTCAACACGGCTCTCGGGCGTGGCGGGCAGCGAGGTGGTCTCGGTTGCGTCGTCGCGACCGTCGAGCAGATCACCGGCCTGAAGATTCCCTACGCGGGTGTCATCTCGTTCGACGGTGTGGCCGCGATGACGTCGGTGATCGGTGGCGTCGATGTCTGCATCTCCAAGCCGATCGACGATCCCTACAGCAATCTGCATCTGGGTGCGGGCAACCAGACTCTGTCCGGCGAAGACGCGCTTGCGTTCCTCCGCACGCGTGAGGGCGTCGGCGACGGCAGCGACCTCGCGCGCATCAGTTCTCAGCAGGTCTATCTGTCCGCCCTCGTCCGCAAGATTCTCTCGGACGGCACCCTCACGAACCCGGTCACGCTCTACGGTCTCGCCAACGCGGCACTCAGCAACATGTTCCTGTCGACGGAGCTCGGCAAAGTCGATTCGATGGTCTCGATCGCAAAGGCTCTGCAGGGCGTGCAGCTCGATAAGGTCGCGTTCCTGCGGTATCCGGTCAGCGGCGATCCAGACGATCCGAACCGCGTGGTCGTGAACGAGGCAGACTCGGACATTCTCAACGCGGCGCTGGCATCCGACACCCCCCTCGACCTCAGCCAGGTGGGCACGGCCGACTCGGCGACGTCGGCAGACGGAACGGGCGATGCGCCGGCTACAGACGCGGCTCCCGCTCCCGCTCCAGACCCTGCCGCGACGACCGCTCCGGATGCGGGTGGTGCCACCGTTCTGCCGGATTCCTTCACCGGCCAGACGGCGGCGAAGGTCACCTGCTCCGTCGGCAACTGATCCCACTGTCGGGTCGACACCGCTTCGATCAATAGACTGGTGAGCGTGTCAGTTCGCCTCAGCAACTATTTCCTCCGTACCCTCCGCGAAGATCCCTCCGATGCAGAGGTGGCGAGCCATCGCCTCCTCGTGCGCGGCGGCTACATCCGTCGGCAGGCCCCGGGCATCTTCGCGTGGCTGCCGATCGGCCTGCGCGTCAAGGCCCGGATCGAGAACATCATCCGCGAGGAGATGACGGCTGCAGGCGCACACGAGGTGCACTTTCCCGCCCTTCTGCCCAAGGAGCCCTACGAGGTCACGGGGCGCTACACCGAGTACGGCGACGGGATGTTCAGGCTCAGCGATCGCCACGAGGCCGACTACGTCCTGGCACCGACCCACGAGGAGGTCTTCACCCTTCTCGTCAAAGACCTCGTGAACAGCTACAAGGATCTGCCCCTGTCGATCTATCAGATCCAGGACAAGTACCGCGATGAGGCTCGGCCCCGCGCCGGTCTGCTGCGAGGCCGAGAATTCACGATGAAGGACGCGTACTCGTTCGACGTCACCGACGAGGGTCTCGAGGCCTCCTACCAAGCGCAGCGTGCGGCGTACGAGCGCATCTTCACGCGCCTCGGACTCGAATACGTCATCGTCAAGGCGGATGCCGGCGCGATGGGCGGCTCGAAGAGCGAGGAGTTCCTCCACCCGACTCCGATCGGCGAGGACACCTTCGTGCGCAGTGCCGGGGGATACGCGGCGAACGTCGAGGCCTTCACGACGACGCCGCCCGCGCCGCGCTCCTACGACGGGCTCACCCCGCCCGATGTGCACGACACCCCCGATACCCCCACGATCCAGACTCTGGTCGACCTCGCCAACGCCAGCCATCCCCGGCCGGACGGCCGTTCGTGGACCGCGGCCGACACGCTGAAGAACGTCGTCTTGGCGCTCCGCAACCTCGACGGCACCCGCGAGCTCGTCGTCATCGGCCTCCCGGGCGATCGAGAGGTCGATCTCAAGCGCGCCGAGGTCGCCTTCGCGCCGGCCGAGGTCGAGGCCGCCATCGAGAAGGATTTCGTGGCCAATCCCGGCCTGGTCAAGGGCTACATCGGCCCGTGGTCGGCGGAAGGTCCCGTTCTCGGAACGACCGGCTCGACCGGCATCCGCTATCTGCTCGACCCGCGTGTCTCCGACGGCAGCGGCTGGATCACGGGCTCGAACCAGCATGGACGTCACGTGTTCGGCCTGGTCGCGGGCCGTGATTTCGGCTCCGACGGAGTCGTCGAGGTCGCTCAGGTGCTCGCCGGCGATGAGGCCCCCGACGGCTCCGGCCCCGTCGAGCTCGCCCGAGGCATGGAGATCGGCCACGTGTTCCAACTCGGCCGCAAGTACGCGGAGGCCCTCGGACTGAAGGTGCAGGACGAGAACGGCAAGCTCGCCACTGTCACGATGGGGTCGTACGGCATCGGTGTGACCCGCATCCTCGCGATCATCGCCGAGCTGAACAACGACGACAAGGGTCTCATCTGGCCGAAGGCTGTTGCTCCGTTCGATGTGCACGTCGTGGCCACGGGACGAGACGCAGCCGTCTACGAGACAGCCGAGACGATCGTCGAGGCCATCGAGGCATCCGGACTCGAGGTGCTCTACGACGACCGCCCGAAAGTGTCGCCCGGCGTCAAGTTCGGCGACGCCGAACTGCTGGGTGTACCGACGATCGTGATCGTCGGCCGTGGCGCCGTCGACGGGGTCGTCGAGCTCTGGGATCGCGCATCCGGCGAACGCGTCGAGGTGCCCATCACGGAACTGGTGCCGCGCCTTCGCTGATTTGCGTGCGCGGTACCGCGGAGTCGCTTCGTCGGGTAAATTGATCTGTTGGACCTGACGCCATCCGCGTCGGGGGACCACGAATTTAATACAGAAGAAGGAGGCCGGGTTATGGACATCGACCTCAGCGTGCTCAGGCTCTTGGAGCGCGAGCGGGAGATCCCGTTCGACGAACTGGTAGAGATCATCGAACAGGCGATCCTGACCGCCTACATCAAGCACACGACGCCGGTTCTGCCGGTCGACGCACCGAAAGACACGCCGGCGCCCGTGGCTCCGAATGCGCGCGTGCACCTCGACCGCAAGAGCGGACACGTGAGCATCTACGTGCCCGAACTCGATGACGACGGTGCCGTGATCGGCGAGAGCGAAGACAGCCCGAGCGACTTCGGTCGTATCGGAGCCTTCGCGGCGAAGCAGGTCATCAACCAGCGTCTTCGCGACATCGCAGACGACGCCGTTCTGGGAGAGTTCAAGGGACGCGAGGGCGACATCGTCGCCGGAATCATCCAGCAGGGCCCCAACCCCCGCATGATCCACGTCGACCTCGGAACGATCGAGGCCATCCTCCCTCCAGAGGAGCAGGTGCCGGGCGAGGACTACTCTCACGGCTCGCGTATCCGCGTCTACGTGACGAGCGTGTCGAAGGGAACCAAGGGTCCTTCGATCACGGTCTCCCGCACGCACCCCTCGCTCGTGCGCAAGCTGTTCGCGCTCGAGGTTCCCGAGATCGCATCGGGCGCCGTAGAGATCGTGTCGCTCGCACGTGAGGCCGGCCACCGCACCAAGATCGCCGTTCGCGCCACCGAGCCGGGAATCAATGCCAAGGGCGCCTGCATCGGCGAGCTGGGCCAGCGGGTTCGTGCCGTGACGAGCGAGCTCGGTAACGAGAAGATCGACATCGTCGACTTCTCGACCGACCTGCCCACGTTCGTCGCCAACGCGCTGTCACCGGCGAAAGTGTCGAGCGCGTTCGTGATCGACGAATCGCTGAAGGCCGTCCGCGCGCTCGTCCCCGACTACCAGCTCTCGCTGGCCATCGGCAAGGAAGGGCAGAACGCCCGCCTCGCCGCGAAGCTCACCGGTGCGAAGATCGACATCCAGCCCGATTCGGTGATGGACGAAGCCTGACGCCGCGTCACCACGGGGATCGATTCGGGGGAGGTGTAGTATGGAACCCGTAAGAACGTGCGTCGGTTGCCGCGCGCGCGCCGATCGATCCTCTCTTCTGAGGGTCGTCGCCCGGAATCCAGTCGTGGTCGTCGATGAGACGGCCGTTCTGCCCGGCCGGGGCGCGTGGGTGCATCCCCGCATCGAGTGCGTCGAAAAGGCGCAGACACGCAAGGCTTTCGGCCGCGCGTTACGCATCAAGACCGCACTCGACACGTCCTCCGTTCTCGATTTTCTCGAGCGGCAGGCGACTCATCCATCAATCCGCAGACATTCAGTTTCTAAAGAACAGGCTGAAACGTACATCGTGACCAACTAATGAGTGACAACTAATGAGCGGCTCCAAATGAGCCCCGCGCACAACTAATGGTCTGCCCCTGTTTGGGAGCGGATCCCAGACAGGAGAATTGTGGCTGCAAAACCACGCGTACACGAAGTCGCCGCCGAACTCGGCGTCGACAGCAAGATCGCCCTCGCGAAGCTGAAAGAAATGGGTCAGTTCGTCAAGGGCCCGTCATCGAGCATCGAGCCGCCCGTCGCCCGTCGCCTGAAGGAAGCCCTTCTCGCTGACGGTGCCGGCGCGGCCGCCTCGACGCCCGCCCCGGCGAAGGCCGCCCCCTCACCCGCCCGCCCCGGTGGAGCGCGGACGACGGCGACCCCCGGACCGGCACGTCCCGCGGCACCCGCCGCACCCACCCCTGCGGCTCCCGCGGCTCCGGCCGTGGAGACTCCGACTCCCTCTGCCGCACCTGCTGCACCGGCGGAGACTCCCGCTGCGACCCCGACCCCGGCTCCCGCCGTCGAGACGAGTCAGCCCGCCGCCCCTGTGGCTACGGGCGACACCGCTCCCGCCGGTGGAGCGCCGCGCCCCGGTGCACCCCGCCCGGGCAACAACCCGTTCGCCAGCCAGCAGGGCATGCAGCGCCCCGGCGCCCCGCGCCCCGGCAACAACCCCTTCGCCAGCCAGCAGGGCATGGGCACCACACCGGCACCCCGCGCGGGCACCGGTGGAGGCTCGACCGGCGCGATCCCGCGTCCGGCAGCGCCTCGTCCCGGCGCACCTCGTCCGGGCGCTCCGCGTCCCGGCGGCGCAGGCCAGGGCGCACGCCCCGGCGGCTTCGGCCAGCGTCCCGCGGGTGCCGGCGGCGGATTCCGCCCCGGTGGTGCGGGCGGCGCTCGCCCCGCGGGCGGCGGTTTCCAGCGCCCCGGCGGCGCTCCTGGAGCGACGCCCGGTTTCGGTGCGCCTCGCCCCGCGGGTGGTGGCGGCCGCGGTCGTGGCCCCGGCGGAGGAACGGCCGGAGCTTTCGGTCGTGGAGGCGGTCGTGCCAAGGCACGTAAGTCGAAGCGTACGAAGCGGGCCGAATTCGAGCTGCGGGAAGCCCCGTCGCTCGGAGGCGTCAGCGTTCCCCGTGGTGACGGCTCGACCGTGGTGCGACTGCGCCGCGGAGCATCCATCACCGACTTCGCCGACAAGATCGACGCGAGCCCCGGAAACCTCGTCACCGTGCTGTTCCACCTCGGTGAGATGGCGACGGCGACGGAGTCTCTCGACGAGGCGACCTTCGACATCCTGGGTGAAGAGCTCGGCTACAAGATCCAGATGGTCTCTCCGGAGGACGAGGATCGCGAGCTGCTGAGTGGCTTCGACATCGACATCGATCAGGAGCTCGAAGACGAAACCGACGACGTTCTCGAGATCCGTCCGCCCGTCGTGACGGTCATGGGTCACGTCGACCACGGTAAGACGAGGCTCCTCGACGCGATCCGCAGCGCGAACGTCGTCGCGGGCGAAGCAGGTGGCATCACCCAGCACATCGGTGCCTACCAGGTCTCGGCCGAGCACGAGGGCATCGAGCGCAAGATCACCTTCATCGACACCCCGGGCCACGAGGCGTTCACCGCCATGCGCGCCCGTGGTGCGCAGGTCACCGACATCGCCATCCTGGTTGTCGCTGCCGACGACGGCATCATGCCGCAGACGGTAGAGGCACTCAACCACGCCCAGGCTGCCAACGTGCCGATCGTGGTCGCGGTGAACAAGGTCGACAAGGTCGGTGCGAACCCGGCGAAGGTGCGCCAGCAGCTCACCGAGTTCGGCCTCGTCGCCGAGGAGTACGGCGGAGACGTCATGTTCGTCGACGTGTCTGCTCTCAACAACATCGGTATCAAGGAACTCCTCGACGCCGTGCTGCTGACCGCGGACGCGGGTCTCGACATGCGCGCCAACCCCAACAAGGATGCCCGTGGCGTCGCCATCGAGGCGAAGCTCGACAAGGGCCGTGGTGCGGTTGCAACCGTGCTCATCCAGTCGGGAACGCTGCGCGTCGGAGATCCGATCGTCGCCGGAACCGCCTACGGCAAGGTGCGGGCTATGCACGATGAGGATGGAAACATCGTCACCGAAGCGACGCCCGCCCGCCCCGTGCAGGTGCAGGGACTCTCGACGGTGCCCCGCGCCGGCGACACGTTCCTGGTCACCGAAGACGACCGCACCGCCCGGCAGATCGCCGAGAAGCGCGAAGCCGTCGAGCGCAACGCGCTGCTGGCCAAGAGCCGCAAGCGCATCTCGCTCGAGGACTTCACCCGTGCACTCGAAGAGGGCAAGGTCGAGTCGCTCAACCTCATCATCAAGGGTGACGTGTCCGGTGCCGTCGAGGCACTGGAAGAGTCGCTGCTCAAGATCGAGGTCGACGATTCGGTTCAGCTGCGCATCATCCACCGCGGTGTGGGTGCTGTCACGGAGTCCGACGTCAACCTGGCCACGGTCGACAACGCGATCATCATCGGGTTCAACGTGCGCCCCGACACGAAGGCGCGCGAGCGTGCCGCTCGTGAAGGTGTCGACGTGCGCTTCTACTCGGTCATCTACTCCGCGCTCGAAGACATCGAGAACTCGCTCAAGGGCATGCTTAAGCCCGAGTTCGAAGAGGTGCAGTCGGGTGTGGCGGAGATCCGCGAGGTCTTCCGTTCCTCCAAGTTCGGAAACATCGC
Source organism: Agreia sp. Leaf335 (assembly GCF_001423605.1). NCBI lineage: Bacteria > Bacillati > Actinomycetota > Actinomycetes > Micrococcales > Microbacteriaceae > Agreia > Agreia sp. Leaf335. The sequence goes on along the minus strand of NZ_LMOQ01000002.1, from coordinate 393,972 downwards.
CGGTGTCATCGTGCGCTCGGGAACCATCACGAGAAACGCCAAGGCGCGGGTCATCCGCGACGGCGTCGTGGTCGGCGACAACCTGGCCATTGAGTCGCTGCGTCGTTTCAAGGACGACGTCACCGAGGTTCGTACGGACTTCGAGGCCGGTATCGGCCTCGGCAAGTTCAACGACATCCAGATCGGCGACGAGATCGAGACCATCGAGATGAAGGAGAAGCCGCGCGTCTAGTCCTCACGGACTTCGATCGCAGCTTCGAAAGAGAACGGAAAGCACCATGGCTGATCCCGCACGCGCCAGAAAAATGGCAGAGCGAATCCAGGTCATCGTCGCGAAGACGCTCGAGCGGGGGTTGAAAGACCCCCGCCTGGGCTTCGTCACCATCACGGATGTGAGGGTGACGGGCGACCTGCAGCACGCATCGGTCTTCTACACGGTGTACGGCTCAGACGAGGAGCGCGCAGACAGCGCGGCTGCTCTGAAGAGTGCCACGGGAATGCTGCGGAGCGAGGTGGGCAAGAACATCACGGCCCGCCTCACTCCGAGCCTGGAGTTCATTCCAGACGGCATTCCCGAGAACGCCCAGCTGATCGACGGTCTCCTGGCCGAAGCGCAGCAGCGAGACGCCGAGACCCTGCGGCTCGCTCGCGAGGCTCAGTACGCCGGCGACGCCGATCCGTACATCAAGCCGCGCGAACTGGGCGACGACGAACTCGACGAGCTCGACGACGAAGACGACGACGACGAACCGGTGTCGGCTCCTCGTCACTGACCGCGCTAGCTGGTCAAGCGAATTCAGCGGCGACTTCCTCCACACCGAGGAAGTCGCCGCTTTTCTCTACTCTGTGCACCAGTTCGGTGAGTCGCTCGTTGATCGGTGCCGTCAGTCCTGCCTCGGATGCCGCCCTGACCACGGCTCCGTGCAGGAAGTCGATCTCGGTGGGCTGGCCCCTCCGGATGCTCTGCAGGGTCGATCCCGGATTCGGCGTGTCGCCCATTCGCGCGGCCATCAGCCTCGGGAGCGCTCGCCCGATGGAGATCGGCGCGAGCGCGAAGGCCCGCAGCACGGGCTGGCTGAGGCCTTGCAGCGATGCGAATCGGACTCCGGTAGACAAACCGATCCGCACGGCCTCGCGCATGCTGGCCGTGACGATGCGTCCGAGCACCGGATGCACGAGCGTCTCCTGGGCAGACAGACCGGTGATGGCGGGCATGGCATTGACCTGGTTCACAATGAGCTTCGACCATTGCGCGCCGCGGAAGTCGGCTACCAACAACGTCGGCATCGCCGCACCGAGCACGGATGCGACGTGGGCGGCGATATCCCGCCGGGCAGGATCGTCTGTGCCGATGACGGTGGGTCCCGCAGCGGTCACGTCGATGAGGCCCGGCTTCAGATAGCTCGCGGCATAGATCGCGATCGCCCCGATGACAGGGGAGTCGGGCAGGAGTTCTTCCGCGAGGCGAACCCCGTCGAGTCCGTTCTGCACGATGACGACGGGGATCCCCACCAGCCTTTCGGCATTGACCGTGATCGCGCCCGCCGCATCCTGTGCCTTGGTGCACACGAACACGAGCTCGGGCGTCGTCTCGAGCACGGCGGATGCCCGGGGCCGGGCCGTGTGCTCACCCCAGCCACCCGAGATGCGCAGACCGGATGTGCGGATCGTCTGCAGTTGTTCGCCGCGAGCCGTGATGGCCACGTCATGTCCCACGCGATCGAGGAGCGCCGCGATGGTACCCCCGATCGCTCCTGCTCCGATCACGGCGATTCGCATAGGCCCAGCCTAGGCGGCGGGGTGCGCCGATCTAATTCCAGACGTCGCTGACGAGCGTGTCCAACAGACCTGGAGTCGAGACGTTGGCCTGGCTCACCCGGATGAACACGTCGTCGCGCACGAGCACGGTTTCACCGATCTCGACGTTGTACTTCGTCTCTGTCTCGGACTTCACGCACGTCTGGCCGGCGGCCTCCTGGGTGCAGCTGAATCCATCGGCGGGCAGCGACTGCAGGTACGGGGCCGAGACGCCAGGATCGGCCTGGCCGATCTCGACGGACAGGTTCGTGATGTCGGCCTGCGGGTCTCTCCACACGCACCGGAGTTCGGTTGCGGCGAGCATCGACTCGAGCAGAGTCGCGCCGCTCGGTGCGGGGGTCGGCGCGATGGATCCGGTCGGCGTGTAGTAGGGCCCGTCCGGGCTTCCGACCACCGACGGATCGTTCAACGGCCAACTGCCGAACGTGGCAGCGAAAGGCGTCGAAGCGATGAGGGACGCGCAGTCGGTCGGGATCGCGTGTGCGGCGGGCTCGGGTGCCGGGGGCGTGGTCTCGGCCGCGCCCGCTTCGGGGGTGGCCGTGGGCGTGGCTGTGGTGGCTGGCGCGGTCGTGGGCTGGCCGTCGGACGGAGCCCCCGCGCATCCGGTCAGCACGACCGCGAGAAGGGTGACTGCTACCCCGAGGTGAGCTCTCATCGTGTTACCGCCTTCTTCTGTCGACCTGCTGGCCAGCATAGGGTCGCTCACGAGGGAAGGGCGAAGCCATCCGGTGTTCGGGCGAGGAGGCCGTCTCGGACGAGACCGTCGACGGCCCGCTCGAGCTGCACGCTGTCGTGCCAGACCGCATCGACGGCACCCGTGGACACGCCCTGGGTGGCCTCGCTCGTGCGAAGGAGAGCGAGGACCAGACCACGCACCTGACGGTCGGAGCCCTCGAACCTCTTCTGCACTTTCTTCTTCGGCCCACCCGTGTCAGGGAAGCCTGCTCGACGCCAGGCGCACAGCGAGCGCACGGGGCAGATATCGCAGTCCGGTCGGCGCGCCGTGCACACCACGGCGCCGAGTTCCATGATGGCCGCGTTGAACCGACGGCCGTCGTGCTCGTCGTGGGGCAGGAGACGCTCCATGGCCTCGAGATCGCGTCGAGCGCTGGGAGGTCCCGCGTCGTCGCGTCCTTCGACCGAGCGGGCGATGACGCGGCGGGTATTCGTGTCGACGACCGGATGCCTGTGGCCGTAAGCGAAGACGGCCACGGCCCTCGAGGTGTAGTCGCCGATGCCCGGAAGCGCCCTGAGCGCCGCGACGTCGGACGGCACGATGCCCGCGTGTCTTTCGGTGATCGCGACGGCGCAGGCGTGCAGCCACAGCGCCCGTCTCGGATATCCGAGCGACTGCCATGCACGCACGGCCTCGCCGGGGGAGTCGGCGGCGAGCGCCTCGGGGGTGGGCCACCGAGCGAGCCACTCCTCGAGTCGGGGTATGACGCGCGCGACAGGCGTCTGCTGCAGCATGAACTCGCTCACGAGGATGCCCCAGGCGCCGAAGCCTGGAGCGCGCCAGGGCAGATCGCGCGCCGAATCCTCGAACCATTCGATCAGTGAGCGGGCGTAGTCGCTCGTGCCGGACGCTCCTGAGGGGCCGATGGGCGGGGCGTTCGTCGTCACCGTGTCAGCCTAGGCTCACTTCGCGGCCGGATCGTGACGGCACCCGTGAGGTCGTGAGATGCTCGTGGCGTGATCGCTGACCTGTGGCCCCTCCTGAACCTGCGGTTGACGACCGAGCGCGTCGTCCTCCGTTCTCCGAACGACGATGAACTCGCCACGCTCGCCGGCATTGCTGCGGAGGGCGTCCACGCGCCCGGGGAGCGGCCGTACCTGGTGCCCTGGACAGAAGGGACGCCGGGAGAGCGCGCCGTTTACGTGGTGCAGCAGCATTGGAGGCGGCGCGGCGAGTGGACTCCGGAGTCGTGGGAGCTCGAACTCGCGGTTTTCCTCGATGGACTGCCCGTGGGAATGGTGGCCGTGCGAGCCCGGGACTTCCGAGTGCGCCGGGAGGTGAAGACGGAATCGTGGCTCGGAATCGACTACCAGAGACGCGGGCTCGGAACCGAGGCCCGCGCCGCACTGCTGCACCTGGCATTCGCCGAGCTCGACGCGCAGAGCGCGGTGAGCGAGGTCTTCCAGGACAATGCGGCCTCCCAGGGCGTGTCTCGACGCCTGGGATATCGAAGAGACGGCATCTCCCGAGATGTCCGAGACGACGATGTGGTGGTCTCTGATCGCCTTCGCCTCGACAGGACCGAGTGGGCGAGCTCGGCTCGACTGAGCGTCGCAGCGTCGGGCGTGGCTCCATGTCTGCCGCTCTTCGGCGTCTCAGGGTGATTGAGAGCGGCCGCGTCCCCGGAACAGCAATGATCGCTCGACGTACTGACCCGCGGGCCGACCCGCGTGCCTAGACTTGACAGGTGTCATCAGACCTCTCCCCAGACCGCATAGACAGCCGCCGCTTCTTCGATGCGCAGGCCGCCGAAATCGTGCACAACTACGGTCGGGGGCGAGCGATCGTCGCCATCGACGGTGCGGTCGGTGCCCTCGAATTCGGCCGTGAACTGGTCTCCGCCCTCGAACGGGCGCGTCACACGGCCGTGTTGGCATCGATCGACGACTTCGTGCAGCCGACGGCTCCGGGCGAGGCGGCCAGGCAGAGCTCGGGCGACTACTACGAACGTCGTTACGACTACGCCACGTTCAGGCGCGTGCTCGTGGATCCTTTCCGCCTGGGCGGCAGCGCCGGTTTCGTGGTGGCGGCCTTCGACGAGAGTGCTTCTCGTGCCGTCGAGCCGGTCTGGCGAACGGCGCCGGCCGACGCCATCCTCGTCGTCGCCGGACCATTCCTCGCGCGGGCAGAACTGCGCGGCACCTTCAACTACACGATCTTCCTCGAGACGCCGGCCAGGCCGAAGAACGCCTCGCTCGACGAGGCACTCGACCGCTACACAGCCGAGGCTGGTCCGCGCTTCAGCGCGACGGCCATCGTCGACACCACCGATCCCGACCGTCCTCGGAGGGTGTTCGCGGACAGCTGCTGACGCGATGGCCCCATGGGCGGCCCGAACAGTGGGCGGGGCGCGTTTACAGTTGAGGGGTGCCAGACCAGTTCACGCGTGACAAAGCCGAGCCGTCGGCCCGAAGCGGCGTCCTCCTCATCGACAAGCCGGCGGGCCTCACGAGCCACGACGTGGTCGCCAGAACCCGCCGCATAGCAGGAACGCGCAAGGTCGGGCACGCCGGAACACTCGACCCCATGGCAACTGGCCTGCTGGTGCTCGGCGTGAACACATCGACACGCCTGCTCACCTACGTCGTCGGTCTCGACAAGGAGTACCTGGCGACGATCAGACTCGGCGTGGCGACGACGACGGACGACCGCGAGGGAGAACTCGTCTCCGTTGCGCCGTCGGGCGCGATCGGCGTCATCACGGCGGCGGACATCCGGTCTGGGATCACCGACCTGACGGGCGACATCGAGCAGATCCCGAGTTCGGTGAGCGCCATCAAGGTCGACGGCAAGCGCGCGTACGCTCTCGTACGCGAGGGCGTCGAGGTGAAGCTCACCGCGAGACCGGTCACCGTGTCGGAGTTCGAGGTCCTCGAACAGCGCTCTGCCAGCACGCCCGACGGCGCCGCGGTGATCGACCTCGATGTGCGGGTCGTGTGCTCGTCGGGAACCTACATTCGCGCCTTGGCCCGTGACCTCGGTTCGTCTCTCGGAGTCGGTGGACATCTCACCGCCCTGCGGCGCACGCGTATCGGCCCGTTCGCCGTGTCCGAGGCCTTCGATCTCGAGACCGTCGTCGTGGCCGAGGCGCTCGAGGGGCCCGCCGCGACGGCCTCGCGACTCTTCGAGACCCTCGACCTCACAGCCCCGCAGAGCGTCGATCTGGGGCATGGCAAGAAACTCGAGCTCGGCGACGACGTTCCGGATGCCGCGGGTCCGGTCGCCGCGATCGCTCCAGACGGCCGGTTGGTCGGCCTCGTGTCCATCTCGGCTGGTCGAGCGAAGACGCTGGTGAATTTTCCTCCTGACCCGCAGCAGACCCCGAGCGGTGCGTCGGCATGATCGAGTGGTTCACCATCGCGCAGGTGGTCGTCGCCGTCGCAGGAGGCATCCTGTGCCTCGTCCTCGGTTTCGCGGGGCGGAAGCCGAACGACTACACACTCGGAGTCGTGGCACTCGTGGAGGTGCTGCTCATAGCGCAGCTGGTCTCGGCCATCGTGTCTCCGTTCGCGGGCAACAGCCCGAGCGGCGACCCTCTCGAGTTCTACACCTACCTGATCTCTGCACTCCTGCTGCCGGCGGCGGGGGTGTTCTGGGCCCTTGTGGAGAGAACGCGCTGGAGCACGGTGATCCTGGGAGTCGTGTGCTTGGCCATCGCCGTGATGGTCTATCGGATGAACGTGATCTGGTTCGTGCAGGGAGCCTGACGGAGAGCGGCCTCACGCGGGTTGTAAACTCGATTAGCCATGCCACAACTCACAGCTTCCGCGCCCCGCTCGACACGCTCGAAGGGTGTCGGCAGGGTACTCATCGTCGTCTACGGCATTCTCGCCCTCGGAGCGACCGGTCGCTCGTTCGTGCAGATCGCCCATTCGGTCGAAGACTCGCAACAGGTACCGCTCGCTTTCTGGCTGTCGGCCCTCGCCAGCGTGGTCTACATCGTCGCGACCATCGCGCTGATCGCGCCGGGGCGGGTCTGGTACCGCGTGGCCTGGATCACGATCACGTTCGAGCTCGTAGGGGTACTCGTGGTCGGCACCCTCAGCCTCACTCACCCCGAGCTCTTCGCCAGGCCGAGCGTGTGGTCGTGGTACGGCAACGGCTATCTGTTCATCCCCTTGTTCCTCCCCATCCTGGGCATGATCTGGCTTCGATCGCGCCGTGCGTGGGTCGTTGTGATCGAACGAGACACCCCGCCGGACGCCGCATGAGAGTGTTCACAGACCTCGACTCCGTACCCGCGGATATCGGCCGCACTGCCGTAACCATCGGCAAGTTCGACGGCGTGCATGCCGGGCACAGGGCGGTCATCCGTCAGCTTCTCGGCGTCGCTGACGCGCAGTCGCTCGCGAGTGTCGTCGTGACCTTCGACAGGCATCCGCTCGCGCTGCTTTCACCGGGCAACTGTCCCGCGACCCTCGTGGGCACAGAGCGCAAGATCGAGCTGCTGTCGTCGACGGGTGTCGATGCAGCACTCGTGCTCACCTTCGACAGGGCCTTCGCAGATCAGACCCCCGAGGAATTCGTCTCGCGGATGCTCGTCGATGCCCTGCACGCCAAGATCGTTCTGGTCGGCAGCGACTTCCGCTTCGGGGCGCGCGGCGCGGGCGACGTAGGACTGCTTCGCGAACTCGGTCGACAGCACGGGTTCGAGGTGCAACTCATCGACGACGTGCGGCTCGATGGTGACCGGAGGGTGTCATCGACCTGGATCCGCGAGCTTCTGAGAGACGGAGATGTCGAAGGGGCGGCGGAGCTGCTCGGTCACATCCCCACCGTCCGCGGAATGGTCGTGCACGGCGCGAAGAGGGGGCGAGAGCTCGGGTTCCCGACTGCCAATCTGTCTCCGGAGTCGCAGGGTCTCATTCCCGCCGATGGCGTGTACGCCGGATGGCTCACCGATGATGGCGTGCGCTACCCAGCGGCCATCTCCGTCGGCAACAATCCGACCTTCACCGGGGTGCCTCAGAAACAGGTCGAAGCGTTCGTGCTCGACGAGGACATCGACCTCTACGACCACGTCGTCGACGTGGAGTTCACCCATCGCATCCGGGGCATGGTGAAGTACACGGGCGTCGGGCCGCTCATCGAACAGATGAACGACGACGTCGTGCGCGTTCGAGAGCTGCTGGCTCAGACCGATCGGTAGACGAGGGCCGCGGCGCCGATGAGTGGTCCGTCGGTATCGAGACCGGTAGGACGAACCTCGACGCGACGGGCATAGTCGAACCGCGAGTAGCGGTCGATCGCGGTGCGGATGATGTCGAAGAGGTCGGGCGTGACGAGCGAGAAGCCGCCTCCGATGACGACAACCTCGAGATCGAGCAGCGTCGAGACCGAAGCGATCGCACGACCGATCGCCGTTCCGCTGCGAGTCACGGCGGCCACGGCGATGCGATCCTTCTCTGCATAGGCTGCGGCGAGGTCCTCGCCGGTCTCGCCCTCGAAGCCTCGCGCCTGTGCCCACGCGACCGTGTGCGGGCCCGACGCGATCTCCTCGAGCGTGCACGGGGCATCCACGTCGGTGAAACCGGGCACCTCGAGCTGCCCGATGTGCCCCGCGTTGCCGGAGAATCCGTCGACGACGGCTCCGCCGGAGACGACGCCGCCGCCGACACCGGTCGAGACGATCATGCCCATCAAGTTGTCGGCACCTCGGCCGGCGCCCACCCAGTGTTCTGCGAGCGTGATGCAGAGCCCGTCGAGCCGCAGCTTGACGGGCGCGTCGTGCCCGAGGTCGCGTGCGGTGGCGGCCACGGTGTCGCGCAGGGCGAAGTCGCGCCACGCCGGCAGATTGACGGGGGAGACACGGCCCCTCTCGCGGTCGATCGGTCCGGCCGCTCCGATACCGATGCCGAGGAGTGCGGTGCCTTCGGGGAGCTGCTGGAGCGTCGACGTGACCACGGACACCACGGCGTCACGGAGCTCGTCCGAGGAGCGGTCTCGACCCGTCGGTTGACGGAAGCGGCTGCCGATAAGGAGAGCTCCGGTCTCGTCGACGAGGCCCGATTCGACTTTGGTTCCACCGAAATCGACCGCGAGCACGACTCCCGGTCCGTGGATCTGGTCAGGGGTCGACGCGCTTGTCGTGAGGGTCTCTGTTGACACCCAGCCAGCCTAGGCCACGGGGCTCGCACACCCCGAGCGCACGAGTCTCGCCTGTCGGTCGGGCCGGATATCGTGAGCATATGGTCTTCGACGCGAACGCAGCTCCCATGCGACCCCGCCGCGCCGTCGAGTCGCAGCTCCTGGTTCCGTTCTCTGCATCCGTCGTGTGGCCGTGTCTCGTCGACCCCGTGCTTCTCGACGGTTGGCTCGGCCACGTCCTGACCGATGGCAGCGTCGGTGGCCGCTTCGCCATCGTGTGGCCCCTCGGCGAGCCGCACGAGGCAGACTGGTTCGGCACCATCGACGAGAGCGAACCGCTGCAAAGGCTCAGCGTCGACTTCGATCCATACGTCAGGCTCTCGTTCGACCTTGCCCCCGCTTCCTCCGTAGATCCCCGATCGTGCACGGTGAGCGTCGTGCACGACGCGTCTCTCTCGGCGTCAGAGGCACGCGCCGTAGGGGCGTTCTGGGCCGAGCGACTAGACGACCTGTCCGAGCTCCTGCGAGGTCGACCGGTCGATTGGAACCGCACCACCAAGCACTGACGAAGAACCACCAAGCACTGACGAAGCACTGATGCTGCGCTGGCAGTGTGCCGAGACTGCTCTCCAGCGTGTCAATGCCTGCCAGATCGCCGGATCGGCCCCGTAGCGTGAGGGAATGGAAAAAGCTGCGCAGTCTCGTGTTCTCGTCACCGGTGCGACAGGATACGTCGGCGGTCGCCTCGTTCCCCGTCTGATCGACGCCGGATTCCTGGTGCGCGTTCTGGTGCGCGATCCGGTCAAGCTCACAGACGTGCCCTGGGCGTCGGAGGTCGAGATCGTCACGGGCGATCTCGACGATGCGAGCACGCTGCCCGCCGCCATGGAAGGCGTCGAGGTTCTCTACTATCTCGTGCACTCGATGGGCAAGCCCGGTCATTTCCGGGAACAGGAGGAAGCGGCTGCCGGCAATGTCGCGAAGGCGGCGAAGGACGCGGGCGTGAAGCGCATCGTGTACCTCGGGGGCCTGCACCCCGAGAACGGTCGCCTCTCCGAGCATCTGGAGAGCCGGAAGCGCGTCGGAGACATCCTCCTCGCCTCCGGCGTACCCACGGTCGCGCTGCAAGCAGGGGTCATCATCGGATCGGGTTCGACATCGTTCGAGATGGTGCGCCACCTCACCGACGTCCTTCCATACATGCCCGCTCCGCGGTGGGTCCGCAATCGCATCCAGCCCATCGCGATCCGCGACGTGCTCTACTATCTGGTCCACTCGGCGACAGTGCCATCCGATGTCAATCGCACCTTCGACATCGGCGGGCCCGATGTCTTGCGCTACGGGCAGATGATGAACGGTTACGCGCTCGAGGCCGGATTGAAACAGCGCCCGATCGCCGCGCTGCCTGTGATGACACCGTGGCTGGCGTCGCAGTGGGTGAACCTCGTCACACCGATCCCGCGCGCTCTCGCCGTGCCCATCATCGCCTCATTGCAATTCGACTGCGTCGCTCACGAAGACGACATCCGCACCCTCATTCCCGATCCCGATGGTGGGCTCACCTCCTATAGACGCGCCGTGCGGCTTGCTCTCGAGAAGGTCAAGACGGGAGCGGTCGAGACCAGCTGGCAGAACGCGGTCGTGCTGGGCGCGGCCAGCGATCCGCTGCCGTCGGACCCGGACTGGGCAGGGCACACCGTCTTTCTCGACATCAAGCAGCGTACGAGCAGCGCGGCCCCTTCTGAGCTGTGGAAGGTGATCGAGGGCATCGGCGGCGAGAACGGCTGGTACTCCTTCCCTCTCGCTTGGGCGGCGCGTGGATGGATGGACAAGCTCGTCGGAGGGGTCGGCCTGCGTCGCGGGCGCAGAAGCGCGACAGAGCTACACAACGGCGACGCGCTCGACTTCTGGCGGGTAGAGAGCATCGAACGAGGTTCGCTTCTCAGACTTCGGGCGGAGATGAAGGTTCCCGGCCTCGCCTGGCTCGAGATGCGGGCGACCCCCGCGAAAGACGGAGCGGGCTCGATCTACGATCAGAGGGCCGTCTTCTTTCCCCGCGGCCTTGGTGGCCGCCTCTATTGGTTCTCGATCCTCCCCTTCCACGGCGTCATCTTCACGGGAATGGCGAACCGCATCACGGCCGCGGCGGAGAAGGCCACGGCGGCCAAGCCGGAGCCGACACCCTCGTCGTGAATCGGTCGCCGCGTATCATGGCACGTGAGCACTAACGGAGGCATGATGACTGATAAGCCCGTGACCGCATTCGTCGGAGACAGCATTACCGCCGCAGGAGCCTGGCAGGACTGGTTCTCAGAGGTCGATGCGCGCAATTTCGGAGTCGACGGAGACACTACTGACGGATTGCTCGAGCGGCTGGACGCCGTCATCGAGGCCGACCCCCAGACGATCGTGCTGCTCATCGGCACGAACGATCTGGCCGAGCGCCGAAGCATCGAGCGCATCGTACGCAACATCGAGAGCGCGCTCGTGCGTCTGCACCAGGAACTGCCGGATTCTCGGATCCTCCTGCAGTCCGTTCTGCCTCGTGGGCGGGAGTTCGCCGAGAACGTGAGGGCGATCAATCGCCACATCTGGCAGTTCGCGGCGACCCAGCGGGTGCACTACCTCGACCTGTGGCCGGCGCTTGCCGATGCCGATGGCGCGTTGAACTCGGACTTCAGCGAGGACCGACTCCATCTGAACGCGGCCGGGTACGACGTCTGGCTGTCCGAGCTTCGTCCTGCACTCGAGAGAGTCAATGACCTTCCCCCCATGTCACGCCCGATCAGGCTGCCCGACCTCTCTGCGCAGTGACGCGCCGCCAGCGCCGGAGCACCAGACATGAGCGTTGATCGTCGTACCTTTCTTGTAGGCGCGGCTACCGGTGCGGCCGTGCTCGCCCTCTCGGCGTGCGTCGGTCCGCCGCGTCCCGCGCCGACTTCGGCGACGCCCACGCCGCGGCCGACTCCGGGCACGACACCGACGCCGAATGGGTTCATCCGGTCGAACTGGGCATCCGACCCCTTCTCCCTGGGAAGCACCAGCTATATCCCCGCGGGCTCGTCGCCGGATTCGCGGGAGACCCTGGCCGAGAGCGTCTCCGACCGCATCTTCTTCGCCGGAGAGGCGACGAGCAGCGATTTCCCCGGCACCATGAACGGTGCCCAGACCTCGGGTGAGCGAGCGGCCACAGACGTGCTGCGCCAGGCATCCGAGGGTGAGCGAATCGGCATCATCGGAGCGGGACTCGCAGGGGCGGCCGCGGCCAAGGCGCTCGTCGCCGCGGGTTACGAGGTCGTCGTCTTCGAGGGGCGCGATCGCGTCGGCGGTCGGGTGGATGCTCATGGCCCCGGAGACTGGCCGTTGGCCGTCGATCTCGGTCCGAGCTTCGTTCGCGGCGTCGACTCGTCGACCCTCGTGGATCAGCTCGGTGACGTCGACGTCGTCACGGTGCCCGTCGACGCCACATCGCGGGTCCAGCTCACTCCCGCATCCGAAACTGTCCCCGACAACGCGGTGGGCCGCGATGCGGTCGACGCCGCTGTCACCTGGGGAGCGGCTCAGTCGCGCGACCCGAATCTTCGAGAATCGCTTGCCGGGGCGAACGGAACGTCCGTCGACGTGTCGGTGGACGAGATCGGCGTCAGCCCGGCGGCTCGCGTCGCGGAGTATGTGGCCAGAACAGTCGTGACGACGCTCGGCGCGGATGCTGACGAGCTCTCGACCTGGTACGGACTCGACGATGTGGGCAAGGGCCAGGGAGGCGATGCCTTCGTGGTCGGTTCGGCGCAGCAGGTGATCGTCGATGCGCTCGACGGTGCTGATGTCGCTCTCTCGACGCCGGTGCGGGAGGTATCGCTTGGTGACGACGCCGTGCGCCTGAAGATGGCCACGGGGGAGTCCATCCGGGTCGATCGGGTGATCGTGACCGTGCCGATCGGCGTTCTGCAGTCAGATTCGATCACGTTCGATCCGCCGCTTCCGTTCAGCCACAGGACGGCCATCGCCGCCCTCGGGTCAGGCGCTGTCGAGAAGGTGTGGCTGCGCTATGACACACCGTTCTGGACGCAGGAGGCAGCTTTCTGGAGTCTCGTCGTCGACGCTCCGGTGCCGTCGGATTCGACTCCGACCCCTTTGGCCACGCCGTCGGCCACGGCCGCCCCGATGATCACCCAGTGGATCAACCTCATGCCCCTCACGGGCGACGCGGTACTGATCGGCCTGGTCGGTGGCAGCGCCGCCCGGGCTTTCGCCGATCTCGGCGACGACGAAGTGCGGGACATCGCCCTGGCCAGTCTTCAGCCCTTCGTGCCGACGACGTGACCACGACGTCGCGTCAGCGCTATCAGCCCCGCTGCTAGCCCGACGATGACGAGGAGGATCGCTCCCGAGTAGGCGGCGAACTCGAGCGGTCCGGACACCTGACCGGGATCGAGGAAGAAGTAGGGATACCAGCCCACGATCGAGCCGCGGATCATCGTGAAACCGCCCCATACGAGGGGATAGATGAGCACCAGCCACACACGGCGCCACGGGATCTTCGTGCGGCCCGGGGCGAAGATCCAGTCGATGATCACGTACGACGGGATCCAGAAGTGCAGGAGCTGGCTCGACCACGGAACCACGATGCGGTAGTTGTAGTCTCCCGCCTGGCTGACGATGAGCCCGAAGACGATTCCGGAGATGATCGTGAAGGTGGCCGTGAGCATCCGTGCCGTCATGAGCCAGCCCGGGTCGGTCGAGCGTCTGAACGAGAGCCACGCTCCTATACCCAGCACCACGACGCCGGCGGCGTTGCTCTGATTCGTGAAGTAGGTGAAGTAGTTGACCGTCGAGAAGCTGCTGAAGCCGAGGATGTACTGGAAGTCGCCGACCAGGGCGACGACGCCGACGATCGCCACCAAGGCACGCGCCACCCCGAAGGCCGTGCGTGTTTTCGTCTGGCCGCTGACCGGCCTCGTACGCAACCGCACGCCGACTAGAGTCGCTCGATCAGGGTTCTGTAGAACCGTATTCCCGACAAGAACGTGCTCACATGCATGCGTTCATCGATGGCGTGCAGAGTGGCGCGTTCTGCGGAGGACATCTCGAACGGTGTGAAGCGATAGACGTGCGAGCTGATGCTGGTGAAGTGGCGGGCGTCGCTCGCGCCGAGCATGACGTAGGGCGAGACGATGGCGCGAGGATAGACGGCCGAGATCGTCTCCGAGAGGAGTTGCCACATCGCTCCTGTCGACGGCGACACCGGGGACGGTTCGCTCGGGGTGCTCGCCTCGATCACCACGAGAGGATCTCGGACGACACGTCTGATGTGTCTCAGCGTCGCGGTGACCGAGGAACCGATCGCGATGCGGGTGTTGACCACCGCGACGGCACGTTCGGCCAGAGCATTGGCCGAGTCACTCGCACGAAGCTGGGTGACCGCGGCAGTGGTTCTGATCATGGCGTTCGTCTCATCGCTGAGACGTGCAAAGAGCGCGATGAGGGGAAGCCGAAGCGTGTCGGCCCGGGTGAAGACAAAACGGAGAAGGGGAGTCGAGTGGGCACCGATGGTTCGGATCATCTCGATGGTGGGAGCCGGGATCGACGCGGGGAAGGGCCGTTTTTCGAGGCGGACAAGCGCCCTGGCGAGTCTCGCCGTGGCCGTCAGACGCGGGGGAGTCGAGGCATGGCCGCCCGACTGCTCGACCGTCAGAGTGATGTTGGCCATGCCCTTCTCGCTCACGCCCACCACAGCGGTCGGTCGGCTCACGCCGGGGAACACCTTCTCGACGACGGCACCGCCCTCGTCGAGCACGAGTCGCGGGTGCACGCCTCGATGCTCGAGTTCGCGCACGAGGGCCGCTGCCCCTGATCCGGCCGTCTCCTCGTTGTGGCCGAAGCTGAGGTAGACATCGTGCTCGGGAACGAAACCGACCCCCAGAAGGCCTTCTACGGCTTCGAGGATCGCGGCAACCGCCCCCTTGTCGTCGAGGGTTCCCCGCCCCCAGATGATCCGGTCGGCCCCGCTGCCGGTCACGACCGCGTCGAACGGTGGATGCGTCCAGCCGGTCGCATCGTCGGCCGCGACGACGTCGTAGTGAGCCATCAGAACGGTCTCGTCGCCGGGCGATCGGCCGCGCCAGCGGAACAGGAGCGCATACCCGTCGACGATGTCGAGCGAGAGGGCGGCATGAACCCGCGGGTAGAGGAGAGCGAGCGTCGAGGTGAATTCGTCGAACCGCGACCACTCGATCAGCGACTCGTCGAGGCGAGAGACAGTGGGGATCCGGATCAACATCTGCAGGTGGTCGAGTGCCAGCGCATCGCTGTGCCGTGCGGCCGCCTCTTCTTCCACACCACGACTTTACGCGGTGGGGCTTGGCCTGGCCCCAACGACGGCGACGGCGCGGGCTGCCGTGTCGAGACCGCGTGACACGGCTCGCTCGAGCACGTCGCGATCTCGGACGGGTTCGTGCAGCACGACAGAGAGGAAGGAGGTGCAGAACGCGTCTCCGGCACCGGTGGTGTCGACAGCACGCGTGGCCTTGCTGGGAGCCGAGAGACGGATGCCGTCGTTCGTTCCCAGAACGACGCCGTCACGGCCGAGGGTGAGGGCGACGAGCGGAAAACGCTCGACCAGGGACTCGACGATGGAGCTCGGATCGGACCGACCGGTGAGCGCCCGACCCTCGTCGAGATTCGGAACGACGATGTCCGCCTCGCCGATGGCCTCGAGAAAGCGATCACGGCCGAAGTCGGCGATGAATCCGGCCGATCCCGGATCGACGCTCACCGTGACATCCGCGTCGTGTGCACGACGGATGAGGTCGGGAAAGTCTGCCGTTCGTGCGTGCCGGAAGATCGAATACCCGGTGAAGTGCAGGTGGTGAGCCCGCGCCAGACGTTCGGGACCGATGTCGCGCGGCGAGAGGGCGGCATTCGCTCCCCTTTGGGTCAGCATGGTCCGGGCTCCGTCGGCGGAGACGATCACGACGATTGCACCGGTCGGCAGATCTGGTTCGCCGAGAAGGTGAGGACTGACCCGGGCCTCGACGAGGAGAGCGCGATGACGCTCGAGGTCTGTGACGTGCACCCGGCCGACGAAGTCGACATGACAGCCCGCCCACGCAAGCCACGCCGCGGAATTCGCGGCAGATCCGCCAGCCGTGCGGACGATGCGGGCAGGGGTGTCTGTGTCGGGCCGGATATCACCCGAAGGCGTGACGATGATGTCGTCGATCACGTCGCCGAACACGACGACGCGGGGCGAGCCAGCCGAGACGGGCGTTGCGCCGAGCTCACTCACCACTTCACGCACGCACGCTCCACGCTGTCGCGATCTCGGCAGCGAGACGCACGTTGTTGCGTGCGATGTCGAGGTTCACCTCGAGGCTCTTGCCACCCGAAGCATCGACGATGTAGCCGAGAAGGAACGGCGTGACTGCCTTGCCATGCACTCCCGCTGCCTCGGCGGCCGCGAAGGCCTGTTCGAGAATACGGTCGTGCTCCTCGGGATCCCACTGCTGATGCGCGGGAATGGGATTCGCGACCACGATTCCCTGACCATGCCCCAGCGCATCCTGGCTGCGCATGACCTGCGCGATCTCGGTCGCGGAGTCGACCGACCAGTCGATGGTGTGGCCCGACTCGCGCAACCAGAAGCTCGGAAAGTTCGTCATCCGATATCCGATGACGGGAACCGAGAGCGTCTCGAGTCGCTCGAGCGTTGCCGCGATGTCGAGGACGCTCTTCACCCCGGCGGAGACGACGGCGACGGGCGAGATGGCCAGAGCGGAGAGATCAGCCGATTCGTCGAAGGTCTGCCCTGCGCCGCGGTGTACTCCGCCGAGCCCGCCCGTGGCGAAGACCCGAACGCCGGCCTTGCCCGCGAGATAGGCCGTCGCAGCCACCGTGGTGGCGCCACTGATCCGCTTGGCAGCGAGGATGGGCAGGTCGCGCACGCTCGCTTTCGCCATGTCCTCCGATGCGATCCGTTCTACACCCTCGGCGTCGAGGCCGATGCGAGGGATGCCATCGAGGACGGCGATCGTTGCCGGCGTGACGCCCTGCGCGAGGAGGATCTCCTCGAACTCACGAGCAGCCTCGAGGTTGCGCGGACGCGGCAGGCCGTGCGAGATGATCGTCGATTCGAGCGCGACGACAGGGCGTCCGTCGGCCAGCGCATCGGCGACCGCGGGAGAGACCCGGAAGGGCGTCGTCATGCCCAGAGTCAGCCGAGTCGCTCGCGGAGGGCGGCGACGGGGTCGGCGGCCTGGAGGACACCGGGCCCGAATCGGAGCACGGTGACCGTGTGGGAGACAGGGCCGGCGCCCGCGGAGAGACGGGTCGCGATCGTCGCCCGCTCCCAGATGAGGATGGCCTCCTGCGCCAACTGAACCGTCAGGGCGAGCGGTTGCGTGTTGCCCACACGCTGAGCCGGCAGCGAGTAGCCGCCCAAGGCCGCGAGGGAATCGTAGATATCGGACACCTCTCGCTGCGGCAACGGAGCCGACGCCTGAGGCTGGAAGACGGCGACGAAGAGACGGGCCGCGAGTTCGACGGGGTCGGCGTTCCAAACGCCTTCGGGGCCGGAGAAGAGGGCGGGCGAGGGGGCGCCGAAGGGCACAGGTGAGGTCATAAGGAAAACTTAGCGCCGCGGCCGGTCTCGAACAATCGACATGGCCATGAATGTCGGGCACGTCGACCAGACTGGATGTATGACTCCCGCTTCGCCACACCCGCTCTCCACCCGTCGCGCCGTTCTTGCCGGTGCCAGCGGTTTCATCGGGGGAGTGCTGCGACAAGAGCTCCTGGCGGAGGGATACGAGGTCACACTCGTCGGCCGGTCGGCGCCGGCCGTCTCCTGGCACGACACGGCGGCGATCGATACTGCCATCGACGGCGCGGCGCTGGTCATCAACCTCGCCGGAAAGAGCGTGAACTGCCGGTACACAGAGAAGAACAGGCATGAGATCCGGCGATCCCGTGTCGATACCACCCGCATTCTGCGCGACTCCATCTCACGCGTCGCGTCGCCTCCGCCGCTGTGGCTCAATTCGAGCACGGCCACCATCTACCGGCACGCTGAGGATCGGCCGCAGACCGAGTCCGACGGCGAGATCGGCACGGGCTTCTCCGTATCGATCGCCACAGACTGGGAGGACGAGTTCTTCGCTGGCGAGCTTCCCCAGACGAGGCGGGTGGCCCTGAGGATGGCGATCGTGCTTGGCCGCGGCGGCGCACTGACACCACTCATCCGCGTCGCCCGGCTCGGACTGGGCGGAACTCAGCACGACGGGTGGTGGTTCCGCTCTCTCTTCGGTTCGGCCGCCCGGCGCCGCGCTGGCGTCTGGCACGAGAAACGGGGCACCAAGGGCCTCCAGAAATTCAGCTGGGTGCACGTCGACGACGTCGTCGCGATCGTGCGGTTCATCCGTGACCGACCGAATATCGACGGCGTCGTCAATGTCTCTGCCCCGGAGCCGAGCGACAACAGGCAGCTGATGGCTCTGCTTCGGCGCAACGTCGGTGCGCCGGTCGGGCTGCCGGCCTACAGATGGATGCTCGAGGTCGCCATGTCAGTGCTGCGGACAGAGACCGAGCTCGTCCTGAAGAGCAGATGGGTCGTGCCCGAGCGGCTACAGAACGCCGGTTACGTCTTTCAACACAGCACTCTGGAGCACGCGTTGGACGACCTCGCGCGACCGGCGCCCACGGCGACACGTTAAGCTGTCGGCACGATGTCGCAGCGCTATCCGAACCCCTCTTTCGCCCGTCTCGCGCTCGCGCCCGGACTCCTCGCGGCCATCCTGCTGCTCGCAGGAGTCGCCCTGATAGACAGCGAATGGTTCACGATCTTCCGATACGCGATCAGCATTCTCGCCGCCATCATCGGTGTCTTCGCCTTCCAGGCCAAGCAGTGGTGGTGGCTGCCTGCCCTGGCCGCCATCGTCGTTCTCTGGAACCCGATCGTGCCGCTCGAGCTCGAGCTGTTCGTCTGGCAGATCCTGCACCTCGCGGCTGCGGTGGTTTTTGTTGCCGCCGGTCTCTTGATCAAAGTGCCCCAGACGCCCGAGAGGCCGACCACCCGCCGTTGAGTCGACCTCGGCGCGTGCGCGGCGCGCGGTGACGTAGACTGTCTGCAGGCCGGGCCGCTTCGCTCTCCCCGTCGACCGTGACAATGTCATGTTGCTCGACGCCTACTCCCGGTCCGCACGACCGCACCGATCCCGGCCAGGGATCGTTATTCGGCATCGTCGTCCACAGAGGGAGCACGGACGGCGGGGCCCACACTCCACAGGAGGAGCATGTCTCGATCCGGCGGACGCCGATCATCCAAGAGCGTCGACAACACCGGCCTCATCCCGATCCTCGCGCGCAAGGTGCGCGAGGTCGAAGCGGCTGCGCAGCGCGGAAAGGTGGCGCCGTCGAACCGCACCAAGTTCCTCGTCGTGGCCCTACTGGCGAGGGAGGAACGCATCTCGGTTCGCAACAACCCCGAACTCTCCGACGCCGACCGCGCGGAGCAGATCAAACGCCTCGACGGTATCGGATCGATTCTCGCCAAGACGGCGGCGCGCGACACGTCGCTGATCACGCTCCTCGAGAACGACGCGCCCATCTCGCCCGTCGCACAGAAGCTGCGGCGCCAGTACCTCGAAGAAGCCGGTATCGACGTACCCGAGGAGGTCGTCGAAGCTCCCAAGCAGACCACCATGCTTCCTCCCGAGCTCGCTGAGCGGCAGGTCATTCCGCAGTCGGTCAAGGCACGCCAGCTGGCCAACCCGTTCCTCGCCCCCGATTTCTCTTCCGCCTCGACACAGAAGCACTCGTCGCACGGCAGGCTCTCGAACTGGGAGCTGCTCGGACCCCTCTTCCGCGCCTTCGAATACGGTGCGGGCGGACAGGTCGCGAGCATGGACCTTCCCGAGGCACCCCGGATCGACAGGCTCTCGCCCCCCGGGCAAGAACTCATGCGTCACCAGGCCCGATTCGTGGCGAGCGTGGCCCAGGGCCACCGTTCCTTCCTCCTCGCCGACGAACCCGGTCTCGGAAAGACGGCCCAATCTCTGCTCGCCGCATCCGTCGCGGACGCCTACCCGCTGCTCGCGGTCGTGCCGAACGTCGTGAAGATGAACTGGGCACGTGAGGTAGAACTGTGGACTCCCCACCGTCGTGCAACGGTCATCCACGGCGACGGAGCGGGTCTCGACGCCTTCGCCGATGTCGTGATCGTGAACTACGAGGTGCTCGACAGGCACCTGGCCTGGCTGAGCACACTCGGGTTCCGCGGCATGGTGGTCGACGAGGCGCACTTCATCAAGAACCTGTCGTCGCAGCGGTCGAAGCACGTGCTCGCCCTGGCCGAGCGCATCCGGTCGCAGGCGCCGGGAGGAAGCCCTCTGATGATGGCTCTCACGGGAACGCCGCTGATCAATGACATCGACGACTTCCGTGCCATCTGGCAGCTCCTGGGGTGGATCGACGGAACCAAGCCCACGCCGGAGCTCATGGAGAAGCTCGAGGAGACCGGGCTCACTCCCGCCGACTTCGGATTCTTCTCCGAGGCACGCGAGGCGGTCATCGACATGGGAATCGTGCGTCGCCGCAAACTCGACGTGGCCGCCGACCTGCCGGCCAAGAGGATCGTCGACCTTCCCGTCGAGCTCGACGACGATCTGGGGCGCTCGATCCGCGAGGCGGAGGCCGAGTTGGGTCGCCGGCTCGTCACGCGCTACACGCGGCTGCTCGCCGCCCGCACGAAGTCCGATCCGGATGCCGAGGTCTCGACAGAGAACCTGATGCGCGCGGTCGCACGTCAGGAGGTCGAGGAGTCGAAGGCACAGGGCGGAAGCGGAGACAACGTCTTCACCATGGTTCGCCTCATCGGTCAGGCCAAAGCGTCGCTCGCAGCCGACTACACGGCCCAGCTCGCCCGATCGGTGGGCAAGGTCGTGTTCTTCGCCAAGCACATCGACGTCATGGACCAGGCGGAGGAGGCCTTCGCGAAGGCCGGGTTGCAGACGGTCTCCATCCGCGGCGATCAGTCTGCGCTGCACCGGCAGAAGGAGATCGATGCGTTCAACAACGATCCTGCGGTGTCCGTCGCTGTCTGTTCGCTGACCGCCGCCGGAGTCGGGCTCAATCTCCAGGCCGCATCAAACGTGGTGCTCGCCGAATTGTCATGGACGGCTGCCGAGCAGACGCAGGCGATCGACCGCGTGCACCGCATCGGCCAGGAGGAACCGGTGACGGCCTGGCGGATCGTGGCCGCGCAGACGATCGACGCGAAGATCGCCGAGCTCATCGACAGCAAACAGGGCCTCGCGGCCCGTGCACTCGACGGCAGCGACGAAGAGGTGTCGTCGGGGGACAGCGTTCAGTTGGATGCTCTCGTGCACCTTCTCGAGCAGGCGCTGGACGCCTAGGTCGACGGTCCGCGCCTGCTCGATTCTCTGGGTACGTGCGGATCAGACCAGCTCGGGCACTCTCTCTGCCGCTGGCGGGGGAGGCGGCGGCGTACCGTCACCGAATGGACGCCCGCCCAGGATCTCGCGACCTGACGGTTCGAGCCAGCCCGTCGCATCCGGACCCACCGGCACGATCTGGGTGGGATTCAGATCGGTGTGCACGATGTAGTAGTGCTGTTTGATCTGCTCGAAATCGATGGTGTCGCCGAACCCGGGCGTCTGGAACAGGTCGCGCGCGTAAGCCCAGAGGACGGGCATCTCGGTGAGCTTCTGCCGGTTCGTCTTGAAGTGCCCGTGGTACACGGCGTCGAAGCGCACGAGCGTGGTGAACAGCCGGATGTCGGCCTCGGTGATCGTGTCGCCCACGAGGTACCGTCTCGTGCTCAGTCGCTCGGTGAGCCAGTCGAGCCGGTCGAAGAGCGTGCGATACGCGCGCTCGTACGATTTCTGCGACCCGGCGAAACCGCAGCGGTAGACGCCGTTGTTCACGTCGGAGAAGACCACCGAGTTGATCTCGTCGATCTCGGCTCTGAGGTGCTCCGGGTAGAGCTGCGGTGCGCCCTCACGATGAAAGGCAGTCCACTCCAGGGCGAAATCGATGGTGATCTGCGGGTAGTCGTTCGTGACGACCTGGCCGCTCGAGACCTCGACGAGCGCGGGAACGGTGATGCCGCGCGGGTAGTCGGGAAAACGAGCCAGGAACGCATCCTGCAGACGGGGGATCCGCAGCACGGGGTCGAGACCGTCGGGATCGAGATCGAAACTCCAGCTGCGCTTGTCGTGCACGGGGCCCGCGATGCCGAGAGAGATGGCGTTCTCGAGACCGAGGAGTCTGCGCGAGATGACGGCGCGATTGGCCCAGGGGCAGCCGCGGGCCACGATCAGCCTGTAGCGGTCGGACTCGACCGGCCACAGCAGACGGCCCTCGGCGTCGCGGCCCGATTCCGTCGTGAACGCCGTGATGCGATCATCGATGTAATTGGTGTCTCGGGTGAATTCGGAGCCGGCTGTCACGTAGGAGCCGGCGGTGCTCAGGTCGTCGTTCATGTCTCGTTCACATCCATGTGTCAAGGTTAACCGCCCAAATCCCGGGCGCGTCCAGAAGAGGTGACGATGAAGAAGCCCAGCGTGTCCCAGGCCCTCCGGGCGATGTCGTCGCTGCGTCCTGGCGCGCACCCTCACACACCGTCGGTCGCTACGGTCGAGATCGCTCCCTCGGCCCGGCACAGCAGCACGGTCGACAACGCCGTCTACGCCGACGGTCGTCGGGTTCTCTCTCCGACCAGCCTCGAGGACACGCTGTCGGGCTGCGCCCGTTTCACCGACTCGATGGCGTGGATCGGCCTCTACCGACCGAACGAGGCGGAGCTGGCCGCGATCCAGAAGGAATTCGACCTGCACCCCCTCGCCGTCGAGGACGCGATCGGCGCGCATCAGCGCCCCAAGCTCGAGCGCTACGGCGACACCCTCTTCGTGGTGCTCAGAGCGGCCAACTACTCCGATGAGCGAGAAGAGGTCGACTTCGGCGAACTGCATCTCTTCGTCGGGCCCAACTTCGTCGTGTCGGTGCGACACAGCGAGTCGCCCGACCTCGCGGTCGTGCGCCAGCGCATGGAGGCCGAACCCGAGCTCCTCGCGCTCGGGCCCGTGGCGGTGCTCTACGGCATCCTCGACGCTGTCGTCGACCAGTACCTGCCCGTCGTGTCCGGCCTCGAGAACGATATCGACGAGATCGAGGCACAGGTCTTCGCCGGTGACGCCGAAGTATCGAGGCGCATCTACGAGCTCTCGCAGGAGGTGCTCGATTTCCAGCGTGCCACCCTGCCGCTGGTCGGCATGCTCGAGACCCTCCGTGCAGGCTTCGACGCGTTCGAGACCAACCTCGAGCTGCGCCGCGCGCTGCGTGACGTGGCCGACCACACCGCGGTCGTGAACGACCGCATCGAGGGATTCCGCGGCACGCTCCGAGAGATCCTCGCCGTCAACGCGACCCTCGTTGCCCAGCGCCAGAACGAAGACATGAAAGTGCTCGCCGAGGCGAGCAACCGCCAGAACGAGGAGGTGAAGAAGATCTCCGCCTGGGCCGCTATCTTCTTCGCGCCGACGGTGATCGCGGGCATCTACGGTATGAACTTCGATGCCATGCCCGAACTGCACTGGCAATACGGGTACCCCGTCGCCATCGGCGTGATGCTGGTCGCCATGACAGGCCTCTACGTCATGTTCCGGCGCCGGGGCTGGCTCTAGCAACGCAGAGCGTCCGAAGTCGCGGTCGCGCGATATAATAACTGAAGCGAAAACTGGGGCCTCCCCGTACTGCTCGGAAAGGCTTGATATCTACTTGTCCGGAAGCTCTGCCACTCACAACATCGACATCGACGAAGGTGTCGAGGCTTTCACCCCCGAAGAGCTCTTCACAGCAGCTACGGGTGTTCATGGCGCACCTCGCTCGTGGCCCGAGGTACATGGTCGGCCCGACGTCATCGTCAAGAAGGGTCTCGCGACCCTCATCAACACCTCGCTGACGCCGCACCAGGCCCTCGTCGAGGATCTGCTCTTCATTCGCGACGCGTTCATCGCGGGTGGCATCGATTTCGTTCTCGTGCGCGGCAACGACGAACGCCCTGTGCTCGTGGTCGACGCACCCTTGCGCCGACGGGTCGAGAAAGCTCTCGCCGTCGGCTGCGCCGACGAGCCGTTCTATTCGCGTACGGTCGGTGGTCGACGACGACCCCCCGTCCTGCTCGGCGACGGCCTGCTGTCAGAGAAGCGCTCAGCGATGATCTTCCGGTTGTTCCGGCCGAGGCTCGAGCCCCTGGGCGGTCTCAGCTACGGGTCTTCGACCGGTATCGAATTGCAGTTCTGGAGTATCGAGGGCGACCACTACGTGTGTCCGGTCGAGAACTCGCTCACCCGACGCGAGCTACCACTGGTCGAGGCCATTCCTGCGACGGTCGAGCTGTACGGCCGCAGCTGGGACACCTTCCAGGGCATGTTCGAACCGCATGCCACCGATGTCACTTTCGATATCGACCTGGTCTTCTCGTGGGTCGACGGCAACGACATCGAATACCAGAAGGCCCGAGCCGCTCGCATGGAGGGCGTCGTCGTCGGCGAGGGAGACGAGGCCGACGCCCGCTACCGCCAGGTCGACGAGTTGAAGTACGCCCTCAGGTCGGTGTACCTCTTCGCACCATGGGTGCGAAACATCTTCATCGCTACCGATTCGCCGCGTCCCGCCTGGCTCGACGAGCACCCCCGAGTGCAGCTGATGCGAAGCGAACAGTTCTTCGCCGACTCGTCGGTGCTGCCCACGCACAACTCGCAGGCCGTCGAGAGCCAATTGCACAACATCCCGGGCCTCAGCGAGCACTTCCTCTACTCGAACGACGACATGTTCTTCGGTCGCCCCGTTCCGCCGTCGATGTTCTTCTCCTCCGGCGGCGTGACCAAGTTCATCGAGGCCACGACGCGCATCGGTCTGGGCTTTAGCGATCCCAGCCGCAGCGGATTCGAGAACTCGGCCAGGGTGAACCGCGACCTGCTTCTGAAGAAGTTCGGTCACGTCATCACGCGCCACCTCGAGCACACGCCAGCTCCGCTGCGAAAAAGCGTCATCGAACTCCTCGAGTCGGACTTTCCCGAGGAGTTCCGGCGCACAGCGGCCAGCCGATTCCGTTCTAAGTCGGACATCTCGGTCACCAACTCGCTGTACCACTACTACGCTCTGCTCGAGGGCCGTGCCGTCACGCAGGAAGACGCGAAGGTGCTCTATGTGGACACCACGCTCAAGAGTGGCCTCGGCCGCCTTCCGGCTCTGCTTCGTCGGCGCCAGTTCGACCTGTTCTGTCTCAACGACGGCAGTTTT
Source organism: Agreia sp. Leaf335 (assembly GCF_001423605.1). NCBI lineage: Bacteria > Bacillati > Actinomycetota > Actinomycetes > Micrococcales > Microbacteriaceae > Agreia > Agreia sp. Leaf335. The sequence goes on along the minus strand of NZ_LMOQ01000002.1, from coordinate 369,011 downwards.
CCCGAGGTGCCCGCCGATGAGCGTGCCGAGCTGATGGTCGACTTCCTCGAGAAGTACTTCCCGATCCCAGCGCCGTGGGAGAAGACGTCTAGCTGAGGCGCCGACGCCTGACGCACCGGCACCTCGCGCACCCGAACCGGAGGCACCGACACCGGAGCTGACGGCTGACCGGTCAGGACGAGATCGTGGCTTCCTGAGGCAGGAGCTGGGGCACGGTCAAGACGGGGTCGATAGGAATCGCTCTCGGTTCGGCCGGGCGGATGACGACGTTCTCTCGTTCGAGGATGCGCGCCGTCTCGTCGGCGGAGGTGTACGACGTCGTGCTGTACGTGCCGATCGGAACGACGGTATGCAGGATCGTGTTCTCGTAGACATGCACGAGGTTGAATCCCTGGGCGCCGTCCCGTGCTCGCGTTCCGCCCACGGGCACGTTGAGGTCTTGCGTGTAGCACGTGGCCGAGGCGACAGACACGGGGATTCCGGCGAAGGTGGCCGTGCTGGAGTAATGCAGGTGCCCGGCGAGGATGGAACGCACGTCGGTGCCCTCGAGCACTTCAGCCAACGCCGACTGGTCTCTGAGCTCGACGAGCACCGCGAGGTCGAGAACGCTCGGAACGGGCGGATGGTGCAGCGCCAGGATCGTGCCGTGCGGAGCGGGGGAGGAGAGCTCCTCGGCGAGCCAGTCGAGCTGCTCGGGCGTGATCTCGCCGTGGTGCGAGCCGGGCACACTCGAGTCGAGCGCGATGACGCGTAGCCCGTTGACATCGTGGACCCGGTCGACGGGCTTCATCGAGGGAAGCTGGCCGAGCAGTCCCGCGCGGAACGACGCCCTGTTGTCGTGGTTTCCCATCACCCAGATGAGTTGGGCACCGAGGCGTGCGGCGACGGGTTCGACCATGGCACGCAACTTCTCGTAGGCCCGGGGATCGCCCTTGTCGGCGAGATCTCCCGTGAAGACGATCGCCTCTGGCCTCGCCTTCGAGCTCTCGAGCTCGGCGAGCAGCTGCGCAAGATGGGCCTCCGCATCGACGGCCCCGTAGAGAAGACCGTCATCACCGATGAAGTGGGTGTCACTCAGATGCAGGATGAAGTGATCTGGGCGTGGGTACTCGGCGGTTCTGACAGGCATGTCAACCTCGGGTGTGATGCCGGAGGCTCGGGCGACCTCCGTGCGTGTGCCCCTAATTAACCATGTCTCGTTGAATGACGGGTAAACGGCGCGCAGATTCCTAGGTATTTTTGATGAGCGGGGCGGCCGCGAGGCCGAGGCGGTCGAGCACCCAGGCGTACTCCTGGGCTATCTCCTTCCACCGTTCATAGCGGCCGCTCACACCGCCGTGTCCGGCCGTCATCTCGGTCAGCAGCAGCACCGGGGCGCCGACCTGTCTCAGCCGGGCCGTCCACTTGGCGGGCTCGACGTACAGCACGCGTGTGTCGTTGAGGCTGGTCACCGCGAGTATCGGCGGATAGCTGATGTCGTCACGCACGTTCTCGTACGGTGAGTACGACTTCATGTACGAATACACCTCCGCGTCGTGCAGCGGGTCGCCCCATTCATCCCATTCGATCACCGTGAGCGGCAGATCCGGGTCGAGGATCGAGGTGAGAGCGTCGACGAACGGAACCTGCGCGAGGATGCCGGCGAAACGATCGGGCGCGATGTTCGCGACCGCACCCATGAGCAGTCCGCCCGCGCTTCCGCCCTGGGCGACCATGAGGCCCGGCGTCGTTCTGCCGGAACCGATGAGCTCGTCGGCAGCGGCGACGAAGTCGGTGAAGGTGTTCTTCTTCGTCAGCGTCTTTCCCTGCTCGTACCAGGCCCGGCCCAGCTCTCCACCGCCACGTACATGGGCGATGGCGAAGACGACGCCGCGGTCGAGGAGCGAGATCCGGGGAACCGAGAAGCCCGGATCGATGCTCGCCTCATACGAGCCGTATCCATACAGGAGTGTCGGACGGGGAACCGACGGATCGGAGGTTGTGCGACTGACGAGGGAGAGGGGAATGCGCGCGCCGTCGTCTACCGTCGCCCAGATTCGCTCCTGCTTATAGTCGTCGGGATCGTAGTCGCCTTGTACGACCTGCCGCTTCAGGAGTGTCATCGTTCCGTCTGCGACCGAGAAGTCGTAGACAGTCGAGGGCGTGATGAACGACGTGTAGCCCAGCCGCACCGTCTGCTGGGTCCATTCGGGGTTGCCGCCTGTGCCGACCTGGAAGAGGGGCTCGTCGAACGGGATCTCCTCGATGGGGCCGTACGGCTCGGATCCGTCGCTGAGCCTGATCACGGCGATCCGGGTGAGGCCGTCGCGGCGGTATTCGAGAGTGAGATGGTCGGCGAATGCGTCGACCTCCTCGATGCGACGCCCCGGGCTGGCCGGCACGAGCGTGCGCCAGGCGGTCTCATCGAGGGGCCGATCGGCCGGCACATCGATGACCTGGAAGTCTTCGGCGCCATGGTTGTTCACGATGAGCAGCCGGTCTTCACCCGCTACGACGGCGTGTTCGACCTGATACTCCACTCCCTCTCTCCGCGGCCAGACGACGATGAACTCGCCCTCGAGATCACGGGTATCGAGAATGCGGACCTCGCTCGTGATCTTCGAACCGATATCGAGCACGAGGAATCGTCCGCTCCGGGTGAGTCCCACGCCGACCCAGAAACGTTCGTCGGGTTCGGTGAAGACGACGAGGTCGTCGGATGCGTCGGTGCCGACCGCGTGACGCCAGATCGTATCGGGGCGCCAGGCGTCGTCGACGGTCGGGTAGAAGACGACGCTCGCGTCGGGCGAGAAGGTCGCACCGGGGAAGGTGTTCGGCACCACGTCTGCTCGATTGAGTCCGGTCTCGAGGTCCCTGATGTAGAGGGTGTACCGCTCATCGCCGGTGGTATCGATCGAGTACGCCAGAAGTCGCCCATCCGTCGAGACGTCGAAGCTGCCGAGCGAGTAGAAGTCGGTGCCCTCGGCCTCGACGTTGTCATCGAGCAGGACCTCTTCTCTGACGTCGCCCGAGGCGATGTCGGGAGGGGTCCAGTCCTCGTCGTCTGCGATGGGGATCCTGCAGTGGATCCCGTATTGCTGACCCTCGACCGTTCGGGAGTAATACCAGTACCGTCCGTGGCGCACAGGCACGGATAGGTCGGTCTCCAGTGTGCGGGATTTGATCTCGTCGAAGATCGACTGCCTCAGGCCTGCGAGGTGTTCTGTCGACGACCGGGTGAACGCGTTCTCCTCGTCGAGGTAGGCACGAACGGCGGGGTCGTCCTTGTCTCGCAGCCACTCGAAGTCGTCGACGACGGTGTCGCCGTGGTGCGTTCGCGTCGTAGGACGGCGCTCCGCCCGCGGAGCATCGGGCAGCTGCGTCACGACAGAGCGACCAGTCGGGAGATAGCGGTCACAGGGATGGGAAGCCATGCGGGCCGGTTGCGCGCCTCGTAGATCGATTCATAGAGCGCCTTGTCGATCTCGAAGGCGTCGAGAAGAACACGGAAGTGCTCGATGTCGACCCCGGCGCGCTCGGAGTAGCCCTCGAGGAATGCGGTGCGTGACGCCGATGCCCAGCTCTGAGCCGACTCGCCCGGGTGAGCCTGCTCGTATGATCCCGAGACATAGTCGAACGACCTGAGCATGCCCGCCACATCGCGCAGCGTGAGATCCGGTTGAGATCTCTCGGCCAGAGGTCGGAGCGGCTCGCCCTCGAAGTCGAGGAGGACCCACCCGCGGTCGGGAACGGCGACGACCTGACCGAGGTGATAGTCGCCGTGGATGCGCTGGAGCCTCGGCCACTCGGCGGATTCTGCTCCCGCGATGATGGAGTCGACGGCCGATTCGTAGACCCCGAGTTCCGGCACCTCGGCGACCGCGGCGCCGAGTCGTCGGCGCATGCTCGCCGCCACCTGTGCCCTCTCGTCTGCTGTTGCGGCCACCGTGGGCAGGATGTCTGCCAGGACTGCGTGCACCTCGGCGGTTGCAGCCCCGAGGCTCCGCGCGCGGTCGCTGAAATCCTCGCCCTGTTCGACCGCGTCGAGGGCGACACGCCACGCGTCTCGCACGCCAGGCAGGAACCGCTGGGCGAAGGCGAGATGTCCGCTGTCGACGGGCGATCCAGGCGAAGCGTCAGCCCGCCAGACACCCGACACGTAGCCGACGGACGGCGGAACCAGCGTGCAGCCGGCCTCGGCGAGCGCGGACTGGACGATGATGTCCGGGTTCTCGCCGTGGTGAAGCGTACGGAACACCTTGCAGATGACGGGCAGCGACGGCTCGCCCGATGCATCGACCGTGTCGAAGATGATCGACGTGTTCGACTGCTCGCCGCGGAGGACGTGCGCCCGGGCGAACGTCGAATGCGACGCCGTCGGATGCCGATGGCCGGCCGCCGTGGCGCCCGACGACCGCTGGGTCTCGCCGCTCACCCCGCCATCGAGCATGAATGCGAGGAGGGCTGCGCAGTAGTCCGGATCGTGCGGCGCGTCGTAGACCCAGAGCGTCGCCGGAGACCCGTCGACGTCGCCCTCGACCGTGCCGACGAGGGTCGACTCCGCGGCCTCTGCTCTGGGCGCCGAACGGTAGGCGAGCGGAACCTGGTAGAGCGTGGATGCCGCGCCCGAGCCGTCGCGAAGCAGGTGGGTGACGAAGGCGGTGCCATCGAGTGCAGGCGCAAGGACCCACTCTCCGACGAGCACGAGCTCTGCGCTCTCTGCCGAGCTTTGATACCACCGCTGGCGGGCGACCCAGCCGGGGAGAGCGTTCGGACGGAGATCAGGACGGACTACACCAGCGGTCATTCTTTGACCCTACCCCGGGCGCATGAACTCACCGAGGGGGTTGCCGCACGCAGGTTTAGGCTCGTTGCATGACGAACGCACCGACTCACCTCCTCGCCGATGGCAACACCGTCCCCGCCGTGGGGCTGGGAACCTACCCGTTGAAGGGCGCTGACGCGGTGTCTGCCGTGAGTTCGGCCCTGACCACGGGATACAGACTGATCGACAGCGCTGTGAACTACGGCAATGAAGACGCGGTGGGCGAAGCGGTGCGAAACTCCGACGTGCCACGCGACGAGATCGTGGTCACGACGAAGCTCCCCGGGCGCGCCCACGGCTACGAGAGCACCCTCACGTCATTTCAGGAGTCTCTCGACAGACTGGGACTCGATCGAATCGACCTGTACCTGATCCACTGGCCGAACCCGGGCGACGACCGCTACGTCGACAGCTGGCGAGCCATGGTGCAGCTGCACGAACAGGGACTGGCGCGGTCGATCGGCGTGTCGAACTTCACCGAGGAGTACCTCACCCGCCTGCAGTCCGAGACAGGAGTACTGCCCACGGTGAACCAGGTCGAACTCCACCCCTACTTCCCTCAGCTCGCCCTCCGCGAGTTCCACGAGGTGCACAACATCCGCACCGAGTCGTGGAGTCCCCTGGGCAAGGGGTCAGACGTTCTGACGTCGCCCGTGATCGTCGAAGCCGCGCGTGCACACGAGGTGACAGAGGCCCAGGTCGTGCTTCGCTGGCACGTTCAACTGGGCAGTGTGCCGCTTCCGAAGTCTGCCGATCCTGTGCGTCAGGCGCAGAACCTCGATCTGTTCGGCTTCGAGCTCTCCTCCGCTGAAATGGAGGCCATCACCCTCCTGGGCCGGCCCGATGGCCGACTGTTCGGAGCGGATCCCGTCACGCACAACGAACAGTGACGATCGACGAACGCTGACTACCGACGACCAGTCACCGTCAGTCGCGCGGCCTGATGAGCTTCTCGACGATGCGGCGCGCCTCGTCGCCTGAGCTGCCCGACGACATGGCGAAGACGTGATTCGCTCCGGGGAAGGTGACGAGCTCGAAGTCGAGCCCCGCGGTCGTCGCCTCGGCCTCGAGCCTGAGCGTGTCCGGATACAGGATGTCATCGGTGCCGACCAGGACCGTCGTCGGGGCCAGTCCGGCCAATGATCCGTTGACGGGGCTGAGCCGGTAGCCTTCCGGGTCGTCGCCGTGCGCCCAGGCCAGGCCGTTCGGGATGAGCGCCTTGCGGTCGAGCAGCACATCTCTGCGGTCGACGGCGGGGATGTCGGGATTCGTCAGGGTCAGATCCAACCAGGGCGAGAGCAGCACGATGCGGTCGGGCTGGGGGAGGCCCTGCTCGACGAGGCTCTGGGCGAACCCGAGAGCAAACCCGCCTCCGGCGGAGCCGCCCATCAGGACGATCGGCGAATCGGGATGCGATGCACGCAGCTCGAGGTAGACATCCAGCATCTGCGCGTACGCCACCTGGTAGCCGTGTTCGGGCGCGAGGGCATAGATCGGCATCGTGATCGTGGCGTCGGCGTTTCGGAGAATCTTGTCGAAGAAGGGCGCGTGAAGAGCCGAGGCCTCGTGCACGTACGACCCGCCGTGGATGAACAGCACCTGCGTGTCGGTCGACGCGGATGCACTGGAGAAGATCTCCGATGTCACACCGCCGACGAGAGCCTGCGCAGCGGGTTCCGCACCGGATGCGGCGGCGACGCGGTCGGGGACGGCGGGGTCGGACGACTGCTGACAGCCGAAGAGCGCGAGCGATGCGAGCAGAATTCCGCAGACAAGGGCGGGCGGGCGGCGCATGGGCGGGTGAAGTCCATCTGCTCGGGACCCGCCGGAGAAGTTGACCGTGCGGAGCGAAGAATGCGATCATCGAGGTGCCCGTGAACAGGGCAACCCTAGACACCCTAATAGTGTGTGAACTCATCGCGAAGTGAAGCGGTGAAATTCCCCTGCGCGAACGTGTGTGCACCTCTAGAGAGAGTCGCTGGTGGATCTCACCCTCATCGTTGTCCTGGTCATCGTTCTGGCCCTCTTCTTCGACTTCACGAACGGTTTTCACGACACCGCCAACGCGATGGCGACACCGATCGCGACGGGCGCTCTGAAGCCTCGGATGGCCGTGGGACTCGCGGCTGTTCTCAACCTGGTCGGCGCTTTCCTCAGCACCGAGGTGGCGCGTACGATCTCGGGCGGTCTGATCAGAGAGGGCGACGGAGGAATCCAGATCACGCCGGAGATGATCTTCGCCGGCCTGATCGGAGCCGTCTGCTGGAACATGGTGACGTGGCTCTTCGGCCTACCGTCGAGCTCGTCTCACGCACTCTTCGGCGGACTGATCGGCGCGGCGATCGTCGGTGCCGGCATCGGAAGCGTGGACTTCACCGTCCTCGTCTCGAAAGTCGTGCTTCCCGCCCTCGTCGCGCCTATCGTCGCCGGACTCGTGGCCTTCGTCGCCACGCGCCTCGCCTACGCCATCACCCGCGATCCTGCGACGGGTCGCGGACTGGGCCGCGGCAACTTCAGGTATGCGCAGATCTTCTCGTCGTCGCTCGTGGCCCTCGCGCACGGCACGAACGACGCCCAGAAGACCATGGGAGTGATCACCCTGACGCTGATCGCGACGGGCGCCCAGGCCGTGGGCACCGGGCCGGAATTCTGGGTCATCGCGGCGTGCGCCCTCGCCATCGCGCTGGGAACCTACACCGGCGGCTGGCGCATCATCAAGACGATGGGAACGGGTCTCACGGACATCAAGCCGGCCCAGGGCTTCGCAGCAGAGACGAGTACGGCGGCGACGATCCTCGCGTCGAGCCACCTGGGTTTCGCGCTGTCGACGACTCAGGTCGCATCGGGGTCTGTGATCGGGTCGGGCCTCGGGCGCAAGGGCGCATCCGTGCGCTGGCGTACCGCCGGTCGAATCGGAGTCGGATGGCTCCTGACCCTTCCGGCCGCCGCTGCCGTTGGTGCGGCGGCGGCGCTCCTCGCCACCATCGGCCCGGTCGGCATCGTGATCGACGCGGTGCTCGGTCTCGCGGTGATCGTCGCCATCTTCGTCATCTCGTCGCGCGACAAGGTCACGAGCGGAACCGTCGTCAGCGAGGTCGACGCGGCCGTCGGTGCCGTGCGCACGCCGAAGGCCACCCGCAAGAACCGCAAGAAGAAGAGGCAGGCAGCGGAATGATCGACTGGGCGGCATTCGCCATCGTTGCAGCGGCGGCACTCGTGTCGGCATCCGTCGTGGTCAGCCTCTTCGCCTTCGGACTGAGGCTGCTGAATGTGGGTCGCGGCCTCGACGCCGACGATTCGCCCGGCACGATCGAGACCACACCGTCGGGCTCCGTCTCCGTCGTGAACGCTCGAGCGGGCGGACGACCTCGATGGGCGAGCGTCGCGGCCATCGCCTGCTTCGTGCTGTGCAGTGGCGCCGTGCTCTTCGGCATCTACCTGATCGTGCCGTTCTTCCACGCGTCCTGAGACAGGTGGGGCTAAGGTCATGGCCATGGATGCAACTCCGGCTATATCCGAGCTCGTCAAGGCTGTGCGAGACGGCTTCGATTCGGGGCGCACGCGGTCGCTTCGGTGGAGGCTGCAGCAGCTCGACGGGCTCCGAGCCTTCCTCGTCGAGCGCGGACCCGAGCTGGAGCGCGCGCTTCGTGACGACCTGGCGAAGAATCCCACCGAGTCGCAGCTGACAGAGATCGGCGTCGTCCTCGCCGAGGTATCGCACACCATCTCGAGGCTGAGGTCCTGGCTTCGCCCTCGCCCCGTGGCGGTTCCGCTCGCGCTCGCGCCCGCGTCAGCATCCGTGATCCTCGAGCCTCTCGGTGTCGTGCTCATCATCTCGCCGTGGAACTACCCGCTCCAGTTACTCCTGTCACCGCTCGTCGGCGCTCTCGCCGCCGGCAACGCGGTCGTGCTCAAACCGAGCGAACTAGCTCCCGCCACATCGGCCGTGATCGCACGTTTTCTGCCGCGCTATCTCGACGATCGTTCGGTCGTCGTCATCGAGGGCGGGGTAGCCGAGACGACCGAGCTGCTGGCTGAGCGCTTCGACCACATCTTCTACACGGGCAACGCCAGGGTTGCGCGCATCGTGTCCGCCGCCGCTGCGAAGAACCTCACGCCCGTCACGCTGGAGCTCGGCGGAAAGTCGCCCGTGTACGTCGACGACACAGTCGACATCGTCGCGGCGGCGAAGCGCATCGCCTGGGGAAAATTCCTGAACGCCGGTCAGACGTGCGTCGCGCCCGACTATGTGCTGGCAACGCCGGATGTGGCGGGTCGGCTGGTCGAGGCTCTGCGAGGGGCGATCGCCTCGCTCTACGGAGAGGATCCACGCCGCACGACAGATTTCGGTCGCATCGCGACCGACGCCCAGTTCGACCGTCTGAGCGCCCTCGTGAGTGGGCGCACGGCCGCCATCGGAGGGGGATCCGATGAGGCGGAGCGCTACATCGAGCCGACCGTCCTGACCGACGTCGATCGGACCGACGACGTCATGGCACAGGAGATCTTCGGTCCGATCCTCCCGATCGTGACCGTCACCGGTCTCGACGATGCCATCGCCTACATCCGCTCGGGAGACAAACCGCTCGCGCTGTATGCCTTCACGAACGACAAGACCGCACGGCGCAGACTCTTGACCGAGACGTCGTCGGGAGCGGTCGGCTTCGGCGTGACCGTTGCTCACCTGAGCGTTCCCGGACTGCCATTCGGGGGAGTCGGCGAGAGCGGATCGGGCAGCTACCACGGCAGGCGGAGCGTCGAGACGTTCAGCCACGAGAAGGCCGTGCTGTCGAAACCGCTGAGACCCGACACCCTGGGCCTCGTCTACCCGCCGTACACGCCCAAGCGAGCCTCCTTCATCCGGGGTCTGCTGCGCCGGCTGAGCTAGGCTGGCTTGCTGGGGCCACGAACCCCTTTGACAAGCAATGGAGCTGATATTCACATGGAGAATGCCCCGACGACCGCGCCCACGACGGCTGCCGAGAGACTCGCCGCGCAGACCTCGGCCGAGACGGCGGCCAAGCCCTCGACGGCCACTCGTTTTCGCACCGAGACCGATTCGCTCGGCAGCGTCGAGATACCCTTCGATGCCTTCTGGGGTGTGCACACGGCGCGAGCGCTCGAGAACTTCCCGATCAGCCGTCGGCCCATCTCCGTCTATCCCGACCTGATCGACGCCCTCGTCATCGTCAAGCAGGCCGCCGCCAGAGCCAACGTCGAGATCGGAGTACTCGCCCCGGAAAAGGGCGCCATGATCGAGGCTGCCTGCGAGGCGATCCGCCAGGGCGAATACCACGATCAGTTCGTCGTCGGCGTGATCCAGGGCGGCGCCGGAACCTCGACGAACATGAACACCAACGAGGTGATAGCCAACGTCGCCCTCCAGCTCGCGGGCGAGGAGAAGGGCAGTTACGAGCTGCTGCATCCACTCGACGATGTCAACCGCAGCCAGAGCACGAACGACACCTACCCGACCGCCGTCAAACTCGCCCTGTGCTTCTCGCTGAAGCGGTTGCTGGTCGAGCACGCACTCATGCGCGACTCCTTCGCTGCCAAGGGCAGAGAGTTCGCCGGCGTGCTCAAGGTCGGGCGAACCCAACTGCAGGACGCCGTGCCGATGACCCTCGGACAGGAGTTCCACGGCTTCGCGACGACCCTCACCGAAGACCTCGATCGCCTGGAAGAGACCGTACCGCTGCTCTGGGAGATCAACCTCGGCGCGACGGCCATCGGCACGGGGATCACCGCCGACCCGCGGTACGTCGAGTCCGTGCGCGCACACCTCAGCGCCCTCACCGGCTACGAGCACATCACCGCCGCCGATCTCATCGAAGCGACCAGCGATGCGGGCGTCTTCATGCAGCTCTCGGGCATTCTGAAGCGCAGCGCCATCAAGCTGTCGAAGATCTGCAACGACCTCCGGCTCCTCTCCAGCGGGCCCCAGGCCGGTTTCGGCGAGATCAACCTGCCGCCGAGGCAGGCGGGTTCGAGCATCATGCCCGGCAAGGTGAACCCCGTCATTCCCGAGGTGGTCAATCAGATCGCCTTCTCTGTCGCGGGCGCGGATCTGACCGTCACCATGGCGGCGGAGGGCGGCCAGCTGCAGCTGAACGCCTTCGAGCCGGTCATCGCCCACTCGCTCTTGCAGAGCCTGGCGTGGATGAGACAGGGGTGCCGCACCCTCCGCATCAACTGCATAGACGGCATCACCGCCAATCACGAGCGCCTCGACGCCATGGTCGCGTCGAGTGTCGGCGTCGTCACCGCGCTGACGCCGTACATCGGCTACTCCGCGGCATCCTCGTTAGCGCATGCGGCCCTTCTCACGAAACGCAACATCGCCGACCTCGTGGTCGAAGCCGGGCTGATGGACAGGGAGCGCGTGCAGAAGCTGCTCTCTCCCGCCCGACTCAGCGGGCTGGAACCGGTGACGGATGTGATCCAGGTGATCGCGCAGGCCGAGGCCGAAGCGGCTACGAAGGAGCCTCGGTAGCCTTCAGCGCCGCCTCGCGCAGCATCTGCGAGAGGCGGCGCAGCTCGCGTCCCTCTGCGAGATCGGCCGACAGACGGCGGGCCAGGATGCCGTTGCGTGCCGTATCGCGCAATGGGATCTGGATGGCCTCCTCGGCCGGCAGCCCGGCCAGGAGCTGGCGCGCGCGGGTCAACTCGGCGTCTACTTCGACGCCGAGCATCAGCACCGCCGACGAGATGTACAGCCAGATGAGCGCGGCGATCGGAACGCCGAGCCACCCGTACAGGCGGTCGTAGTTCGCAAACGTCGCGAGATAGAGACTGAAGGCGACGGCTGCGAGGGTCCAGATGGCCACGGTGAACGTGGCACCCACCGAGAGCCAGCGCAGGCGCGGTCGATGGAGGTTCGGCGTTCCGTAGTAGAGGAATCCGACGGTGAAGATCGCGACCAGGGCGAGGGGAATCCATTTGAGCACCGACCAGAGCTCGGCGATGATCTCCGGCCAGCCGAGGGACGCGGCGAGAGCATCCGCCACCGACGGGGTGATGGCCACGATAAGGCCGATGACGAGGTAGCACGCGATGAGCCCCGCGGCGACGCCCAGCATCAGCACGCGGTTCTTCGTCAGTCGGCGTCCTTCTTCGACCCCGTACACGTTGTTCATGGCCCGGCCGAACGCGGTGGCGAATCCCGACACCGTCCAGAGCGTGAGCACGGTGCCGACGAGGAGGGCCCAGCCCGAGTTCGGCAGGAGCGAAAGCTGGTCGAAGATCGCACGCACGGCCGTCGAGGTCTCGGACTGCGAGAGGCGCCCGACCACGTCGAGGATGAGCTCGATGGTGGCGCCACGGCTGTCGAACAGGGCGAGTCCCGAGACGATGGCGAGCGCTGCCGGAAAGAGCGACAGGGCGGAGAAGAAGGTGATCGACGCGGCGGCGTCGATGTCGCGATGCAGGATGAACCCGTGCCACGTTCGACGAATCGCGTAGCGCGTTGCGCGGCGGTCGAGCTGCCTGCGGGTGGGAAGGGGATCACCCGCGCTCGTCATGCTTCGATAGTAGAGGCTGGCCGGTGAGCCGCTTCGGCACCGCCTAGCATGGCCGTATGTTCACCACCGAGCCAACGTCGTCTCAGCTCGCTCTCGAGCACCTCCGATCAGAATTGGGCGAGGCTGTCTCGCTCGACCCCGTGCTTCTCCAGTCCGTGCGCACCGACAAGTCGGGATGGGTTGCGCCGGGCAGCCCTCTTGCGGTGGTCCTCGCGCGCTCGACGCAAGATGTTCAATCGGCGATGCGGATCGCCAGCCGATTCCGGATTCCCGTCGTGCCGCGGGGTGCGGGCACCGGGCTGGCGGGGGGAGGAGTCGGCACCGACGGCGCCCTCGTCATCTCGACCGAGCGCATGAACGAGATCCTCGAGATCAACCCGGCCGATGAGCTCGCCGTGGTGCAGGCGGGCGTCATCAACCAGCGCCTGAGCGACGCCACCGCTCCGCACGGCCTGGTGTTCTCGCCCGATCCGGCGTCCAAGGCCATCTCGACGATCGGGGGCAATATCGCCACGAACGCCGGCGGGCTCCTCTGTGCGAAGTACGGCGTCACCCGAGAAGCGATACTGGGCCTCGTCGTCGTCCTCGCCGACGGGTCGTTGCTTCGGACGGGGCGGCGCAGCGTGAAGGGTGTCACCGGCCTCGATCTCACGGCCCTGCTCACCGGATCGGAGGGCACGCTCGGTGTCATCGTCGAGGCGACGGTGCGACTCAGACCGATACCGGCCGGCGACATCGTCACCCTCGGGGCGTTCTTCACCGACGTCCGTGCCGGCGCGGCCGCGGCCGCGGCCATCACGGCCGCCCTCATCAGACCCGCCGTGATGGAGCTCATGGACCACGCGTCGCTCGTCGCCATCGACGCGTACACAGGCACACGCCTCTCAGAGGGGGGCGGCGCGTACCTGCTCGTGCAGACAGATGCGCGGGGCGCGGCAGACGAGGCGTCGGCGATCTCGACCATCCTGACGGGCCTGGGCGCCGACGTGCGCCTGGCGCGCGATGCCGAGGAGGGGGAGGCGCTCCTCGCCGTTCGCCGGAACTTCCACCCCGCGCTGGCATCCGTCGGCGAGGTGCTCATCGAAGACATCTGCGTTCCCCGATCGCACCTCGCCGAGATGTTCGCCGCGATCGACGAGATCTCGCGTCGGCACGGTATCGCGATCCCCACGATCGCTCACGCGGGTGACGGCAATCTGCATCCCAACTTCGTCGTGCCGCCACGGGCCCCATCGTCGATCTCGGGATCCGAAGGCCAGAGCGAGCAGGAGGTGCCGGCATCCGTCTGGGCCGCCGCCGACGAGCTTTTCGTCGCGGCGATGGAGCTCGGAGGAACGCTCACGGGAGAGCACGGAGTGGGCGTGCTGAAGAAGCGGTGGCTCGAGAACGAGCTCGGGCCGCAGAGCCTGGAGTTGCAGCGGGGCATCAAGGCCGTCTTCGACCCCCTGTCGATCATGAATCCCGGAGCGGTCTTCTGACGCGCGGTTCTCCCCGAAGAGGTGCCGTGCCGCTAGGATCGGTGGCCTGTCACCGATGAGGAGCATTGTGTCCCAGCATTATCAGCCCGGCTACTATCCCCAGCAGGCCGAGCCTGCATTCGCCCCTCAGCTCCAGCAGGCCGAGAACCCGGTCTACGCCGAGCACGCGGTGTGGTCTGCGCCGACCCCTCCCGCCCAGAAGTCCACCGGACTGGTGCTCTCGATCATCGGCATCAGCGTGCTCGGATTCGTCTTCCTGGCCGTGCTCGCGTACGTCGCGATCGGGCTCGGACCGTTCGCGCTCGTCGTCTGCGGACTCGTCGCGCTGATTCCTCTTGCCGTGGTGATCCTCACGATCACGTGGATCGACCGCTGGGAGCCGGAACCGCGCGGCGCCCTGTGGTTCGCCTTCCTCTGGGGAGCGGCAGCCTCGGTCGCCATCGCCCTGCTCGTGGGTCTCGGCATCCAGCTCGCTGTCTACTACGCGACGCAGGGTCAGGGAGGCGTGGGCGACTTCTTCTCCGCCGTCATCCAGGCACCCCTGGTCGAGGAGAGCGCGAAGGGCCTCGGCGTGCTGATCCTTTTCTTCGTGCTTCGTCGTCACTTCGATGGCCCGATCGATGGGCTCGTCTACGGCGCCACCGTCGCCGCGGGGTTCGCCTTCACCGAGAACATCCTCTACTTCGGCTCGTCGCTGATCGAGTCCGGCGGTATCGGCCTCGGCTTCACCTTCTTCCTGCGCGGCATCATGTCGCCCTTCGCCCACGTGATGTTCACGGCGTGCACCGGCGTCGCCCTGGGCTTCGCGTCGCAGAAGAAGGGCTGGCTGCCCGGCATCGGGTTCTTCTTCATCGGCCTGGTTCCGGCCGTCTTGTTGCACGCGCTGTGGAACGGCTCCTCCTTCATCGTCGAGGGACTCGGCGGCTTCTTCCTCGTCTACGCGATCGTGCAGGTCCCGCTGTTCGCCCTCGCCATCGTCGCGGTCGTCTTCCTGCGCAAGCGCGAGGCGGCGCTCACCCGGGTTCGTCTCGAGGAGTATGCATCCGCCGGGTGGTTCACGCCGGAAGAGGTCTCGATGCTCTCGACGGGTGCGGGCAGGCGACAGGCTCGTGCGTGGGCCGCGGCCCAGGGCGGCGACAAGGGCCGCGTGATGCGGCGCTTCACGCAGGATGCGACGCGCCTGGCCTTCGCGCGGCAGCGCGTCGTCACCGGGCGCGATGGCATCGGCGGCCAGCGAGACGAAGCAGATCTGCTGCAGGCTGTGACTGCGGACAGGGCATCGCTGCTTGCGTCGGGCCCATCGTCTAGTGCCCTCGCCCAACAGCAGCCCTACCAGCAGCAGCAGCAGCCCTCGGAGCAGTACGGCGCTCCCCACGAGCCGCGGCAGGGGCCGCCCGTCATCTGAGCGCACGGACCGGGGACCGAGACCCGAGTAAACTAGATGGCCGCTGTCAAGGAGTGTCTATTCGTGGTTTCAACCGAGCTCGCCCAGGAACGTCACTATGTCGAGGAGCTGTACGCGCGTCTCGACGCGCTGAGGGTGGAAGCCCGCTCTGCTCTCGCGCGGGTACGACGCGACGACGTGGGCGGAAATCACCAGAGCCGTTCCGAGCGCGACGCCTATGCGCGCCTCTACGAGGACCGCATCGCTCAGCTCGACGAGGTCGACGACCGGCTCGCGTTCGGCAGGCTCGAGCTGACCGACGGCGCCGACTCAGACGATGGCTCTCCGTTCCGGTACATCGGTCGCATCGGGCTGCGCGACGAACAGCTGAAACCCATCCTCCTCGACTGGCGCGTGCCCCAGGCTGCCGCGTTCTACCAGGCCACTGCGGCGACGCCTCTCGGCGCACGGGCGAGGCGTCACCTCATCACCGAGGGACGCACGGTCACGCGCATCGATGACGAGATCTTCGATGCCGAACTCCTCGTCGAGCAGGCTGACTCGCTGCAGGGCGAGGCTGCCCTCCTCGCCGCCCTCACCAGTCAGCGGACCGGCCGCATGAGCGACATCGTGGCCACGATCCAGGCCGAGCAGGACAGGATCATCAGGTCGGAGCTCGGGGGAGTGCTCGTCGTCCAGGGCGGGCCGGGCACGGGCAAGACCGCCGTCGCTCTGCACCGGGCCGCCTACCTGCTCTACTCGCATCGTGAGCGACTCGCGTCATCCGGTGTTCTCGTCGTCGGGCCGTCGCGGGCCTTTTTGCAATACATCGAGGCGGTTCTGCCGAGCCTCGGCGAGACCGGCGTGGTCGTCTCGAGTGTCGGCGGCCTGTATCCGGGTCTCGAGGCCGTCCACGACGACGCGCCGGAGACCGCGCGGGTGAAGGGCGCCGCCGAGATGGCCGGTGTCATCAAACGGGCCGTGCGCTCCCGGCAGCGCGTGCCACTCGAGGCGATCGACCTCGACGTCAACGGCGAGCGACTCACGCTCGAGCCCGGGCTCATCTCCGCCGCCATGAACCGCGCGTGGGAGACTCGCAAGCCGCACAACGAAGCGCGCGTCGTCTTCGTCAAGAGCGCGCTCAACCAGTTGAGTCGGCTGCTGGCCGACCAGCTGCGTTCCCATGGCAACACGGTCGACGACGCCGACCAGGCGGTGCTGCGCGAAGACCTCCGCACCTCGCACGATGTGGTGGTGGCGCTGAACACAGCCTGGTTGCCGCTCACGCCGGAAAAGCTGTTGCAGGATCTCTACGCGCGGCCGCAGTGGCTCGCATCGCTGACTCCGTCGTGGTCGGCCGAGAAGCGTGCACTCCTGCGCCGCGCCCGTGACGCGGCATTCACCATCTCCGATGTACCCCTGCTCGACGAGGCGGCTGAGCTCCTGGGCGAGTACAACGCGCAGAACGCCGCCCTGAAGCGCGAGGAGAAGCTGCAGAAGAAGCGAGATATCGAGAACGCCGAGAACGCGATCCGCAACATGCAGGTCGAGGGCCTGGTGCACGCGGAGGACCTCGCCGCGGGTTTCGCCGAGCGCAGTGTGCGGGGAACCACGGCCGAACAGGCGGCCGCCGACCGAACGTGGACCTACGGTCACATCGTGGTCGACGAGGCACAGGAGCTGTCGCCCATGCAGTGGCGCGTCCTCGCGCGTCGCTGCCCCCTGCGGTCGTTCACCGTCGTCGGCGACATGGCGCAGGCGAGCGCAGCGGCCAGTGCGCGCAGCTGGCAGGATGCCGTGCAGCCGTTGGTCGGATCGTCGCCCCTCGGCGAGCGGTGGCGGCTCGAGGAACTCACCGTCAACTACCGCACTCCCGCACAGATCGCGCTCGAGGCCGAGGCGATGGCCGAGAAGAACCGTCTGCCGATAACACGTGCCACGGCCGTTCGAGAGAGCGAGTGGCCCGTCACGACGACGACCGTCGAACTCCGTCTCGCCGGTCGGTCCGTCGACCCCGATGCGCTCGGAGACGCGGTGATCACGGTGATCGAAGACGATCGAGACATCGACGACCGCGGAACGGTGGCGGTCATCGCCCCCGAGGCCACGGTCGATGCGCTGTACCCGGCCCTGTCCGAGTCGTTCGGCCGTGACATCGGGCTCGGAGCCCAGGGCCTCAACCGTGCGATCGCGGTGCTGACCGCACAGGATGCGAAGGGCTTGGAGTTCGACTCGGTCGTCGTCGTCGACCCCGACGGCATTCTCGCCGAGTCGAGCCGCGGGGCATCCGGGCTCTACGTGGCGATGACCAGGCCGACTCAGCGCCTTCATCTCGTCCGACCCGTGTGATCGTCTCGATTACCCCCTGAGAGAACGCTTTTGACCCGCGCACCCCGAGAGCGGTTGGATGGTGCCATGACCGAAAACATGAACACCAAGCCCGAGATCGACTTTCCCGAGGGGCCCGCTCCCACCGAGCTGGTCATCGAGGACATCGTCGTCGGTGACGGCGCAGAAGCCACGCCTGGAGCAACCGTCGAGGTGCACTACCTGGGTGTCGAGTACGAGACCGGCGAGGAGTTCGACTCGTCGTGGGGTCGGGGCGAGACCATCAGCTTCCCCCTCAACGGCCTCATCGCCGGATGGCAGGAGGGCATTCCGGGAATGAAGGCGGGCGGGCGCCGCAAGCTCACCATTCCTCCTCACCTTGCATACGGTCCCGCGGGCGGGCACTTCCTCGGCGGCAAGACGCTCGTCTTCGTCATCGATCTGATCAGCGTCCCGTAGCGTTCGCTCGGGCAACCGCGACGGCGGGGCGTGGGGCCATTCGGCTCCACGCCCCGCCGTCGTTGTGGGTGATGGCCGCGTGAGTGATGGTCGCCTCGCCGGCGGCCGACTCAGGGTGTGGGCGCGAGTGAGTCGTATTCCCTCAGCGATCGGTGAAGGCGTACCGCCGCGAGCGAGAACAGCACCACGATGGCCCCGCCGAGAAGCGGGGGCAGCCAGAGCAGCGCGGTCGCCGCGGCGAGACCGACATAAGCGTCGCCGAGGCGTGGCCCTCCGGTGACCACCACCGTGAAGACGCCCTGGATGCGACCGCGCATGACGTCGGGAACGGCGGACTGCATCATGGTCTGACGGAAGATGGAGCTGACGTTGTCCGAGGCACCGGCACCGGCCAGCGCCAGGCTCGCCAGGGCGAGCGCGGGCAGGTTCGCGTCGTCGAAAGACGACGTGATTCCGCCTGAGCGGCCGTGATCCATCACGAGAAGCACCAGACCGAATGCCCCGATGAAGGCACCGTAGACGGCGACAGCGCGAGCTATGGCTCGGCCCTGGAGGCGTACGTGGCCCAACCTTCCCGAGAAGACCGACGAGAGCAGGGCGCCGACCGCGAAGGCGGCCGAGAGGATGCCCACGGTGATCGCGCCGCCGCCGATCAGCAGAGCGCCGACGGCCGGGAACACGACCCTCGGCATCCCGAACGTCATGGCCACGATGTCGATGAGGAACGACATGCGGATGTTGGGCGCCCGTTTCAGAAACGCCAGGCCCTCCCAGACGGCGGCGAAGCCGGCGCGGCGGCTTCCGCCCTCCGGAATGATGCGAGGAAGCGTCACGACCCCGGTGAATGCGGCGACGAAGAGGATGACATCGACCGTGTACGTCCACTGGAATCCCACCGTGGCCACGAGCACACCCGCCAGAGCGGGGCCGACGGTCACCTGCACACCGAAGCTGATGCCCCCGAGGGCTGACGCGGCGGGAAGCAGCTCGGGCGACAGCAGCCTGGGCACGATCGCCGAGCGGGTCGCACCGATCACGGTCGTCGCGACCGCCGTGATGGTCGTGAGCGCATAGAACATCCATAGTTCGTCGATGCCGTTCCACGCCAGGAGAGCGAGTCCGACCGTGGACCCCCAGGCGAGGAACTCGGCCACGAGCACCACGGTCCGACGGTCGAAACTGTCGGCGAGAACGCCCCCGTACACACCAGCGACGATCATCGGAACGAGAGCGAAGACGCCGACGAGGGAGACCGCCGTCGTCGACCCGGTGATGTCGTAGATGTGCAGGCCGACCGCGATGACGGTCATCTGGCCGCCGATTCCCGCGATGAGGCCGCCGAGCCAGAGACGGAAGAACGCCGGGCTGCGGCGGAACGGGGCGAGATCGACGAAGTGTGTTCGCCGGGTGGGTGTGTCAGACGGAGACGTGCTCACTGCGCGGGGGATCCGATCGTGGGGGGCTGATTGTCGATGAACGGCGATTTCTCGCTACGCCGTTCGGTTGAGTGTGCGGCCCATGATCGCCGAGATGAGGGCATCGACAGGCTCCGCCGGAGCCGCCGGGTTGCGGAGGAGAGTCAGATCGACCTCGCCCAGCACGGGCAGGTCGAAGCGATTGCCGACCACGACCAGATCGTCGGGAATGAGCGACCGGGGAAAGACCGCGACGCCGAGACCCGCTCGCACTGCGGCCAGAAGACCGTTCACCTCCCGCGTGTTGCAGGTGATGCGCCAGCGCCGACCAGCCTGCTCCAGCGCCTCGATCGCACTTGTCCGGCTGACAGTCGTTCCCTGGTAGGTGATGAGCGGCACCGGTGCACCGAGCTCGACGATCGTCTTCTCTTGTCCGACCCAGACGAGCTGGTCCCGCCTCACCACCGTCCCGTCTGTCGTCTCGGGCTTCTGTTTGATGAAGATGAGATCGAGCGAACCGGCGTGCAGTTTGCGAAAGAGCGGCCCCGACTGGTCGACGGTGAGCTCGAGGTTGATCTGCGGATAGAGCTGGCGGAAATGCCGGAGTATGCGGGGGAGCTGCGTGATCGCCAAGTCGTCGGCGGCACCGAACCGGAGCTTTCCCTTCATCGCCGAGCCGCTGAAGTAGTCATCGGCCGCGCTGTGGGCCGCGAGGATCGTGCGCGCGAACCCGGCCATCGCATCCCCATTGTCGGTCAGCGACACGTCGCGCGTGTCTCGGGCGACGAGCAGGCGGCCAGAGGCCTGCTCGAGTCGCCTGACGTGCTGGCTCACGGTGGGTTGGCTGATGCCCAGACGCTGGGCGGCAACCGTGAAGCTCGAGGTCTCGGCGACGGCGAGGAAGGTGCGGAGGAGAGTGGGGTCGAACACGGGTCTCATTCGGAAAAGTAATGGGAGTTATAGGGTCAATTTACTCGGGGAATGACTGGGGGTGGCAATAGCGTTGAGGAATCGGATGCTCGGCATCCCCATTTCATACGCAACCGCTTTCGTTATCTCGCACTTGGATTATTCGTGACACCCCCTCCCTCCGACCCGTTTCCCGTAACCGCCCCCATGCCCGTGCTGACCTCGGCACCGCCATGGAAAGACACCTTCTCCTCACTGAGAGTCCCCAACTTCCGACTATTCACCTCCGCCAATATCGTCGCCATGACGGCCCTCTGGATCCAGCGGATCGCCCAGGACTGGCTGGTTCTCGAACTCTCCGGAAGCGTCGCCGCCGTCGGCCTGACCGTCGCTCTGCAGTTCGCACCGATGCTGTTCCTCGGGCTCTACGGTGGCGTGCTCGTCGACCGCTACTCGAAGCGGATGCTGCTGGCGATCACGCAGAGCGTCTCGCTGCTCGCCAGTGTCGCCTTGGCGGTGCTGGCGCTCACCGGAGTGGTCGAGGTATGGCACATCATGCTCGTCGCGCTCGTCGTGGGTCTCGCCACGGTGATCGACAACCCCACCCGCCAGGTCTTCGTGAACGAACTCGTCGGGCCGAAGTATCTGCGCAACGCCATCAGCCTCAACTCGTCGGTCTTCCAGCTCGGCGCATTGATCGGGCCGGCGATCGGCGGGGTGCTGCTCGTCTCGGTCGGCGCCGGATGGTCGTTCGCGATCAACGCCGTTGCATGCCTGGGTGTGGTGATCACGGTGTTGATGCTGAATCCCGCCACCCTGTACCCGGCTCCCGTAGCCCCGCGGGCCAAGGGTCAGCTCAAGGAGGGCCTGTCGTACGTCTTGGCCAAGCCCACGATCCTCTGGACTGTCGTCATGGTGGCGTTCGTCGCGGTCTTCGCCCTCAACATGCCCGTGCTGCTCGCGGCCTACGCCTCGGATGTCTTCGACAGCGGACCCGGGGGATACGGTCTGTTCAACTCGCTCGTCGCCGTCGGTGCGCTGGCCGGCGCGGTGCTCTCGACCCGGCGGACCAGCATCCGGCTTCGCGCCGTGGTCATCACCGGCCTCGCCTGGGGAACCGTTCAGGCGATCGTCTCCGGCGCTCCCACCGAGCCCGTGGTCTGCGTGCTTCTCGTTCTGGTGGGGTTCTGCACGTTGCAGTTCCTCACGGGAGCGAACCAGCTCATCCAGCTGTCGAGCAACGTGTCTATCCGCGGCCGCGTCATGTCGGTCTACGTCCTGGTGCTGCTCGGTGGCCAGGCGCTAGGTGGCCCGCTGATGGGGTGGCTCGTCGAGAGCTACGGCGCCCCGTTCGGCATGCTCGTGTCGGGGGTGGTGCCCGCTGTCGCCGCGCTCGTCGTGGGCGTCGTGCTCGCTCGAAGCGGTCGATTCACCCTTCGGCTGCGCCGTCGCCTGCCGCTCCTCGCGATCGTTCAGCACTAGCCGACCGGCTCTCGATCGATCTGCTAGAATCACCAGGTTGCCGTCTAACGGCCGCGGATAAAGAGAGCCCGCACATACTGTGACGGGCACCGCGCAATGAGGAGAAAGGGGATCACCAACTATGGCTCTTGAAGCTGATGTCAAGAAGGCGATCATCGAAGAATACGCAACTCACCCCGGTGACACCGGATCCCCCGAGGTCCAGGTCGCGATGCTCACGCGTCGCATCAAGGACCTCACGGAGCACCTCAAGGAGCACAAGCACGACCACCACTCGCGTCGTGGACTCCTGCTCCTGGTCGGACAGCGTCGCCGCCTGCTGGGTTACCTGGCCGATGTCGAGATCGGGCGCTACCGCGCGCTGATCGAGCGTCTGGGCCTGCGTCGATAGTTCGCCGCATTTCTTGACGATGGGCCGTTCTCCCCGAGGGGAGAACGGCCCATTCGCATGTGTGGCGGTGTCTGGTTCTCAGACGCGGTCGTCGTCGCCGAGCTCGTCGGCACTCTCGGCCTTGTAGTCCTCGTCGTCGAGATCGTCGTTCGTCTCGTCGGGATCGTCGATCTGCAGGGTGTCGATACTCTCCTCGACACTGAACTCCGTGTCCGTGCCGTCGAGCAGATCCTCGTCGAGGGACTCCTCATCGTCGACCGAGGGATCGCCCGGGTTCGTGAATTCGGCGTCGCCCCTGTCGTCGAGTTCGCTCGATACCTCGAGCAGGTCCTCGTTGCCGTCGTTGTTGCTACTCTCGTCCAGTTCTCTGTCAGTCATATCTCGACTCTAGAACAGAGCATGCACACGATCCACCAAGACTTGTGCGGCAGTATCGAGTCATGTTCCGACGCCATCCCGTGCTCTCTCTGCTCACGGTTCTCTACCTGGCCGGCGTCGCATGGGTCACACTCGGTCCGGAACCCTACGATGCGGGCACGAGCAGCGTTCTCTGGCGCTTCCTCGACTTCTTCGAACGCTACGAGGCCACCGACTGGATCACCTTCGACAGGGTCGAGTTCGTCGCGAATATCGCGATGTTCATCCCCCTGGGTGTCTTCTTCGTTCTGCTGTTCGGTCGTCGGCGCTGGTGGCTCGCGATCCTCCTCTGCGCGGCGATCTCGTGCGCCATCGAGATCTGGCAGGGCGCACTCCTCCCGACACGGGTCGCCGATCTCGACGATGTGCTGGCGAACACCTCCGGCGGCACCATCGGCGTGCTGCTCGGCGTCGTGCTGATGTCGGTGTCGCTCGCGCGGCGCGGCCGGCGTGGACGAGTTCGCGCACGAGCCGCGCAGGCGCTTGGATAGACGAATGAGATTCCTTTCGTTCGGCCGTGTCAACAACCCCGAGCTCGCGAAGACCGACCAGGGTGCGGGATCGCTCGACGACTACCTCTACGACCTGATACCCCGCAATCAGAAGGTGCGCATCCAGCTGGCCGACAGCGATCCCTGTCAGGACGCGCTGCGCGCGGTCCTCGACCAGGGAGTGACCGAGACCGAGGCCTTCATCTCGCGACGCAGCGTCGACGACGAACGAACGGATGCGCCGACGCCCGTGCGGCTCTTCGTCAACCAGCGGCCCACCCCGGTCGTCGGCTTCATACCCCGCGGTCTCGAGGCTCCGGTCGAAGCCGCACTCGGTCGGCTCGTCGATTCGGGCAAGTCGACCCGCATGCAGGCCACGATCCGACAGACCAAAAACGGCCTGCGGGTCGATCTGGCTATCGGCCTGACTCGCTGAGCCATTCCGCATCTCGCTCTTCCTTCCCGAATGCCGGGGGAGTTGAATGGCTCCATGGTCATCGGCGATCGCAGAGAGTCGGACGTGCCCGACAAGCACGATGCGGGTGCGGGCTCCCTCGCCGACTACACCTACAATCTCTTCCCCCGGTTCACCAACGTCACGCTGAGGGTCGCCGGCAGCTCACCCTTCCAGAACGAGTTGACCGAGCTTCAGGAGGCGCTGGTTTCTCCGACGGACGCATTCGTCGAGCGCCGTCCGCCGGCCGAGGATCGCGTAGACGCCCCGATGCCGGTCCGCCTCTGGACGGGCTCGGACCTCAGCGGCGTCGTAGGCTTCGTGCCTCGTGGCCTCGAGGCACCGGTCGACGCCTGCCTGGGGCGGTTGTCCGACAGGGGCAAGGCGCCCCGCATCCCGTGTGACATCGTCGTCACTCGGCACGGACTCCGTGTCGTACTCCGGATGGGCCGCGCCTACTGACGGTCGGGCCAGCGTGCTCGGACGTGCTTGGATTGAGCAATGCCAGCCCCCCGCAGAAAGCTCTCCCTCCTCGTGTGGGAGCCGTTTCTCCTGGGCATCGTTGTCGTCGCCGCCCTGGCTGCTTCGATGACGTCGCGTGTGCCTGTGGTGGGCACCGTTATCGGAATCGTCGCGGTCGTCGTGGCCGTGCCGGCCATCGTGCAGATCGTGCGCCTCGGGATTCGAAGCGGGCGAGATCGCAATTCCGCGTCTCGACTCGTGAGGCTCGACGGATTCGACCTGCGGGAGATCGCTGTCGACGGCGTGCTCATGCTCGACGAGAGCAACCGGCGTCAGGACTCCATCGACCTCGCGCTCGGCTGGACCGATCCCGCCTTGACCGTCGTGCTCTGGCCCGGAGCGACCCGCTGGCTCGGCCGCGAGCTCCGGGTCGAGGCGTACTTCGCGGGTGGGCCGACGCCCGCTCGCGCGGGATTCCTTCCTCGGGGGACCGGCGCATCCATCGGGGAGACCCTCGAGGCTCTCCGAGACGAGGGAGTGCTCGTGACGGTGCCCGCGCGAGTCTTCGGCGACGGCAAGCTGCCCGATCCGTCTCGACCGTTCACCCGTCTGTCTCGCCCGCTCACGGTCGAGGTCGACCGACCCGCCGAGGGCGTAATCGACGCTATCCGGCTGCATTGAGCACACGCCTGCTAAGATCAGCCTGTTGCCCCTCGCGGGCAATGCGAACAAATAAATACACGAGCATCAAATGCGGAGCAGGCCGGCAGGACGCTGGTCACCGGTGGTGGGTTTCGGAACGCGAGAAGTGGTCCGAGGTTTTCTACTGTTGGCCAGACATGCGCCCCATGCTCTGATGGATCTGACGAATCCGTCGGATTCGATAAGGCGCGTACGTGCACGGGTCTCGCAATCGGCGAGCACCCGCATGTCGCTCTGTCACCCCACTCCGCTGTACGCATCGCGAGAGCCCACACGGGGCCGCGAATTCTCTTCGCCTGCATGGCGGGAGACAACACATAAGGAGAAACCCCCATATGGAGGGTCCAGAAATCAAATTCGCCGAAGCCGTTATCGATAACGGCAAGTTCGGCACCCGCACGGTCCGCTTCGAAGCGGGACGTCTGGCACAGCAGGCACAGGGCGCCGTCGCGGCCTACCTCGACGATGAAACCATGCTGCTGAGTGCCACCAGCATCGGAAAGCACCCGAAGGACAACTTCGACTTCTTCCCGCTCACCATCGACGTCGAAGAGCGCAGCTACGCCGCGGGAAAGATCCCCGGATCGTTCTTCCGCCGTGAGGGACGTCCGTCGACCGAGGCCATCCTGGTCTGCCGCCTGATCGACCGCCCCCTGCGCCCGTCGTTCGTCAACGGTCTCCGCAACGAGGTCCAGGTCGTCATCACGGTGCTCAGCATCGCTCCCGATGAGTTCTACGACACCCTGGCGATCAACGCGGCCTCCGCATCGAGCCAGATCTCGGGCATCCCGTTCTCGGGCCCCATCGCCGGCGTACGCCTGGCACTGATCGGTGACCAGTGGGTCGCCTTCCCCAAGTACTCGCAGCTCGAAGAGGCCGTGTTCGACCTGACCGTCGCCGGCCGCGTCGTCACCGACGCCCAGGGCAACCAGGACGTCGCGATCATGATGGTCGAGGCCGAGGCCACCGAGAACAGCTGGAACCTGATCCAGGCCGGCGCCACGAAGCCGAACGAGGAGATCGTGGCCCAGGGCCTCGAGGCCGCCAAGCCGTTCCTCAAGCAGCTCGTCGAGGCCCAGGCCTCGCTCGCCGCGCAGGTGAACAAGCCCGTCCGCGAATACCCCGTGTTCCCCGCCTACAGCCAGGCTGGATACGACGCGGTCGCCGAACTCGCCTACGACGAGCTCGTCTCGATCTACCAGATCGCCGACAAGACCGAGCGCCAGGATGCAGACGACGCACTGAAAGAGCGCGTCAAGCTCGCTATCAACGAGAAGGTCTCCGCAGGCGAACTGTCGGGCGACATCCCGCCGATGGTCTCGGCCGCATACAAGTCGGTCACCAAGACCGTCGTCCGCGGTCGTATCCTCACCGAGGGCGTCCGCATCGATGGTCGTGGCCTCGCCGACATCCGTCCGCTCGATGCCGAGGTCCAGGTCATCCCGCGCGTGCACGGTTCCGCCATCTTCCAGCGCGGTGAGACCCAGATCCTGGGCGTCACCACGCTGAACATGCTCAAGATGGAGCAGCAGATCGACTCGCTGAGCCCGATCAAGAAGAAGCGCTACCTGCACCACTACAACTTCCCGCCCTACTCCACCGGTGAGACGGGTCGCGTCGGTTCGCCGAAGCGCCGCGAGATCGGGCACGGCTTCCTGGCCGAGCGCGCCATCGCACCCGTGCTTCCCAGCCGCGACGAGTTCCCCTACGCCATCCGCCAGGTCTCCGAGGCTCTGGGTTCCAACGGCTCCACGTCGATGGGTTCCGTCTGCGCCTCGACCCTGTCGCTGCTGAACGCCGGTGTGCCGCTGCGCGCACCCGTCGCCGGTATCGCCATGGGCCTCGTCTCCGACACCATCGACGGAGAGACCCGTTACGCGGCCCTCACCGACATCCTGGGTGCAGAAGACGCGCTCGGCGACATGGACTTCAAGGTCGCCGGAACGAGTGATTTCATCACCGCGATCCAGCTCGACACGAAGCTCGACGGTCTGCCCACGAGCGTGCTCGACGGCGCCCTGAAGCAGGCGAAGGCCGCGCGCACCGCGATCCTCAACGTCATCAACTCCGCGATCGACGCTCCCGACGAGATGGCACCGACCGCGCCCCGCGTGATCAGCGTGCAGATCCCCGTCGACAAGATCGGCGAGCTGATCGGCCCGAAGGGCAAGACGATCAACTCCATCCAGGACGAGACCGGCGCCGACATCTCGATCGAGGAAGACGGAACCGTGTACATCGGCGCCGTCGACGGTCCCTCCGCCGAGGCCGCTCGCGCCCAGGTCAACGCGATCGCCAACCCGACCAACCCCGAGGTCGGCGAGCAGTTCCTCGGAACCGTCGTCAAGATCGCGACGTTCGGTGCGTTCGTGTCGCTGCTTCCGGGCAAGGACGGCCTGCTGCACATCTCCGAGGTGCGCAAGCTCGCCGGTGGCAAGCGCGTAGAGAACGTCGAAGACGTGCTCGGCGTCGGCCAGAAGATCCTGGTCGAGATCACCAAGATCGACGACCGCGGAAAGCTGTCGCTCGCTCCGGTCGTCGCCGACGAATCCGACACCGAGGGATCCGCTGCAGCCAGCGAGGGTCCCGAGGCCCCGGCCGAAGGCTAGTCACCTCTGATCGATGGCCCGTCCCACTCCGGTGGGGCGGGCCTTCGTCATTTCTCCGGTCGCACAACTACACTGCCCTCATGACGCCGAACGACGACGCCAGCTCCAGCCAAGGCCTGCCACCCGCCCGATTCCGACTCGCCATCGACGGAAACGTCTTCGGGTGGGCTTCTGGCGTCGCCGCGACAGCCGAGGCCCTCGATGCGTTTCATGGGGCCGGCGGCCGGCTCATCTCCACGGCCGATCACTACGCGGGCGGTCGCAGCGAGATCATGATCGGCAATTGGGTGCGCAGCCGGAAGGCGCGCTCCCGGGTGTTCCTCGCCACCAAGATCGGCCGTCATCCGGATGCGCCCGGCCTCTCCGCCAGCGACATCGTGACGGCGACCGAGGCGAGCCTCGAGCGGCTCCAGACCGACCACGTCGATCTGCTCTCGTTCGATAGCGACCACCCGCACACACCGCTGGAGGAGAGTCTGGCCGCCGCCGCCACGCTCATCGACAGCGGCAAGATCCGGGCATTGGCGGCGTCGTCGTATTCCGGCGCCCGTCTCCTCGAGGCGCGCAGACTCGCAGACGAGAACGAACTACCCCGTTTTCGAGCGGTGTTCAGCCCGTACAGCCTGATGACCCGACGGCCGGTCGAGAACGACCTGTTGCCCGCGGTGACGTCACTCAACATCGGTATCTTCGCCCGGCTGCCACTGGCGAACGGCTTCCTCACCGGCGATTACCGCGTGCGGAGCGACGTTCCGGAGTCGATCATGTTCGCCGATGCGGCAGCTCACGTGGGTCGCGAGGGATTCCGAGTCCTGAAGGCGCTCGAGCGGGTCGCCGCCGAACAGAACGCGTCACTCGCCGCGTGTGCTCTCGCCTGGGTCCGATCGAAACCAAACGTCATCGCTCCCGTGGTGCGGGCGGCGTCGGCGAAACAGGTCGCCGAACTCGTCGCATCCGCCGATCTGGTTCTCGAGCCGCACCAGCTGAACGCCCTCGATCGCGCATCGGAGTGACATAGGCTGGGCCCGATGAACAACGCCGTGCCCCTCCCTCTCAACCTGCCCGAACTCCGCGTCGAAGCGTCTGGGGGGTCTCTGGTCCGCCGCACGATCCTCCCGTCCGGCGTGCGTATCCTCACGGAGAAGATGCCCGGTGCACAGAGTGCGACCGTCGGGTACTGGGTCGCCGTCGGTTCTCGTGACGAACTCGGCAGCGTGCTCGCCACGGCGGCCGCGCCGGCTCTTCCCTCGCGCTACGGATCCACGCACTTTCTCGAGCACCTGCTGTTCAAAGGAACACCGACGAGATCGGCCCTCGATATCGCGGTGGCATTCGATGCCGTGGGCGGCGAGCACAACGCCGCGACGAGCAAGGAATACACCTGTTACTACGCCAAGGTCCGCGACAAAGACCTGCCGATGGCGGTCGACGTGATCGCCGACATGCTCACATCATCGTTGATCGAGCGCGGCGAGTTCGAGACCGAGCGCGGCGTGATCCTCGAAGAGCTCGCCGAGGCATCCGACGACCCGTCCGACGTCGCGGGGGAGCGGTTCTTCGAAGCGGTGCTCGGCGACCATCCGCTCGGACGCCCTGTAGGTGGCAGCGCCGACACTATTCGCGAGGTCACGCGTGACGCCGTGTGGCAGCACTACCTCGAGAACTATCGCCCCCAGGATCTCGTGATCACCGCGGCCGGTGCGGTCGACCACGACGAACTCGTCGCGCGGGTCACTGCAGCGCTGACCGCCGCGGGCTGGAATCTGGAACGCTCG
The DNA here is from genome assembly GCF_001423605.1 of Agreia sp. Leaf335. Classification (NCBI taxonomy): domain Bacteria; kingdom Bacillati; phylum Actinomycetota; class Actinomycetes; order Micrococcales; family Microbacteriaceae; genus Agreia; species Agreia sp. Leaf335. Next base: position 339,931 of record NZ_LMOQ01000002.1, on the reverse strand, counting down.
GCCGAACCCGTCGCGCGACGAGAATCCGCCGGAGTCCAGATCCACCGCGGCGCACCTCTGGTCGTGGTGCAGCGTCCGAACGAGCAGGCGAGTCTGATCGTCGGAACCTCCGGGTTCACGGCTGGCGACGAACGCCGCTCCGCGCTCAGCGTGCTGGGATCGGTGTTCGGCGGCGGAATGTCGTCGAGACTGTTCCAGGAGATCCGCGAGAAGCGGGGTCTGGCATACTCCGTGTACTCGTTCGCTCCGTCGTACTCCGATGCCGGTCTCTTCGGTATGAACGCCGGATGCACTCCGGCTCGGGTGGGCGACGTCGCAGAACTGATGATCGAGCAGCTCCAGCTCCTCGCCCACGACGGCATCACCGACGAGGAGCTGCGGCGTGCACACGGCCAGCTGTCGGGCTCCGCAGCCCTGGCTCTCGAAGACTCCGACACCCGGATGTCGCGGCTCGGGCGCGCCGAGATCACCCAAGGCGAGTTCGTCGATCTCGACGAGGCACTGCGGCGTCTCGACCGAGTCACGCCACGGGATGTGCAGGAGCTCGCTCGCGACATCGCATCCCGGCCGTTCTCCATCTCTGCCGTCGGCGCCATCTCGGAGAACGCTTTCGACCGTCTCGGCCCGACTCTGACGGGAGCGAGCTCATGACCCGCACGCTGTATCTCGTTCGACATGGCGAACAGCAGGACGCCGAGTACGGCATGGACGACGGCCCGCTGTCTCCGCGCGGTCAGCGCCAGGCGCGACTGATTGCGGAGCGCCTCGGCGGTGTGCCGTTCACGAACGTGTGGCACTCGCCCCTGCAGCGTGCAGAGGATACGGCCACCATCATGGCAGCGCATCTGCCGGCGCTGCAGCCAGAGCCGACGGCGCTGCTCTTCGACTGCGTTCCCACCGGCTACTCGCCCCAGATGCCGCACTCGTTCCAGCCGTTCTTCAACTCGGTGACGATCGAACAGGTCGACGCCGGCAGGGCGCAGATGGCCGACGCGGTCGCCGAGTTCCTGTCGCCGACCCGCGAGGCCACGAACGACCTCTTGATCACGCACAACTTCGTCATCGGCTGGCTCGTGAGAGAGGCGATGGGCGCGCCGGATTGGCGATGGGTGGGCGTGAATCAGGCCAATTGCGGCCTCACCATCATCACGGTGAAGGCCGGACGCCTGCCCGAGCTCGTCACGCACAACGACCTGGGACACCTGCCGGTCGAGCTGCGCACGGGTCTGCCCGAAGCGCAGCCGTACTGACCTCGAGCTCCTCTATCCGAGCCGGAACGATCTAAGCGGATAGCCTCAGGTCTTTCCGGTACCAGACGGTGGCATTCGGATTCTCGTTGTACGCGTCGACGGGAAGGTACGACCGCGAGGCGTAAAGGCGCGCAGCCCCGGTGAGGGTGTGGTGCGTGTCGAGCACCATGAGATCAGCACCGAATTCCCGTGCGCGCGACTCCAGCTCGTCCATCATCGCGGTGGCCAGACCCTTGCCACGACTGTTGGGAGCGAGCCAGAGGTGCTTCACCTCGAACCGCACTCGACCCGCCTCGTCACGCGGGATGCGACGAATACCGCCGCAGCCCACGGGCTCGTCATCGTCGTCGACGGCCACAAGAAAGGCGCCATCCGGCGCGACGAACGCGGTCGGGTCGGGATGGCTGATCGTGTACGTCCCCTGTGTCGGAGGGAACTCGCTGGCGCGCCAAGTGAAGTAGTCGATCAGCAGTCTGTGGGCCGCCGGCGAATCCGTTCGGGCCTCGCGCATATCCATGGCTCAAGGCTAAGGGAGACACCGACGTTGGTAGATTGGAGCCATGACTACGAAGGTCGCCGTCGTCGGCGCATCCGGCCGCATGGGGCAGCTCTTCTCACGAATCGTCGACGAGACCGAGGGGTTCGAGATCTTCGCGCGGATCGGATCGTCGGGGGATCTGTCCGAGATGATCGGGGCCGACCTCGTTGTCGATGTCACGGTACCCGCCGTGTCTCATTCGATCGTCGATTTCGCGCTCACGAACGAGATCCCCGTCCTGGTCGGTACCTCCGGATGGTCTGCCGATCGCATCCGGGCTCTGGAGCGACGCCTGGTCGACAACCCTGAACTGGGCGCCGTGATCATTCCGAACTTCTCCGTCGGATCGGTGCTCGCGAGTTCGTTCGCGGCGATGGCCGCGCGCTTCTACGACTCGATCGAGATCGTCGAGGCACACCACGCCACCAAGATCGACTCTCCCTCGGGAACCTCGGTGAGAACGGCCGAGTTGATCGCCGCGGCCCGCGGCCCACTCGGCCCGGTCTCGGCTCCGCACACCGACCAGCGCGCCCGAGGCCAGCAGGTCGCGAGCGTTCCGATCCACAGTCTGCGCCTGCAGGGGGTCGTGGCGAAACAAGACGTCATTCTCGGCGGCGTCGGCGAGGTGCTCACCATCAGCCACGAGACGCTCTCACCGAGCGCCTACGAGGCGGGCATCGTGATCGCCCTCCGCGCAGCAACGCAGGCCAGGGGTGTCATCGTCGGGCTCGACAAGCTCGTCGACCTCAACCCCGACGCGGGCGAGCGATGAGTCGCGCCGGCGACGTCGTCGAGACAGTGGCGCCGTGAAGGGCCGCATCGCCGCCTGGTCGATGGCGGTTCTCCTGGCGCTCTATCTGATTCTCGTGGTCGACCGCTCGGTACGCCTGGTTGCGACGGGGGAGCCCGTCGCCATCGGGCTGGGAATCGCGCTCATCGTTCTTCCGCTGATCGCCGCCTGGGCGCTGATGCGCGAGCTTCTCTTCGGCATCCGCACCGAACGCCTGGTCAAAGATCTCGAGGCCGACCAGTCGCTGCCCGAAGACAGCCTCCCCAAGAGGCCAAGCGGTCGGCCCGACAGGGCAGCTGCAGACGCCGAGTTCGACCGATACAGAGCCGAGGTCGACGCCGCCCCCGAGAGCTGGCGCGCCTGGTTCAGGCTCGGCCTCGCCTACGATGCCAGCGGCGACCGGCGCCGCGCGCGCGCCGCGCTACGCCGTGCCATCGCGCTGAACCGGCAGGCGATCTGAGCAGGTCTCAGCGAGCCATACGGTGCGGCGCCGACAGTGCGGCGCTCAGGCCGTCGTCGACGTTCTGATCGCGGAAAGCGAAGCCGTCTGCGACGAGCAGCTGCGATGAGACGTTCTGATCTGACAGCAGCAGCTCCTTGCCCGCGTCGGCCAGGGCTGCCTTGATTGCCCAACTCGGTGCGGGAAGCCAGAACGGGCGGTTGAGCGAGCGGGCGAGAGTCTCCGTGAGTTCCGTGGCGCTCACAGGGCGAGGGGCCGCCAAGTTCACGGGACCGGAGAGCGACGAGTTCAGAGCGAGGTGTGCGATCGCGGCAGCCTCGTCGCGCAGGCTGATCCACGGCCAGACCTGTTTGCCCGACCCGAGGGGACCGGCTACCCCGAGACGCGCCAGGATCTCCAGAGGCTTCAGCGCCCCGCCGTTGCCGAGCACGAGGCCAGTCCTGGCCATGACCACCCGCGTGTTGGGCGACGCCTTGGCGGCGGCACGTTCCCACGCGTCGACGACCTTCGCCAGAAAGCCGTCGCCCTGGGCAGATGTCTCGGTCAGGATCTCGCCCGGCCGATCTCCGTAGTAGCCGACAGCAGAGCCGTTCACCAACGTCACTGGGGGAGACGAGGACTTCGCGATCGCTGCTGTGATGGTGCTCGTCGCCTGAATGCGCGACGAGAGGATCTGCTTTTTGTACGGCAGGGTCCAGGGCAGCCGAGAGATGGATGCGCCGGACAGGTTCACGATGACATCGGCTGCGTCGACCGTGGCGACATTCAGCCACGACACCTCCGGATCCCACTGCCGTTCCTTCGGGTGGTGCGTCGGCCGCCGAACGAGCCGGATCACCAGGTGACCTGCAGCCTCGAGCTGGCGGGTCAATTCGGTGCCGATCATGCCGGAGGCGCCGGCGATGACGATGGTCTGCTGTTCAGGCATTCGGCCTCTCCCTTTTGTTTCAGCCTAACCGCACCGGATGGTCAGTCCCAGAAGTCATCGTCGCCACCGGCAAACGGTGCTACCGTTGCACCATGCTGTTCGGTCTGCTCCTTCTTAGCTGCCGCGACGAGTCCTAGTCTCAGGCCTTCCTCGTCGCGGAGTTCGTCATTGGCTGACAATCCGAAGACATTTGAGGAACAAGACCGTGAAGAACAATCAAACTGCATCGGCCATGCCGATCCACAAGTACCGTCCCTTCCACGAGCAGATCGTCGTCGATCTGCCCGACCGAACCTGGCCGGACAAGCGCATCACCGAGGCACCGCGATGGTGCGCGGTCGATCTGCGCGACGGCAATCAGGCTCTCATCGATCCGATGAGTCCCGAGCGCAAACGCGTGATGTTCGACCTGCTGGTGCGCATGGGCTACAAGGAGATCGAGGTCGGGTTTCCTAGCGCCAGCCAGACCGACTTCGACTTCGTGCGCAGCCTCATCGACGAAGACGCGATTCCCGAAGACGTCACCATCCAGGTGCTGACTCAGGCGCGTGAGCACCTCATCGCCCGCACCTACGAGTCGATCGCCGGCGCGAAGCAGGCCATCGTGCACCTCTACAACTCCACGTCCATCCTGCAGCGCGACGTCGTCTTCCGCAGTGACCGGCAGGGAATCATCGACATCGCCACGGCCGGGGCTCGGCTCTGCCGCCAGTACGAGAACACGATTCCCGAGACGACCGTCTACTACGAATACTCTCCCGAGAGCTTCACCGGCACGGAGCTGGAGTTCGCGCTGGATGTCTGCAACCAGGTCATCGAGATCTTCGAGCCGACCGCAGACCGGAAGGTCATGATCAACCTGCCGGCGACCGTCGAGATGGCGACGCCGAACGTCTACGCCGACTCGATCGAGTGGATGAGCCGCCGGCTAGCCCACCGAGAGAACATCGTGCTCTCGCTGCACCCTCACAACGACCGAGGTACGGCGATCGCCGCCGCCGAGCTGGGCTACATGGCGGGCGCCGACCGTATCGAGGGATGCCTCTTCGGCAACGGAGAGCGCACCGGCAATGTCGACCTGGTCGCGCTGGGCATCAACCTGTTCACGCAGGGCATCGATCCGCAGATCGACTTCTCCGACCTCGACGAGATCCGGCGCACCGCCGAGTACTGCAACCAGCTGAAGGTGCCCGAGCGCAGCCCCTGGGCAGGCGACCTGGTCTACACCGCATTCAGCGGCTCGCATCAGGACGCCATCAAGAAGGGCTTCGAGGCCATGGCGGTCGATGCTGCCGCTCAGGGCAAGGACGTCGACGAGCTGGTCTGGGCAGTGCCGTACCTCCCCGTCGATCCCAAAGATCTGGGGCGCAGCTACGAGGCAGTCATCCGTGTCAACTCGCAGTCGGGCAAGGGCGGCGTCGCGTACCTGCTGAAGAACGATCACGCGCTCGATCTGCCGCGCAAACTGCAGATCGAATTCTCGGGCGTCGTGCAGACCAAGACCGACGCCGAGGGCGGCGAGGTCACGAGCGACCAGATCTGGGCGATCTTCCAAGACGAGTACCTGCCCGCTCCCGCGGAGCGCTCCGAAGCGAAGTGGGGCCGATTCGAACTTGCTCGCACCCGCACGGCCAGCGACATGTCGGGAAGCGTCTCTCTGCAGGTCGAGCTGCGCATCGGCGAAGAAACCCTCGACACGGCGGCGTCGGGGAACGGACCCATCGCCGCGTTCCTCAACGTCCTGAGCGAGCAGGGTGTGGAGGTCAAGCTCTACGACTACGTCGAGCACGCCCTCAGCGCGTCGGGCGATGCCCTGGCCGCCGCCTATGTCGAACTGCAGGTCAACGGCTCGAGGCTGTGGGGCGTCGGCATCGACGCCGACATCTCGACGGCGTCTCTGAAGGCCGTCGTCAGCGCCGTGAACCGCGCCATCCGGGTCTCTGATTCTGATCGCGAGCTCGCCGCGGTCTGATCGCGAACGGGGCCGATCGTCAGCGCTGCCCCGGCTTCGCCGTTCGGCGGAGCCGGGGCCAGCGTGGACGCAGAGCCGCGCGCGAGATCCTGGGCATCCTGCGGATGGCGCGTTGCTCGGGCAGGCTCCATCCGTAGCGCACGGCCAGCAGGCGCACCACCGTCGTGACGATGACGCAGATCACGGCGGCGACGGTGATGTCCATGCCTCCGGCCCAGAATGCGACGAGGACCGCCGAGCCTGCTCCCGCAGCGACAGCGTAGAGCGACCCGACGTGCATCAGCGCGATCGGCATCGCGAGAAGAACATCCCGAACGACCGAGCCGCCGACCGCGGAGACGACTCCCACGAAGATCGAGGGGATCACGGGCAGACCCAGCGAGAGCGCTTTGGTGGTTCCGATGGCGCCGAAGAGGCCGATGGTCAGCGCATCGAGAATGGTGATCACGGTGTCGAGCCGCTCGAAGAGGCGCACCAGCAGCATGCCGAAGAGTGCGGAGAGGACGGCGACGCTCAGGTACCAGTTCGTGTGCAGGGCGACGAGCGGCACCACGAGGAAGATGTCGCGAAGAAGCCCGCCCCCGAGGCCCGTCGCCACGCCGATGATGGCGACGCCGAGCAGATCCAGCCGGCGATCCCGGAACTGCGAGGCGAACATCGCGCCCTGCAGACTACCGATGCCCACGGCCAGCAAATCCGACCAGAGGGGGATGGAGAAGGCCACGGCATCAGACACCTTCAAGGTGTACCACGACCGCGCGTGCGCCGGGCAATCCCCTGACCGAGGGTCGATAATGGATCGTGCCTGTTTACCGTGACGACTGCGTCGTGCTGCGAACCCACAAGCTGGGCGAGGCAGACCGTATCGTCACCATGCTCACTCGACAGCACGGCAAGGTGCGGGCCGTGGCCCGCGGGGTCCGTCGCACGGGCTCGAAATTCGGTGCCCGGCTCGAGCCGTTCATGGTCGCCGACGTTCAGTTCTACGAGGGCCGGTCGCTCGATACGGTCACCCAGGCCGAGACGATCTCCTCTTACGGCGCAGCCATCACCGCCGACTACGCGAGCTACACCGCGGCCAGCGCCATGGTCGAGACGGCCGACAAGCTGAGCGAGGCCGAAGCCGGACTCCCGCAGTACCTCCTGCTGGTCGGCGCACTCCGTTCTCTGTCACGCGGCGAACACGGCGCCAGCCTCACCCTCGATTCCTATCTCTTGCGCGCCCTCTCGATGGCAGGATGGGCGCCGAGCTTCCACGACTGCGCCGTGACCGGCGAGCCCGGGCCGCACTCCGCATTCGTCGTGCAACTCGGAGGTGTCGTCAGCGACTCCGTCGCCCCTCCGGGAACCGTGCGCCTCGACGAGCAGACGATCGGTCTGCTCAGCGCGTTGCTGACCGGGGACTGGGCTCGGGCCGATGCCGCCGATCAGGCATCGCGCTCCAAAGCGAGCGGAGTCGTCTCGGCCTACACGCAGTGGCATCTGGAGCGCGGCCTGCGCTCTCTCGAGCACGTCGACCGCTCGGCCCAGAAACGACGCCAGGAGGCCGTGTCATGACCAGATCCCGCGCATCGGACGTTCCCGAGTTCCGACCCCTCGATTGGACGGGCGTGTACCCGCCCGAGATCCCACGGGCGCAGGTGCCCGGCCACGTCGCCGTGGTGATGGATGGCAACGGGCGCTGGGCCAACTCCCGCGGTCTGACCCGGGTGGAGGGACACCGCGCCGGCGAGGCGGCACTGCTCGACGTGGTCGCCGGCGCCATCCAGATCGGCGTCAAGCATCTGAGCGTCTACGCATTCTCGACCGAGAACTGGAAGCGCTCACCCGATGAGGTGCGATTCCTCATGGGCTTCAATCGCGAGGTACTGCATCGCCGCCGCGATCAGCTCGATGAGTGGGGCGTGCGCATCCGCTGGGCCGGTCGCAAGCCGAGACTATGGGCGAGCGTCATCAAGGATCTGCAGCTCGCAGAGCAGATGACCGCGACCAACAGCACGATGACGTTGAGCATGTGCGTCAATTACGGCGGTCGCAACGAGATCGTGGATGCGGTCACCGCCATCGCCGAAGACGTGCGCGCCGGCCGTCTGAAGCCCTCGGGCATCAGCGAGAAGACGATCCAGAAGCACCTCTACCTGCCCGATCTGCCCGATGTCGACCTGTTCGTGCGCAGCTCGGGCGAGCAGCGCACCAGCAACTTCCAGCTGTGGCAGTCCGCCTACGCCGAGATGGTCTTCCTCGACACCCTCTGGCCGGACTTCACGCGGGTCGATCTGTGGCAGGCCATCGAGCACTACACGGGTCGGTCGCGCCGCTTCGGCGGAGCCGTCGACTCGCCGAGCGCGCCCGCCCTCTAAGCTTCGGCTATGTCGGATCTCACCCCTGTCGATTCCCACCCCGCCGCACAATCAGAACCTCCGCTGGTCGTCATCGGAGAGATCGCTGTCACCAGCAGCTGGTTGGTCACTCCTGCCGGGACTGTTCCGCTCGTCGGCACCGAGTTCTTCGTCTCCGATTTCACCCGAGTGGAACAGAAGACACCGACCTGGGCGATCGTCTTGGCGATCGTGGGCTTCTTCTTCGTGTTCATCCTGAGTCTTCTCTTCCTGCTGGCCCGCGAATCCCGTATGACGGGATTCGTGCAGGTGACCGCTCGCAACGGTCAGCTGCAGTACCAGAGCAACGTGCCGGTATTCAGCACGGCGACAGCGCCGGATGTCTTCGGCCGCGTCGAGTACGCACGCCACGTCGTGTCGCTGGCCCGCTAGCGGTCGGCCGGCGGTGGCTATCAGGCGTCGCGGGGCTTCAGTTCGTCGGTGATGTCCGCGATCGTCGCGCCGTAGGAATCCAGAAGCTGGTCTGCGTCGACGAAAGCCGACAGGCCGTGCTCGCCGGCGCCGAGGGCGATCCGTCGGCCGACGATGCGCTCGTCGGCGAACACGGGCCAGGCCGTCGTGCTCCCCAGCGGCGTGATCGTGCCGCGCTCGTAACCCGTGGCATCTCGGGCGACGTCTTGGTGCGGCATCGACAGCTTGTTCACGTTCACGAGGGCTCTCAGCTTCGCCCAGCTGATCTGCCGGTCTCCGGGAACCAGGGCGAACACGAAATCTCCGTCGTGCCGTTTCACGACGAGGGTCTTCACGATCCCCGCCGGATCGAGGCCGAGCCCCGCCGCGGCCTCTTCGAGGCTGCTGGCCGGCGGGCGTTCGACGATCTCCACAAGGATTCCGCGGCGAGCCGCATCGTCGATCACCCGGTCGCGCCCTGAAGTCGTCATGAACGGAGTCAACCACAGGGCCGGGCGAAATCTTCCGGGCCGGCGACCGACCTTTCGGGAATAGCCGACCACGGGCATCCGTTCGACCCACCGTGACCGATCTTCAGACCCCCGCTGCCCCCGCGTCCATCAAAGTCGATGTCTGGAGTGACATCGCGTGCCCCTGGTGCTACATCGGCAAGCGCAAGCTCGAGGCCGGAGTCGAGGCGTTCGCGACGCAGCCCGGTACCCCTGCGGTCGAGATCGAGTACCACAGCTTCGAGCTCTCGCCCGATACGCCCGTCGACTTCGACGGCGACGAGGTCGAGTTCCTCTCCCAGCACAAGGGCATTCCGGCCGAACAGGCCAGGCAGATGCTCACTCGCGTCGTGGGCATCGCCGAAGACGTCGGGCTGCACTACGACTACGACGCCCTGCAGCACGCCAACACGGTGAAGGCGCACGAGCTCATCCACTACGCGAAGTCGAAGGGTCTCCAGCTGCAGGCCAAGGAGAGACTCCTGAAGGCCTACTTCGAAGAGGGCCGCAACGTCGGCCGCGTAGACGACCTGGCCGACCTCGCCGCAGAGATCGGACTCGATCGAGACGACGTCGTGCGATCGCTCGAATCGGGGGAGTACCTGGCCGCCGTCCGCGCCGATCAGCGTCAGGCTCAGGAGTACGGAATCCAGGGCGTGCCCTTCTTCGTGATCGATGGCAAGTACGGTGTGTCGGGCGCACAGGACGCGACCACCTTCGTCGAGGTGTTCGGTCAGGTGGCGCACGAGCGCGACGGCTCCGCAGAATCGGTGCAGGCATGACGTCGGCCGCCGAAGCCGGCGACTCGACCGAGGCCACGACGACGTCGACGCTGGCCACGCCGGATGCGCCAGGTCTGCGCATGGTCGGCGCATCCGGCGCGGTGTGCGTCGACGGCGTCTGCGTCATCGACCCGACCTGAGCCCTCGTCCACAGTCGTCACCGCGCCTGACCCCGCCCCCTCAAATGTCTGGGAGAATCGACGAGTCATGAATTCCTCCCTCGCACCGGCCGATACGGCCGTCACTCCGGCTTCCGCCCTCCGCATCGGGCCGATAGAGCTCGACGTACCCGTCGTGCTCGCGCCGATGGCCGGCATCACCAACACCGCGTACCGACGGCTCTGCCGCGAGTACGGCGCAGGGCTCTACGTCAGTGAGATGATCACGAGCCGCGCGCTCGTCGAGCGCACCCCCGAGTCCATGCGACTCATCCGCCATCACCCGTCCGAGACGCTGCGCTCCATCCAGCTCTACGGCGTCGACCCTGCTACGATGCGCCAGGCCGTCACCATGCTGGTGGAGGAGAATCTCGCCGACCACATCGACATGAACTTCGGATGCCCGGTGGCGAAGGTGACCCGCAAGGGCGGCGGCTCCGCCCTGCCCTGGAAGCTGGGGCTCTTCCGGCAGATCGTCGAAGAGGCAGTAGACGCAGCCGGCGACATTCCGGTCACGGTCAAGATGCGCAAAGGCATCGACGACGATCACCTCACGTACCTCGAGGCGGCCAAGGCCGCGGAGGGCGCGGGCGTGAAATCCATCGCGCTGCACGCGCGCACGGCAGCAGACTTCTACTCGGGCCAGGCCGACTGGTCGGCGATCACGAAGCTCAAAGAGACGATCACGAGCATCCCGGTGCTCGGCAACGGCGACATCTGGTCGGCCGACGACGCCATCCGCATGGTCGACGAGACCGGATGCGACGGCGTCGTCGTCGGGCGAGGGTGCCTCGGTCGTCCCTGGCTCTTCGGCGATCTCGCCGACGCGTTCCGGGTTCGCAGCGGCCGCCTCGACGCATCCGTCGCTCGTGAGTCGCGCGCCGCGCCGACGCTCGGAGAGGTGGCCGGGGCGATCCGTCGGCACACCGAGCTGCTCTCGGAGTTCTTCGAAGACGAAGACCGTGCCTGCCGCGATATCCGCAAGCACGTCGCCTGGTACTTCAAGGGGTATCCGGTGGGCCACGAGGTTCGCGCGAGCCTCAGCATGGTGAAATCGCTCGCAGAGATGGACGCCGTTCTCGCGACGCTCGACGGCTCGCTGCCCTACCCGGGCATCGACGCAGAGGGTCCGCGAGGTCGGGCGGGTTCACCGAAACGGCCGTCGCTGCCCGACAAGTGGCTCGATTCCCGCGAACTCGATCTGCCCGAGCGCGCCGAACTGGCGAGCGCCGAACTGCACCACAGCGGTGGATAGAGCCATGCCGACCACCTCCGACATCGCCACCGCGCCGGCCGTTCTCCCCGCGGGGTACGAACCGCGCGACAGCGAACGCATCGTCGCCGAGCAGCACTCGTCGCGCCGCAGCGATTTCGCGCGCGACCGCGCACGCATCCTGCATTCGAGCGCCTTCCGCCGACTCGCCGCGAAGACGCAGGTGCTCTCGCCGGCCGACCTCGACTTCGCCCGCAACCGCCTCACGCATTCGCTCGAGGTGGCCCAGGTGGGTCGCGAGCTCGCCACGAGTCTCGGGCTCGACCCCGACGTGGTCGACACGGCGTGTCTCGCCCACGACCTGGGGCATCCGCCCTTCGGCCACAACGGCGAGCGCGCCCTCGCAGAGTGGGCAGCCGACATCGGCGGCTTCGAGGGCAATGCGCAGAGCCTGCGCATTCTCACGCGACTCGAGCCGAAAGTCATCTACGCCGACGGCACGAGCGCCGGACTCAACCTCACCCGGGCCAGCCTCGACGCGAGCTGCAAATACCCGTGGACGATCGACGACGCGATCGGCGACCCCAGCGGTCGCGCGAAGTACGGTGTGTATCCCGAAGACGATGCCGCCTTCCGGTGGCTTCGCCAGGGTGCACCCGCGGGCCAGAAGTGCATCGAGGCCCAGGTCATGGACCTCTCCGACGACATCGCCTACTCGGTGCACGACTTCGAAGACGCCGTGCTGACCGGGTACATCGACGTGGGTGCCCTGGGCGCGCGGGCCGATCACGACGATCTGGTGTCGGCGATCTCGTCGTGGGTGGGCGACGACTTCAGCCGCGACGAATTGACCGCCGCCTTCGACGAGCTCACCTCCCTTGAGATCTGGCTCGACGGCTGGGACGGATCTCGGCTGGCCCAGGGTCGATTGAAGAATCTCACCAGCCAGCTGATCGGCAGGTTCGCCGGCCGATCGACGGCCGCTACCCGTGAGGCATACCCCGCAGAGGCACTCGCCCGTTTCGGCGGACGCGTCGTCGTTCCCCGGCCAGTGGAGGCGCAGATCGCGGTGCTGAAAGGCATCGTCGCCGCCTACGTGATGGCCAGCGACTCCCGCCAGCCGCTCTACGTCGAACAGCGCGGCATCCTGACCTCCCTCGCTACCGAGCTCTTCCGTCTCGGCGAGGGTGCGCTCGAGGTGGCGTTCGCGGCCGACTGGCGCGAAGCATCCGATGACGCGGCGCGCAAGCGCGTCGTGGTCGATCAGGTGGCCAGCCTCACCGATCAGTCGGCGATCGCCTGGAGCAGGGGACTGCTGGGCTGATGGCTGGACTGATTCTGAGGCGCGACATCGACGAGGTCAGGTCGCGCATCAATCTGGGCGACGTCGTGGGAGAGTACGTCACGCTGAAGAGTGCCGGCGTGGGATCGATGAAGGGGCTCTGCCCGTTCCACGACGAACGCAGCCCGAGCTTCCACGTTCGCCCACAGGTGGGGTACTACCACTGCTTCGGTTGCGGCGAAGGCGGTGACGTCTTCACCTTTCTGCAGAAGATGGATCACGTCTCGTTCAGCGAGGCCGTCGAGCGCATGGCCGCGCGCATCGGATTCGAGCTGCACTACGAAGACGGGGGAGCCCCGTCTGACTACTCCAGCCGGGCACGACTCCTGGCGGCCAACGACGCTGCCAGGGAGTTCTTCATCGAGCAGCTCATGACGCCCGAGGCAGAGGTCGGCAGGCGGTTCCTCGGCGAGCGGGGCTTCGACGCGTCGGCGGCGCAGCGCTTCGGTGTCGGCTTCGCACCCAAAGGTTGGGACATCCTCGGCAAGCACCTCCGCTCCAAGGGGTTCACGTCCGACGAGCTCACGGCGGCGGGCCTCACCAGCACGGGCGAGAAGGGCAGCTACGACAGGTTTCGCGGGCGGCTCATCTGGCCGATCCGCGATCAGACGGGTCAGACAGTCGGCTTCGGTGCGCGGCGCCTGCTCGACGACGACAAGGGCCCCAAGTACCTGAACACGCCAGAGACGCTCGTGTATCACAAGTCGCAGGTGCTCTACGGGCTCGACCTGGCCAAGCGCGACATCGCTCGGAGCCACCAGGTCGTGATCGTCGAGGGGTACACCGACGTGATGGCCTGCCACCTCGCCGGGGTCACGACCGCGGTCGCCACCTGCGGCACCTCGTTCGGTGTCGACCACATCAAGGTCATGCGCCGCGTGCTCTCCGACGATACGGCAGGGCTCGGCGAGGTCATCTTCACGTTCGACCCGGATGCCGCCGGCCAGAAAGCCGTGCTGCGTGCCTTCAGCGAGGAGCACCGCTTCGCCGCGCAGACCTACGTGGCCGTGGCCCCCGACGGGCTCGATCCCTGCGACCTGCGGCTCGGTCGAGGAGACGACGCGGTGCGTCGTCTCGTCACGGGCAAAAAGCCGATGTTCGAGTTCGTGATCAAGCAGCGCCTCTCGACCTTCGACCTCAACACGGTCGAGGGCCGCGTCGCCGCGCTGCGGGCAGCGGCTCCGGTCGTCGCCGACATCCGAGATCCCTCCATCCGACCCGGATACGCTCGCGAGCTCGCGCGTCTGCTCGGCATGGACCTCGGCGAGGTGGGGCGGGCAGTGGACGCCGCGGGAAGGTCGAGCGAGCACGCCGCGTCGCGACAGCTCGAGTCGCCGCGGTTGGCCCCGGCCGCCGAGGGCGGGCCGGCATCCATCACCTCCCTCGAGGTCGCGCCGCCCGTGGCCATCTCCCTGACCAGTCTGCCGAGCACAACGGCAACCCGACTCGAGCGCGACGCGTTGATGGCGATGCTGCAGTTCCCGAACAGCGTCGGCAAAGACCTGCTGGCGCGCGGAACGGCGGTGGCGTTCAGCAACGGAGCATTGGCCGCAGTACGCGACGCCGTGGCCATGAGACTCAACTCCTTCGACAAGCCCGAGTGGGCATCGATCATCCAGGAGACCGTCCCCGATCCCGTGAAGACGCTCGTCGCGCAGCTCGCCGTCGCGCCCGTGCCCGAACGCCCCGAACGCGAACTCGACGTGTACCTGCAACAGGTGGTGCTCTCGCTCATCGAACGCGATCTGGTGCGTCGCAAAGAGGAGTTGCTCGGGCAGTTCCAGCGCACCGATGCGACCGCCCAGCCCGAAGAGCACCGTTCGCTGCAGCGTCAGCTCATGCAGGTCGAAGCCGACAGGCGAGCACTGCGCGAATAGCCGACGATGGCAGCCAAGCGCTCCTGCGAGGCAGGAACCGGCTTGTTTCGATCCGGTAAACATGTTCCTCACCGCTCCCTGTCAGCTTGGTGACAGTTCGTCCGCTGCGGTATGACTGGGGTACAGCAATCACGGTATGCCCCGATAAGGGGGTGCACCTGTGTCTGAAACATCACTCCAGAGAGGTAGACGGATATGAGATCCGCATCCACACGCACGGCTCGAGTCGTCGCGTCGCTCGCCGGAACAGCAGCGGTGGCCCTCGTGCTCGCCGGGTGCTCCGGCGGCTCGAACGGCGGCAGCACGGGCGGCAGCGCCATCACCATCGGTACCACCGACAAGGTCACGGTGCTCGATCCGGCCGGGTCGTACGACAACGGCTCCTTCGCCGTCATGAACCAGGTGTTCCCCTTCCTGATGAACACGCCCTACGGCACCCCGGATGTCAAGCCGGACATCGCGGAGTCGGCGGAGTTCACCGCGCCCACCGAGTACACCGTCAAGCTGAAGCCCGGACTGAAGTTCGCCAACGGCAACGACCTCACCTCCTCTGACGTGAAGTTCTCGTTCGATCGCCAGCTTGCCATCAACGATGAGAACGGCCCTGCGTCGCTCCTGTACAACCTCGACTCGGTCGCGGCACCCGACGACACCACGGTCGTCTTCACCCTCAAGTCGGCCGACGACCAGGTCTTCCCGCAGATCCTGTCGAGCCCCGCCGGTCCCATCGTCGACGAAGACGTCTTCTCGGCCACGGAGCTCACCAGTGACGAGGACATCGTCAAGGGCAAGGCATTCGCCGGCCAGTACGAAATCGCCAGCTACGACTTCAACAACTTGATCTCGTACAAGGCGTTCGCGGGCTACGACGGCGTTCTGGGCAAGGCGAAGACCGACCAGGTCAACGTCAAGTACTACGCCGACTCGTCGAACCTCAAGCTCGACATCCAGGAGGGCAACATCGATGTGGCCTTCCGTAGCCTCTCCGCGACCGACATCGACGACCTGAAGGGCAACGACAAGGTCAAGGTCGTCGACGGACCCGGCGGCGAGATCCGCTACATCGTCTTCAACTTCGACACGCAGCCGTTCGGGGCCAAGACGCCCGAGGCCGACCCGGCCAAGGCCCTGGCTGTGCGCCAGGCCGTGGCCGACCTCATCGACCGCGATGAGATCGCCGACCAGGTCTACAAGGGCACGTACACTCCGCTCTACTCCTACGTTCCCGCAGGTCTGACGGGCGCGACCGAGTCGCTCAAGGCACCCTACGGCGACGGAAACGGTGGCCCGGATGCCGATAAGGCCAAGTCCACTCTCGCCGCCGCGGGCATCACCGGCCCGGTCGAGCTGTCGCTGCAGTACAGCAACGACCACTACGGCCCCTCCTCGGGCGACGAGTACGCGCTCATCAAGGATCAGCTCGAGTCGACCGGTCTCTTCACGGTCAACCTCGAGACGACCGAATGGGTGCAGTACTCGAAGGACCGCACGACCGACGTGTACCCGTCGTACCAACTCGGCTGGTTCCCGGACTACTCCGACGCCGACAACTACCTGACGCCGTTCTTCCTGACCGAGAACTTCCTGGCCAACCACTACGACAACCCGGCCGTCAACGACCTGATCCTCAAGCAGGCCGTCACGACCGACCCCGCGGAGCGCACGGCCCTGATCGAACAGATCCAGGATGCCGTCGCTGCGGACCTCTCGACGGTTCCGTACCTGCAGGGCGCCCAGGTGGCGGTCACCGGAACGACCGTCGAGGGAACGAAGGACACGCTCGACGCGTCGTTCAAGTTCCGCTACGGAGCCCTGACCAAGGGCTGATCGGCCACAGGCTAGAGTCTGTCTAGCATTGTGGCTCAGGGGCGAGGCGCGCAGGCGCCTCGCCCCTGAGTCACGTCACCCGTCGTTTTTACCGAAGGACATCGCACGTGACTGCAGAACTCAGCTCTCCGGATCCGGCATCCGCCGCACCCCCGGCCGTACTCCGGCGAAGCTCGTCGTCGGGTGGGGGAGGCCTCGGCCGCTACATCCTCGTGCGCTTCCTGCTCATCATCCCGACGGTGTTCATCCTCGTCACCCTCGTCTTCCTGCTCATGCGCACGACCGGAGACCCGATCACGGCCGCCCTGGGCGGCAAGCTGACCGGTCCCCAGCTGCAGGAGCGCATCCATGAAGCGGGCTACGACCGCCCGCTCATCGTGCAATACCTCGAGTACCTCGGCAACATCTTCACCGGCAACTTCGGCAATACCCTCAGCGACAACCGCCCCGTCACCCAGGTGCTGCTGACCTATGGCGGCGCGACGCTCGAACTCGCGTTCTACGCGTTGATCGTGGCGTTCATCGTCGGAATCCCGCTCGGCATGGTCGCCGCCTCGTTCCGCGACCGCGCGCCCGACGCGTTCCTGCGTATCTTCGCGATCCTCTGCTACGCGACCCCGGTCTTCTTCGCGGGTCTCCTGCTCAAGCTCGTGTTCGCCGTCTGGTTCCAGATCCTCCCGGTCGCGGGGCGCGCCTCCACCGGCGCCGAGCTGCAGATGCAGTTCCTGCAGTCGAAGACGGGCATCTATCTCATCGACGCGATCCAGACGGGCAACCCCGATGTGATCGGCGATGTGCTCTCGCACGCTGTGCTTCCCGGGGTCGCTCTCGGCCTTCTCACCGCGGGCGTGTTCCTGAGGCTCGTGCGCACCAACCTCATCGGCACCCTCGGAACCGACTACGTCGACTCCGCTCGGTCGCGCGGAGTCACGGAATTCCGGCTGGTGCGCAAGCACGCGTATCGCCCCGCTCTCATTCCGATCATCACCGTCATCGGCCTGCAGATCGCACTGCTGCTCGGCGGCGCGGTGTTGACCGAGACGACATTCGAATGGAAGGGGCTCGGCTTCCAGCTGGCCCAATACCTCCAGGCACGTGACTTCGTCGCCGTGCAGGGCATCGTCGCCCTCCTGGCCGTGATCGTCGCCGTCACCAACTTCATCGTGGACATCATCGCCGCGCTGATCGACCCGAGAGTCAGGTACTAGTCGTGACGACCACAACCACTCGTCCCCGCCCGCGTCGCAGTCTCTCGTCGCGCATCCCGCTGTTCGCCGAGGTGCGCTCCAGCATCGGCCTGCAGCGCGGCATGCTGATCGCGGGCGTCGTCATCACGGGCGTCTTCGTGATCACCGCGGTGCTTGCCCCGCTGCTCGCGCCCTATGGGTTCGCCCAACTGCGTGCCGACGGCACCCCGTTCGGCGCCCAGCAGGCACCGAACGCCGAGCATCTGCTGGGCACGACGGTCGGCGGCTACGACGTACTCTCCCGGGTGATTTGGGGTGCCCAGACCGCGATCCTCACGATCGTCGTCTCGGTCATCCTCTCGATCTTCGCCGGCATCTTCCTCGGACTCGTGTCCGGCTACATCGGAGGCTGGCTCGACCGGGTACTGGTCGTCGTCTGCGACGCCATCTACGCCTTCCCCTCGCTCCTGCTCGCCATCGTCATGTCGATCGTGATCTCGGGCGGTCAGAGCAACCTCTTCGGAGGCATCCTGGCGGCGTCGATCTCGATCACCGTCGTCTTCATTCCGCAGTATTTCCGCGTGATCAGGGCCGAGACGGTGCGCATCAAGAGCGAGGCCTACGTCGAGTCCGCCAAGGTGATCGGTACGCGCGCGCCGCGCATCATCTTCCGTCATGTGCTGCGCAACGCCACCCGCTCGCTTCCTCTTCTCCTGACCCTCAACTCGTCGGAGGCCCTCCTGACACTCGCCGGCCTCGGCTTCCTCGGCTTCGGTATCGAGCCCACGGCCGCCGCCGAATGGGGCTACGACCTCAACAAGTCCCTCTCCGACGTCACGAGCGGAATCTGGTGGACCTCCCTATTCCCCGGTCTCGCCATCGTGCTCGCCGTATTGGGCATCACCCTTCTCGGCGAGAGCCTGAACGACCTCGCCGACCCGCGCCTCCGCGGACGCCGCGCGGCGCTCGACACCGGCGCGCCGGCTCCGGACAACGGAGCGGCACCGCACGGTGCAGCAGCGACCGGCCAGGCGGTGGTCGCCGACGACAGAGCGACAACGAACGACGAGGAGCGCGTCTCATGAGTGCAGTCCCCAGCGAGCCGTCCGTCGACCAGTCGGACATCGTCTCCATCGTCGATCTGCGCGTGACCTTTGCCACCGACGGCGGTGCTGTACGCGCCGTCGACGGTGTGTCGATCGCCGTTCGCCCGAGAGAGATCGTCGCGATCGTGGGCGAGAGCGGCAGCGGCAAGAGCGTGACCGCGAAGTCGATCCTCGGCCTCGTGCCGGCGACGGCAACCTCGTCGGGGTCGATCCTCCTACGCAGCCGCGACCGCAGCCGCACCACCGACATCGTCGGAGCCAACTCCGGCACTCTGCGCGGTCTCCGCGGCGAAGACGTCGCGATGGTGTTCCAGGAACCGTCGACCGCCCTCAACCCCGTCTACACCGTCGGCTGGCAGATCGCCGAAGGCATCCGAGCGCACGGTTCCGTGTCGCGCGCCGATGCCAAGAAGCAGGCCATCGACATCCTGCGTCGGGTAGGCATCCCCGACCCCGAGACCCGGGTCAACTACTACCCGCACCAGTTCTCGGGCGGCCAGAAGCAGCGTGTGGTCATCGCCATGGCTCTGGTTCTGAATCCGGGCCTCATCGTCGCCGACGAGCCCACGACAGCGCTCGACGTGACCGTGCAGGCGGAGATCCTCGATCTGCTGCGCCGCCTGCGCGACGAGTTCGACACCGCGATCGTGCTGATCACGCACAACATGGGCGTGGTCGCCGACCTCGCCGATCGAGTCGTCGTGATGTATCAGGGCAAGGTCGTCGAAGAAGCTGATTCGCGCACCCTGTTCGCCTCACCCCAGGCCGACTACACGAAGCAACTTCTCGCCGCTGTTCCGCACATCGGGCAAGGAGAGGCCCGTGCTGCCGTCCGAACTCAGGAGCGTCTGGATCGGGCGTCCTCGAGCACGCCCGTGGTGGCCGCTCGCGACCTGGTCATCGAGTACCCCGGGCGCCTCGGCCGCGGTGGTTTCCGTGCCGTGAACGGCGTCTCCTTCGAGATCAGAGAGGGAGAAGTCCTGGGTCTCGTGGGGGAGTCGGGGTCGGGAAAGACCACGATCGGCCGCGCGATCGCCGGCCTCTCGAAGGTCACAGGAGGTTCGCTCAACGTGCTCGGACGCGAGATGCTCGGCATCAAGGAACGCTCCTTCCGTAGTGCCCGGGTCGACATCGGCTTCGTGTTCCAAGACCCGGCGTCGAGCTTCAATCCTCTGCTCACCATCGCGGAGTGCGTGGCCGAGCCGTTGGTCGTGCACGGTCGGGCGGCAGACACCCGCGACGCTCGCGCGCAGGTCGACGAGTTGCTCGAGGCCGTGCAGTTGCCCAGCGCATTCGGCGATCGGTACCCGCACGAGCTCAGCGGTGGTCAGAGGCAACGAGCGAGCCTGGCACGGTCGATCGCGTTGCGTCCGAAGCTGCTGATCGCCGACGAGCCCACCAGCGCTCTCGACGTCTCGGTGCAGGCCCGGGTACTCGAGCTCTTCACCGAGTTGCAGAGGGAGTTCGGATTCGCGTCGCTCTTCATCAGTCACGACCTCGCGGTCGTCGACATGCTCGCCGACCGCATAGCGGTGCTCTACAAGGGTGAACTCGTCGAGGAGGGAACGGGCGCCGAGGTGCTGGGCTCTCCGCGTCACCCCTACACGCAGAGGCTTCTGGCGTCGCTTCCCGTTCCGGATCCGGTCGAACAGCAGACGAGGCGCGAGGCGCTCCACCGACTTCAGGCGGTCGACGGCTAGGGTCGGTATCCATGAGCGAACGGATAATGACGGCGTCTGACGTCACGATCGAATATCCGGCACACAGCGTCAGCTCCGCGCACACCGCGGTCAAGGGCTTCACGCTGAATGTCGACCCGGGCGAGATCATCGGCCTGGTGGGATCGAGTGGGTCAGGCAAGTCGACGATCGCCTCGGTGATCTCCGGCTCGGCCGCGTTGGCGCCGTCTCGAGACGGTGCGCCTCGCATCGTCGGCGGGGCCCTCTCCGTGCTCGGCTACGACCTCAAACGCACCCGGGGGCGCAAACTCAGCAGACTCACGTTCGGCATCGGCCATCTCGCGCAGGATGCCGGGTCTACCTTGACCTCGAACATGACGGTCGCCGAGATCATCGCCGAGCCGCTCTTTCTGCGCGACAAGCACTTCGATGCCAACGACGCCGGGCTTCGCGCGGCGACGCTCCTCGACAGCCTGCTGCTGCCCGTCGGAATGCTCAACATGCTGCCGCACGAGCTCTCCAGCGGACAGCGACAGCGAGTGGCGGTCGCCCGGGCCCTGGTCATGGATCCGGTGTTCCTGGTCGCCGACGAGCCGACCGCAGGCATCGACGTCTCCGTTCGCGGACAGGTGGTCGATGTCATCGCCTCGCTCCAGCGCGACCGTGGGGCCAGCGCCATCATCATCAGCCACGACCTCGATGTACTTCGTCGCTCGGTGGACCGCATCGCCGTGCTCCACGAGGGCATGGTCGTGGGGCTCGGCACGATCGACGAGGTGCTCGAGGATCCTCACCACCCCTACGTACAGGGGCTCGCCCGCACCGTCTCCGGCGACCAACGGTGACCGCCGGATAACACCGCGAGATGCTCACCCTGGCCTTTCGCCGCCGCCGCCCTCACCGACGACACGCGCGGACTCGTCGGCCGGGCCCAGTTCGATGCGATGAAGAATTCCGCCGTCGTCGTCAACATCGGTCACGGTGCTCTCGTCGTCACCGACGCCCTCGTCGATGCACGTCAGAGCGGCAGTATCGCCTGGATCGCCCCGAATCTCATCATCACGCCGCACAGCGCGGATACTCCTGCCGTGACCCGGCCTCTTCTGGCTCGGAGGGTGTTCGACAACACCCGGGCGTTCCTCGGCGGCGGGGGTGTTGACGGAGTGGTCGATCCAGGTGTGGGATACTGATGGAGGTCGATGAGCGTGACAAAGGCATCGCCGAATAGGTGATAGTGTAACTACGCTGTTTCCAGCAATCCTCGATAGCTCAATTGGCAGAGCAGCCGGCTGTTAACCGGCAGGTTCTTGGTTCGAGTCCAAGTCGGGGAGCGAAAAGGCCACCACGGGCTCCACCCCTGGTGGCCTTTTTTCGTTCCCGAGCGCCCATAAAATAGAACGATGAGCGATTCCTTCACATCGGCCGTGTCCGAGAATCCCCTCACGCTCCGGCGTCGTGCACGGCGTTTCATGGTCGGGGCGATCGTCACCTGGGTCGTCTTCCTCATCGTGGTCCTGGGCTCCGTCGCCGGGTCTGCAGTGTCGTCGTCTCAGAACGCCAGCGAGGTGAACGGGGCCGAGATCGCCGGAAGGATCATCGCCCTCATGCTGATGCTCGGCGTGCCGATCGTGCTCGGCGTTCTTCTCACCGTCAGGAGCTCCAGACTGTACAAGCGCGCGGCGGCCATCGAGCTCCGCGACGCGTCGTCGTACTGAGTGTCGCCTCGTCCGCGCAGCCACGTGGGCGTCAGAAGCGCTGACGACACACGCGCCTACCGTGCCGCCCTCGCCGTCGGATTGCCGACGGCGGCCTACGGAGTCTCGTTCGGCGCGCTCGCCACGGTGGGTGCCGGCTTGGACATCTGGCAGACGATGATCTTGAGCCTGGTGATGTTCACGGGCGGCTCCCAATTCGCCCTTGTGGGTGTTCTCGCCTCCGGCGGTCTGTCCGCGTGGCCATCGGCCGTCGCGTCGGCCGCACTGCTCGGCTCGCGGAATTCCGTCTACGCGATCCGGATGTCGCCCGTCATCGGACGAGGCTTTCTACGCCGGGCGGCTGCAGCCCATCTGACGATCGACGAGTCGACGGCCGTCTCGAGCGCTCAGGGCTCGCTGCGTGCCCAGAGAATCGGCTTCTGGGCGACGGGACTCGTCGTCTACGTCGGCTGGAACCTCACCACCCTCCTCGGCGCCGTGATCGGCGACCTGCTCGGCGATGTCAGTGCCTACGGACTCGACGCGGCCGCCGCCGCCGCGTTCCTCGGCCTCCTCTGGCCGCGGTTGGCCAAGCTGCAGGCTCAGGCCGTGGCCGTGGCTGCAGGGTTCGTGGCCGCGATCCTGACGCCGGTTCTGATGCCGGGGCTACCCGTTCTCGTCGCCGCCCTGGTCGCCGTGGTAATCGGAGCGACGAACTGGCTCGGATCGGGACAGCGCACGTCTGGCAACCGGACGGGGGAGAAGTCATGACAGCTTGGCACATCGTGCTTCTGGCCTCGATCATCTGCTTCGGCTTGAAGAGCCTCGGCTATCTCGTGCCGGCGCGTCTCATCGAGCGCCCCACACCGGCGCGCATGGTCGACCTGCTCACGGTCGCCCTGCTGGCGGCACTCATCTCGCTGCAGACCTTCGCCCAGGGGCAGCAGCTTCAGCTCGACGCTCGAGTACCCGCGGTCCTCGTGGCCGCCGTCCTCTTCGCCCTGCGCGTGCCATTCATCGTGGTGGTCGTCGCAGCGGCCGCCGTCGCGGCCGGCATCCGGGCCCTCAGCTGACGCCGCGGCCTCGTTACGCGTCGAGGTCGTCGACCCCGGGCATCCAGCTGCGGCCGGGCTCGGTCCAGCCTCGCTTGCGCGCGATCTTCGAGGCTCGTCGTCCGTAGATGAACTCGAGACGGTCGACGTACAGGATGCCGCCCAGGTGATCGAACTCGTGCTGGAAGATGCGGGCGAGCCACCCGCTCGCGGCGATCTCGAACGGCTTCTGATCGAGATCGACGGCACGCAGCAGAGCGTCCGTCGACCGCACGAGCGGGAAGCGCTCGCCGGGAAACGAGAGACACCCTTCGGCGTCGGAATCCTCGTCGCTCTCGGCGACGGGCGGCGGACTGATCAGCAGAACCGGGTTGATGGCGACACCGCGGTGCTCCACATCGTCGTCGTCGACCCACCCGTAGGTGAAGAGCCGCAGCGGCACACCGACCTGCGGCGCGGCCAGGCCGACGCCGGGCGCGGCATCCATCGTCTCGAACATGTCGGCGACCAGCTGGCGCAGTGTGTCGTCGAAGACCGTGACGTCAGATGCGGGGGAGTGGAGAACGGGGTCTCCAGAGATTCGAATCGGGAGAACAGCCATTCGCTAAGCCTATCGGCGCGGTCGTCAGGGTAATCTCGGGGGGTGCCTCCCGAACTCACCGACATTCAGGACCAGTTCGCTCTCGATCCGGCTCAGTTCATCGGCATTCCGATCGCGATCGTCGGTGCCGTCTTCCTGAGCCTCGGCGCGCAGTTCCAGTCTCGCGGAGTGGCCAAGGTCGAAGCGAAGACCAATCTCTCCGGCTCGAGCGGCCTGAATCTGGCCCAGCTGTGGTCGTTGCTCTCGCGGCCGTCCTGGGTCTTCGGCACCCTGATGCTCGGACTCGCTGTCGTCTTCCAACTCACGAGCCTCGGCTTCTCTCCCATCATCGTCGTGCAGCCGCTCGGCGTCGTCGCGCTCGTCATGACCGCCTTCCTCAACGCCAGGCTCAGCAAGGTCAATCTCGACCGTAAGTCGATCCTGTCGATCGTGCTGTGCGTCGGGGGCGTGTTCCTGTTCGTGGTGCTGGCGGCGTTCACGGCTCGGGATCGCCCAATCACCGAGGTCCAACTCACCGTCATCCTCGTGATCCTTGCGGTCGTTCTGCTGGTCTTCGGCGCAGGCTTCATCGTGTTCCGCCGCAGAGTCCGGGCGATCGGCTACATCATCGGCGCTGGCGTGCTCTACGGGTTCGTGGCGACCCTCGCGAAGGTCGTCATCAAGCGGTTACAGCAGGGCGACTTCGAGTGGCTCACGCTCGTCTGTGTCGCCGGACTCGTCGCCGCATTCGCCCTCGGCGGCTACTTCGTGCAGACGGCCTATTCCTCGGGTCCGCCCGATCTCGTCGTCGCCGGCCTCACCGTCGTCGATCCACTCATCGCCGTCGCCATCGGCATCCTCGTGCTCGGCGAGGCGGCTCAGGCGCCGTGGTGGGCAATGATCGGCTACGTCATCACCGGCGCGATCGCCATCGTCGGGGTCTTCGGGCTCGCCCGCTACCACCCGCAGATCGAGCGCTAAGGTAGTTTGTCCTCCGAGCCCCGCTCAGGGCCTCGTACCTCCCCGTCTCTCAACAGAAGGTTCATTCCGTGTCAGATTCCTCCGACCCACGTCCCGCCTCGGCGGAGGTGCCGTCGACGGCTTCCTCCGAACGGCCCCTTCGCATCGTCATCGGTGCCGACACCTTCTCTCCCGACGTCAACGGATCCGCTCGATTCTCCGAGCGTCTCGCGTCGGGCATGGCGTCCCGGGGGCACGACGTCCACGTCGTGGCTCCAGCGGCATCCAAGAAGCACGGCACCTGGACCGAGACGTACGACGGTCACGCCATCACCGTGCATCGCCTGCGCAGCTGGCGCTGGTACCCGCATGACTGGCTCCGCTTCGCGTTGCCCTGGGTCATCAACCAGAACAGCGCCAAGATCCTCGACGCGGTCAAGCCCGACGTCGTGCACTTCCAGTCGCACATCATCGTGGGTCGCGGACTGTCGATCGAGGCCGAGAAGCGCAACATCCATATCGTGGGTACCAACCACTTCATGCCCGAGAACCTCCTCGAGTTCACCCTGTTGCCGAAGTCGTGGCAGGACTGGGCAGTAGGGCTCGCATGGAAGGCGGCCAAGCGCACCTTCGGCAGAGCCAGCGCGATCACGACGCCGACGAGACGGGCGGCCGAGTTCCTCGAGAAGTCCACCGGGCTCACCAACGTCTACTCGATCTCCTGCGGAATCAACGCCGACAACTACACGCCCGATTTCACGGTCCGTCCGAAGAACCGGATCCTCTTCGTCGGCCGAGTCACCGGCGAGAAGCAGATCGACGTGCTGTTGAAGGCCATGACGTTGCTGCCCGCAGATCTCGACGCGCAGTTGGAGATCGTCGGCGGTGGCGATCTGAAGAAGAGCCTCGAGTCGATGGCCGTCACCCTGGGTATCGCAGATCGCGTCACCTTCACGGGGTACGTCACCGAGCAGGAACTACGCGACGCCTACACGCGTGCGACCGTCTTCGCCATGCCCTCCATCGCCGAATTGCAGAGCATCGCGACGATGGAGGCGATGGCGTCGGGCTTGCCGGTCGTGGCCGCCGATGCGATGGCCCTTCCCCATCTCGTGCGCGACGGAGAGAACGGACACCTGTTCGCTCCCGGCGACGCGCAGCAGATGGCCGACCGGCTCACCGACATCCTCACGCTCCCTCAAGACGAACTCGATGTCTTCAAGAACGCATCGCTTCGCCTCATCGCCGCCCACGACATCCAGCGCACCCTGAGCACATTCGAGAAGCTCTACCGAGGAGAGGTCGTCACAGACCCGCTCATCGTCTCGCCGAGTGCGTCGCACGAATAGCGGTAATGTGGTGAGTCGGTATCCGGTCTGAGCTCGTCAGACGCACGGGCCGCAGGGGGCGTTAGCTCAGCCGGTTAGAGCAGCGGACTCATAATCCGTCGGTCGTGGGTTCAAGTCCCACACGCCCTACCCCGCGAGAAGTCTGAGCAGGGGGCCGCCCCGCGTATGCGGGACGGCCCTTCTTTCACCCGGCGTCGCTGCTCACTGCGCGCTTGGCGCGGCGGGGGTCGGGGGAGCGGTCGCGGCCATGCCCTCGCCGATGCCTCGCCCGACAGCCTGTCCCTGAAGGATCGACGCGAGATCGAGACCCGTCGCCGCGCTGACGGTGTCGAAGACCGACTTCAATGCTTTCGCACTGTCCGCGCCGACGAGATTCGAGGCTCCGTCGTCGCTCGACCCGCCGACGATCGACACGCTTCCTATCGCCGAGTATCCCTTCGCGAACTCGGCCATGATCGACGGCAGCACGTCGAGAACGCGCTGCGAGAGGAAGGCCTCCTGATTCGAGGCGATGGCCTTGGCTTCCGCTTCGAGTGCACCAGCGCGGGCGTCACCTTCAGCTCGGATGGCGTCAGCCTCGGCATTGGCGCGCAGGCGCCGCGCCTCGGACTCCGCCTCGGCCTGTGCACGAAGGGCACTCGCCTCACCGGTCGCCTTGGCGACCGCGGCCGCTGCCTCACCGTCGGCTCGGGCCTTGTCTGCCTGCGCCTGCTGCTCGGCGATACGGGTACGCGCTTCTGCCTGCTTGACCTGCTCGATGGCCGCAGCCTCTGCTGCCCGCTCGCGGGTATACAGGTCTGCCTGCGCACGTGTCTCCGCCTCGTATCGCTGAGCATCGGCGACACGCTTCACGTCGGCATCCAATTGGGCTTGACGGTTCTCTGCCTGCTGCTGGAGAACGGCCTGCTGCGCCTGCTCGCGGGCGAGGTTCTCGGCCTGTTCCGCCTCGGCCCGAGCGCGGCCGATGCCGGCATTGGAGTTGGCCGTGTTGGTGTCGAGGCCGGTCTGCTCGACGAGGTTGGCCTCCTTGTTGGCGATGTTCTTCTGGTTGATGGCCCGATCGGCGTTGGTCTGCGAGATCTCTGCAGCCTGGCGTTTCGCCTGGATCTCCGGAGCGCCGAGCGACTGGATGTAGCCGACCTTGTCGGTGATGCCCTTGATCTGGAACGAGTCCAGGATCAGTCCCTGCTCAGCGAGCTCCTGAGACACGTCGGCCGCGATCTGATCCGAGAACTTCTTTCGCTCTCGCATGAGTTCGACAACCGACAGGGTCGCGACGATTCCACGCAGCGCGCCTTCCAGCTGCTCGGTGGTGAACTGCTCGATCGCGGCGTCCTGCGAGGCGAAGCGCTCAGCCGCGCGTCGCACCAGCAGGGGATCGGATCCGATCTTCACGATGGCCACACCGTCGACGTTCAACGTCACGCTGTCGAGCGATTGGGCCTCAGCGTTCAAGGAGACCTGACGAGAGCGAAGCGAGATGATCTCGTGGCGCTGAGTGATCGGGTTGACGAGCGACTTACCGTTGACGATGACCGTAACGGGCGACTCGGACATCTCGTCGCGGCTCGAACCGTCGGCGCTCAAGACGGCGAGCTGAACTTTCTGCTTTCGGCCCGAGATGACAAGGGCCTCGTCCGCTCGAGCCACTTTGATCCAGCTGCGTGCAAACAGCAACAGCACGAGAACCACCACGACAGCGACGACGAGTGCAATCCCGGCGATGACGAGGATTCCGACGATTTCGGCGTTGTCCATAGGTACCTCTCTGGATCCCTGGCAGGGACGGTCTCGGATGCCGCAGCGGACGCGCAGTCATTCCGGCTCCACCCTGCCAGAAAAGGCAGGATGGCGTGTCGTCGGGATGGGCGGATCGACATGGGCCATCAGGTGGTCGGTTTCGGAACGGCAGCACAGCGCTCGATGAGGCTCCCACGGCACGCCGCTCATGTTTCATGGGGTGCAGCGCACGCGTTAGAGTCGATTCAGCCACGCGCCGGGGAGGAGCCTCGTGTTCAGTTCGTTCGAGATTCGCATCCCCGCGCCCATTCCCCGCGCACTGCAGTCGCCCATGCCGGCATCCGTCACGTACATCAGCACCTATCGGTTGCTCGATCCCGAGACGCCGAGTCTGACGATCGGCATCGGAATCGCCAATGCCAACTACTGGGTGATCGACGGTGAACTGAAGTACCGCTACTTCTCGGAAACCGACAAGACACTCCGCAACTGTCCGTGGGACGCGAAGACCGATTTCGACCTCATCGCCTGGGCGCAGGGCGTCTTCCGAGACGGAGAAGACTACGGCCCCTCGTTCGCTGTGCATCTGCAGTCGGCCCAGGCCGCGTACCGGCGAGGGGCGTCGAGCTACCTCCCCGTAGAAGAGGGTCTTGTCACCACCGCTCTTATCGATCACCCGGATCTGGGTGAGGTGCAGATCCGAGACGACATGGTGATGCTGTTCACCGAGTGGCTGACCGACCCGGACGAGGGCGCGAAATATCTGACGACAGGCCATCCGGCTCACCGCTCCTGACCTGATCGGCAATTTGCAACCGGCAGGGAACTCCCTCATTTTCCGCGGTTAGAATCGAGCGAAACGAGGGAGTTTCCTGTTGCCCGATTCGAACACCCAGCCCAGCGCCCGTAGCTCAGCCGATATCGACCTCGACGAGTTCGCTCGGCTCTCCGGCTCGATCATGGCCAATCTCGAAGCAGTGATCAACGGCAAGACCGATGTCGCCACGTTGTCGCTCATCGTGCTCCTCGCCGAGGGACACCTCCTCGTGGAAGATGTTCCGGGCGTGGGCAAGACGACTCTGGCCAAGGCCCTCGCTCGCTCGGTCAGCGCGTCCGTCAGTCGCATCCAGTTCACCCCCGACCTGCTTCCCTCGGATGTCACGGGAGTGTCGATCTTCAACCAGCAGGCGAATCGCTTCGAGTTCAAACCGGGCGCCGTGTTCGCCAATATCGTGATCGCCGACGAGATCAACCGAGCCTCCCCCAAGACACAGTCGGCCCTGCTCGAATGCATGGAGGAGCGGCAGGTCTCCGTCGACGGAGTGACTCACCGCCTCGATACGCCCTTCAGCGTCGTCGCCACCCAGAACCCCATCGAGATGGAGGGGACATTCGCGCTGCCCGAGGCGCAACGCGACCGATTCATGGCACGGATCTCCATGGGATACCCCGACGCCGAGGCGGAACTCGCCATGCTGCACAATCGCGAGTTGCAGAGCCCTCTCGACGATATCGACGCCGTCGTCGACCGCGACGAACTTCTGGCGATGACCCGGTGCGCCCGCGAGGTGTTCGTCTCTCGGGCCGTCGAACAATACGTGGTGAACATCGCGCAGGCGACGCGTCGCGATCCCGAGGTGCGATTGGGAGCGAGCCCTCGAGCCACTCTGCATCTCGTGCGCGCGGCGAAAGTCGCGGCGGCACTCGAGGGTCGGGACTTCGTCCTCCCCGACGACATCGACGCGCTCGTGGTTCCCGTATTGGGGCATCGCATCGTTCCCACACGCAAGTCGGTGACCGACCATCGCAGCAGCGTCGATGCGATCGAGGAGACCTTGATCAGGATCGTGCAGTCGACGCCGGTGCCACTCGTCGCCGCCAGGTCGCTCTGATCGATGCGCGTTCGCATGAACGGTTCTCGTCATGGACTACGGTGGCCCACCCTGACGATTCGCGGATGGGGCTTTCTCGCCGCCTCCGTTGCACTGTTCGCGCTCGCGCCGATGCTCGGTCAGCGCGAGATCGCCTTCGCCGCCTCTGCCTCCTTGGCCCTACCCCTTCTCTCCCTGATGCTCGTCTCCGTGCGCCAGCCCAAGCTCACCGTCGTTCGGCGCTTCTCGCCTGAGACGGCCAGTGCGGGTACCGACTGCGAGGTCATCCTCTCGGTGCAGAATTGGGGCATCGTTCCCACCCCCGGCGCGCTCTGGCACGACGAGGCAGCCGCACCGCTCGGCCAGAGTCCGACAGCCACGCTGCCACCCCTCCCTGCATTCCGCTCGCTCGAAACCGACACACCGCGTCTGACGACTCTGCGCTATCTCATCGATTCCCCTCGTAGAGGCAGGCATGCGATCGGTCCGCTCTCCATCCGATTCAGCGACCCCTTCGGCCTCGCGACCAGGCGCTTCAGCGTGGGCGGTTCCGACACACTCACCGTCACTCCGGGCGTGGAGGCCCTCTCCCGTGGATCATTCCGCCTCCCGAGCGGCGACGGGCAAGCCATGCAATCGAGACGCCCGTCGGCGAGCGGCGAACAAGACGTGATAGCCCGCAAATACCAGACGGGCGACAGCATTCGACGCGTGCACTGGCCGGCCACGGCGCGGCACTCCGAGCTGATGGTGAGGCAAGACGACCAGCACACCGACCACGAGGCTGTCGTCGTCCTCGACACCCGTGCCGAGAGCTTTCCGAATTTCCGGCGCGTCACAGCCGCCGAAACGCAGTCGGACACGTTCGAGTGGGCGGTGTCGATGGCCGTGTCGATCGGTGTGCATCTCCTTCACGAGGGGTACCGCGTCGTGCTCGTGGAGTCGCCGGACTCCGCGACACCGCACACCGGCGAGCGTGCCGACGATTCACCAGCAGATCTGCTTCTCCTGGGCGCCTACGCCCAGCTCGACTCGGGACGTCCGCCCCTGGCCGCTCGGGACATCGTTGCGGATGCCGGGCGAATCTCAGGCGAGTTGCCGCCGCTCTTCGCCGTGCTCGGAGACGTCGACAGTCAGTCGATCGATGCACTCGCCCAGGCGGCGACGGCGAGTTCGGCAGCGCACGCCTTCATCGTGCATCCTGTCGCGATCGGGTCCTCCGAATCGGCGCCCGAATGGGCTCAGCTGCTCAGCGAGCGGCTGACCCGCGCTGGATGGACCGCTCGACTCGTGTCGCCCGCGGTGCCGCCGTCTGCGGCATGGGAGTTCGACAGCGCGAGGATCGTACGATGAGCCCCCGCACTCGCCTCGACCGACGTCGGCGGCAACGGGGCTCGTGGATGGTGTCACTCGCCGTGCTCCTCACGATAGGAATACCGCTCGCGGGGCTCGCGCCCATCATCCAAGGAGCCGAATGGTGGTTCGCCGCCATGGCTATGGCCGCCGTCTGTGTCGGCGCATCCTGGGCCGTTCGAGCCTCGGGGCTGAGACCTGCGCTCGGAATCCTCGCGGCACTCGTCGTGTGGATTCTCGTCAGCCAATGGGTCTTTGCGCCCGGCACCGCGATCGCCGGCATCATTCCCACACCGGCGACCATCGACGTGCTCATTCAGGGCTTCACCGACGCCGGTGGCCAGATCCAGGTACAGACGATTCCCGCCGACCCCGTCTCGTCTCTCATGCAGTTGATCTGCATGGCATGCGGCCTTCTGGCCATCGTGGCAGACGCGGCCGTCGTCGTGCGCTTTCCCGCCTTCGTCGGCCTCCTC
Organism: Agreia sp. Leaf335; assembly: GCF_001423605.1. Taxonomy (NCBI): domain Bacteria; kingdom Bacillati; phylum Actinomycetota; class Actinomycetes; order Micrococcales; family Microbacteriaceae; genus Agreia; species Agreia sp. Leaf335. The sequence goes on along the minus strand of NZ_LMOQ01000002.1, from coordinate 308,449 downwards.
GCGCTGACGCTGTTCGCAGTGCCCTCGGCGGTTCAGGCGCGCGACGTCGACGTGGTCCGATTCATCGCGACCACGGCTTCATTCCTCCTCCTGCTCTGGATTGCGGCTCGAGTCGACGGCAAGGGCAGACCCGAGGGCCGTTCGGTGAGCCGCGCCGGACGTTCTCCTGCAACCGCGCTGGCTCTCGGTGCCGCTGCCGTCGTGTGTGCCCTCATCATTCCGTCTGTGACGCCAGGGCTGACCGCCCAGGCATTCGCAGACTCCAGGAACTCCGGACGCCTGCCCTCCGTCTACGGCGCGGGCGTCGACCCCGTGATTCAGCTCGGACGAGATCTTCGGCGCACCACGCCGATCGTGTCGCTGCGCTACACGACCACGTCCGACAAGCCCCTCTACCTCAAGATGGTCGACCTGAACGACTTCTCGACGGGAACCTGGCAGCCGAACGACTCGTCGGACGGCTTGTTCGAGCGGCTGGCGCGTCCGAGCGGCCTGGCAGACGAGGTGGAGACCTCGACGGTCACCACCGACGTATCGATCGAGGGGCTGCGGAGCGAGTGGCTACCCCTTCCCTATCCGGCGACGGCGCTCAACAACGCGGGCCGTGGCTGGACTGCCGACCCCGATACGGGCGTCGTCTCTCTCCCCGACAGCCGCAACGACAGCAGGGGAGACGACTACTCGGTCGACAGTTTGACTCTCGTGCCCACGGCCGAGCAGCTGGCCGCCGCCGGCAGCACGATCCCGCCGAGTCTGAGCCCGCTGCTTGCGCTTCCCCCCGATCTTCCGGCCATCGTCACCGAGGTAGCCAACGATGTCGCTGGCGGAGCCACGACCAACTACGACCGGGCGGTGGCGCTGCAGTCCTACTTCACCTCGGGGCAATTCACCTACTCCGTCGACACACCCGTCGACGAGTCCTTCGACGGCACGAACGCCGAAGCGCTGGCGGCCTTCCTCGAGGTCAAGAGCGGCTATTGCGTGCACTTCGCCGCATCGATGGCCACGATGGCGCGCGTGCTCGGAATCCCGTCTCGCATCGCCATCGGATACTTTCCCAGCTCGGCCGCGTCCAGCTATGTAGACGGAGAAGCCCAATACGAGGTGCTCACCGACCAGCTGCATTCCTGGCCGGAACTGTACTTCGAGGGCATCGGGTGGTTGCCGTTCGAGCCGACACCGAGCCTCGGGATCTCCGTTCCCGCGTACTCCGTGCCGGCATTCGCCCAACAGACGCCGCAATCCACCGCTCCAGCACCCGAGGCGTCTGAGACCACTCCCACCGCGCAAGCCCGCGACGACACCGACCCGGCGGCTCAATCATCAACGGCAGATACCCGATCGTCGGCGCAACTGCGGGGGTGGTTGACCGTCTTGGCCGTCGCGGTCGGCGTGTGCCTGGCGGGCCTCGTTCCGGCGACGATCAGAGCGTGGCGAAGGCGACGTCTTCTCGAGTCGCTCAGCCGGTCGCATGCACCGGCGACACGAGCGTGGTGGGAACTCCAGGACTTCGCACGCGACTTCGGCATCGAGGTGTCGCGCGGAGACACCCCGGGTGAATTCGCTCAAAGGCTGCTCGCGCTGCGCCGCATTCCTCGTGCACAGGTGGACGCGTTACGTCGTGCCGTCGAACGCGAGCAGTATGCGGATTCCCGCGGCGCTCCCGCGGGAGGACTCGAGCGAGCGCAGATCAGAGAGTGGTTGATCTCCATCGAGAATTCGATCCGCGATGAGGCGGAACAGTCGACACGCCGACGAGCCCGCCTGTTGCCCGCGTCGCTCTTCGTGCGCTCAGACCGGGCGTCCTAGCCGTCCTCGCGGCGCGGACGACGGCCCCGTCGCGGACGAAAGCTGCCCAGCGGACGCGTGCAGTCGACCCGCGTCAGCACATCCTGCACCTCGTCGAGCCACGCCAGCGCCGCGGCCGACAGGATCTCACCGCTTCTGACGCCGAGGTCGTCGAGAGGCCCCTCGTCGCCGTCTGCCGACGGAGTGGGGCGCGTGTGCACCTGTCGATACGCGTCGATCAGAGCGCCGACCGGCGCGTCGGGAAGAGACGCCACGAGAAGCACATGACCGACGAAGTCCGTCCATCCGGCGCGGGCATCGGCCTCGATCAGCCAGGAGGACACCTCGTGGCGACCCTGAGGAGTGAGAGCGTAAAGAGGCAGTCCGTCGCCCGTCATGCCGGCGTTGACCACGGAGCCCTGCGCTTGAAGTCTGTCGAGGGTCGAGTAGATCTGACCGACGTTGATGGAGCCGACTCTGTGCATGCGCGTTTCGACCTCGCCGTGCACCTGGGAGCCATAGGCCGTACCGAGGCTCAACACCGCGAGGATTCCCGACCTCACCGACATAACGCACTCCAACACAGTAATTGTCTACTCAGTATGTCCGAGGCTCCCAGACATCCAGCGTCGGCTCGCCGCTCACGCCCGCGGCAATTCATCTGGCAGTACGCAGCTGCGTCGTGCATAATGCAAGAACAACTTCATATCAGTGCCGCCACAGTTCCATTTCACAGGTCGTTGGGGAAGACGTACCTCACGAAATGGAGAAAACAATGGTGGCACCCGTCGCACACGGAATGATCTTCGTTCATTCCGCCCCTCGCGCGCTCTGCCCCCACGTCGAGTGGGCCGCAGGTCGCGCTATCGGTCGTGCCGTCAACTTCACCTGGCGAGAGCAGCCGGTGCTTCGCGGTTCGCAGCGCACCGAGTTCTATTGGGAAGGCCCCGCAGGGACGGGCGCGGCGATCGCCTCCGCGCTCCGAGGCTGGGAACACCTCCGCTACGAGGTCACCGAAGATCCCGCCGCCGGCTCCGACGGCGGTCGCTGGGTGCACACGCCTGACCTCGGCATCTTCTACGCGCAGACCGACAGCGCCGGAAACACGGTCATTCCAGAGGACCGCGTTCGCGCGGCCATGGAGAACGCCGGAACCGACGCACTCGAGCTGCACCGCGAGCTCCGCCTGGCCTTAGGACAGGCATGGGACGACGAGCTGGAGCCCTTCCGCCACGAGAGCGATTTCTCTCCCGTGGTGTGGCTCCACTCCGTCGGTTAACCAGTTCGGTCCCCTTGCCTCCGCCGACGTGGTCGGGTGAAGCGAGGGGACCGAACGACAAACGTTCGCGCGTCAGGCGGTCTTGAAGGCCACGACCGCGTTGTGGCCACCGAAACCGAACGAGTTGCTGATGGCCACGAGATCGCCCTCGGGCAGAGTGCGCGGCGCGGTGACAACGTCCATGTCGATCTCAGGGTCTTGTTCGGTGAGGTTGATCGTGGGCGGCGCCGTGCGCTCGTGCAGCGCCAGAATCGTGAAGATCGCCTCGATTCCGCCGGCGCCACCGAGAAGGTGACCGGTGGATGCTTTGGTCGCGGAGACGGGGATGCCCGCAAGCGAGTCGCCGAACACATGACGGAGCGCTTTGTACTCCGCGATGTCGCCGACGGGCGTCGATGTGGCGTGAGCGTTGATGTGTGCGACGTCGGAGAGTGAGTATCCGAACCCCTCGACGGCCGCGATCATGGCGCGGGCCGCAGCCGACCCCTCGGGATCGGGGGCGGTGATGTGGTACGCGTCGCTCGTGACCGCTCCGCCGATTACCTCGGCGTAGATGCGGGCACCGCGGGCGAGGGCGTGTTCCTCGGTCTCGAGAACGATGGCTGCTCCGCCTTCGCCGAGCACGAAACCGTCACGGGTCACGTCGTAGGGACGCGAGGCCGTTGCTGGGTCGTCATTGCGCTTGGAGAGGGCCTGCATAGCTGCGAACGACGCGATGGGAAGCGGGTGGATGGCCGCTTCGGATCCGCCAGCGATAATGATGTCGGCGTAGCCGGCCTGCAGGTGGTCGTAGGCGTTGGCGATCGACTCTGTGCTGGATGCGCAGGCGGAGACGACGGTGCGAGCACCGGCTCGCGCGCCCAGACTCATTTCGATGGCGGCGGCGGGGCCGTTCGGCATCAGCATGGGGACGGTCATCGGCAGGACTCTGCGGGGGCCTCGCTCGCGCAGCGTGTCCCAGGCGTCGAGAAGCGTCCAGACGCCGCCGATTCCCGTCGCCCAGTCCACGCCGAAGCGCTCGGGCACGACGTCTGGGGAGCCGGCATCAGCCCAGGCTTCGCGGGCGGCCGTGAGCGCGAACTGGCTCGACGGGTCGAGGCGCTTGGTCTCGATGCGCTCGAGCACCTCGCTCGAGGGAACCTTCGCCTGTGCGGCGAACGTGATCGGGATCTCCCACTTCGCTACCCACTCCTGCTCGAGGGTGGTGGCGCCTGACGCTCCGGAGAGAAGCGCTGCCCACGTGTCGCGGGCGGTGCCGCCGAGGGGGGAGGTCGCACCGATTCCGGTGACGACGATTCGTTTGGAACTCATGGAAAACTCTCTAGCACGTGGTCAATCGTGGGCAGTATTCGGTGCGTGGACGACGGGCCCGGGCGTGATGCCCGGGCCTGTCGTCTGCGCTGCAGCGGGAGTGTTAGTCCTGTGCCGCGACGATGAACGTGACGGCGTCTCCGACGGTCTTGAGGTTCTTGACCTCTTCGTCGGGGATCTTCACGTCGAACTTCTCTTCAGCGTTGACGACGATCGTCATCATCGAGATCGAGTCGATGTCCAGGTCGTCAGTGAACGACTTGTCCATCTCGACCGTGTCGGTGGCGATACCGGTCTCGTCGTTGATGAGTTCGGCCAGGCCGGCCAGCACTTCTTCGGTGGACAATGCCATTGTGTTTCTCCTTGAGGGTTGAATTGACCGTCACTTAGTTTAGGTCAGGCCGTGCGCGTTCTTCGCTAAGCAACGCGACGTGGTGGCTAGGGCAGAACGACGACCTGCGCTCCGAACACCAGGCCGGCTCCGAAGCCGATCTGCAGGGCGAGGCCGCCGGAGAGCTCGGGGTTCTCTTCGAGCAGTCGGTGGGTAGCAAGAGGGATGGACGCGGCCGAGGTGTTGCCCGTGGTCGCGATGTCGCGTGCGATGGCGACGGACTCGGGAAGCTTCAGCTGCTTTGCGAACTCGTCGACGATGCGCATATTCGCCTGGTGCGGGATGAACGCGGCGAGGTCCTCGCTCGTAATGCCGGCGGCATCCAGGGCGCGCTGGGCAACCTTCGCCATCTCCCAGACGGCCCAGCGGAAGACAGTGGCGCCCTCTTGACGCATGGTGGGCCAGGTGTCGATCTCTCCATCGCGGAACTGCGCGTGGGTTCCGGTCATGTAGATCGTGTCCCACTTCGAGCCGTCGGAGCCCCAGATACTGGGGGAGATGCCGGCGAAGTCACTGGGGCCCACGATGGCGGCACCCGCTCCGTCACCGAGAAGGAACGAGATGGATCGGTCTGCCGGATCGATGAACTCGGAGAGCTTCTCGGCCCCGACGACGAGTACGTACTCTGCGAGACCTGAGCGGATGAGGGAGTCCGCCTGGGCGATTCCGTAGGTGTATCCGGCGCACGCGGCCTCGATGTCGTACGCGGCGGCGGGGTTCGCACCGATGCGCTCCGCCAGCAGCGACGAGATCGACGGCGTCACGACAGGGTTGCTGATGGTCGCCACGATGACGGCACCGATCTGCTGCGGATCGATGCCCGCACGCTCGATCGCCTCGAGAGCGGCCGTCGTGGCCAGGTCGACAGCCAGCACATCTTTGCCGGCACGACGACGCTCGATGATCCCGGTGCGCTGCCTGATCCACTCGTCTGACGAGTCGATCGGTCCGACAAGGTCGTCGTTCGGTACGACATTCTCGCCTCGGGCCGCGCCGACGCTGTGGATGCGGGTGAACTCGCTGCCGCGATTCTGCTTGAGTGGGGCGTGCTTCATGGAAGTCTCCGGGTGTGGGGAATCGGGTGTCGGGGTCACGCGTCGCCGTCGAGGAGCGCGAACGCCGCCTCGAGGTCGTCGGGAGTCTTGACCGCGACGGCGGGTACACCTCGGAGGCCGCGCTTGGCGAGGCCGGTCAAGGCGCCGGCGGGAGCGACTTCGATGATGCCGGTGACCCCCGCGTTCGCGAAGGCCTCCATGTCGAGATCCCACCGGACGGGGGAGGAGACCTGACCGACGAGCAGCTCGACGAACTCGCGACCGCTGGTCACGATGCTGCCGTCCTTATTCGTCCAGAGGGTGGTCGTGGGGTCGTTCACATCGAGTCGCGAGGCGACCTCGCTGAGCGTCGCGACGGCGGGCGTCATGTAGCGCGTGTGGAACGCGCCGGCGACCTGCAGGGGGATGACACGGGCTTTCGCCGGTGGTTCTGCGGCGAGGGCCGCGAGGGCGTCTGGCGCGCCCGCCACGACGATCTGGCCACCGCCGTTGAAGTTCGCGGGCTGAAGCCCGAGATCGTCGAGGCGGGCGAGCAGCTCCTGCTCGTCGGCACCGATGACCGCGCTCATACCTGTCGGCGTCTCTGCAGCGGCCGACGCCATCGCGAGCCCGCGCTGACGAACGAAAGCCATCGCATCCGTCTCGGTGAGCACACCGGCGCCTGCTGCCGCGGTGATCTCGCCGACCGAGTGACCCGCGATGCCGCCGATGCGGTCGATGCGACCGTCGGCGAGCAGAGCACGAAGGGTCAGGATGCCGGCGGCCACGATCAGCGGCTGGGCGACGGCGGTGTCACGAATCGTGTCGGCATCGCTCGTCGTACCGTGGGCCACAAGGTCGAGGCCGGAAGCGGATCCCAGCTCGTCGAGGTGTTCGCGATACCCCGGAACATCGAGCCAGGGAGAGAGGAAGCCGGGGGTTTGAGAACCCTGGCCGGGGCAGACGATGACGATCACTAGATCATCCTCCCAAGAGTTGAGATCAAAGGTGTGTGCATTTCCCACCAACAATGGCGAGAACTGCTGTCGAAAGGGTACAGGGCCGCGTCACCGTCGTGTGGCGCCGCCATCGTGGTCGTGCATCGTTCCGAGGATGAGCGCCGACTGCAGGATGAGCGCCTCGCGCGCACCGGTGGCATCCCATCCGATGACCTGGGACACGCGCTTGAGGCGGTATCGCACCGTGTTGGGGTGAACGTAGAGCTCCCGCGCCGTGGCTTCGAGCGAGCGGCCGTTGTCGAGGTAGCACCACAGCGTCGCCATCAGCTCCGGCGACTGGTCTTGTAGTGGACGATAGACGCGATTGACCAAGGTAGACCGGGCCAACGGGTCGCCTGCGAGGGCACGTTCCGGCAGCAGGTCGTCGGCCAGGGTGGGCCTGGGCGCGTTGCGCCATGCCCGAGCGACCGCAAAACCGGCCAGGGCCGCTTTCGCGCTTCGGGATGCGTCGACCAGGCTCGGCACCTCGTGTCCGAGGACGAGATGGCCGGGTCCGAATCCCGGTTCCAGCGCGCGAGCGATGTCCATGAAGCTGAGGGTGGGCTCCGCACTGGGCTCGTCCATCTCTGCGGCCTCGCTCGCAGGGGTGGCGCTGCCGGGGGCGGGAATCGAACGTCCGATGACGAGGACGAGGCGGTTTCCCTGCACCCCGATCAGAACGTCTGCCTGGAGGTGTCGTGCCGTGCGGCGCAGCTGGTCGACATCGAGGACGCGAGGAGTCGTGCCGACGAGGACGCTCACCTCGCCGTGGCCATGCCACCCCAGAGCCGCGATGCGCGAGGGCAGCTCGTCGTCGTATTCGCCGCTCAGAATCGAATCGACGACCAGGGCCTCGAGTCGCGCGTCCCAGAGCCCGCGCGCCTCGGCGGCGCGAGCGTAGACGTCGGCCGACGCGAAGGCGATCTCGCGGGAATAGAGCAGGATGGCCTCGCGCAGCGAAGCATCGGCACCCTTGACCCGGTCTTCGACGACTTCGACGACCACCCGGATCAGCTGCAGCGTCTGCTGCAGCGTGACCGAGCGCAGAAGCTCGCGGGGCGCCGAACCGAAGACGTCCGATGCGATCCACGTGGTGGTCGAGGGGTCCTCGTACCACTGGATGAACGACTTGATACCTGCCTGCGCGACGAGTCCGACGGCGCTGCGCCGCCCTGGCGGCATGTCGCCGTACCAGGGCAGCGTCGCGTCGAGGCGCTTGATCGTCGCTGTCGCGAGCTCACCCGAGATGGTGCGGAGCCACGCGAGCGTCTCCGCCTTACTCTTGGCCATGCTCGGTCTCTTCGATCCGGGCGCCTGATCTGATCATCGAACGCGTCGGCCGTTGCGCGGGCGTCAGCTCTCTCCGCCGGCGGAACCCGACGTTCCGGCTGTCACGTCGTACAGACGGTACTTCTCGATGGCCCAGGCAGGCGCCGAGGCGTCGACCTCGCCCTTGGCAGCGAGCTGCTCGAGGGTGCGCACCACGACAGACGGGCCGTCGATCTTGAAGAAGCGACGAGCCGCGGGCCGCGTGTCCGAGAAACCGAAGTCGTCGGCACCGAGGGTCGCGTACTCACCGGGCACGAACTGCCTGATCTGATCCGGCACAGCGTGCATGTAGTCGGTCACCGCGACGAACGGACCGGCAGCGTCGGCCAGCTTCGTCGTGACGTAGGCCGTCTGCTTGGGAGCGTTCGGGTTGAGGAAGTTGTGCTCCTCGGCCTTCAGCCCATCGCGACGGAGCTCGGTCCACGAGGTGACACTCCACACGTCGGCGGAGACGCCCCAGTCGTCGGCCAGCAGCTGCTGCGCCTCGAGAGCCCACGGAACCGCGACGCCGGAGGCGAGGATGTTCGCCTTCGGACCCTCGACGGTGCCGTTCTTCAGCTTGTAGATGCCGCGGAGGACACCGTCGACGTCGAGTCCCTCGGGCTCGGCCGGCTGCACGTGGGGCTCGTTGTAGACCGTCAGGTAGTACATGACGTTCGGGTCGCTGTGCGAGCCGCCGTACATGCGCTCGAGTCCGTCGCGCACGATGTGGTTGATCTCGTAACCGTAGGCGGCGTCGTACGAGACGACGGCGGGGTTGGTCGATGCCAGCAGCAGGGAGTGTCCGTCGGCGTGCTGCAGTCCCTCACCCGTGAGCGTGGTGCGTCCGGCGGTCGCGCCGATGACGAAGCCGCGGGCCATCTGGTCACCGGCAGCCCACAGGGCGTCACCCGTGCGCTGGAATCCGAACATCGAGTAGAAGACGTAGACCGGGATGAGCGGTTCACCGTGGGTGGAATACGAGGTGCCGACAGCCGTGAACGCGGCCAGCGCGCCGGCCTCGTTGATACCCACGTGGATGATCGTTCCCTGCGGGCTCTCCTTGTAGGCGAGCAGCAGATCGCGGTCGACCGAGGTGTAGTTCTGTCCGTTCGGGTTGTAGATCTTCGAGGTGGGGAAGAACGCGTCGAGACCGAAGGTGCGGGCCTCGTCGGGAATGATCGGCACGATGCGGTGACCGAAGCCCTTGGAGCGGGTCAGGTCTTTGAGCAGGCGCACGAACGCCATGGTCGTGGCGATCTCCTGCGTTCCCGATCCCTTCTTGAGGGTCTGGTAGGCGGAGTCGTCAGGCAGATCGAACTGCTCGTACTTCGAACGACGCTCGGGCAGATAGCCTCCGAGTTCGCGTCGACGCTCGTGCAGGTACTCGATGGCCTCGTCACCCTCGGCCGGCTTGAAGTACGGCGGAAGGTAGGGGTTCTCCTCGAGCTGAGCGTCGGTGATCGGAATCCGGAGCTCGTCGCGGAACGCCTTGAGGTTGTCGAGCGTCATCTTCTTCATCTGGTGGGTCGCGTTGCGGCCCTCGAAGCTCTTGCCCAGGCCGTAGCCCTTGATCGTGTGGGCGAGGATGACGGTGGGCTGGCCCTTGTGCTCGGCCGCAGCCTTGAACGCCGCGTACACCTTGCGGTAGTCGTGTCCACCGCGCTTGAGGTTCCACACGTCGTCATCGGTGTAGTTCTCGACGAGCTTGAGAGCGCGGGGGTCGCGACCGAAGAAGTTCTCGCGCACGTAGGCGCCGTCTTCTGTCTTGTACGTCTGGAAGTCGCCATCCGGCGTGGTGTTCATGAGGTTCAGCAACGCACCGTCGGTGTCGTTGGCGAGCAGCGAGTCCCACTCGCGGCCCCAGATGACCTTGATGACGTTCCAGCCTGCACCACGGAAGAAGCTCTCGAGCTCCTGGATGATCTTGCCGTTGCCTCGCACAGGGCCGTCGAGGCGCTGCAGGTTGCAGTTGATCACGAAGTTGAGGTTGTCGAGGCCCTCGTTCGCGGCGACCTGCAGCTGTCCGCGGCTCTCGACCTCGTCCATCTCACCGTCGCCGAGGAACGCCCAGACCTGCTGGTCCGATGCATCCTTGATGCCGCGGTTGGTGACGTACTTGGCCAACTGGGCCTGGTAGATGGCGTTGATCGGGCCGAGACCCATCGAGACCGTGGGGAACTGCCAGAAGTCGGGCATCAGACGCGGGTGCGGGTACGACGAGAGTCCGCCGCCCACGTGGGACTTCTCCTGGCGGAAGCCGTCGAGCTGGTTCTCGCCCAGGCGACCCTCGAGGAAGGCTCGGGCGTAAGTTCCGGGGGAGGCGTGGCCCTGGACGAAGATCTGGTCTCCGCCGGACGCGTGGTCCTGGCCACGGAAGAAGTGGTTGAAACCGACCTCGTAGAGGGCGGCGCTCGACGCGTAGGTCGAGATGTGGCCGCCGACGGCGATGCCGGGGCGCTGCGCACGGTGCACGAGCACGGCGGCGTTCCACCGGATCCACGCGCGGTAACGGCGCTCGATCTCCTCGTTGCCCGGGAAGTCGGGTTCGTTCTCAGAAGCGATCGTGTTGATGTAGTCGGTGGTGGGAACCATCGGCACACCGAGGTGCAGTTCTTTGCTTCGCTTGAGCAAGCTCAGCATGATCTCGCGCGCACGCCCGTGGCCGTGAGCCGCAACCAGCTGGTCGAGTGACTCGTTCCACTCCGCGGTTTCTTCGGGATCGGAATCGGTCGAGCTAACCGAGTACGGGTCCTGGTCGTTGACAGTCAACGTCGACCTCTTTCTGTGGGTGACAGATTTTCTAGTGCCGGTGCGAGCCGTGCCCGGATTCGTGTCCGAGCGTCGGGATGCGCGCCATCCTCCAGCCTAGTGAATGTTCCGGGCACTCTGGCCGCGACCCGGTTGGTACTCCCCGGGATCAGGCGTAGGATCGGCGACGTTCAGCGAACGGGCACCCAGGTCGGGCCTACACGGCGTCCATCCCCGCTCGCGAAAGGAATCAGAACAATCATGGCTTTGGAGAACGACACCCGCGCTCCCGATTTCGACCTCGCCAACCAGTTCGGCGAGAGAATCCGGTTGAGCCAGTTCCGCGGCAAGAAGGCCGTGGCTCTCGTCTTCTTCCCTCTCGCATTCTCCGGAACCTGCACGAGCGAACTCTGCGCGCTCGAAGAGAACCTCAACCTGTTCAAGGACAACGACGTCGAGCTTCTCGGCATCTCGGTCGACTCGAAGTCGGCCCTGCGGTCGTGGGCTGAGGTGCAGGGCTACGACTTCACGCTGCTGGCCGACTTCTGGCCGCACGGTGCCGTGGCGAAGGAGTACGGGGTGTTCCTCGACGGCAAGGGCTTCGCGAATCGCGCGACCTTCCTCATCGACATCGACGGCATCATCCGCGAGAGCTTCATCACCGCCCCCGGAGAGGCTCGTTCGATCGAGGCATACAGGGCAGCTCTCGACGAGATGCGTTCTGTCGCGGCCTGAGTCGACGCATGCCCGCATGGACAGAGCACGTCATCTGGTGGCACATCTACCCATTGGGCTTCGTCGGCGCTGACACCACGTCGAATCCGCACGCCCCCGCTGAGCATCGACTCGGCGATATCGTTCCGTGGCTCGACGACATCGTCGACCTCGGTGCGAACGGGCTCGCGCTCGGTCCGATCTTCGACTCCGAGACCCACGGCTACGACACGATCGACCATCTATCGATCGATCCGAGACTTGGCGACGTCGGCGACTTCGATGCTCTGGTCGCGGCGTGCCGAGAGCGGGGAATCCGACTCCTGCTCGACGGCGTGTTCAACCATGTCGCCCGCAGCAACCCGCTCTGGCAGGCGGCGGTCGCAGCCGGCCCCGGCTCGGCCGAGGCGGCGTGGTTCCGTCTCGACGCCGATCAAGCGTCAGACGGCGAACTGAAGCCCGCCGTCTTCGAGGGCCACGGCCACCTCGTCGAACTCGACCTCGCGCATCCGCCCGCCGCCGACTACGTGACGGGCGTCATGCGGCACTGGCTCGACCGCGGCGCCGACGGCTGGCGGCTCGACGCGGCGTACGCCGTGGCACCGGATGCCTGGCGGCCGATCCTCGACGCGGTCCGCTCGACGCACCCCGACGTGTGGATCGTGGGGGAGGTCATCCACGGCGACTACGCCTCGATCGTCGACCAGTCCGGCATGGACTCGGTGACTCAGTACGAGCTGTGGAAGGCAGTCTGGAACTCGCTGAACGAGAAGAACTTCTTCGAACTGGCGTGGTCGCTCGAGCGGCACCAGGAATTCGTGGAGCGTTTCGCGCCGCTCACCTTCGTCGGCAACCACGACGTCACCCGCATCGCATCGCTCGTCTCCGACGGGCGACATTCACAGCTCGCGCACGCCCTGCTGTTCTTCCTGCCCGGCGTTCCGAGCGTCTACTACGGCGACGAGCGCGGTTTGACCGGCGAGAAAGAAGACAGGGCCGGGGGAGACGACGCCGTGAGGCCGCGGGCCGATCGTGGGGCACCTGAGTGGCAGCGCAACGAGGTCTTCGAGTTGCATCAGCGCCTGATCGCGTTCCGGCGACAGCACGCGTGGCTGCACGACGCGCGCGTCGAGGTGCTCGAACTGGCGAACGAGACTCTTCTGCTCGAGGCGACGGCACGCTCCGGCGAGGGCCGCGCGACGCTGGCGCTCAATCTGACGGATGCCGAGGTCGCCCTGCGCGGAATCGCGGTGCCGGCCCACGGCTACCTGCTCGCGGACTGACTCTCGGATTCCGGCTTTGCGCCGCGAGCGTGTAATCTGTTCACCGCACGAGAGAGCGATTTCTCGTGATGCAGGGGCCTTTAGCTCAGTTGGTAGAGCGCCACGTTTACACCGTGGATGTCATCGGTTCGAGCCCGGTAGGGCCCACCCCTCGCAGACCGGGCCTCACGCCCGCAGCAGCTCGGGAAGCGATGCCAGCGTCTGCAGCATGCGGCTCTCGGCATCGATATCGCCCGCCGCCGCGAAGAGCGAGGCCGCCTCTTCCAACCTCATGCGCGCCTGCAGCCCGTAGCCGTCTTTGATGGCGTGCCCGGCGAGCAGGGTGGCCGCCCGAGCGCACCAGATGCGGTCGCGCTGCTCGTCTGACGAGGTTCGAAGCACCTGCGCGAGGGCCTGACCGCCCGATCGATCGGTGTCGTCGAACTCGTCGGTAGCCGTGCCGTAGAGGCGATCGCGCAGCGACTCGAGAACATCGTCGAACGGCATGTCGAGAGCCCCCAGCGATGTGGTTCGGGCACCCTGACCCGACACCGTCACGAGCTGCCACGTGCCCGAGACGGCCACGAGGCGTACGGAGAACGGTGCCGCGACATCGAATTCGATCGACTGCTCGTCGACCCGCTGCCACGCGAGGTGCGCCGCATTCTCAGCCGCCCATCGCACCAATTCGGCTACGGACTGCGCGTCGTTCATCATGGTGCTCTCCTGTTATTCGCCCCTGCCATCGACGATAGCGAGAGCCCCCGACAGCGAGACGTCACGACACCGCGTCACACTGAGACAGTGCGTCTCAACATGAGTACTGCGTCGGTCATGACCACCGTGTCACCCGACGGAGATCGGGCGTCGCGGTCGACCAGGGCACTCGTCAGCACGGTCCACTCCGACTTGGGCAACGCGAGACTCTTCAGCACCTCATCGGGCCCGGGCAGCGGAGGACCTTCGTGCCGGTGCGCCGACCACGGCGGGAAGGCGCCATGGCCGACGATGAGCAAGACCCCGGAGACAGCGACGGCCGAGGCGGCGCGCCGAAGGATCTCGTCGCGCGGAAGCTCGACGGGGGAGTGCAGAAAGTGCGCCGACACGAGGTCGTACTCGCCCTCCGGAGCCCACGCCGCCAGATCCGCCTCCACCCACGAGATGCGATCACCGAGCCCTGCGGACTCGGCCGCAGAGCGCCCTCTCGCAAGCGCCGTCGGAGAGATGTCCACGGCGGTCACGCTCCACCCGCGTGACGCCAGCCACAGCGCGTCGCCACCCTCGCCGCTGCCCAGGTCGAGGGCTCGACCCGGGGCCAGCCCGCCGGCCTCACGCTCCAGCGCGACGTTGGCTCGCCCGCTCCAGGTCCTGTCGGACTCCCGGTAACGCGACTCCCAGAAAGACGCCGGCGACTGCTGCTCGTGATCGGTCATGACACAACGATGGGTCGAGCGCATCCGCGGCGCAACTCGGCATGCAGCTTCGGCAAGACGGATGCCTCGGGTCTCGATCCGCACGAGTGCCGGATTCACACAGGCACCCCGCCGGTAGGCTGGGCGGGTGATGCACACGCTCCAGGATTTCGAGGCCGCGGTCGAACGACTCTGGCCGACACGGTTCGCCGAAGACTGGGATCGACCGGGAACAAGCACCGGAGACGCGATGCAGCCTGCCATGCGCGTTCACCTGGCCGTCGACGCCGTGGCCGAGACCGTCGATGAGGCGATCGAGCTCGGCGCCGACGTGCTCTACGTGCATCACCCGCTTCTGCTGCGCGGTGTCACGTCGGTCGCCACCGATCGCTACAAGGGCGCCCTGCTCACGCGTCTCATCCGCTCCGGATGCGGGCTGGTCGCCGCCCACACGAACGCCGACATCGTCGACGACGGCACCTCGTCGGTTCTCGCCAAGCGTCTCGGACTCGTCGAGTCCACGCCCATCGTGGCCGGCGAGCGCTCCGGTACCGGCCTCGGCCGCGTCGGAGACCTGGCCGAGCCCACGACCCTCGGTCGGCTGGCCCTCGCCCTCGGCGAGATTCTCCCGGCGACCGCCACGGGCATCCGGGTGTCGGGAGCCTACGAGCAGCAGATCTCTCGGGTGGCCCTCTGTGCGGGCGCCGGCGACTCCCTGCTGGCCGACCCCTCCGTGGCCTCGGCCGATGTCTACATCACGAGCGACCTGCGACACCATCCCGCATCGGAATCGAGGCAGCAATCGATGCTGTCGGCGGGCCCCGCTCTCATCGATGTGTCGCACTGGGCCAGCGAGTGGCTGTGGCTCGACTCCGCCTCGTCAGCGCTCGCTGCCGAACTGCCCCATGCCACGTTCACGGTCAGCGAGCTTCGCACCGACCCGTGGGACTTCGTCGTCACCCAATAGTCTCATCCGCCTCGCCGTCTCACGGCACCCACCACGCTCAGCCAAGGAAGGCACCCATGAAGGCACCGATCACCGAGCAGAGAGCACTTCTCGATCTGCAGGCTGCAGACACGCGACTCGACCAGCTCGCGCACACCGCCAAGACGCTTCCGCAGTCGCTCGCACTCGCAGAGCTGGCGAAAGACGTCGCCCGTTCTCGAGCGCTCTCCGCGTCCATTCGCGGCGAACTCGAAGACACCAAGGTCGAGATCGGTCGTGTCGAGTCCGATATCGAGGTCGTGGCGGCACGCATCGCCCGCGACCGTGAGCGGCTCGCGATCAGCTCGTCACCGAAAGACATCCAGGGTCTCGAACACGAATTGGCCTCGCTGCTGAAGCGCCAGTCCGACCTCGAAGACATCGAACTCACCGTCATGGAGCGCCAGGAGGAGATCGACGGTCGTTTTCAGGCCGCATCCGCCCGCCTCGACGAGCTCCTGGTGACAGAGAAGGAGCTGACCGCAGACCGCGACGACAAGCTCGAGCAGATCAACGCCGAGATCGCGCAGGTGACCGAACGCCGGGCCCGCATCGCCTCTGCGATCAGTGCCGAGCTCGTCGCCCTGTACGACAAGCAGCGTTCGCGCTACGGCATAGGTGCGGCGCTGCTGACCCGCGGCGTCTCCGGCGGAAGTCACGTCAAGCTCCACGAGTCCGATCTCGCGGTCATCAGAGCGGCCGCTCCCGACGACGTGGTCCTCGACCCCGACAGCAACTGCATCCTGGTGCGTACGGAGGAGTCCGGCCTGTGATCTGCTGCGGCGTTCTGCCGTAGACTTCCACACGAATGGGTCGGTGAGACGGTCGCGTCAGTCGCACATCTTCGGATGCTCGGCTGCCGAGGAACGTCCGGGCTCCACAGAGCAGGGCGGTGGGTAACACCCACCCGGGGCAACCCGCGAGACAGTGCCACAGAAAGTAGACCGCCTCAGGCTCACGCCTGCGGTAAGGGTGAAACGGTGGTGTAAGAGACCACCAGAGGCCAGGGTGACCTGGCCTGCTTGGTAAACCTCGCCCGGAGCAAGGTCAGACAGGGAACGCTCGAGACTGCTCGTCGAGTTCCCGGGTAGACCGCTAGAGGGCTGCGGCAACGTAGTCCCGAGATAGATGGCCGTCACGGGTCGGCGGCAACGCTGATGCGGACAGAACCCGGCGTACGGCCGGCCCATTCACACCCCGGCCACCCGCGGCGCAGAGCGCCGAAGGGCTCAGAGCTCGGCGGCCGGATGCTCGGTGGGCGCGTCGTCGGAGCCCGCGACCACGCGGGGCTGGGCAGCGAGGGCTGCCGCCCCGAGGATGCCCGCGTTGTTGCGCAGAACGGCCGGCACGATCTCGGTCGTCAGGTCGAGCAGGGGAAGGAACTCCTGATAGTTTTTCGAGACGCCGCCGCCCACAATGAAGAGGTCGGGGGAGAGCAGCTTCTCGAGCTCGGAATAGTACTTCTGCAGGCGTTCGGTCCACTTCGACCACGACAGGTCCTCGCGCTCCTTGGCGGAGTAGGCGGCCTTCAGCTCGTAGTCGCCCCCGTCGATCTGCAGATGGCCGAGCTCGGCGTTCGGCACGAGCACCCCGTTGTAGATGATCGCCGTGCCGATTCCGGTGCCGAGCGTCGTCATCATGACCAGACCCGACCGGTCTCGCGCCGCGCCGAATCGCACCTCGGCGTACCCCGCGGCATCCGCGTCGTTGACGAAGAAGATGTCTCGGCCGAGGGCGTCTTCGAAGAGTTTTTCTGCCTCGAGGCCGATCCACTTCTTCGAGACGTTGGCGGCCGACATCGTGCGTCCGTTCCGCACGACCGCGGGGAAGCAGATTCCGATGGGCGCATCGTCGGGTGCATCCGTCAGCTTCTCGAGGATCTTCGTGACCGTGCCCACGATGTCTTTCGGCTTGCCGCCCTCGGGGGTGGAGAGCTTGACGCGGTCACTCAGCAACTCGCCTGAAGAGAGATCGACGATCGCCCCTTTGATGCCGGTGCCACCGATGTCGATGCCGATGGCCACGTCGGATGCGGTTGGGGTGCTCATGGTCGGTCTCCTCGAACTATCACCGTCGACGCGTCGGGCGCGCCTCTGCGTTTCCTATCGAGCCTAGGGCAGACGAGCCCCTGCGGCGTTCGCGGAACTGGGCCTAGGATTTGACGTAGCCGAAGCGCCGATCGTCGAAGGTCTGTGCGAGATCCCGGGAGTTGACATGTCGGAAGACGCCTCGAAGCAGTACTGGTACAACATGAAGACCGGCAAGGTGGAGCATGGCTACGAGTCCTCGGTCGTCGACCGGGTCGGACCGTTCGCTACCGAGGCGGAGGCCTCGCACGCCCTCGAGAAGCTTCGTGCCAACAGCGCGAAGTGGGCCGAAGAAGAGGCCGACGAGCAGCGCTGAACCAGCGTGCTCGTCGCTGCCGATCACTCGTAGGAGTTCTCTGGACCGGGGTAGCTTCGGTCTGCGACGTCTGATCGGAACCGGGTGACGGCGTCGGTCAGAACCCCTCGAAGATCGGCGTATTGCTTCACGAACTTCGGGATGCGGCCCGTCGAGAACCCCGCGAAGTCGGTCCAGACCAGAAGCTGGCCATCGACATGCGGCCCCGCACCCACTCCGATGGTGGGAATGCGCAGCCTCTCGGTGACCAGACGCGCAGCCTCCGCCGGCACCATTTCGAGGACGACGGCGAAGGCGCCGGCCTCCTCGACGGCGAGGGCATCCGCCATCAGCTGGTCCAGTCCCTCACCGCGACCCTGGATGATGTGACCGCCCAGCCCGTGCTCGCTCTGGGGGGTGAAGCCGATGTGCGCCATCACCGGAATCCCGGCGCCGACGATGCGTCGGATCTGCTCGACGCTGCGCACGCCTCCCTCGAGTTTCACGGCATGGGCGTGCGTCTCTTTCATAAAGCGCACCGCCGTGTGCAGCGCCTCGAGGGGGCCGCTCTCGTAGGAGCCGAACGGCATGTCGGCGACGACGAAGGCCCTCTGCACGGCCAGCGCGACGGCGCGGGTCAACGGAATCAGCTCATCGACGGTGACCGGAAGGGTCGTGTCGTAGCCGAAGACCGTGTTGCCGGCGGAGTCGCCGACGAGGAGGAAGTCGATGCCGGCCTCGTCGAATATTCGGGCAGACAGCTGGTCGTAGCTCGTCAGTCCGGTGATCGGGGTTCCGCTCGATTTAGCGTTCTGGAAATGGCGCGTGCGCACGCGCTTCGGAGCAGAAGGGGGCACGGACGGCGGCGTCTCTGACATCGGGCCAGTCTATCGACGCAGAGTGAAACACCCTGCGGGGCGCTGCTGGCCGAGGCGAGCGAT
The DNA here is from genome assembly GCF_001423605.1 of Agreia sp. Leaf335. Lineage (NCBI taxonomy): Bacteria > Bacillati > Actinomycetota > Actinomycetes > Micrococcales > Microbacteriaceae > Agreia > Agreia sp. Leaf335. The sequence continues at coordinate 289,893 of NZ_LMOQ01000002.1, read as the reverse complement.
CACGGTATCGTGTGCCTGACTCGATAGTGACGGTGATGTGAAGTGAAAAGATCAAGTCGGCTGCGAATGCCGTCCATCGCCCTTGTGGCGGGTGTGCTGCTCGCCCTGAGCGCGCCTGGTGTCGCGAACGCGGCAGCAGACGATGGGTGTCCGAAGCCGTCGAGCGGCGACGCCGAGTGCGGCGTGCTGACGGTTCCGGAGAACCGGCTGAACCCTGCCAGTCGAACCATCGACATCCCCTACGCCGTCATACCGGCCAGCGCAGAAGCCACGGGCACACCCATCGTCGTCATGGCGCCCGGACTCGGTGAGTCGGCTGCGTCGGTGGGCCAGCACCTGTCGCGCGACCTCGGGTTCGGGGCCCACAGAGACGTCGTCGTGCTCGAACAGCGCGGCGGCTCCGCATCCACGCCGAACCTGGACTGCCCCGGAGCGACGAACGCGTGGGTCGAGTCTTTCACCTCGACCGATGACACGGTCGAGGCGGAGGGCACCGCCGTGGGACTCGAACTCTCCGACTGTCTGGCCGACTTCATCGACGCCGGGGGAGACCCGAACGGCTACACCATCGCCCAGACTGCGGCAGACGTAGTCGATCTGCGGAACAAGCTCGAGATCCCGACCTGGACCCTGTTCGGTTCGGATTGGTCGTCGAAGGTGATGACGGCCGTGGCCGGGCTCGACGCGGCCGGAAGCGACGCCGTACTCCTCGACTCGTACAGCCCCGCAGCGGCCGACATCAAGGGCGAGGCCTACGCCGCGCTCACGGCGTCGCTCGGTGAGCTGTCCACTCGCTCCGACGTCGAGGGCACCGACTACGCGGCAACGGTCGCCCAGATTGCATCGGATCTCGATGACGATCCGTTCAAGGGCCCCGTCACGAACCCGTTCACCGACAGGCAGCGCTTCGTCGAACTCGAGGGCAACGACTTCGTGAGCCTGGTGCAGCAGCTCCTGACCGACCCCGCGGTCGCCAGCACCCTGCCACTCCTGTTCGATCGGCTCGAGGCGGGCGACACCGGCGCGCTCGCTCCCTTTGTCGCTCTGGGTGCCGATGCTGTGGGCACCGTCGACTGGGGCCAGTACCTGACCTCGACCTGTCTCGATCAGAAGGCGAACTGGTCGCCCGATCCCGTTGCGCCCGAGGCCGCCGCTCCGGCCGAGGGCGAAGAACCCGTCGTGCCCGTGGATCCGCCGCTGCTCGTGACCTACTCGCTCACCGATGCCGTGTGCGCGCAGGCCGGCATCACGCCCGCGGGCACGGAGCTGCGCGTGCCCCCGACGTTCACGCAACCCACCCTCATCCTCGCCGGATCGAATGATCCGATCTCGTCCGCAGCGACCGCTCAGGCCGCCGCCGCATCCATCGCCGGAAGCCAGTTCGTCTCGTTCACCGGCGCCGGCCACGAAGTGCTCGACACGAGCGACTGCGCCGCCAAGACCGCTGTCGCCTGGCTCGACAAGCCCGGAGAAGACGTCTCGACGGTATGCGACCACGACGACGCGACGATCCCCTTCGTGACGGCGTCATCCATCCACGAGACCTCCCGCGCCGCGTCGGTCGTGCGCGCCGTCGACGAGGTGAACTGGTTCGAGTTGCTGATCCCGATCATCTTCTTCGGGTTCTGCGCGCTCTGGTTCATCGGATGGGTCATCACCCTGATCGTGCGCGGCATCCAGCGCGAACGACTCGGCCTGCTCATCGCCTCGGGAATCTCGCCCGTCTCCGGTCTGATCTTCGGCGGCATCCTCGCTCTCGGCATGGCCTCGGCCACGGCTACGCAGCCCGCCCTGGCGCTCGTCGGCGTTCCGTCGTACTTCCCCTACCTCGGGATCCTGCTCGCCGTCGGCCTCTTCGCACTGATCGTCGTCTGGAAGCTCGGCAGCAGAGGTGCGGCACTCCTCGCCTCGGCCGCAGTGATCGTCTGGCTCGGCATGCTCGCCTGGTTCGCCTGGATCGTGCTCGTTCCCAGCTGACCCGCCGGATCGAGGGCGTGCACTAACCTGTAACTGGTTGAAAGACCCCGTTCGAAAGAGAGTCCCCATAGATGGATAAGCAGCGTGACTTCGTTCTTCGCACCATTGAGGAACGTGGCATCAAGTTCATCAGGCTCTGGTTCACCGACGTGGTCGGAACTCTGAAGTCAGTAGCGATCGCACCCGCCGAGGTCGAGGGAGCCTTCACCGAGGGTCTCGGGTTCGACGGCTCCGCGATCGAGGGCCTGACGAGATCGTATGAGGCCGATGTTCTGGCTCATCCCGATCCCACGACGTTCCAGATCCTTCCGTGGCGGGGCGAGATCGACCCGACCGCGCGCATGTTCTGCGACATCACGACACCGGACGGCTTGCCGGCCGTCGCCGATCCTCGCAACGTCCTGAAGCGCACCCTGGCGAAAGCCGCGGACCGCGGATTCACGTTCTACACGCATCCGGAGATCGAGTTCTACCTGCTGAAGTCGTCGCAGTACGGCGCCGCGGGCCCCGAGCCCGTGGACTCGGCCGGGTACTTCGACAACGTGCCCGGAGGCACGGCGCACGACTTCCGACGCCGGTCGGTCCGCATGCTCGAGGACCTCGGCATCTCCGTCGAGTTCAGCCACCACGAGGCTGGTCCCGGTCAGAACGAGATCGACCTGCGCTACGCCGACGCGCTGACCACGGCCGACAACATCATGACGTTCCGCACCGTGATCAAAGAGGTCGCCATCGAGCAGGGCGTCTACGCCACGTTCATGCCGAAGCCACTCGCAGGTCATCCCGGTTCGGGCATGCACACCCACCTCTCGCTCTTCGAAGGAGACGGCAACGCCTTCTACGAGGCCGGAGCCGAGTACCAGCTGTCGAAGATCGGCCGCCAGTTCATCGCCGGACTGCTGCACCACGCGCCCGAGATCACGGCCGTCACCAATCAGTTCGTCAACTCGTACAAGCGGCTCTGGGGCGGAGACGAAGCCCCGAGCTTCGTCTGCTGGGGTCACAACAACCGCTCCGCGCTCGTGCGCGTTCCGCTTTACAAGCCCAACAAGGGCCAGAGCTCGCGCATCGAGTACCGCGCCATCGACTCGGCCGCCAACCCGTATCTCGCGTACTCGCTGCTTCTCGCCGCGGGTATGAAGGGCATCGAGGAAGGCTACGAACTGCCGCCGGAGGCGGAAGACAACGTGTGGAGCCTCAGCGAGGCCGAGCGTCGCGCTCTGGGGTACAACCCGCTGCCCGCGAGCCTCGACCGCGCCATCACGTTGATGGAAGGCTCGGAGCTCGTTGCAGAGACACTGGGGGAGCACGTCTTCGACTACGTGCTGCGCAACAAGCGTCAGGAATGGCAGGCCTACCGTGCACAGGTGACGCCATTCGAGCTCAAGAGCAATCTGGAGATGCTCTAACCGAGACGCACGAGGGATGCGACGGGGTCGTCGCATCCCTCGTCCGGAGGATCATGCGCGAATCGAGATCACTTAGTTACCTGGCCCGAATGGGCTTCGCAGATCTTGAGTGGGCAGACGAACAACTGCGTGTCGTCGCCTCGCTGGCGAGCCTCGACGTCGACGACCTGATCGCCGCCATCCCCGCTGCCGCGGATCCGGACCAGGCGTTGTCACTGCTGGCTATCCTCCTCCGCCGCTCTCCCGAGCATGTCTCGGCGATTCTTGCTGAGGAGCGCTATCGGGTGCGTCTCGTGCGCGTGCTCGGTGCGTCGAAGGGGCTCGGAGACTTCTTCTCCCGTCATCCTGCTGAACTCTCCGTCCTCGCCGATCCGCGCCTGGTGCTGCCCACGGCCGAAGAGGCTCGTACGGCTCTGCTCGACGCGGTCGGATCGCACGACGGCTTTGCGTCGTCGTCGGGGGAGGACGGGTGGACAGCGCTCCGCGTGCGTTATCGGTCTCTGCTGGCCCGAGTGGCCGCGTACGACCTCGAGCAGGTCGACCCGGTCGCGGGGCTCGACCGCATCGCCGCGGTGCTCGCCGACCTGGCCGCGGCCGCCCTCGAAGCGTCGCTGAGCGTTGCACGCACGACCCTGTCGACCAAGGGACTCGGTCTCTGGTGCTTCGAGCGCGAAAGCGTGGCCGACACCCGGCTCGCCATCATCGGAATGGGCAAGGCCGGAGCGCGCGAGCTCAACTACGTGAGCGACGTCGACGTGATCTTCGTCGGCGAGGCGCGGGTCGACAGCGAACTGCCGCCCGAGCGCGCGATCGAGATCGCCACGAGACTGGCCATGCTCACGATGCGGGGAATCAACGAGTCCGGGCTCGAACCCGGGTTGTGGGAGGTCGACCCCAACCTCCGTCCGGAAGGCAAGGACGGCGCTCTCGTGCGCTCGCTCGACTCGCACATCGCGTACTACGACCGCTGGGCGAAGAGCTGGGAGTTCCAGGCGCTGCTCAAGGCCAGGCCACTCGCCGGTGACCTCGAGCTCGGCCTGACGTACGTCGCGGCCACCGCGCCGCGCGTCTGGTCGAGCGCGTCACGAGAGGGTTTCGTCGAATCGGCGCAGAAGATGCGGGAGCGCGTCACAGAGCACATCCCGTCCGACGACGTTCACTACCAGATCAAGCTCGGGCCGGGCGGGCTCAGAGACATCGAATTCACGGTTCAGCTCCTGCAGCTGGTGCACGGCCAGACAGACGACGAGATCCACCAAGCCGGTACGATCGCCGCACTGACGGCGCTGGCCGACCGGGGCTACATCGGCCGGGCCGAGCAGATCGAGTTCGCGGAGGATTACCGCATCCTTCGTCTTCTCGAACACCGCCTGCAGCTCCGCTTTCTCAAACGCACCCACCTGATGCCCCGCGACGAACTGGGCCAGCGCGTGCTCGCGCGCGCCGCCGATCTCGAACCGTCCGCAGCCCAGCTCATCGAGCGGTGGAACGGCATCAAGCACCGTGTGCGCAGCCTTCACGTCAGGCTCTTCTATCGCCCGTTGCTCGCCGCCGTGGCTGGCCTCTCGGCCGACGAGGTGGCTCTCACGAGCGTTCAGGCCGAGGCGCGCCTCGCAGCCATCGGGTTCATCGACCCGCGAGGAGCGCTCAAACACATCGAAGCCATGACCTCCGGGGTTTCTCGAAAGGCCAGCATTCAGAGGCATCTTCTGCCCGTGATGCTGCAGTGGTTCGCGGACGGCGCAGACCCCGACTACGGACTGCTGGCGTTCCGGCGTCTCAGCGACTCCCTGGGAGACACCTACTGGTTCCTGCGGATGCTGCGCGATTCCTCCGGCGCAGCCTCACGGCTCACGCACGTGCTCTCGGCGTCGAGATACGTCGGGCAGCTGCTCCAGAAGATACCGGAGGCCGCGGCGTGGCTCGAGAACGAAGACGAGCTGCGCCCGCGCACCCGTGCAGTCCTCGACGAGGAGATGCGCGCGATCATCGCGCGTCACGATACACAGGATGCCGCGGCGGGCGCCTTGCGCGCGTCTCGCCGACGCGAGGTCCTGCGGCTCGCGATCTCGTCGATTCTGGGCATCATCACCGTCGACGAACTCGCTCGCGGGCTGACCGACGTCACGACCGTTCTGCTGACCGGCATCACCACGATCGTGCGGCAGCCCATGCCGAGCGGAGACGATGGGATCGAATTCGCCATCATCGGCATGGGCAGGCTCGGTGGCCGAGAGGTCGGCTTCGGATCGGACACCGACGTCATGTACGTCTACCGGGCGCGATCGGCCGAGAATCAGAATGCGGCGACGCATGCGCTCGCCATCGCCACCGAGATCAAGCGCCTGACCGAAGACAACCGGCTTCCCCTCGAGATCGACATCGATCTGCGCCCCGAGGGCAAGAACGGAGCAGTGGTTCGCTCCCTCGATTCGTATCGCGCGTACTACGCCCGCTGGTCGCTGACGTGGGAGGCGCAGGCGCTTCTCCGCGCTCGAGGACTCGTGGGCGACGAGTCGCTGATCCACGACTTCGAGGAGCTCGCCGACACCGTCCGGTACCCCGCCGAGATCGCCGAGAAGGAGGTTCGCGAGGTCAAAAGAATCAAGGCCAGGGTCGAGAACGAGCGTCTGCCACAGGGCACCGATCCGCTGCGGCACCTCAAGCTGGGCCGAGGCAGCCTCAGCGACGTCGAGTGGCTCGTGCAGCTGACCCAGCTCCAATTCGGCAGCCGCATTCCGTCTCTGCGCACCACGTCGACGCTCGAAGCGCTGGATGCCGCTGTCGCGGCCGACCTCGTCACGGAGGCCGACGCATCCGTGCTTCGCGCCGCCTGGGTCTTCGCATCGCGCGCTCGCTCTGCCGTGACACTGTGGGCCAACAAGAACTCGGATGTGCTGCCGAGCGACCGCAAGGCGCTCGACGGAATCGCGCGTCTGCTCGAGTATCCTCCCGGCTCGGCGACCACGTTGGAAGAGGACTATCTGGGTGTCACGCGGCGCGCCAGGGCCGTCTTCGAGCGACTGTTCTACGACGCATAGATTTTTCGCCGACGACCGAGCGGGCTCGGACACATCGCACCCCCTTGCCCGTACCCTTGACCGGTGAGTGATGGCATCAACGACCGGCAGAACGTGCATCGCCGACGGGTCAGGCAGTCCCTGATCGAGCTGGCGGGTGGTGCCATCCGAGGAGCTGGAGCTCCCACCCAGATCATCTCGGTGGTCGGGGGCGATGACGCTCTGTCACAGCGGCATGCCCGGTTGGTCATCGACCTCTGTCTGCGCGCCGGGGAGGCGATGCTCGCCACTGGTGCGTCCGCGTCCGATGTGGTGGCAACAGTACTGAGAATCAGCGATGCGTACGGCATCAGTGCGATGCATGTGGACATCACGTTCACGTCGATCACCGTGTCGATCCATCGCGGAATGAACGAGGACCCGCTGTCGGTCATGCGGATCGTGAGAGTGCGCACCACCGACTACACACGTCTGCAGGCCGTCTATCGTCTCATCGACGAGATCGCCGGCCAGCAGGAACCGCTCGACGTCGACGCGGCCAGGGATCGCCTCACGGCGATTCTGGCGAGCCCGCATCCCTACCGGCACTGGGTCGTGGCCGCGGGCCAAGCCATTCTGGCCAGCGGCGTCGTCGTGATGTTCGACGTGGGAATCGTCCTCGTCCTCGCCACTGCGATCACGGCGGCCATGTCTCACCTCATCGTGCGCAGGCTCAGCCGGTGGTCTGTACCCGGATTCTTCGCTCAGATGGCAGCGGCCGTCGCCACGACGAGCATCGCCGTCTTCATCTTCTGGTTGCGATCCGTCGGTATCGAACTGCCGGGCTCCAACAGCCCCACGGTGATCGTCATCGCCGGAATCATCACCCTCCTCTCCGGTGTCGGGCTGACGGCGTCGGCCAGGGACGCCATCGACGGGTACTACGTGACGGCGACGGCGCGAGGCATGGAGGTGCTGATGCTCACACTCGGCCTCGCCGTCGGCATCTCGCTCGTCCTCGGGTTCGCGCTCAGAATCGGCGTTCCGGTCACCATCGCCACATCGCTGGGAGATCGAATCGGCTTGGTTTCCGGAACCGTCGGGGCGATGCTCATCGGCGTCGGTTTCGCTCTCACCACCTACGTGCGCCTTCGCCTCGTCCTCCTGATGGCCATGGCCGCTGGAGGGATCTTCGCGGTCTATTCGCTGGTGCTTCCGTTTGCCACGCAGCCCGGACTGGCCCCGGGGATCGCGGGAACGGTCGCGGGCATCGTCGGATACCTCGCCTACCGGTGGGTCAAGGTTCCCGAAGGGGCCGTGACCATGGCGGGAATCATCTCTCTCATCCCCGGCCTCGCCGTCTATCGGGCGCTGTACGGATTCATGGATGCCGAGTTCGCCGTCGCCGACACCCTGCCGCCGGTGGTGATGGCCTTGGCCACCGGAATCGGCCTGGCGGCCGGAACGACCATCGGGGGATTCGGTGCCCGACGTCTCTTCGGGTTCGACCGACAGGCCAAGCTGGCCACCCAACGCTCCCGCGCCACGCGATAGCTGGATTTACGCCTAGACGATGCAGCACACAGCGTCGCGAGAAGGATCACGGCCCACTGTTTCCACCGAGGGTCCGCAACGACAGCTCAGCGAACGATCGAAACCGGAGCTCTGGGGACGTCTTCTCGCGGAGGTCTTCGCCCTGCCCGGCGTGGTCGAAGGGCACAGCGCCGTGTCGCCGCCGAGCTCGCGTGCCGTGCATCTGGAGGATCGGTCGGTCGAGCTTCGTCCGGAGACGTCGCTGGCGCCCGGTCATCGCCTCGAGCCGGTGGACCTCCACGGCGTGTCGGACACGAGCATCCACGCCTGCCTGCCGGCGCGACGGGGCGCTGAGCTGAGAGTATCCGGTTCGCCCGTGGTGATTGAGGCGGATTCGAGCTCTCCTGGCCCCTGAACAAAGCAAACGAGTCCGCAGGAGTGGCCTTCTCGGTCTGGAAGGACCGGGCCACTCTTGCGGACTCGTCGCGGATCGGGAGAGGCCGAAACCCCTCGATCATGTGTCGTTAGACGCCGTAGTAGAGCTCGAACTCGAACGGGTGCGGACGCTGCTGCAGCGGCTTGATCTCGTTCTCGCGCTTGTAGCTGATCCAGTTCTCGATCAGGTCGATCGTGAACACGTTGCCTGCAAGCAGGAACTCGTGGTCGGCCTCGAGCGCGTCGAGTGCCTCGCCCAATGACGCGGGACCCTGGGGGATGAGCTTCGCCTCTTCGGGCGGCAGCTCGTAGAGGTCCTTGTCGACCGGCTCGTGCGGCTCGATCCGGTTGATGATTCCGTCGAGGCCAGCCATGAGCTGAGCCGCGAAGGCGAGGTACGGGTTACCCGACGCATCCGGCGTGCGGAACTCGATGCGCTTGGCCTTCGGGTTCGTTCCCGTGATGGGGATACGGATCGATGCCGAGCGGTTTCCCGCCGAGTAGACCAGGTTGACGGGTGCTTCGAACCCGGGAACCAGGCGGTGATAGCTGTTGACCGAGGGGTTGGTGAACGCATACACGGCGGGGGCGTGAGCCAGGATTCCACCGATGTACCAGCGAGCGATGTCGCTGAGGCCGCCGTAGCCCGCCTCGTCGTAGAACAACGGCGCGCCATCGTTCCACAGCGACTGGTGAGTGTGCATACCCGACCCGTTGTCGCCGAAGAGCGGCTTGGGCATGAACGTGGCCGTCTTGCCCCAGCGCTCGGCGACGTTCTTGACGATGTACTTGAACTTCAGGATGTCGTCGGCCGCGTGCACCATGGTGTCGAACTTGTAGTTGATCTCACCCTGGCCGGCGGTGCCGACCTCGTGGTGGCCACGCTCGACCTCGAGCCCGGCAGCCATCAGTTCGAGCACGATGTCGTCGCGCAGGTCGGCGTGCTTGTCGACCGGGCTGACGGGGAAGTAACCGCCCTTGTAGGGCGTCTTGTTGGCGAGGTTTCCGCCTTCTTCGGTGCGGCCCGAGTTCCAGGCAGCCTCGTCGGAGTCGACGGAGTAGGAGCTCGAGTGCTGGTTCACTTCGTACTTCACGTCGTCGAAGATGTAGAACTCTGCCTCGGGGGCGAAGAATGCCGTGTCGGCGATGCCGGTCGAGGCGAGGTACTTCTCGGCCTTCTTGGCGACCTGGCGCGGGTCACGGTGGTAGATCTCACCGTTGCGCGGGTTGTAGATGTCGAAGATCATGATCAGCGTGCGGTTGACGCGGAACGGATCGATGTAGGCCGTCGACACGTCAGGGATGATCTGCATGTCCGACTCGTGGATCGACGCGAAACCGCGGATCGACGATCCGTCGAACATCTGCCCGACGGTGAAGAAGGACTCATCGACCGTCGACGCGGGGATAGTGATGTGCTGCTGGACACCGGGAAGATCGGTGAACCGAATATCAAGGAACTTAACGTCCGTGTCCTTGATGAACTTGAGCACCTCAGAAGAATCACTGAACATGTGAGAGACTCCAAAATGGCTTGGTACAGAGGAACAGCTGCGAACGCAGCCGTCACGAGCCTACGGGGAAGCGGTTACCCATCAGTGACGCATTTGTTTCGGGCATGTTACGGCTTGCCTTCAATGCCCTCACGAGAGCGGCCGTAAACTCGTCTGGTGCCCAACTTGACCGCGTCCTCGTCGCCCCAAGGGGCTCCGCCCAGCAACTGGCCGGGGGAGCGGATGGGCTTCCCGCAGACGGGTGTCGGGTCCGTCGCCCGCAGCGGCCGCCGTCTGGCTGCCATCTTCATCGACTTCGCCGCGTGCTACGTCGTCTACTTCGCGTTCTTCTTCGGCAGCGACTGGGCGAGCCTGGTGATCTTCGCGGTCGAACAGGTCGTTCTACTGTCGACCCTGGGCAGCGGCCTCGGCCACTTCGTCCTCGGTATCCGCATCGTTAAGGTCGACGGCAGCTATGCGGGCGTGTGGCGCCCGGCCCTTCGCACGGGCCTGCTGCTGCTGCTCATCCCCGCCCTCATCTGGGACTCGGATCAGCGCGGCCTGCACGACGTCTTCGCCGGAACCGTGCTTGTCAGGCGCCGCTGACGCGGGTCAACGTCCGCGCTGCGGCCGCACCTTGAAGGGATCGACGCCCTTGGGGATCGGCATGCCGGTGGAGCCGAGCGAGGTGAGTCGGTTGCTCACGGCCATGACCTCGGCCTTGTTGAGAGCGGGCTTGACCTTGGCCATACGGCTGGCGACCTTGTGCAGGGGCACCGCGTCGGGGTCGTGGGAGTCGACGTACAGGAACGTGACCGGAACGTTGGGGAGGACGCGCAGCACCTTGCGACGCTCTTCTTCGAGCATGCGGGTTGTTCGCGTCTTCGAGCCCTCGCTGATCAGAACGACTCCGCCACGACCGACAGCGCGGTAGACGGCGTCTTGAGTCTTGCCGTTCACGGCGACAGGCATTTCGCTGCCCCGCCAGCTGCGCTTGAGGCTCGACCGGAGGACGGCGCCCACGGCACCCGGCTGGCCGGCGATCTGGCCATAGGCGGCACGCTCAGCCCGACGCCCGAGGATGATCAGTGCGACAAGGAAGCCAGCGAGAACGCCGGCGATGATCCACATGGCCATGGCGAAGCCGTTGCCATCCGACAGAAGGAGGGCCACCACGAGTCCCGCTGCGATGGGAAGAAGGAATCCCAGCGCCATGATCCACACGACGTTCTTGTCGTAGCGGCGGGTCATGTTGAAGACCTGCCACATCTGCTTGATGCGGCCCGGTTCTTTGGGGGCCTTCGGGGTGGATTGCTCAGACTTGCGTGCCATGCGTCAAGGATACCGAGTCGGATTCGATCATGCCGACCAGTTCGCTCACGGCAGTCTCACTGCTCCTCCACAACGACCGCGGCGCCCCGCACTGCACATATGTGGCCCCGGTTCGGCACACGCGCTGCCGGACGATGAAGGATCACTGTATGACCCTCCGCCGGCGACCGACTCCTGCTGCCCCGCAGGCGGCACCTGGAACAGCTGTGCTCGAGGCCGCCATGCTCGACGACGTCGCAGGGCATCGGGTGGTCCGCCGCATCCACACGGGAACACGAGCCGCACTCTTCCTCGCCCACCCGTCGTTTCGGAGAGACGGGGGCACCTCGACCCCGCGCATCCTCAAGGTCTTCAACGCCGGCACCTCGCCGTCCTCCATCGACGTGGAGCTGGCAGCCCTGAGCGCGACCGCGATACCTCACGTGACGCGGCTGCTCGACGTCTCCAGCATGCGCGAAGGCGCTCCGCCGTGCCTGATCTTCGAGAGACTGCCCGGGCCGTCGCTATCGACATACCTGGAGCAGTCGAGTTCGCTGAGCGCCGGCCAAGCGGTCACTATTCTCGCGCCCCTGTGTTCGACCCTCCAGTCCCTCCACGACGCCGGCGTCACCCACGGCGGGATCCACCCCCGCCGGATCGTCTTCGATGACCGCGGATCACCGACCCTCACGGGCTTCGGTCGTGGTGTCCTTCGTCAGGCGCCGCAGGATCACTACTCAGCCGCCTGGCCCGGTGGCAGAGTTCGAGCGGACGAGGGGGTGGACCCGAGGCAGGCAGGCTGGCGAGACGCCGTGAGCTCGGATCACGGCGACCTGCTCGACGTGGTCGACGAGGTTCTCGCACACGTCGACTCCGACCGGATGCCCGCGGGGTTCGATCTGGAGCGCAGCGCGAGAGCGATATCCGAGGGCCCGAGAAGACTCTTCCTCGTCGAACTGGAACGAATTCTCTTCTCTCTCGCTCCACCGCAGGTCGTCTCCCTCCCAGTTCCAGACGCGGAGTCAGCACTGCGCACACACGCGTCGCCGCAGCGCACGGATGTCGAGCCCGCCGCCGCTGCTGCTGCTGAGAGTGCGTCGTATGACTGGTCACCGACGCGGCCGCCTCCCGAACCAGCTCCCAGCGAAAACCGGTTGATCGCGGCGCTACGGGTTCTCGGAGTCTCGTCGACCGGACTGGAGTTCGCCGCATCGGTCGTCGGTGTCACAGCCCGGCTCACCACCAGGCACGCACCGCAGGCCCCGACGCCTCCAACGGAAGAGGCTGTCCACACCCGCAGGGCCTCGAAGCGCTGGCGTCGTAGGCCCCTGCTCGTCGGCGCCGTGTGCGCGGTCGTGGCGACGACCGGGCTTCTTCTCGTCCTTCCATCGCCGAACGACGGCGCGCAGGCTGGTGGGCAGAAGACCTCGACGCCACCAGCATCGGCACCCGGCCCCTCGTCTGCGGATGCCGACCTGCCCGTGAACACAGACGACGACTCCGCACTGTCGGGCGACGACCCGGCCGCCGCATTGCAGACCCTGTCTCAGGTGAACGACGGATGTGCCGCGGCGGCCGAACCCGAGGCATGCGCCGCGACCGTGTTTCAGGAGGATTACCTGGCGGCGCAGCCCGCCGATGCCCCCTCAGCTCTCATTGACGCAGGAGGCGCCGTCGTCACCGGCTCCTGGGGCGGTTCCGCTCTCGTCGCTGCCCGGTTAAACGGCCAACCGGCCTCGTTCCTTCTGCTGAAGGGCGAGGCCGGCTGGCGAATTCGCGATGTCTTTATGAGCGCTCAGTAACCCAGGTTGCCTTCGAACGCGCCCTCTTCAAGGCGGTTCTTGACGGCGACGAGGAATCGAGCAGCGTCAGCGCCGTCGACGATGCGGTGGTCGTAGCTCAGCGCCAGGTAGACCGTCGAGCGGATGGCGATGGCCTCGCCCTCGCTCGTCTTGACCACGAGAGGCTTGCGCGACACGATGCCGGTGCCGAGGATCGCGACCTGGGGGAGGAAGACGACGGGGGTGTCGAAGAGCGCGCCGCGCGAACCGGTGTTCGTCAGCGTGAACGTTCCGCCAGCGAGCTCGTCGGGCTTGAGCTTGTTGTCGCGCGTGCGCGTCGCCAGGTCGGCGATCTCGCGGGCGAACCCGGCGAGGTCGAGTTCGCCGGCGTTCTTGACGACGGGCGTCAACAGACCGCGCTCGGTGTCGACCGCGATGCTCACGTTCTCGTGATCGGGGTAGACGATGCTGTCGCCGTCGACGGTCGCGTTGATGATCGGGTACGCCTTGAGGGCCTCCGTCGCAGCCAGGGCGAAGAAGGGCAGGAAGCTCAGCTTGTTGCCGGTCTTCTCCTGGAACGTGGCCTTCACCTTGTCGCGCAGGGCGGCGACGCGGGTGACGTCGACCTCGACCACGCTGGTGAGCTGAGCCGTGGACTGCATCGACTCGACCGCGCGCTGTGCGACGACCTTGCGCAGACGCGACATCGGCTGCGTCGTGCCACGGAGGTCTGACACAGGCAGGGTCGTTGCAACGGCCGCAGGAGCTTCGGCGGATGCCGATGCGGTCGGTGCTTTGGCGGCCTCTGCGGCGGCCAGTACGTCTTCCTTGCGGATTCGTCCGCCGACGCCGCTACCCGTGATGGTGGAGAGGTCGATACCGTTGTCGCCCGCGAGCTTGCGGACAAGGGGGGTGACGTAACCGGCGTTAGCCGCACGGGACGAGTCGTCCGACGCGGGGGCAGCGGCCGGGGCGGGTGCGGCGGGAGCTGCAGCCGGGGCAGGAGCTGCAGCCGCAGCCGCAGGAGTCGGTGCCGGAGCGGCTGCCGCGGCCGGTGCCGGAGTTTCGGGAGCGGGCGTCGCCGCGGGTGCGGGCTCTGCCGCGGGGGCAGGCTCTGCAGGGGCCTCTTCGGGCTCGGGAGCGGGGGCAGGTGCCTCGGCCTCGGTCTCGGCGTCGACCGACGGCTCCTCGGCGGGAATCTCGTCTGCCGCCTCGGGCTCCGCGGGAGCCTCGGATGCGGCGGCGGAGCTGCCGTCTCCGATGCGCACAAGCGCGGTTCCGACCTCGACGGTCTCGTCTTCCTGGACCAGAATCTCCTCGATCACACCGGCTACGGGTGACGGGATCTCTGTGTCCACTTTGTCCGTTGACACTTCGAGCAGGGGTTCGTCGACCTCGACGCGGTCTCCCACACTCTTGAGCCAGCGGGTTACCGTTCCCTCTGTGACACTCTCACCGAGTGCTGGAAGGTTGACGGATTCGCTCATTAGCTTGTCTCCTTTAGAAACCGATCGTGGTTTTTAGCTTACTTGTATTGGGTCTTGGGGTGACGCGGCTGGCTACAGCGCGTGCAGGGGCTTGCCTGCCAAAGCGAGGTGTGCCTCGCCGAGGGCTTCGTTCTGCGTGGGATGCGCGTGCACGAGCTGCGCGACGTCCTCCGGGTACGCCTCCCAGTTCACGATGAGCTGCGCCTCACCGATCAGTTCGCCGACGCGAGCACCGATCATGTGGATTCCGACAACGGGCCCGTCGGCGACGCGAACGACCTTGACCGAGCCGGTCGTGCCGATGATGTGACTCTTGCCGTTGCCGCCCAGGCTGTAGTCGTACGAAGCGACACGGTCCTGGCCGTACTCGGCGATCGCCCTTGCCTCTGTGAGGCCGACGGATGCCACCTCAGGATCCGAGTAGGTCACCTTGGGGATGTTCACGTCGTCGACGACCTGCGGCGACAGGCCCGCGATCTCTTCCGCGACGAAGATGCCGTGCTGGAAGCTGCGGTGCGCCAGCTGGAGGCCAGGCACGATGTCGCCCACCGCGTACAACCCCGGGATGTTCGTTTCGAGTCGTTCGTTCGTGATGACGAAGCCGCGGTCGACCTCTACGCCGACCTCTTCGAATCCGAGGCCCTGCGTCGAGGGTCCACGTCCGACGGCGACCAGGAGGAGCTCGGCCTCGATTCGTCGGCCGTCCTCCAGCGTCACGACGACGCCGTCGTCATTCTGCTCGACCGACTGGAATCGCGTGCCGAGCGAGAATTCGATCCCGCGCTTGCGGAACGCGCGCTCGAACTGCTTGCTGATCGACTCCTCCTCGTTGGGGACGAGATGGGGCAGGGCCTCGATGATCGTGACCTCCGACCCGAACGACTTCCACACACTGGCGAACTCGACCCCGATGACGCCGCCGCCGAGAATCGCGACCTTCTGGGGAACGAAGTCGAGCTCGAGCGCCTGTTCGCTCGTGATCACGCGACCGCCGATCTCGAGTCCCGGAAGGGAACGCGCGTAGGACCCCGTCGCGAGAACGACGTTCTTGCCCTCGATGACGTCGTCGCCGACCTGCACACGAGTGGGAGAGACCAAGCGGCCCTCGCCTCGGATGACGGTGATCTTGCGGGCCTTGATGAGCCCCTCGAGGCCCTTGAACTTGCTTGAGACGATGCCCTCGCGATACGACGTGACCCCGGCGATGTCGACGCCGTCGAACGTGGCCGAGATGCCGTACTTCGATGCACTCCGTGCCGCGTCGGCGACTTCTGCCGAATGCAGCAGGGCCTTCGTAGGAATGCAGCCGCGGTGCAGGCACGTGCCGCCCAGCTTGTCTTTCTCGATCAGGGCCACGGTGAGGCCGAGGAGGCTGGCTCGAAGAGCCGCCGCATAGCCGCCGCTTCCGCCGCCGAGAACGACCAGGTCGAAGTTCTGTTCAGACACCCGCGGTGACTCCCTCTTGAGAATTCGTGCTCGCCCGCGCTCCACTGATGAGCGGAGCGGGCTGTGTTGGCGTGGTTTTGCGCCCTGTCGAGCCTACTACGGTCGACTTCACTCGGGCCGCGTGGGCGCCGCCGAGGCTGCCAGAGCGAGAAGCGTGCGCACGGTCACGCCCGTCGGTCCCTTTCCGGTGTAGCCGTACAGCGAATCCTTGTTCGTGCCCGCCCCCGCGATGTCGAGGTGCACCCAGGGGATCCGCCCCGATCCGTCAGCCGCCGTGCCGATGAACTCGTTCAGGAACACCGCCGCGATCAGCATGCCTCCCGCCGTGTTGCCGGGCTTGATGTTGGCGATGTCTGCGATATCGGAGTTCAGCATGGGTCGGAATTCCTCACCGAGGGGCATGTGCCAGAGGAGCTCGCCTGCCGATTCGGCGGCGCGGAGCACCTCTCCGACGAGCGGGGAGCTTCCGAGCGTGCCCACGTAGCGGTTGCCGAGCGCGACGCTGGCCGCGCCGGTCAGAGTCGCCACGTCGATGATCGCGTCGGGGAACTCCTCGCTCGCGGCCATCAGACCGTCGGCGAGCACGAGTCGACCTTCGGCATCGGTGTTCAGCACCTCGACGGTCTTGCCGCCCCGGATCCGGAGCACGTCGCCCGGTCTGATCGCCGTGGCCGAGGGCATGTTCTCTGCGAGGCAGAGCCAGGCGGTGACCCGCGTCGGCAGAGCGAGCCGGGCAGCAGCGAGAACCACGGATAGCACCGTGGCGGCTCCGGCCATGTCGTACTTCATACCGATCATCGAGGCAGCGGGCTTCAAGGAGAGGCCGCCGGAGTCGAAGGTGATGCCCTTGCCGACGAGGGCGATGTGCCGCGCCTCGGCGGCGTCTGCGGGGGAGTAGCTGACCTTCACCAGGCGCGGCGGCCGCGACGAGCCCTGTCCGACGCCCAGAATGCCACCGAATCCCTCATCGGCCAGTTGCGTCTCGTCCCAGATCGTGACCTCGACGCCGGGAATGCTGCCCAGTTCGGCGGCACGCGCGGCGAACGTCTGCGGGTAGAGATCGAGCGGCGACTCGTTCACGAGGTCGCGAACGAGGTGGATGGCGCGGCCCACCTCGGTCGCATAGGCGACGGTCTCGGCAGATACCGAGATCGACGTGACGAGGGTGAACGACTCGGCGGGGCGGGACTTCGCTGATCCACCGTCCGCGCGGTATTCCGTGTATTCGTAGGCACCGAGCAGGCAACCCTCCAGCACGGCCCGTGCCTGTGACTCGTCTTCGACGGGCAGTGCGATGGCGATGGAGCCGACCCCGAGCATCCGGCGTGCGGCCGAGCCTGCGGCGTATCGCAGGTCGTCGGCGGTCGGCGTGGCCGAGGCCAGCCCGACGAGCGCAATCGACCGGGCGGCGATGCCATTCGGCGCGGGCACCCGCACGAGGTCGTCCTTCGAGCCCGTCACGCCAAGGACCGAGAGATCGGCGAACGCGGGGTCGGCGCCGAGGATCGAGGCCGCCGAGCCGACGAGTGCGGGACCGTCGTCGGTGCGGGTCACGCCCAGAACGAGAACATCGGCCGCGACATCGCCGGCGTCGGATGAGGAGAGGGAAAGGGAGGCGAGAGTCATGCTCCAACCCTATGGCGCAGATGTTCGCTCTCGGCATGCCGAGGCGGCCCGGTGGCGCCAGCCGCCGCGATTAGAGTTGAATTCATGACCGATTCGAGCGAGCTGTACGAGATCACCGGCGAGCTCGGCAACATCCCCGAGGGCCTCGACCTCGTCGTGGCGCTCACGGGCTTCACCGACGCCGGCGGCGCCGTCGCGCAGGTCGGCGAGTACATTCTCGACAACCTCAGCAACCGTGTGATCGCCGAGTTCGACACCGATGCACTGCTCGACTATCGAGCCCGACGGCCCGTGATCTACTTCGACCAGGATCACCTCAGCGACTACCAGCCGCCCGTGCTGCGCCTCTACCTCGTGCAAGACGAACTGAATCAGCCCTTCCTCTTCCTCAACGGATTCGAACCGGACTTCCGGTGGGAGGCGTTCACCTCGTCGGTCATCGATCTCATCGGACGCTTGAAGATCAAGACCACGACGTCGGTGCACGCGATCCCGATGCCCGTGCCGCACACGCGACCCATCAGGGTGACCGTGAGCGGTAATCGGGTCGAACTCATCGACGCTCTCTCCGTGTGGAAGCCGCACACCCAGGTGCCCGCGAACGCGATGCATCTCGTCGAGTTCCGCCTTCAAGAGGTGGCACATCCCGTCGCGGGCTTCGCGCTCCTGGTTCCGCACTACCTCGCCGACACGGAATTCCCTCTCGCAGCACTGGCCAGTCTCGAGAGCATCAATGCCGCCACCGGCCTCATCTTCCCCACCGACAAACTCCGCGAGGAGGGGCGCGTCTTCCTGACGAAGATCGACGAGCAGGTCGGCACCAACGGCGATCTCGAGAAGCTCGTGGGCACGCTCGAGGAGCGTCACGACGCATACATGCAGGGAACACCGCTCAAGTCGCCACTCACCGATGAAGACGGTGAGCTGCCGTCGGCAGACGAGATCGCCGAAGAGCTCGAGAAGTTCCTCGCCATCCGTCGCGCGGGCGACGACGACTCGGGGCCGTCGCTCGGGCTCTGATCCCGGTCTGCGCCCCACGCAGGACATCGAGCTCTGCCCCAGCGGGGCCGTAGCATTGAGCAGGTGAACTCCCGACGCGCCTGGCTTGTCTTCTTCGTCGGAGTCTTCGCCTACATGACGGCGGTGATGCAGCGCACGACGCTCGGAGTGGCCGGAGTCGATGCAGCGGCGCGATTCGACTCGTCGGCGGCGCTTCTCTCGACACTCGCCGTCGTCCAGCTCATCGTCTACGCGGGGCTGCAGATTCCTGTGGGCATCCTCATCGACAGGGTGGGGCCGAAGTGGCTCATCTCTGCCGGGTGCACGCTCATGGTCGCGGGGCAGCTCGTCCTGTCGTCGGCACCGGATATCCCGACGGCTGTTCTCGGGCGGGTGTTCGTCGGAGCGGGCGACGCTGCCGTATTCATCTCGGTCATCCGACTCGTCAATTCCTGGTTCGCAGGGCCGATCGTGCCCCAGCTCAGCCAGTGGGTAGGCAATATCGGACAGCTCGGGCAGGTGCTCTCCGCGCTGCCCTTCGCGTGGGTGCTGCACACATTCGGTTGGACTCCCGCTTTCTCGGTCGCCGCTGCCGTGTCGTTCGCCGCTCTCGTGCTCTCTGTCGTCTTTCTCACGAATCGCCCGCCAGACACCCCCGGCGACGGACGCGCCGCCAGCATGCGCGAGGCCATCCGGATGCTGGGCCCCACTCTGCGCAGGCCCGGGACCCAGTTGGGCTTCTGGTCGCATTTCGTGAGTCAGTCTTCGGGAACGGTCTTCACGATCTTCTGGGGTTTCCCCTTTCTCGTCTCCGCTGTGGGACTCGACCGCGGCACCGCGGCGGCCTTCCTCGTCGTGATCGTGATCTCCGGAATGGTCGCCGGACCGATCCTCGGCATTCTGAGCGCCCGCTTTCCGCTTCGGCGGTCCAACCTCGTGCTGGGCATCACTGCGGCTCTCGGCTTCGTGTGGGCCGCCGTGCTTCTCTGGCCGGGCATCCCGCCCATCTGGCTGATTGCGATTCTCACCGTGACCCTCGGCGTCGGCGGCCCCGGCTCGCTGATCGGATTCGACTTCGCCCGGTCGTTCAACCCGGCCCGTTCTCTGGGCTCCGCGAACGGCGTCGTGAACGTGGGCGGCTTCATGGCCAGTTTCGTCATGCTGTTCCTGATCGGGGTCATCCTCGATATCCAGTACGACGCCGGCGTGAGCACCGCTCTCTACTCGATGGATGCCTTCAGGCTGGCCTTCTCGATTCAATACGTCGTGATCGGAGCGGGCGTCGTCTTTCTCCTGCGAGCCCGCCGACGAACCCGGCGACGGCTTCAGGAGGACGAGGGAATATCCGTGGCCCCCTTATGGGTTGCACTGGTGGGACGGTGGAAGCGTCGACGCCCCTAGGCGGAGGGTCGACTGTTCAATCCGTGCAATAATTGAGAATCGAGACCCGTTCTTGTGCAGGGTGTCTGGTAAGCCAGACACGAAAAACCAGCACTTGACATGGGTCTTAGTAATGTCAGAAAACAACTCCAGCCTCCAATTGGCATCGACTCGTGAGAGCCGAATCCACCCGGTGAGACCGGCGTGAAAGGTGATCGTATGGCCACCCGCAAATCAACCACAACACTCGAACCCGTCGCTGACGAGCCTGCCGCTGCTGCGGCAAAGCCGGTGACGAAGGCCGCCGCCGCCAAGGCCGCTGCCGCCAAGACCACCGCGACGAAGGCTCCCGCAGCCAAGGCGGCGAAGGCTCCGACCAAGGCCGCTGCTGCGAAGACCGCTGCCGCCGCCAAGAAGGCCAAGGCCGCCGCAGAAGCCGACGGTCCTGGCGCTGACGACGACGATGCCGAGGCGGGCGCTGTCGTCGAGGTCGTCGTCGACGAAGACGAGGCCACGACCGACGACGAGACCGACGACGGATCGCCCAAGCCCGCAGCAGAGATCGTTCTGCCCGCCGGAGCCCTCGTCATCTCTGACGCCGACGACGACAGCGACGTTCCGGTCTATTCGACCGCGATCACCGGTGCCACGGCAGACCCCGTCAAGGACTACCTGAAGCAGATCGGTAAGGTCGCGCTCCTGAACGCGGCCGAAGAGGTCGAGCTCGCCATGCGCATCGAGGCGGGACTCTTCGCCGAAGACACGATGTCGACGATGAGCGAAGCCGAGAAGAAGTCGGCGTACGGCCGCGAGCTGCAGTGGGTCGCCCGAGACGGCGCCCGCGCCAAGAGCCATCTGCTCGGCGCCAACCTGCGACTCGTCGTGAGCCTCGCCAAGCGCTACACGGGTCGCGGGATGCAGTTCCTCGACCTGATCCAGGAAGGAAACCTGGGCCTCATCCGCGCGGTCGAGAAGTTCGACTACACGAAGGGCTTCAAGTTCTCTACCTACGCGACCTGGTGGATCCGACAGGCCATCACCCGCGCCATGGCCGACCAGGCCCGCACCATCCGCATCCCCGTGCACATGGTCGAGGTCATCAACAAGCTCGCCCGCGTTCAGCGCCAGATGCTGCAGGACCTGGGCCGCGAGCCCACGCCCGAAGAGCTGTCGCGCGAGCTCGACATGACTCCCGAGAAGGTCGTCGAGGTGCAGAAGTACGGGCGTGAGCCCATCTCGCTGCACACACCCCTGGGTGAAGACGGCGACAGCGAGTTCGGCGACCTGATCGAAGACACCGAAGCGGTCGTTCCGGCCGACGCCGTAGGCTTCACCATGCTGCAGAAGCAGCTCGAGTCGCTTCTCGATTCCCTCTCCGAGCGCGAAGCGGGCGTTATCCGCATGCGCTTCGGACTCGGCGACGGCATGCCGAAGACGCTCGACCAGATCGGTGACACGTTCGGCGTGACCCGTGAGCGCATCCGTCAGATCGAGTCGAAGACGATGGCGAAGCTCCGCCACCCGTCGCGGTCGCAGTCCCTGCGCGACTACCTCGAGTAGGCCGCGGATGCGTTATATCGCGCCCGTTCTCGTCGGTCGCGCGGTCCGGGCTGTCACCCGGGCTCGCGGCGGCGGCTCGGCGCTGCCCGGTTACATCGTCAACAAGATGGCGCCCGGCTTCATCAAGAACGTCGTCGCCCAGTTCGAGTACGGCATCGTCTTCGTCCTCGGCTCCAACGGCAAGTCCACGACCACGCACATGCTCACGGAGGTTCTCCGTGGGCACGGTCTCACCGTGTTCACAAACCCGTCCGGAGCGAACCTGCCGCAGGGCATCTCCTCCGCCCTGCTGTCCGAGGTCGGCGTGACCGGCAAGCTGAAGGCCGATATCGGCATCCTCGAGGTCGATGAGGCGTTCGCGCTCGAGCTGTCGAAGACCCTGCTGCCGTCGACGATTCTCATGCTGAACGTGCAGGTAGACCAGCTCTACCGGTTCTTCGAGACCGAGGTCGTCGCCGACATGATGCTCGACACCGCGGCTGTGGCGACGAAGCACGTCATCAGCAACCGCGACGACGCCTATCTGTCGAAGATCGGCGAGATCCTCGCGAAAAAGGGTGGCCCGGTTCCCGACGTCACCTACTTCGGCGCCTCGCCGAAGCTGGTCGCGAGCTCTGCTCACGGCCTGTTCAATGCTGCCAATCACCGAGAAGAAGCATCGACCGCGACGATCGATGCCCTGGCCGAGCTCGAATCGTGGGACAGCACCGGTGCCCGCGTGCGGGTGGCCGGAGAATTGGCCGACATCGCTCTCCCCGCCAAGGGGCTGCACTACGGCATCGATGCCGCGGCGGCGCTCGCCACGGCCGCGCAGGTGCTCGGCACCGAATTCGACCTCGCGAAAGCATCGGCCGCCTTCTCGTCGATGACGCCGGCCTACGGGCGCGGCGAACTACTCGACTTCGGAGACGAGAAGGTGGAGTTCGTGATGTTCAAGAACGCCGCGAGCCTCCAGCTCAATCTCGATGCGCTTCCCTCAGCGCCGGAGCAGGTCATGGTCGCGATCGACGAAGGTACTCCCGACGTCTCCTGGCTCTACGACATCGATTTCGCCCAGCTCGACCACGTCGATGTGCTGACGGGTGCGAAGGCCTGGCAGTTTGCGCTCAGGCTCGAGCACGAGGGCATCCCGGTCGGCACCATCGAACCCGACCTTAAGAAGGCCATCGAGTTGATGCGCGCACTTCCCGCACCGACGACGGGCCACAAGACGTGGGTCGTCAACTACGAGCAGATGATGCTCGCGAGGAAGATCATCGGTTACGGCGACATGGAGGTCTCGTTTTGAGTTCGTCATCCTCACAGTCCGTCTCGATCCTCGAGCTCTATCCCGAGCACCTCGAGGCAAGCGGTGAACGTGGCAACGTCACGGCACTGACGGCTCGTCTCGAACGGGCGGGTCATCGTGTCGACGTCGTACAGCACACGATGGGCCGACGTCTGCCGAAGGACGCCGACATCGTCGTGATCGGCAACGGGCCCATCTCGGCTGTGCGCGCTGTCCACGCCGACCTCACCGAGAACGCCGCCGCGCTGCGTGCGCTTGCAGACGATGGCGTGCCCTTCTTCGCCGTTGGAGCCGGTGCGGAACTGCTCGGCGGAGGCATCACGCTCGCCGACGGGACGGTCCTCGGCGGCGTCGGAATCTTCCCCTTCTCGGCGCGGCGCGGCGTTCCTCGCCAGGTCGGATACATCGTCATTGAGTCAGCGCACGGAACCGTCGTCGGCTTCGAAGACAACGCGTCGGAGTGGAACCTCGATACCGGCGCTGTGCCACTCGGCGTCGTCACCTCGGGCGGCGGCAACGGCAATGGCCGCGAAGGCGTCATAGCGGGCTCCTCAATCGCGACTCAGACCAAGGGACCGGTGCTTCCCCTGAACCCCTCCGTCAGCGACGCCATCATCAGGGCTGCGCTGGAACGCCGCGACGTCGCCTATGCTACGTCGGCAGCGCACGCCGAACTCGATCGTCTGGCCGCCAAGTCGCGAGAAGTGATCGTCGCGAACGTCAAGAGCGTCTTCACCACGATCTAGTGATGTCGTCAGCTCTCACGACACATTCGTCGCCACCGCGCCGTGCTGTCATCGACCTCGACGTCGTACGCCGCAACGCACGGATCCTGATCGCGCTGGGAGAGCCTCATCGCGTCGTCGTCGATCTGCGCGGCGACGCCTACGGTCACGGAGCCACTGCGATCGCCGCTGCCCTCGACGGCGAAGCGATCGATACTTTCCTGGTGTCGCACGACGCCGCCGCTGCGGCCATCCGCGACGCCGGTGTCTCGATTCCCGCCATCCGGAGCGCCGAGCAGGGCGCGGGCGACGTCGCGCTCATCGGCCCGGAGCTCTTCGGGCTCGACACGATCTTTGTTCCGGATCCGCGGCGTCTCGGACTCTCGCCCGCGATGACTCTCTCGGCACGCGTCCTCTCGACCAAGAAGGTCGGAGCCGGTGAGGGCGTCTCGTACGGCTACGTGTACCGCACCGCGGCGCCGACCACGCTCGCCATGGTCTGCCTCGGCTACAGCGACGGCATCGACCGGCACGCGTGCCTCGGGGGGCGGGCGTGGTTCGCCGGATCCACTCATCCGGTCGCGGGCCGGGTCGCCATGGACGTCTTCATGCTCGATGTCGGAGACACTCCCGTCTCGCCCGGTGACGAGGTGGTTGTCTTCGGAGACGAGGCGAAGGGGTATCCGTCCCCGCTCTCGTGGGCCGCGAACCTCGGAAAGACAGCGGCAGAGGTCACCGCCTCGCTGGGCGACAGAATCGTTCGGAGCTACTCATGACCGCATCGATAGGCGAGATCGTCGTCGATCTCAGCGCACTCCGCCACAACCTCGACGTGTTGACCGCGCGGGTCGCCCCGGCCCAGGTGATGGTCGTCGTCAAGAACGACGCCTACGGGCACGGACTCGTTGACGTCGCCAGAGCCGCCGTCGACTCGGGCATCTCATGGATTGGTGCGCTCGACGTGCCGACCGCTCTGACACTCCGCGAGGCAGGCATCGCCCCGCCGACGCGGATCTTCGCCTGGTTGCTCGATCCGGCCGACGATCCGGGTGCCGCCCTCTCTGCCTCGATCGATCTCGGTATCTCGACCGTCGACCAGTTGCAGTCCATCGCCGCTTCCCCGTCGTCGTCGACCGCCCGAGTCCACCTCAAGATCGACACGGGGCTGCACCGCAACGGGGCGACACCGGAGGACTGGCCCGACCTCGTCAGCCTCGCACGGTCGCTGGAGGATCGAGGGGTGGTCGAGATCGTCGGCGTCTGGACTCACATCGCCGAGGCCGACGACCACGAGGATTCGCTCTCGATCGCCCGATTCGACGAGGCGGTCGCCGTGGCACGCGATCTTGGTGTCGAGGCACCGCTCAGGCATCTGGCAGCCAGCGCTGCCGGCTTCGCCCGAGCCGACGCGCGCTTCGACCTCGTTCGCTTCGGTGCCTTCGCCTACGGACTGCCGCCGGGCGACGGGCCGAGCGCTCACAGCATGGGGTTGCGTCAGGTGATGACGATGCGCGCGCCCGTCTCGTCGATCGAGGTGCTTCCGGATGGCCGCCGGGCGTCCATCGACCTCGGCTTCGCAGACGGACTCTCGACACTCGCGCCCGGCCGAGTCGGTGTCGCCCTCCACGGCCGGCGGCATCCGCTTGTCAGCCCTCTCGAGGTCGACAGGGCCTGGATCGGCCTCGACGACGATGCCGATGTCGCCGTCGGCGATCTCGTCACTCTGTGGGGCGATGGCAGCACGGGGGAGCAGACCCTTCAGGAGTGGGGCGACGCCACCGAGACCATGTCCGAGGAACTCGTCGTGCGGCTCAGCCCTCGCATTCCGCGACGCTTCGTCTGAACGACGCCTGCGCCGCCTGACTTCAGCGCACGATCAGGTGTCGATGCGCTCTCGCGACATGCCCTCTGATCCGGCGATGATGAACTCCTTGCGCGGGGCCACGTCGTCGCCCATCAGCAGGTCGAACGTGCGCTCTGCCCGCTCCGCGTCGCTGACACCGACCCGACGGAGGGTGCGATGACGCTTGTCCATCGTCGTCGTCGCGAGCTGATCGGCGTCCATCTCGCCGAGACCCTTGTATCGCTGGATCGGATCCTGGTAGCGCTTCTTCGCCTTGTCGAGCTGGGCGAGCAACGTGTGCAGCTCCGCCTCCGAGTACGTGTAGATCGTCTCGTTGGGCTTGGTGCCGGGGTTCATCACGACGACGCGGTGCAAGGGAGGGACGGCCGCGTAGACACGACCGTCTTCGACCAGGGGTCGCATGTAGCGGAAGAACAGGGTGAGCAGCAGGGTTCTGATGTGCGCCCCATCGACGTCGGCGTCGCTCATGAGGATGATCTTGCCGTAGCGCGCGGTCGACAGGTCGAAGGAACGCCCCGAACCTGCACCGATGACCTGGATGATCGAGGCGCACTCCGCGTTGCCGAGCATGTCCGAGACCGAGGCCTTCTGCACATTGAGGATCTTGCCTCGAATCGGCAGCAGGGCCTGGAATTCGCTGTTGCGGGCCAGCTTCGCGGTTCCCAGAGCCGAGTCACCCTCGACGATCATCAACTCGCTCAGGGCCACGTCGTTCGAGCGGCAGTCGACGAGCTTCGCGGGCAAGGACGACGACTCGAGAGCATTCTTGCGACGCTGGGTCTCTTTGTGCGCGCGAGCGGAGATGCGCGACTTCATCTCGGCGACGACCTTGTCGAGCACCAGAGCGGTCTGTGCCTTGTCGTCGCGCTTGGTCGAATCGAATCTTTCTTTGAGGCCCTTCGTGACGACCTGCGACACGATGTTGCGCACGGCGGGAGTTCCGAGGATCTCCTTCGTCTGTCCTTCGAACTGGGGCTCTGGCAGCCGCACGGTCAGAACGGCGGTGAGGCCGGCGAGCACGTCGTCCTTCTCGAGCTTGTCGGTTCCCGCCTTGAGCCGGCGGGCATTCGCCTCGACGGTCTGACGCAGGAACTTGAGGAGGCCGGCTTCGAATCCCGCCTGGTGCGTTCCGCCCTTGGGCGTCGCGATGATGTTCACGAAGCTGCGGAACGTGGTCTCGTAGCCGGTTCCCCAGCGCAGGGCCAGGTCGACCTCGCACTCCCTGCTGAGCTCCGTCGGCACCATGGCCCCCTGAGGCGACAGCACGGGAACCGTCTCGGTGAACGAGCCGCTTCCTTGCAGACGCCACGTCTCGGTCACGCCGGAGTCGGTGGCGAGGTGCTCGACGAACTCCGCGATACCCCCGTCGAAGCGGAAGGCGTCGCGACGCACGTCCTCTCCGCGCTCGTCGGTGATGCCGATCGACAGGCCGGGCACGAGGAAAGTCGTCTGACGTGCGCGGTCGAACAGTTCCTCGGTCTGGAAACGCGCGGTGGAGCTGAAGATCTGCCGGTCGGCCCAGTATCGGATGCGTGTTCCGGTGACGCCCCGCTTCACCTTGCCGACGACGCGGAGCTCGCTGCCGTTCTCGAACGGCGTGAACGGGGCATCCGGTGTCGGGGTCGAGCCGGAGTCGTCGAAGACACCCGGCTCGCCGCGGTGGAACGACATGGCGTAGGTCTTGCCGTCACGATCGACCTCGACGTCGAGGCGCTCCGAGAGGGCGTTGACGACAGACGCGCCGACCCCGTGCAGACCACCGGATGCCGCATACGAGCCCGATCCGAACTTTCCGCCGGCGTGCAGCTTGGTGAAGACGACCTCGACGCCGGACAAACCGGTCTTCGGCTCGATGTCGACGGGGATGCCTCGGGCGCGGTCCCTCACCTCGACACTCGAATCGGCGTGCAGCTGGATCTCGATCTCCGAGCCGTGCCCGCCCAGAGCCTCATCGACGGAGTTGTCGATGATCTCCCAGACGCAGTGCATGAGTCCGCGGGAGTCCGTGGACCCGATGTACATGCCGGGGCGCTTGCGCACGGCCTCGAGACCCTCGAGTACAGACAGGTGCCGTGCGGAATAGTCGGCCGATGCCACGTGTTCTCCCAAATAAGCGACGGGCCGAATGGATCATGGCCCAGCGATCAACTGTAGTTTCCCGCCGGGGTGTGCCGGTCCACCGACACGAATGACCTGATTCGACGTACGCGCAGAGCGAAACACGAGCGAAAGCGGCACCGGCCAAAGCTACCCGTGATTTGATAACTAGATCGGTTGTCGAGCAGCGAGGCGTGAGGAGCATCACATGCACACAACAGCAACGGAGAACGGCACCATCACCGAAGAGACCACCTACCAACTGACCGGCGCAGACCGCTGTGACAGCTGCGGCGCGCAGGCGTACGTTCGAGTAGAGATGGAGTCCGGCAGCGAACTCTTCTTCTGCTCGCACCACGGCAAGAAGTTCCACGACAAGCTTTCGCCGCTCGCCAAGAGCTGGCTCGACGAGTCCGCGCGACTCCTCGAGAAGTAGGGTCACGACGTAACGTCTGATAGACGAAGAGAGGCCGTTCCCCGATGGGAACGGCCTCTCTTCGTATCTGTGTACTCAGTCGGTCTCGACGGAGTCGCTGTCGTCGACCGTCCCGGAGCCCGGGCCGACCGGCATCCGCGATGCCATCGTGGCACCGATCGATCCGACGATCGCCTCGAGTGGCGTGCCTGACGCGTCGCGGCGGGCCCCACCGTCGGGCAACTGCCGCACCACTCCGTCTGTTCCGACGGCGTGCGGCGGCTGCGGGCCGACCCAGGCCTGCACCATGATGTCCTCGCCCTTCAGGAATCGTTGTGCCCGCACACCTCCGGTGGCACGGCCCTTGGCGGGGAACTCGGAGAAGTCAGATACCTTGGCGCTGCCAGGATCCGTACCGGGGAGCATCGACGTGCTACCGGCCACCGTCGCGACGACAGCGCCCTCGTCGGGTGCCACCGCGCCGAAGAAGATGCACCGGGCACCGGGTGACAGCTTCATGCCGGCCATGCCCCCGGCCGTACGCCCCTGTGGGCGCACCGAGTTCACGGAGAACCGGAGCAGCTGAGCGTCGGAGGCGGCGAAGACCAACTCGCTCTCCTCGCTCG
Organism: Agreia sp. Leaf335; assembly: GCF_001423605.1. Classification (NCBI taxonomy): domain Bacteria; kingdom Bacillati; phylum Actinomycetota; class Actinomycetes; order Micrococcales; family Microbacteriaceae; genus Agreia; species Agreia sp. Leaf335. The sequence goes on along the minus strand of NZ_LMOQ01000002.1, from coordinate 261,442 downwards.
GCTGGGCCACCCCGACGACGTGGTCGCCCTGCTTCAAGGCGATGATCTCGAAGTCGGGCTTGTTCGCGTAATCCTGGGGAATCAGCCGCTTCACGACTCCGCCGATGGTGCCCAGGGCGATCGGCACGCTGGAATCGAGCGAGACGAGACCGACCACCCGTTCCCTCTTCGTGTCGAGTCCGAGGTACTCGGCGATGCGCACCCCGGCGGCGAGCTGCACGGAGTTGATCGGCACGACAGGCAGGTCGAGAACGGGCATACGGATGAGTCTGCCGAGTGTCGTGACTGCGCCGACCTCGCTGCGACTCGTGGTGCTCACGAGCGAGAGCACCGCGTCGTGCCGGGCGCGACGAGCCGCGGCTCCGGGAAGCGGCGGGGCATCCGTGCCCTCGGGGTAGTCGATCCGGATGGCCCGGCCCGTGGTGCTGAGGACGATCACGCAGGCGGTGTCGGCGAGTTCGAGTACGACCGGCTGCGCTCGACGCGACGCGGGCGCTGCACCGGGCTTCGCCTCGGTGAGCAGCGTCCGGCGAGGGGTTCCGAGCTTCTCTGCGACGGCGTCGAGCTCGGTCGAGACGGCACGACGGATGAGGGCGGGGGAGCCGAGCAGGGCGGTGAGCTCCTCGATCTCTCTGCGGAGGGAGTCTCGCTCGGCCTCGAGCTCGATACGCGAGAACTTGGTCAGCCGTCGAAGCCTCAGTTCGAGGATGTAGTCCGCCTGCAGCACGCTCAGCTCGAACACGTCGATCAGTCGCACGCGTGCGGCTTCGGTGTCGTCGCTCGCCCTGATCACCTGGATGACCTCGTCGATGTCGAGGATTGCGATGAGCAGCCCTTCGACCAGGTGCAGTCTTTCGGTTCTGCGCGCCAGTCGGAAACGCGTACGCCGCGTGATCACCTCGATGCGGTGGTCGATGTAGACCTGCAGCAGATCGCGCAGGCCGAGAGTCTGCGGCTCGCCTCGCACAAGGGCGACGTTGTTGATATTGAACGACTCTTCGAGCGGGGTGTAGCGGTAGAGCTGCTCGAGCACGGCGTCGGGGCTGAAGCCGGTCTTGATGCCGATGACGAGCCGCAGTCCGTGCGTGCGGTCTGTCAGGTCGGTAACGTCGGAGATACCGGCGAGCTTCTTGCTCGTCACTCCGTCTTTGATCTTCGAGATGACCTTCTCGGTTCCGACGAGGTAGGGCAGCTCGGTCACGACGAGTCCGACCTTGCGCGCGGTGAGATTCTCGATGCTCACTCGGGCCCGCGTCTTGAAGCTGCCTCGGCCGGTCGTGTACGCATCGCGGATACCGGCCAGCCCGACGATCGTTCCGCCCCCGGGCAGATCCGGGCCCGGAATGAAGGACATCAGGTCATCGATCGACGCGTCGGGGTTCTCGATCAGGTAGCGAGCACCGGCGACGACCTCGACGAGGTTGTGGGGAGCCATGTTGGTGGCCATTCCCACAGCGATTCCCGCGGCGCCATTGACGAGCAGGTTCGGAAATGCCGCGGGAAGCACGTCGGGCTGGGTCAACTGGTTGTCGTAGTTGGGCACGAAGTCCACGACATCCTCGTCGAGGCCGTCGGTCATGGCCAGGGCCGCTGCGGCGAGCCGCGCCTCGGTGTATCTGGGAGCCGCGGGCCCGTCGTCGGGCGAGCCGAAGTTGCCGTGCCCGTCGATGAGGGGGACGCGCAGCGTCCACGGCTGGGCCATGCGCACGAGCGCGTCATAGATCGCCGTGTCGCCGTGGGGGTGCAGCTTGCCCATGACCTCGCCGACGACCCGGGCGCTCTTGACGTGCCCTCTGTCGGGACGGAGCCCCATGTCGCTCATCTGGTAGAGGATGCGACGCTGAACCGGCTTGAGTCCGTCTCGTGCGTCGGGCAGAGCACGAGAGTAGATCACCGAATAGGCGTACTCGAGGAACGAGTCCTGCATCTCGGTCGAGACGTCGACGTCGAGGATCTTCTCGGGCGTCTCGGGGGCGTCTGGTGTCTGAGGGGTCATACCTGAATGGGGCTTTCTTCGAAGAAAGGCGGCGCACCGGTGCGAGATCGGTCGACGTTCGGTTCGTGATCGGGACGAGAAATCCTGCCGTCACGTGTGCCAGACTTGGCCCCGATGCCCCCCATGCTACCGGCGACCCGATCCGACGAGCCTCGTCTGTCGGACGTGTTGCCCAGTTGCCTCGCGGCCGTGACATCGGCGGACAATCGCCTGGATCTTCCCGCCGTGTCGAAGGCCGTGGTCGTCCTCGTCGACGGGCTCGGCGCATCCGCCCTTCGTCAGCGCACCGGCCACGCGCGATTTCTGACGTCTCGCTTCTTCAAGAAGGCGACGCTCGTCAGCGGCTTCCCCACCACCACCGCTGCGGCGCTCACGTCGCTCACCACGGGCGCATCGCCCGGTCAGCACGGACTGGTGGGCTATTCGGCTCTCATCCCGGCATCGGACAGGGTCGCGAATCAACTGACCGGGTGGGGGCCCGATATGGAGCCCGCCGTCTGGCAGAGGCGCGCCACCGTGTTCGAGCGCGCCACTGCCGCAGGAATCGACGCGACGGCCATCGGACCGAAGAGATACGAATCCTCGGGCTTCACCGACGCAGTTCTCCGCGGTGCCCGCTACGTGGCCGCCGATTCGATCTCCGACCGGTTCGAAGCCGCCCGGTCGGTGCTGGATCGCGACTCCCGCTCGATCTCCTATGTCTACGTCCCCGAACTCGACATGGCGGCTCACGCCCACGGGTGGCAGTCCGACAGGTGGACGCATCTGCTCGAGGAATTGGACGCGGCGATGCAGGCTTTCGTGCGCACGCTGCGTGCCGACGAAGGGGTTCTGCTCACGGCAGACCACGGCGTCATCGACGTGCCCGAGACGTCACAGGTGCTGTTCGGCGCAGACGCTCAGCTCGACCGGGTCGTCCATATCGCGGGAGATCCGCGGTGTCTTCAGTTGCATTTCGCCGCAGATGCCTCGGCAGACGTGCGCCGTTCGGTACTGGATGCCTGGCGCGAGTCCGAAGGTGATCGCGCGTGGGTGCTCACCCGCGACGAGGCGATCGATGCGGGTTGGTTCGGCGAGGTCGACGACGCGGTCAGGCCGCGCATCGGCGACATCATCATCGCCGCCGCGAAGAACGTCGTGTACTACGACGCCCGGAAGCCCCACGACCCGTCACGCCGGATGGTCGGCCAGCACGGATCGTGGAACCCCGACGAGCTGATTGTTCCGCTGCTCAGATTCGGCGCCTTCGAGCGCTGATCGGTGTCAGGCGAGGTCGTCGTCCGTCCGAGCACCGAAGACGATCTCGTCCCAGCTCGGCATCGCGGCACGACTGCGCCGCGGCGGCTTGGGCTGCGACGCGGTCGGGGCCGGCGAGTCGGATTCGGGGGCGTCGATGCCGTCGAGGGTGTCGTTGCGCGCGGCTGAAGCCCAGATCGACGAGGTGAGCGTGGGTCGCGCCTCGGCGTCGCGCTTTTCACGCGGAGCGTCAGAAGGTCGCTGCGATCCGGCCCTGTCGCCGGCGGGAGGCGATGTGGGAGCCGAGCCACTGTCGTCGAAGTCGTCGACGAAGACAGCGGCCTCGCGCTCGCCCCGTCGGCGGCGGAGTGCCTCGAGGAGATCTGCCGTCTGGTTCAGATTCTCAGCGGGCCGCTCCTCCGAGCGCGAGATGGCGGCGGAGGTTGCGGCGGGGGAGGATTCGCCCGACGACCCGCTGCGACCGTAGGCAATCACTTCGGGATTGGGCGCCGTGTCGTTCGTCGCGACCGGGGCGGGAGTCGCCGCGGGCGACTCCTCCGCTTCGACGCGAGGAGAGACGACGCGCAGCCTCGGAATGAGCCCCTCGGTGATCTCGCCGTTCTGAGACAGCGTGACGGCCTCGGTGTTCAGTGGTGTGAGGGCGTGCCGCTTGGGGTCGTACTGCCACCGGGCGTCGTGATCGATCTCGTTGGCGGTGAACGACAGCTTGACGATCCATCCGGTCTCGTCTTTCCAGCTGGCCCAGCGCTCGTCGGACGCGCCGAGACCCTCGAGTCGTTCCTGGATGGCTTCGCCGAAGGTAGACGTGGGCTCCTCGCCCAGAGGATCGAGAGCGGAGTCGATCTGCACCGCGACCTTGAGTGCCGAGTTCACGACGTAGGCACGTTCGGCAAGGACCGGCCCCTCGAACCGTTCGACGTAGTCGAGGTCGGCTCCCGTGAGCCGGCTCACCTCTTCGGCGGACAGACCCGAACGGATGTGGCCCTGGATCTCGCGGGGAGACACACGTTTGCCCGTGCTCGACGGCGTGAGGGTCTGTCTGATTCGACTCTGAAGCACGTCGTCGATGGCGATGCGGTATCGCTCGCCGGCGTCGGATGCAACAAGGAGGGCGCCGTCTTCGACGCCGATTACTGTCAATTCCTGCATGGTGAAGGGGCCTCCAGCGGTCACTGTTGCTACGACCATGCCACGTTCTCGGCCGAATATCGGGAATGTAACGGGCGTGCCGCAAGTTGATGGCGTCGATGGGTGATGCGGACTCGAATCCGAATTGCTATTCCGGTGGCTTTCGTGCAAACTAACGCCGCCGATTTGGTTTTATCAATCTCCTCAGAAGTGGATGGGCATGGCAACTGATTACGACGCTCCGCGCAAGAACGACGACGATTCGGAGTCGATTGAAGCGCTCAAAGAGCGCGTTCCAGACAAGATGTCTGGTGTCGTAGATGTTGACGATTCCGACAACCCCGGCGGTTTCGAGCTGCCGGGCGCCGACCTCTCCGACCTCGACCTCGACGTCGTCGTCCTGCCCCCGCAGGCCGACGAATTCACCTGCGTCAACTGCTTCCTCGTGAAGCACCGTTCGCAGATCGATCACGAAGAGAAGCTCGGTCCGATCTGCGTGGAGTGCGCTGCCTGACGCAGAGCACAGCACGCACGGCCCCGCCGCCTAGGCGGACAGAGCAGCCGTCAACCCCTCGGGATTCCGGGACGACACGAGCCAGTACGGCGTCGGGTCGTCCGGATCCTCGAGGGGTATTTTTACGACCGGATCCACCCAGCCTCGAAGGCAGAGCCAGGCACGCGCATCGAGGCGCTGACCGCGCTGCAGAGTGGCTGCACCGCCTCTGTAGACCGACGGCGTTCCGAGCAACTCGACAGGAATCCGAGCCTTGCCCGCGGTCAGCATCCCGTCCCGCACCTCGATGACCGGGGCGAGGACGATGAAGATTCCCGCCAGTCCGACGAAGAGGACGCCGGCCGCGATGACTCCGGCGACGATGTTCACGGGCGCCAGCACGAGGATGCTCGCGGGTATGACGAGCGCGGTGGCGAGATAGATCCAGATTGAGGGCCAGAGCCGCTCACGATACGAAGACATGCACCTATTCGATCAGACAAACTGCACTACCCTCGACTGCGTGACCCAGTCAGTCGAAGTTCTCATCCAGGCCGCCGATGTTCCCCGCTACTCGCATCCCGGTGATGCGGGTGCCGATCTCACATCCGCCGAGGCTCTGACGCTGACGCCCGGTGAGCGTCGCCTGGTGGGAACGGGAGTCAGCATCGCCCTTCCCGACGGCTTCGTGGCTTTCGTCGTCCCGCGCAGCGGACTCGCGGCGAAGCACGGCATCACGATCGTCAACGCACCGGGCACGATCGACGCCGGATACCGGGGCGAGATCAAGGTGGCACTCCTGAATACCGACAGCACCGTGCCGTACGATATCGGCGTCGGGGATCGCATCGCCCAGCTCATCGTTATGCCGGTCTCCCGGGCGGTCTTCATTCCCGTCGACACCCTTCCCGGCAGCGACAGGGGAGCAGGGGGATTCGGTTCGACCGGGTACTCCGCGTCTCGTTCGACCGAGGGGCCCACAGCATCCGAATCACAAGGAGAGAACGCATGAGCGATCTGCAGAAGCCGAACGACGACGCAGCCGTCGAGTCGATCGACGAGATCGAAGATCAGGAGCCGCTCGACACGAAGTCGGCACCCGAGAATCGCGCAGAAGAAGGACCGTTCGACGCGGACGAGGCGAACCCCGCTCGCCCGTACGTCGACCTCGGCGGCCTCAAGATCCTTCCGCGCGAAGGGCTCCATCTGCGACTCGAGGTCGAGGAGGGAACGAATCGCGTCGTGGCCGTAGGCCTCGACTACGCAGGATCGACCCTGCAGGTGCAGGCCTTCGCCGCTCCCCGGTCGACGGGGCTCTGGCACGAGATCCGCGCTCAGATCGAAGACCAGATCATCAAGCAGGGCGGCACGAGCACGGAGCGCGAAGGCGCTTTCGGCCCGGAGCTCGTCGGAGAAGTCCCCGTCGCAGCGGGCGCATCCGCGGACGCCTCTCCATCGTCGCGCCTCGCGCGCTTCGTCGGCGTCGACGGACCGCGCTGGTTCCTTCGCGGCGTCATCGCCGGAGAGGCGCTCACAAACCCCGCCGCCGAGCTCGCGATCGAAGAGCTCTTCAGGAGCGTCGTCGTCGTGCGCGGAACCCAGCCCATGCCCCCGCGCGACCTCATTCCTCTCAACATGCCCAAGACGGCCGCGACGGCCACGCCTCCCACGAGCGCCTGATGTCCGATCCGCAGTCCGACGACCGCGCGCCGGCCCCGAGCCTGTCGCAGACATTCGCGGATGCGGCACGGAGGGCAGGAATCGGCCAAGTGACGCCGGGGGAGACTCCCACGGCGGCGTCGCTCATCCGTGCCATCGGGGGAGTGCGAGGACTCGTCGAGTCTCTTCTCCCAGGGCTCGCGTTCCTCGTCATCTATACGGTGACGAGCGATCTCACCCCGAGCGTCGTCGCCCCCGTCATCGTGGCGGTGGGATTCATCATCGTCAGAGCGGTCACTCGCAGCCCCGTCATGCCCGCCGTGACCGGCCTCCTGGGCGTCGCCATCTCGGCCGCCCTCGCGCTCTTCACCGGCCGGGCCGAAGACAACTTCCTCCCCGGCCTCATCATCAACGCGATCAGCATCGTTGTGCTTCTCATCTCGATCATCGTCCGATGGCCGCTCATCGGTGTCATCGTGGGTCTGCTCACCGGCGACTCGACCGGGTGGAGGTCGGACCGGGCGAAGTTCAGGGTCGTCCTCGTCGCCACCTGGTGCTGGGTCGGGCTCTTCGCCCTGCGCCTCGGCGTCGAGGGACCTCTCTACCTCGCGGGCCAGGCTGCAGCCCTGGGTTCGGTCAAATTGATCCTCGGCGTACCGCTCTACGCGGCCATGCTGTGGGTCACCTGGCTGCTCGTCCGAACCGCGTTCGGACACGGCAAGAGCGAGACCGACACCCGCGTCTGAACGCGTGCATCACCATTTGCGGTGTTACGATTTATCTTGACGTCAAGATACATGCGGGCACTCGCACCGAGGCCCACCGCGACCGAGCGGTTAGGTTAGCCTTGCTAGCCCTCGAGCGTTCCGCGGGACAAAGATTGACTTCAGGAGCTCGAAGGAGAAGGCGACGTGTCGAAAGTCAACAGCTTTGGATCGAAAGATCAACTGAAGGTCGGAAACGACTCATACGAGGTTTATCGCATCGATAAGGTCCCCGGTTACGAGAAACTTCCCTTCAGTCTGAAGGTGCTTCTCGAGAACCTCCTGCGCACCGAAGACGGCGGCAACATCACCGCGGAGCACATTGAGGCCATCGGCAACTGGGTTCCGACGTCGGAGCCCGACACCGAGATCCAGTTCACCCCGGCCCGCGTCGTGATGCAGGACTTCACTGGTGTTCCCTGCATCGTCGACCTGGCCACCATGCGTGAAGCCGTCGGCAGCCTGGGTGGAGACCCCACCAAGATCAACCCGCTCGCACCCGCGGAGATGGTGATCGACCACTCCGTCATCGCCGATCTCTTCGGCTCCGACGACGCTCTCGAGCGCAACGTCGAACTCGAGTACGAGCGCAACGGCGAGCGGTACCAGTTCCTGCGCTGGGGACAGACCGCGTTCGACGACTTCAAGGTCGTCCCGCCGGGAACGGGAATCGTCCACCAGGTCAACATCGAGTACCTGGCACGTGTCACGATGACCCGCGAGGTCGACGGTGTCCTCCGCGCCTACCCCGACACCTGCGTGGGCACCGACTCCCACACCACCATGGTCAACGGCCTGGGCGTGCTGGGCTGGGGCGTCGGAGGCATCGAGGCAGAGGCCGCCATGCTCGGCCAGCCCGTCTCGATGCTCATCCCCAAAGTCGTCGGTTTCAAGCTCTCCGGAGCGATCCCCACCGGCGTCACCGCGACCGACGTCGTGCTCACCATCACGCAGATGCTGCGCAAGCACGGAGTCGTCGGCAAGTTCGTCGAGTTCTACGGTGCGGGTGTCGCCGAGGTCCCTCTTGCGAACCGCGCCACCATCGGAAACATGAGCCCTGAGTTCGGTTCCACCGCGGCCATGTTCCCGATCGACGACGTGACTCTCGACTATCTGCGGCTCACGGGCCGCAGCGAGGAGCAGGTCAAGCTCGTCGAGGCGTACTCCAAGCTGCAGACGCTCTGGCACGACCCGAGTGTCGAGCCGGTCTTCAGCGAGTACCTCGAACTCGACCTGGCCACGGTGGTGCCCTCCATCGCCGGCCCCAAGCGTCCCCAGGACCGCATCGAGCTGAGCGAGTCGAAGAACCAGTTCGAGCACGACCTGAACGACTACGCCCGTGTCGAACACGACATCGTCGATCTCGTCGGCACCGGTTCCTTCCCCGCATCAGATCCCGGTGAACTGTCACCGGAGGATGCAGACCCGTCGCACAGCCACAGCCACTCGCACTCGAGCCACGCACCCAAGACCGTGTCCAAGCCCACGGTCGTATCGCTCGACGACGGCACGAACTTCACGCTCGACCACGGCGCCGTCGCCATCGCGGCGATCACCTCGTGCACGAACACGTCGAACCCGTCCGTCATGCTGGCCGCCGGCCTCCTGGCTCGGAACGCCAGCCAGAAGGGCCTCAAGGCGAAGCCGTGGGTGAAGACCACGCTCGCGCCCGGATCGAAGGTCGTCACGGACTACTACGAGAAGGCGGGCCTCACGTCGTACCTCGAGGATCTCGGCTTCTACACCGTCGGCTACGGCTGCACCACGTGTATCGGTAACTCCGGTCCGCTGCTCGAGGAGATCTCCTCCGCTGTGCAGGACAACGACCTCGCCGTCACCGCTGTCCTCTCCGGCAACCGCAACTTCGAGGGTCGAATCAATCCCGACGTGAAGATGAACTACCTGGCGTCGCCGCCCCTGGTCATCGCCTACGCCCTCGCCGGATCGATGAACTTCGACTTCGAGACGGATGCACTCGGAACCGACAACGACGGCAACGACGTCTTCTTGAAGGACATCTGGCCCGACGCCGCCGAGGTGCAGTCGACGATCGACTCGTCGATCGACACGGACATGTTCCAGCACGAGTACGCGGGTGTCTTCGACGGAGACGAGCGCTGGCGTTCGCTTCCCACACCCGAGGGCGCGACCTTCGAGTGGGATTCCGAATCGACCTACGTCCGGAAGCCTCCGTACTTCGACGGCATGACCATGGAGACGACTCCGGTCACCGACATCGTCAACGCTCGTGTCCTCGCCAAGCTCGGCGACTCCGTCACCACCGACCACATCAGCCCTGCCGGATCGATCAAGGGCGACAGCCCCGCCGGCCGCTACCTCGACGAGCACGGCGTCGACCGCAAGGACTACAACTCCTACGGTTCGCGTCGTGGAAACCACGAGGTGATGATCCGCGGAACCTTCGCGAACATCCGGCTCAAGAACCAGCTGCTCGATGGCGTCGAGGGTGGTTACACCCGCGACTTCACGCAGGCCGACGGACCCCAGTCGTTCATCTACGACGCCGCGCAGAACTACGCGGCCTCATCGACGCCTCTAGTGATCTTCGGCGGCAAGGAGTACGGCTCCGGCTCGTCGCGCGACTGGGCGGCGAAGGGCACGAGCCTCCTCGGCGTCAAGGCCGTGATCACCGAGAGCTTCGAGCGCATCCACCGTTCGAACCTGATCGGCATGGGCGTCGTCCCGCTGCAGTTCCCCGCCGGAGAGTCCTGGGCCTCGCTCGGACTCGACGGAACCGAGATCGTCAGCATCGCGGGCATCGAACAGCTCAACGACGGAGTCACCCCGCGCACTGTGCGCGTGACGGCCACGCCGAGCGAGCAGTCGCCCGAGGGTAAGCAGATCGTCGAGTTCGACGCCGTCGTGCGCATCGACACCCCGGGCGAAGCGGACTACTACCGCAACGGCGGGATCCTGCAGTACGTTCTGCGGAGCCTCGTCGCCTGATCGAACATGAGCGCCCTCGCTGGATGCGTCATAGCATCCTCGAGGGCGCTCCGTCGTTCCGAGCGGTCGTCGGAACGATCCGTCATAGACTCGAACGAGGGGCCGATCGGTCCTCACGAATGGAAGGGCCGTCTGCATGAGCCTGCTGGAGAACATCTCAGGTCCCCGGGATCTCGACGCTCTCAGTCAGGAGCAGCTCGTTCAGCTCGCTGCCGAGATCCGCCAGTTCCTGGTCGCCGAGGTATCGAAGACCGGGGGACACCTTGGTCCCAATCTCGGTGTCGTCGAGACGACCCTGGCCATTCACCGCGTATTCGATTCGCCACGTGACGCGATCGTCTTCGACACCGGCCACCAGTCCTACGTGCACAAGCTCCTGACGGGCCGACAAGACTTCTCCCGGCTCCGCCAGCAGGGTGGCCTGGCAGGCTACCCGCAGCGCTCAGAGAGCGAGCATGACGTCGTCGAGAGTTCGCACGCGTCGAGTTCGCTCTCGTGGGCCGACGGCATCTCCCGGGCCTTCGAGATGACGGGCCAGAACGACCGTCACGTCATCGCCGTCGTCGGCGACGGCGCCCTCACCGGCGGCATGACGTGGGAGGCTCTCAACAACATCAGCGACGACAACACGCGCAAACTGGTGATCGTCGTGAACGACAACGGTCGCTCCTATGCTCCGACTATCGGAGGCATGGCGCGCTACCTGAACTCCGTTCGCACCAACACCAAGTACCGCAACCTGCATCAGTCGTCGCGCGAGCTCTTCGATCGCTTCGGTGGGCCGGGCCGCGCGATCTACCGCGGCATCCGCGGTGGCACCCACGGATTCCTGAGCCGTTTCTCGAACAACGAGGCGCTCTATTCCAATCTCGACATCAAGTACATCGGCCCCATCCACGGTCACGACCTGCAGGCCATGCAGGAGGCCCTGCTGCAGGCGAAGCGATACGCCCAGCCAGTGATCGTGCACGCCATCACAGAGAAGGGCCGTGGCTACGAGCCCGCCCTGAGCGACATCGCCGACCAGTTCCACGCGGTAGGTCAGATCGACCCTGAGACCGGCGAGGCTCTGGGGGGCCCGAGCGCTCCGTCGTGGACGGGCGTGTTCAGCGACGAGATCGTCGCTCTGGCCGAGAAGGACCCCACGATCGTGGGCATCACCGCGGCCATGCTGCGTCCGACCGGATTGCACAAGCTGGCGGAGCGATTCCCCGCCCGCGTCTTCGACGTCGGCATCGCCGAACAGCACGCCGTCACGTCCGCCGCCGGGCTGGCCTTCGGCGGGCTCCACCCCGTGGTCGCCGTCTACGCCACGTTCATCAACCGCGCGTTCGACCAGGTGCTGATGGATGTCGCGCTGCACCGTGCCGGCGTGACTTTCGTTCTCGACAGGGCCGGCGTGACAGGTCCCGATGGGCCGAGCCATCACGGCATGTGGGATCTCGCGATCCTGCAGGTCGTTCCGAACATTCGCTTGAGCGCGCCACGCGACGCCGAGAGGCTCCGCGAGGAGCTGGGCGAGGCGGTGGCCGTCTCTGACGGACCCACGGTCGTGCGGTTCCCCAAGGGCAGCGTGGGCGAGGAGATCGCCGCCGTACGCCGCCTCGACGACGGTGTCGACGTGCTCGTCGAGCACGAGCGCAAGGACGTGCTGATCGTGACCGTCGGCCCGATGGCCAGGACAGGCCTCGAGGTGGCCGAAAGGCTCGCCGCGCAGGGTATCGGTTCGACGGTGATCGATCCACGCTGGGTCGTTCCTGTTCCGCGCAGTGTGCTCGACCTCGCCGCCGAGCACCGCATCGTGATCTCGATCGAAGACGGCATCCGCGTCGGCGGGGTCGGAACGAGGATCAGACAGGATCTTCGAGAGTCGGGTATCGATACCGCGGTCACCGAGCTGGGGCTACCAGACGAGTTCTTGGATCACGCGGAACGCGCGCAGATCATGGAGCGGGTCGGCCTCACCCCACAGCACATCGCGCGCGACGTCGTAGCCCAGGTGCTCGGCAGCAAGATTCCGATCGCGCGCCCCCTCGAGGGCGAGAACGAGAACGAGAGCCGCATCACCCGCTAGTCGTCACCGGGTGTCGACACCGCATAGCTGAGCTCGATAGCGCCCTGCCCGAGGGGTGCGGTCGAGACGAGGTGGAGGTGTCGAAGGTCTTTGACGGGCAGCAGCGGCACGCCCGAGCCGAGGATCACCGGCATCAGCGTGACGATCATGGCATCGAGACGGCCTACAGCCGCGAACTGAGCGGCGATATCACCGCCTCCGACGATCCACGTCGATCGCTCACCTGCCAGTGCGTCGAGCTCGGCTGCCACCGCCTCGATGTCGCCGCTCCTGAACCGGATGTCTGCTCCGGCTGCAGCGAGGGGAAGGTCGCGGTGCGTCAGCACCACGGTGGGCACCGTGTACGGCCAGTCATCGGGAGACTCAGTCAGCAGGAACTCGTAGGTTCTCGACCCCATGACGATCGAACCGACTCCGGAGAGGAATCGTCGATACGCGTCGTCGAAGTCTGCCGTGCCGAAACGGAGCAACCAGTCGATGCGGTTGTCTGAGTCGGCGATGAACCCGTCGAGGGTGCTCGCCACGTAGTACTGAAAGGTCATGCCTCACAGACTAGGACGAGCCCCCGACGGTCATGCCGCTAGTCGGTGCCGACGATCGGCGGGTGGTGGAACGTGTCTCCGAACACCCGCTCGCTCGCTCCTACACGGTCGAGATACGGCGTCGCTCCACCCATCTGGAACGGGTAGCCCGCGCCGAGGATGAGGCAGAGGTCGATGTCTTCGGGCGCGTGCACGACCTCGTCATCGAGCATCCTCTTGATCTCGTCGGCGAGACCGTCCTCGACCCGGCGCAGGAGGTCCGCCTCGGTGAGGGCCGTTCCGCCAGGTCCACCATCGGTGACGATCTTCACGGCTTTCTTGTCGAAGCCCTTGATCGCGCCCTTGGAGTCGCGATCGAAGATCTTGCCGTGCTCTGCAAGCCTGTGCAGATTCGTGCTCTCGAAGAACCGGTCGGGGAAGGCAGCATGATGCGTGTCGAGCACGTGCGCCCCCACCTTGAGACCGACGAGCTCGAGCAGTTCGAACGGCGTCATGGGCAATCCGAAGGGCTTGAGGGCATTGTCGACGACCTCGAACGGTGTCCCGGTGTCGACGGCGTGCATGGCCTCACCGAGCAGCTTCGCCAGGATGCGGTTGACGACGAATCCTGGCGTGTCACGGGTGATGACAGCGTTCTTGCGCAGCTTCGCGGCGATGACCATCGCCGTGCTCAAGGTGGACTCGTCGGTCGCCGGCGTGTTCACGACCTCGATCAGCGGCATCACGGCCACCGGGTTGAAGAAGTGGAAGCCGACGAGCCGCTCCGGGTGGGCGAGTTTCGCACCGATCTGCTCCACCGACAACGACGAGGTGTTGGTCGCGAGCACTGCCGTGTCAGAGATGTACTTCTCGACGTCGGCGAAGACATCCTGCTTGACGCCGAGCTCTTCGAAGACGGCCTCGATGACCCAGTCGGCGTCGGCGAAGTCCGCCTTGTTCGTCGTGCCCGACACCAGAGCGCTGAGCCGGTTGGCCTCGTCTGCGCCGATGCGGCCCTTGTCTTTGAGAGCGGTGATCTCGTCGCGAATGTAGGCGAGACCCTTGTCGACGCGGGCCTGGTCGAGATCGGTGATCACGACGGGAACGCGCAGCCGACGCACGAAGAGGAGCGCGAACTGGCTGGCCATGAGCCCGGCGCCGATGACGCCCACCTTGGTGACCGGCTTGGCGAGGGCCTTGTCCGGTGCGCCGGCCGGCCGCTTCGCTCTCTTCTGCACGAGGTTGAACGAGTAGATGCTCGCGCGGAACTGATCCCCGGAGATCAGGTCTGCGAGAACGTCGTCTTCACGCGCGAAACCCTCCTCCGCCGATCCCGACTTCGCCGCCTTCAGCAGGTCGAGCGCGGCGTACGGTGAGGCGGCGACCGTGCCGATCTTCGACTCGAGCATCTTGCGCGCGATCGAGATCGCGGCATCCCATTTGACGAGGCGCTCGAGCTTGCCGGGCGCGTTAGGGCGCGAGACCGGGACGCGTCCCGTGAGTACGCCGTCCGCCCAGACGAGGGACTGCTCCAGATAAGAGGCGGGTGGGAAGATCGCGTCGGCGATGCCGAGGTCGAAGGCCTGCTGGCCCTTCAGCGTGCGGTTGTTCTTCAGCGGATTCTCGACGACGACCTTGAGGGCGTTCTCGATGCCGATGAGGTTGGGCAGGAGATACGCGCCACCCCAGCCCGGGATGATACCGAGGAACACCTCGGGAAGCGCCAGAGCCGGAATCGAGGAATCGATGGTGCGGTAGTCGGCCGCGAGGGCCACCTCGACACCGCCGCCCAGTGCCAAACCGTTGATGAAGGCGAACGTGGGCACGCCGATCGCCGCCATCTTGCCGAAGGTGAAGTGCCCGAGCTGCGCCATCTGCTTGGCCAGCTCGCGGTTGGGGATGTCGCCGACCTTCGACAGGTCGGCACCGGCGGCGAGGATGTAGGGCTTTCCGGTGACGGCGACGGCCTGGATCTCGCCGGCGGACGCCCGCACGGCGAGGGCATCGAGGGTCGCTCCATACTCGAGTAGCGAGTTGGGCCCCAGGGTGGACGGACGCGTGTGGTCACGATCGTTGTCGAGCGTGATCAAGGCGAGGATCTTGCCACTCGGCAGCGGGATATCGCGGACGTACGAGTGGGTGACGACCTCGTCGGCCGACAGCTCGGCCAGAGAGGAGAAGTCGATCGTGGAGTAGTCGGTCATCGCTTCGCTGCCTTCGCCTTCTTGTTGTAGTGCGGGTTCTCCCAGATGACGGTGCCGCCCTGACCGAGACCGATGCACATGGCCGTGAGGCCGTAGCGCACCTCGGGGTGCTCCTCGAACTGGCGTGCGAGCTGGTTCATCAGGCGCACACCGGACGAGGCGAGCGGGTGGCCGATCGCGATGGCGCCGCCGTACTCGTTGACGCGGGGGTCGTCGTCGTCGATACCGAAGTGATCGAGGAACGACAGCACCTGTACCGCGAACGCCTCGTTCAGTTCGAAGAGTCCGATGTCGGTGATCGAAAGCCCGGCCTTGCGGAGCGCCTTTTCGGTCGACGGAACCGGTCCGATGCCCATGATCTCCGGCTCGACGCCCGCGAAGGCGAAGCTGACGAGCTTCATCTTCGTGGTGAGGCCGAGTTCTTTCGCGGTTGCTCCGCTGGCGAGCAGGCAGGCCGTCGCTCCGTCGTTGAGGCCCGACGAGTTGCCGGCCGTGACCCGGCCGTGCGGCCTGAACGGCGTACGGAGCCCGGAGAGGCCTTCCATGGTGGTCTCGGGCCGGGGAGCCTCGTCACGGGTGGCGAGTCCCCATCCCGAAGCGCTGCGCGTCGCGACGGGAATGAGGTCGGGCTGGATCTTGCCTGCCTCGTAGGCGGCGGCGACCTTCTGCTGGCTGCGAAGCGCGTAGCGGTCGGATCGCTCCTTGGTGAGCGAGGGGAAGCGGTCGTGGATGCGCTCGGCCGTGGACCCCATGTTCAGTGCCTCTTCCGAGACCAGCTTCTCAGCGAGGAAGCGGGGGTTCGGGTCGGCGTTGAAACCCATAGGGTGTCGACCCATGTGCTCCACGCCACCGGCGATGGCCAGGTCGTATGCTCCGAAGCCGATTCCGCTGCCCAGGGTGGTGACGCTCGTCATCGCTCCCGCACACATGCGGTCGATGGCGAAGCCCGGAACAGACTGGGGGAGTCCTGCCAGCAGGGCCGCTGTACGGCCGAGTGTGAGGCCCTGGTCTCCCTGCTGCGTGGTCGCTGCGATGGCAACCTCGTCAATGCGTTCCTTCGGAACCGACGGGTTGCGCTCCAGCAAACCGATGATCGCCTTCACGACCAGATCGTCTGCGCGGGTCTGCCAGTACATGCCCTTTTCGCCCGCACGCCCGAAGGGTGTACGCACCCCATCAACAAATACGACTTCGGCTATTTCGGCCACTTTGCCTCCTTCTGGTTGAGAACCGAGACGATCCTAGGCGGGGCCAATGAGTGGTCGAAATCCTTTGACTGTTCCTACGACGAGGCTTCGGGCTCGTTCTCTGGCTTTTGGTGGGCATCGACAAAGGCTTGGGCGATCGGCTGTGCAGTTAGTTCAAGCTGCCAGGGGCGTGCGCCGAGCTCCGAGAGGGACGCCGCTATCGCGTCAGCCGTCATGGGCTCCGGCGGGGTCCACGCGATACGGCGCAGGATCTCGGGCGTGAGGAGGTTCTCGACAGGGATGTTGACGAACTCCGAGAGCTCCGCGAGTGCCGCCCTGGCGGCCTTCAGCCGGGAATCGGCCTCGGGATTGCGGTCGGACCAGCTCCGCGGGGGCGGAAGGGTGTCTTCACTGCGTCGATTGACCGGCAGATCGGTTGCCGCCTTGCCCGATTCGAGGGCGGCCCACCACCGGTCGATCTCCGTACGGCTCGCCCGACCGGAGAACTCCTTCAGCGCCGCGAGCTCTCGCTTCGATTCGGGAAGGACCCGCGCCGCTGCGACCAGACTGGAATCGGGGACGAGTCGGCCGGGCGACACATCGATCTCGCGGGCGAGCGCGTCTCGCGCCATCCACAGCGACCGCGCCACGGCGACATTGCGGGGGTTGCGGAGCGAGTGGACCCCCGTGAGCCGACGCCACGGCTCTGCGGCGACGGGTTTGGGTTCCTTCGTCCTCGTCGCCTCGAACTCCTGCGCGGCGATCACCGCTTTGGAGTTCTCGATCAGGAGCTCGGCCAGCTTGTCTCGCAGATCGGGGAGAAGCTCGACATCGAGAGCGGCGTACTCGAGCCACGACTCGGGCAGAGGCCGACGAGACCAATCCGCCGCCGAATGCTCCTTCTTGAGGTGGATGCCGAGGAACTCCTCGACGACGCTGCCGAGCCCGACCCGCGGAATGCCCAGCAACCGGGCTGCGAGTTCGGTGTCGAAGATCACCCGGGGGTCGAGACCGACCTCGCGAAGGCAGGCCAGGTCTTGGCTCGCGGCGTGGAGAATCCACTCCTCGCGGGAGATCGCGTCGTTCAGTTCGGTGAACGATCCGATCGCGGGCGGATCGAAGAGAAAGCTGCCGGCGCCGCGACGGTAAAGCTGGATCAGGTACGCGCGTTGCGAGAATTTGAAACCGGATGCCCGCTCCGCGTCGACCGCGATGGGCCCGTGCCCGGCGGCGATGAGATCGACGGCCTCGAGGTAGGCCTCGCGGGTGTCGATGACGGCGAGCGCCAGCGTGCGCGGAGCCGACTCCGGCGATTGAACTGCCGCGCCGGTGTCGGGGATGGTCTCGTTATCGTCAGTCACGCCCGAAGCGCCTCGCATTCAATTGTGTGACTCCGTCGATCGCGGGGGGAAGGCCGGCGAGCATGCAGAGCAGCTCCCCCCAGCCTTCCACATGCGCCGTCACGTCGTAATCGTCGGGGGTCCAGGATGCTCGGAGTTCGATCTGGGCGCCGTCGCCCTGCGACTTCAACTCGCCGAACCCACTGGAGATGATCTTCGTCGCCGTGCCGGAAGCGGCCGAGTACCGAGCGCCGCGGGTGTCGAGCGCATCGACGAGCCATGACCAGGTGACATCGGCCAGAAACGGGTCGAGTCCGATCTCGGTCTCGAGCGGCGCCTGCGCGAAGCAGACGATACGGAAGGCGCCGCCCCAGGCCTCCGGCTCGTCGGGATCGTGGAGAAGGATGAATCGACCCGTGCCGAGCTCCGAGTCGGAGCCGTGCCGCTCGGGATTCACGTCTGCGGCGAGCGCGAGCGAGTACGGGGCGAGGTTCGCGGGCGACGGAATCTCAGAGACGACGAGTTCGGGTCGGGTCGCGGCTGCACGGACCGCTGCCACGGCAGCCTCGAAGGCAGCAGGGAGTTCGGACGTGGTTGGAGTGTCGGACACGTCTGCAGACTAGAGTTTCCCGCATGCTGCGCGCCGGAGGCACGCCGGTGACGACCATTGCGAGCGGGCTCCGGCCCGTCTCGGGTGTCGACGACAGGGAGACCACACCACTATGACCGCACCCGACGACCGCCGTCCCGTACCCGTCTGGGCCATCGCCACCATCGCGGCGGGAGCGCTGGCCGCCGCCACTGCGGCTGCGGCGGCCGTCCTCACGACGCTCGTCTCTCGTTCTGTCGTGGTCCCCCCGAAGCATCCCTCCGAGGACGCGACCATCGAATCGGTCGACCTCGAGGCCGGAACGATCACGCTGCGTGCCACGGCCGACACGCTGCTTCCCGGCCGATACAGCCTGTGGTTCGATCGCAGCGGCGGCCACGCGCGCATCGGCGAGATCATCTCCGTGGCCGACGGCGCCGTGACCCGTTCCATCCTCGAGGTCGACTTCGGCGACCTCGAACAGGCGTCGACCGGTCGCATCAGCGGCTGGTTCTTCCTGCATCCGCGGGAGTTCCCGTTCCCCTACCGCAACGTATCCATCGCCACCCCCGTCGGAGATGCTCCGGCGTGGCTGATTCCCGCAGCCGATCCCGACTCGACGAGGTGGGTCATCCAGGTTCACGGACGCGCGGTGAGGCGCGCCGAGACGCTCCGCGCGAGCCGGGTCTTCCACGAGGCGGGGTACACCTCGCTTCTCGTCTCGTACCGCAACGACGGGGATGCGCCGCGCAGCTCCGATGGCCGGTTCCGGCTGGGGGAGACGGAGTGGGAGGACGTCGACGCAGCCCTGGCCTACGCCGTCGAGGCGGGCGCGACGAGCGTCATTTTGATGGGGTGGTCGATGGGAGGCGCGACGGTGCTCCAGGTCGCGACTCGATCACGGTTGAAGCACGTGATGGACGGCGTCGTGCTCGACTCACCGGTGATCGACTGGCACGAGACACTGCGCTACCGCAGCACGCAGCTCGGTATTCCCGCGCCTGTTCAGACGGCGGCCCTCGCCACCCTGACGCACGAGTGGGGCACGGTCGCCACGGGGCTCGAGAGGGCTGTCGATCTCGACCGCCTCGACTTCGTGGCACGCAGCGCAGAACTCGACACGCGCATCCTGCTGTTGCACAGCGACGACGACGGATACGTGTCGAGCGTGTCGAGCAGAAAACTGGCCGAGCTCCGCGCCGACATCGTGACCTTCGTACCCTTCTCGATCGCTCGGCATACGAAGCTCTGGAACTACGATCCCGAACGTTGGAACGAGGCCATCAGAGCGTGGCTTCTCGAGGTCTGACTCACGCGACTCGCTCGCGCACCTGTCGCTTGATCCGCGCGAGCATCGCCGTCATTCCACGGATGCGCAGAGGAGAGACCGCAGCGGTGAGCCCGAGCATGCTCGGGTAGTCGTCGGCGAGCCCGAGCACCTGCGACGCCGAGAGCCCCTCGATGCCCTGCACGAGGATCGAGGCAAAGCCCCGGGTGGTCGGAGCCTCCGCCGGAGCCGTCGCGAAGAGGTGGACCGCCTTCTGCTCGTCGACCTCGACCACGATGAAGATCGGCGACTGACACTCTTCTACCCGTTCGAAGAGGTCGGGATGGTCCCGATAGCGCTCGGGCAGCTCGGGCAGCTCGTTCGAGAACTCGAGCAGCAGCTGCAGCCGCTCCTTGATCTCGAGATCGAGGAAGTCGTCGCGGATCTCCGCGAGGGAGTCGGGGAGTTCTGTCGCATCCATGTCTATGAATTATCGCCTATCCGACGACCCGACTACCTGGTCGTGGCTTCTCCCGGGGCCTCTCCGGTGGAGATGGGGACACGAACGGCGCTTCCCCACTCGGTCCACGATCCGTCGTAGTTGCGCACCGATTCGAAGCCGAGAAGATGCGTGAGCACGAACCACGTGTGGCTCGATCGCTCGCCGATACGGCAGTACGCGATGATCTCGTCGCCGTCGACGAGGCCTGCGCCCTCGCGGTAGATCTCGTTCAATTCGGCGAGAGCGCGAAACCTGCCGTCGGGCGCCGCGGCCTTCGCCCACGGAACGTTCTGGGCCGTGGGGATGTGGCCGGCCCGTAGAGCGCCCTCCTCGGGGTATGCGGGTGCCGTGGTGCGCTGCCCCGTGTACTCCTCGGGTGAGCGCACGTCGATGAGGGGACTGCCCAGATGATCGAGCACGTCGTCCTTGAACGCCCTGATGGGTGCGTCGTCGCGTTCGACGACCGGATAGGACGCGGCGACGACCTTGGAGACGTCTGTCGTGACGGGCCGACCCTCGGCGATCCAGGCATCCCGACCGCCGTCGAGCAGCCGCACATCCGCGTGACCGAACAGGGTGAAGACCCACAGGGCGTAGGCCGCCCACCAGTTGTTCTTGTCGCCGTAGATGACGACCGTGCTCTCGCGGGAGATGCCCTTCGATGCGGCCAGGGCGGCGAACTGCTCGCCGGAGATGTAGTCGCGCACCACGGGGTCGTTGAGGTCGGTGTGCCAGTCGATCTTGACGGCCCCCGGAATGTGACCGACTTCGTAGAGCAGCACGTCTTCGTCGGACTCGACCACCACGAGGCCGGTCTCGCCCAGGTGCGACTGCAGCCAGTCGGTGCTCACGAGGCGTTCCGGATGCGCGAATTCGGCGAAGCGGGGCGACGGATCGGCGGCGACGGTCATGGGTGGTTCCTCCTGGGAGTGCACTCGCCGGTCGGAGACCGGCACGGCGGTATCGGCGGTTTAGTCTGGAGACACTTGTCTCCCCTCGAATCTATGCCGTTCCGGTGACCGTTCTCCGGGAAACGTCTCTGTTCGACACAAACTCTCCGGAAGAGCTCCGTCATGGCGTCATCCATCCCCACCACACTCGTTCGACTCGTCGACCGCGCCCCGACACTCTCCGGCGCCGAGATGGCGGCCGTTCTCGTGCCGCCGCGCCAATTCGACGGGGCGTCGTTCGATTCGTACCGGCCCGACCCCGACTACCCCTCCCAGACCGATGCCCTCGAGATCGTGCGGAGCTTCTCGACGTCGTGGGCACCGGCAGCTCGGTCGGGCGGGTTCTTCTCCCGCCAGAAGAAAGCGCCGGCCGGACCGACGGGCATCTACCTCGACGGCGGTTTCGGCGTCGGCAAGACGCACCTCCTCGCGGCGCTCTGGCATGCGGCTCCCGGGCCGAAGTACTTCGGAACCTTCATCGAGTACACCGCGATCGTCGGCGCGATGGGCTACGCCGCCGCGGTGAAGCTCTTCACCGGCGCGAAGCTGATCGCGATCGACGAGTTCGAGCTCGACGACCCGGGCGACACGATGATGATGACCCGCCTGCTCACCGACCTGAGCGCATCCGGAACCCGGCTCGCCGCGACGAGCAACACGCCGCCCAACGCGCTCGGCGAGGGCCGTTTCGCCGCAGCCGACTTCCTCCGCGAGATCCAGTCGCTCTCCGACCGCTTCGACACGGTGCGGATAGACGGCCTCGACTACCGCCGGCGCGACATCGAGGGCCACGCCCGCGTGCTCGACGAGACGGGAATCGATGACGCCGTCTCGGCCGTCGTGCAGAAGTCCGCCTCGGCATCCGTCTCCCGCGACGACTTCGGCGGACTCATCGCCCACCTCGGCACCATCCATCCCTCGAAGTTCGTCAAGCTGATCGACGGCATCGATGCGATCGTCCTCGACGACGTCTCACCCCTGCACAGTCAGACAGACGCCCTGCGGTTCGTCGCCTTCATCGACCGGGTCTACGACGCCCAGATCCCGATCTTCGCCTCCGGCAGCCCGCTCGACGAGGTCTTCGCCGGCGACATGATGTCGGGGGGATACCGCAAGAAGTACCTTCGATCGGTCTCGCGACTCATCGCGTCGACGCAGTACTGACACCGGCTCGCGTTCTGCGCAGACTCTCCCCGCGGTTCCGCAGCGAGGCGAAACACAGTTTTTACAATTGCCGTCCGAGCGTTACGTGCCGGAAACATTGACGCGCATGTCTTGAAACTTCTTCACACGATAGTTGGGCATACCCGAGTGAGGCGCGCGCGCTGGTTTCCTTCTAACAGCACCCCCGTTCGTCATCATCTCTCGGTGCACCTTGCAACAACTAAGAGAGGTAATTTCAATGGACCAGGGCAATACCGCCTTTTTGCTCATAGCAGCAGCCCTCGTACTCCTGATGACGCCGGGACTCGCGTTCTTCTACGGAGGACTCGTCAAGGCCAAGAGCGTGATCAGCATGATGATGCTGAGCTTCGGAGCCATGGGACTCATCGGCGTTCTCTGGGTTCTGTACGGCTACGCCATCACGTTCTCGAACGCCGGCGTCGGCGATTACGTGGGCATCGACGGCTGGTTCGGCATCGACCTCAGCCAGCTCGGCCTGCAGGGTGCGTTCAACGAGGCCACCGGTGGTGACATCACGACCGCCTATCCGACGCTCGCGTTCGCGGCGTTCCAGGCGACATTCGCCATCATCACTGTCGCCCTGATCTCGGGAGCGATCGCCGACCGGGCCAAGTTCGGCGCCTGGATGGTGTTCGCAGGAGTCTGGGCGACCGTCGTCTACTTCCCTGTCGCCAGCTGGGTCTTCAACTTCACCGTCACCGACGGTTCGATCACCGATGGTGGCTGGATCGCATACGGTGTCGGCGCGAACGACTTCGCCGGTGGAACGGCCGTGCACATCAACGCCGGTGCCGCCGCTCTCGCCCTGGCGCTCGTCCTCGGCAAGCGCGTGAACTTCGCCAAGGGCGTGCACAAGCCGCACAACCCGCCCTTCGTCCTCCTCGGGGCCGGTCTGCTCTGGTTCGGCTGGTTCGGCTTCAACGCGGG
Organism: Agreia sp. Leaf335; assembly: GCF_001423605.1. NCBI lineage: Bacteria > Bacillati > Actinomycetota > Actinomycetes > Micrococcales > Microbacteriaceae > Agreia > Agreia sp. Leaf335. Next base: position 238,432 of record NZ_LMOQ01000002.1, on the reverse strand, counting down.
CAGCGAGCTGGCCGCCGACGGAATCGCCGCTGTCGCGTTCCTCAACACGATCGCCGCTCCGGCCGCCGCGATCCTCGGCTGGCTCATCGTCGAGAAGATCAAGGACGGCAAGCCCACCTCGGTCGGAGCCGCATCGGGTGCCGTGGCGGGTCTGGTCGCGATCACCCCGGCGTGTAACATCCTGACGCCGTTCTGGGCCATCGTCCTCGGTATCCTCGTCGGCGCCATTTGCGCCGTCGCGATCGACCTCAAGTTCAAGCTCGGATTCGATGACTCGCTCGACGTCGTGGGTATCCACCTCGTCGGTGGACTCATCGGAACGCTCTACATCGGTCTGCTCGGCAACAACGTCGGCCTGTTCTTCGGCTTCGGTGGCGAGCAGCTCGGCAAGCAGGCCATCGCGGCGTTCGCCGTTCTCATCTACTCGTTCGTGCTCTCCTACATCATCGGACTCATCATCGAGAAGACGATGGGCTTCCGAGTCAAGAACGAAGACGAGATCGCCGGCATCGACACCGTCGTTCACGGCGAAGAGGGATACATCCTCCTGGAGGAGACCCGCTAACAGCCGCTCTGCATCACCCACACAGCGACGAACGGCGTGTCGCTTCCCTCTCGGGAAGCGGCACGCCGTTCGTCGTTACAAATGCTTCGGGACGTCAGGACTTCTTGGTCGCCGTGCGGTTCTCCGCCGAGACCATCCAGGCGTACTGCTCGAGCCGCTCGATGATCGCGTGCAGGATGTCCGCGCTCGTGGGGTCGGCCTCGTCGACCTCGTCGTGCACGTCACGCATCGTGCCGACGACGGCCTCGATGCGCACGGTGACCAGATCGACCGTCTCGGCCGTGTCGACCTCGCCGTTCGGGTACTCGGGCAGGGTGGTCGTCGCTGCGACGGTGTCGCTACGACCATCCGGGATCGCGTGCAGAGCGCGGAGTCGCTCGGCCACGGTGTCGCTGAACTCGCGGGCCGCGTCGATGATCTCGTCTAGCTGGAGGTGCAGGTCGCGGAAGTTCTTGCCGACCACGTTCCAGTGCGCCTGCTTTCCCTGAAGATGCAGTTCGATGAGGTCGACGAGAACCTTCTGCATGTTGTCCGTCAGCGACTTCGATGCCTTGAATCCCCGTTCGGCGTTCTGGCGTCGGGTGCTCTTCGCTCCTGCATCGCTCGGCGCACTCGCGGGGCGTTCGATCGTGGTTGTCATTGTGGTTTCCTTTCGAAGGGGGTCTGGTGGGTGGTCAGATGGTCGCTACGGAGCCGGAGTCGACGCGGTAATTCGATCCGTTGACGAAGCTCGCACGATCCGAGCAGAGGAACGCCACGACGTTGGCCACCTCATCCGGTTCTCCGCGGCGGTGCAGTTCCATGAATGGCCGCTCCTCATCGAGGAAGCTCTCGATGGCCTCGTCGAAGGACGTGCCGGTCTGGTCGGCGCGTTTGGACATCATGGCGTCGGTCATGGGCGTGTGGATGAAGGCGGGGGAGACGGCGTTCACCAGCAGGCCCTCGCGTGCGTAGCTGCGCGACAATCCTTTCGCCAGAGAGAGCACTCCGGCTTTCGCCGCGCAGTAGGGAAGCTCGTCGTCGTAAGGCTGCACGGCGTCCTCGGAGGCGAGGAACACCAGCCGACCCCAGCCTCCCTCGCGGAGATCGGGAAGGAACTCCTTCACCAGCCGCACAGGTCCCAGCAGGTCGACGGTGAGGGTGTCGACCCATCCGGCGTCGTCTATCTCGTGGAAGAGACCCTGGGCACCCGTCACCCCGGCCGACTGCACGAGAATGTCGATCGGTCCCACCGCCTCGGCCACCCGGGAGTGCAAGGAGGCCAGCGAGGCAGTGTCCGTCACATCTGCAGCGAACGCGAACAGCATGCCTTCGTCGGCACCGAGTCGTGCGGCGGCATCGTCGAGCCGTCGTTGATCGAGATCGGTGATGACCACCGTCACGCCCTCTGCGAGCAGAACCCTCGCTGTGCTCCAACCGATTCCGGAGTCGGCTCCCGTGATGAGCGCCTTCTTGCCTGAGATTCGTAGATCCATATACTCCACGATAGGCATGGCGACCCCCGTCAAGGGTCGGGTTGCGCCGCGCGAGAAGTCGTGATGGGATGCGGCGCGGCTACGACCGGCCCGTGAGCTCCTCGATCGTGATCGCCGCATTCACCAACGCCAGATGGCTCAGGGCCTGCGGGAGATTGCCGAGATAGGCGAGGTCGTCTGGATCGATCATCTCGGAGTAGATCCCCACGTCGTTCGAGAGGGCGATCATGGCGTCCATCTGGGCGACGGACTCGTCGATCCTCCCGACGCACGCGAGCGCCTGAGCCATCCAGAACGAGCACGCGACGAACGCCCCCTCTTCCGAGTCCGCGCCCGAGTAGCGGTACAGCAGCGGGCCCCTGCCCAACTCCTCACGCATCGCATCGATGCTCTTCGACATACGCTCGCCCCTGTTGAATCCGCTCGACGCGTGCAGGAGGACCGACGTGTCGAGTTCATCGGAGCCCGGATAGGCCACGTAGCTCTGCCTCTCCTCCGACCAGCAGTTCGCCTCGATCCACTCGCGGATGTGCTCCCGCTCCGCGATCCAGCGGGCGGAGTCGCCGGGGATCTGCCCTTTCTCGCAGAGCTCCACCGCGGCATCCAGGGCCTGCCAGCAGCCCATCTTGGCGGAGGTGTAGTGCTGCACGTCCTCCAGCTCCCACATGCCGGCGTCTCGCTGCCGCCACGCGTCGCAGGCGCGGTCGGCGACGGAGGCGAGGAGTCGACCCGTCTCCGCATCCAGAACGTTGCCCGCCGAGACGTAGAGCCGCATGACGTCGAACAGGTCGCCGTAGACGCCGAGCTGCAACTGACCACTCGCGGGATTTCCCGTCACGACCGGGCCTGCCCCGTTCCAGCCCGGCACATCCTGCTCCGTGACCCCTGACGGCAGAGATCCGTCGAGCCGGTAGAAGATATGCAGCTCGGGGCCGTTCTGTCTGATGGTAGTGAGCAGCCACGCGACGGCCGCGTGCGTCTCTTCGCGCAGCCCGAAGCGGATGAGCGCGTGCAGGGTGTACGCGACATCGCGCACCCACGCGAATCTGTAGTCCCAGTTCTTGCCGCCACGCGGATTCTCGGGCAGTGAGGTGGTTCCCGCGGCCGCGATGGCGCCCGTCGGGCTGAAGATGAGCAGCTTCAGGGCCAGGGCGCTGCGGTGCACATCGTCGGACCAGGGACCGTCGTAGCTGAACTCGCGTGACCAGAACTGCCAATTCTCGATCGTGCGGTCGATGCCACGATCGACGTTGGCGGCGACCGGAAGGTGCAGAGGCTCGTTGGACGTTCCGACCACGGTGACCACGTGACGCGAACCCTTGGCGGTCGTGAACGACCCCGCGAGCGCGGCATCGCCTCCGCCGCGTGGTCCGTGCTCGAGGCCGCGCACGGCGATCGTCACGCCGTCGACGCGAATCACCGGTCCGTGCGTGGTCTCCTGCTTCCAGGGCGACGCCGTCGACAGGCAGGTTCCCGGCGCGACGCGCCAGCGGAACCGCATCTCACCCCGAACTCCATCCACTCGCCGGGCGAGCTCGGTCCACGGGAGCCGCCCGGCTATGCCCGTCACGAGGGCATCCGTCAGAACGGCCTCGGCGGAACTCGTCGTGAAGGTGGTCTCCAGCACATTGGTGCCATCGACATAGCGACGAGACACGGTGTAGTCCTCAGCCGGCATCAGATCGATGGCGCCGCCGCCCTCCGCGTCGAGCAGGCGACCGAAGACGGGAGTCCCATCCATGCTCGGCATCGGCAGCCAATCCACGCCGCCGTCCTCAGCGATCAGAGCGATCGTCCTCCCGTCGCCGATAACACCGTAGGAGCGGAGGGGAACAGTGCCGTCGGCGCGAATCGTCATTCGGCATGTCTAGCAATCGTGCCTGCCGAACGGGTGGGGATTGACGACCCGGTACGCTCGGCCTCATGAGACTCCGCGCATTGACGACGATCGTAAGGCGCCTTCTCTCCGCGTTCCGCACGAGCGAGACATCCCGAAAGTCCACGCCACGAGGCGGGGGCGATATCCCCTCGCCAGGCCGAACGGGAGCGAGTGCCACGATCGAGGCGGGGGTCGATGCGCTCCGGCGGCGCCGCCTCTCGTTCGAGCCGCACGTCGACGGCAAGCCGGATCCCGGAGAAGTGGTCTGGACGTGGGTGCCCTTCGAAGAGAACGATGGGCGCGGCAAGGATCGACCCGTGCTGATCGTGACGCGCGACTCACCGCGGTCGGTTCTCGCGCTGCAACTCACGAGCAAGCCGCACGAACGCGATGAGCAGCATTTCGTCTACATCGGGCCGGGACCATGGGACTCTCAGGGCCGCCCGAGCTGGGTGCGCCTCGACAGGGTCTTCCGTGTCTTCGAGTCGGGGATGCGACGCGAGGCCAGTGCGGTCAGCCGCACGCAGTTCGCCGCCGTGTCGTCGGCACTCGAGGGCCGACGCCCATAGCGAGCGGACTAGCTCGAGGCCTCCACGTGCTCGACGTCCTCCACGCGCGCCTGCGGCATCGCCAGGGCGGCCGCACCGGTGAACACGGCGCACACGAGCACCGCGGCGAAGACCGCCCCTGACGCACTCGTCAGAACCGAGGGATCGCTCTCGCCTGTCGCACTCGCGCCGAAAATGCCGTTCGCGATCGCTCCGAACACGGCGACGCCGACCGCGCTGCCGATCGAGCGCGAGAACAGGTTCGTTCCGGTGACGACGCCGCGCTCGTTCCACGGCACGCTCGACTGGGCAGCGATCAGGCTGGGTGTCGCCACGAGCCCGAGACCGAGGCCCACCATGAAACAGCTCACCGCGACGAGGACGATGTTCGCGGTCGGGTAGACGACGATCAGCAGAGTCGCTCCGAGCACGGCGAGGCCCGTGCCGATGAGCACTGTCGTGCGAAAGCCCAACCGCAGGTAGAGCCGACCGGACAGCGAGGCCGCGATGGGCCAGCCGATAGTGAGGGCGGCGAGCGCTAATCCCGCGATCAGGGGGGATGCTCCCGCGACGCCCTCGAGGAACGTCGGAACGTAGGAGGTGAGGCCGATGAGAATAGCTCCGACACCCAGCGAGATCAGCGTCGTCGTGATGAGCAGCCGACGGGAGAAGACCCACAGGGGGAGTATCGGTTCGGCCGCGCGCCGCTCGACGAGCACGAACACCGCGAGCAGCGCCCCGCCGACCGCGAAGGCCGCGATGCTCGGAATCGAGTCCCAGTCCCACGCCTGCCCGCCCTCGAGCACGGCGAGGATGACAAGGCTGAGCCCTGAGGTGAGGAGAGCGGCGCCGGCGATGTCGAGCCGGTGGGCGCGTTTGTCGATCTTCTCGTGAAAACGGGTCACGAGCATCCAACCGGCGACGAGGCAGAGAGGCACGTTGATGAAGAAGATCCACCGCCACGAGACGAACTCGGAGAACACCCCGCCGAGGGTGGGACCGGCGACGGAGCTGATGGCCCAGACACTGGCGAGATAGCCCTGCACCTTGGCCCTCTCCGCCACCGTGTAGATGTCTCCCGCGATCGTGATCGCCATCGGCTGAACAGCACCGGCGCCCAGACCCTGTACCGCACGGAACGCGATGAGCGCGGGTAGGCTCCAGGCGAATCCACACAGGATCGAGCCGAGGAGGAAGAGTCCGACGCCGACGAGGATGATCGGCTTTCGACCGACCGTGTCGGACAGCTTCGCGTACAGGGGCACGGAGACGGCCTGCGCGAGCAGATAGATCGAGAAGAGCCACGGGAACTGCGCGAAGCCGCCCAGATCGTCGACGATCGAGGGAACGGCGGTGGCGAGGATGGTCGCATCGATCGCGACGAGCCCGGTGGTCACCATCAGGGCGATGAGAACCGGGCCTCGTTGCGACCGGAAGCCGACGCCGCTCGTGTCGGCGGCGGTCATTCTGCGAGCAGCTCGCGGACGCGCGGAATGACCACGGTTCCGTACAGCTCGATGCAGGTCATGAGCAGGTCGTGCGGGAGGGGACCCGCGCTGTACTTGAGGTCGAAGCGAGTCGCGTCGAGAGCGCGTACGGTCGACGCGATCTTCTGGGCGACGGTCTCGGGCGAGCCCACGTAGAGCGAACCGTGCGGGCCGGCCTCACGGTCGAACTCCGATTTCGCCATGGGCGGCCAGCCGCGGTCGGCCCCGATGCGGTCGCGCATCTTCTTGTACTGGGGCCAGAACTCCTCGCGTGCCTGCTCGTCGGTCGCGGCGACGTAGCCGGGGGAGTGCACGCCGATGGGCAGCTCAGGGCTCTCGAGCTGGGCGAGCGCGCGGCGGTACAGATCGGCGTAGGGCGCGAACCGCACGGGATCGCCGCCGATGATGGCGAGCATGAGGGGCAGTCCGTATCGCGCGGCACGAACGACGGACTCAGGGCTTCCTCCGACTCCGATCCACGTCTTCAGCGAGCCGGACTCGGTGGTCGGGAACACGCGCTGATCGACCAGCGCGGGGCGGGTGCTGCCCTGCCAGGTCACGGGCTTCTCCGTCAGCAGGCGGGTGAAGATGTCGAGCTTCTCTTCGAACAACTCCTCGTACTGGCTGAGCTCGTAGCCGAAAAGGGGGAACGACTCGGTGAACGAGCCGCGGCCGAGGATGACCTCGGCGCGACCGTTGGATGCCGCGTCGAGCGTCGCGAAGCGCTGGAACACCCGCACGGGGTCGTCCGAACTCAGAACCGTCACGGCCGAACCGAGTCGGATGCGCGACGTCTGCCCCGCGATGGCGGCGAGGGCGACATCGGGCGCGGAGATGGCGAAGTCGTCGCGGTGGTGCTCACCCAATCCGATGAAGTCGACCCCGACCTGATCGGCGAGCACACCCTCTGCGATGACATCCCGGATGACCTGGGGGTAGCTTCGAGGGGTTCCGTCGGAATCCGATGTGACGTCTCCGAACGTGTCCAGTCCGAACTCGAGTTGCTTGGTCATGTCGATCTCCTCGTTCTCTGCGGCTTCCATGCAAATGTATCCGTTTGCGCAACCGGCGCACCCGACGAGACATTCCCCTGCTGCTTCAGCATCGACCCGCGTCGTGCCACAGTGTGATGCATGACCGACAATCACGCGCCGGTGAGCACTCGGAGCCGCCGTTGGGCCGTCGTACCGTACGTCGTGCTGAGCGCCGTGCACCTCGTCGCCCTGAGTGCTGAGCTGCCGGAGCTGTCCGGGTGGACGAAGCCGCTACTGATGCCCGCGCTGCTGCTGGCCGTTCTCCTCATGACGGGCCGGCGAGGGGGCGCCGGAACCGTCCTGATCATCGCCGCCCTCGGATTCTCGTGGCTGGGTGATGTGCTGCTGGCCTCGCCGGGCGACGTCGGCTTTCTGTTGGGACTGACGGGATTCTTCGTCGCGCACCTGCTGTACCTCGTCGCATTCACCGCCTTCTTCAGGCGCCAGCGCGTACCCCTCGGGGCGTGGCTCTATCTGCTGTGGTGGGTGGGCTTCGTGCTGCTGCTGGCCCCCTCGCTCGGAAGCCTGCTCATACCGGTGGCGGCCTACGGTCTCGTGCTCGGGGCATCCGGAGCCGTCGCCGTCGCGACGAACCGGCTGACGGCCATCGGCGCTCTACTTTTCGTCTGCTCCGACAGCCTGCTCGCGTGCCGCATCTTTCTGCCGGACTTCGAGCTCGTGCAGCAGGACCTGATCATCATGGCCCTCTACCTCGCGGGCCAGGGCCTCATCGCGTGGGGTGTGGTTCGCGCTGCACGCTCGACGAACGAGAAAAGCCCCGGGCAATCTCATGATTGACCAGGGCTTCTGACGGGTGGGCGATACCGGACTCGAACCGATGACCTCTTCGGTGTGAACGAAGCGCGCTACCAACTGCGCCAATCGCCCGTCACGCGCCACACGAAGCAGCGCGGATCGATCCTAGCCGACGCGGCGCGCGCTGCGCACATCGGCCAGCGGAATCGCGTCGACACGCCCGGGGCGTCCCGTCGCTGTCAACGCTCGCGTTCGGCTCCGTTCCGGGGCTCGACGGGACTTCGACCGCAATCCGGCGGAGACGAAAAGTGCTCGGTTTGGTCATGCCGCGTTGTTTCGGCTAGAGTCTTCAACGCACGCCGAAAAGCGAGCAAATGCGGATGTGGCGCAGTGGTAGCGCATAACCTTGCCAAGGTTAGGGTCGCGAGTTCGAATCTCGTCATCCGCTCGAGTGTGAAGATTCACAAAGCACAGTCATGTGCCACGTGTAGCTCAAAGAATGGTGGCGTGGCCGAGAGGCGAGGCAGCGGCCTGCAAAGCCGTCCACACGGGTTCAAATCCCGTCGCCACCTCCACTCAACAGGGTTTCACTCACCCGGTCTCGCTTCGAGACACAACGAATGGGCGATTGGCGCAGCGGTAGCGCGCTTCCCTGACACGGAAGAGGTCACTGGTTCGATCCCAGTATCGCCCACAGAAGATGAAGCCCCCGGGAAACCGGGGGCTTTTGTCGTTCCCGGGCATCCGGAACCATGAGCTCACGCAGCGGACCGCGGGATCGAGCTGCTCGTACCCGGCACTACAGTGGATAGGTCGGTGACATAACAAGGAGCGGGACAAAAAGTGGTTGACGGATTCGAACTCTTTCCGGACCGGTCCATCGTGGCCATGAGGGTGAACGGCGAGCTGCGCGACCTCGCCACGACGGTCGAGGCCGATGACACCACCGAGCCGGTGACGATCGACTCTGCCGATGGCCTCAATATCCTGCGCCACTCCGCCGCCCACGTGCTCGCACAGGCCGTGCAGACGATCAACCCCGAGGCCAAGCTCGGTATCGGCCCGCCCATCACCGACGGTTTCTACTACGACTTCGATGTCGCAGAGCCGTTCACTCCCGAGAACATCAAGGCCATCGAGAAGGCCATGGAGCGGATCATCCGCCAGGGTCAGCGATTCACCCGCCGCGTCGTCACCGAAGACGAGGCTCGGGCCGAGATGGCAGACGAGCCGTACAAGCTCGAGCTCATCGGACTCAAGGGGGCCCCCGAGGACGAGACCGCAGACGAGTCCGTCGAGGTCGGCGGAGCTGAACTCACCATCTACGACAACGTCGACCCCAAGACCGGCGAGACTCTGTGGAAGGACCTGTGCCGCGGTCCTCACCTGCCGTCCACCCGTCTGGTCGGAAACGGGTTCTCCATCACCCGACTGGCCGCCGCATACTGGCGCGGCTCCGAGAAGAACAAGCAGCTTCAGCGCATCTACGGAACGGCCTGGCCGACCAAGGACGAGCTCCGCGCCTACCAGGCGCGCCTCGAGGAGGCGGCGAAGCGCGACCACCGCAAGCTCGGCAACGAACTCGATCTCTTCTCCTTCCCCGACGAGATCGGTTCCGGTCTCGCCGTCTTCCATCCCAAGGGCGGAATCATCCGCCGTGAGATGGAGGACTACTCTCGTCGCAAGCACGAGGAGGAAGGCTACGACTTCGTCTACACGCCCCACATCACCAAGGCGCACCTGTTCGAGCAGTCCGGCCACCTCGGTTGGTATGCCGACGGCATGTTCCCCCCGATGCACCTCGACGAGGGCCGCAACGAGGAAGGCGAGATCACTCGCCAGGGAGCGGACTACTACCTCAAACCGATGAACTGCCCGATGCACATCCTGGTGTACCGCTCATCAGGACGCTCGTACCGGGATCTCCCTCTTCGCCTCTTCGAGTTCGGAACGGTGTACCGCAACGAGAAGTCGGGTGTGGTGCACGGTCTCACCCGCGTGCGCGGTCTCACGATGGACGACGCACACATCTTCACGTCTCGCGAGAACATGAAGGAGGAGCTGACCAAGACGCTCAACTTCATCCTCGCGCTGCTTCGCGACTACGGCCTGACCGATTTCTACCTCGAACTGTCGACCAAGGACCCGGAGAAGTACGTCGGAGACGACGACGTCTGGGAAGAAGCGACGTCGACCTTGGCAGAGGTCGCCGCGGAGTCCGGCCTCGAGCTCGTGCCCGATCCTGGAGGAGCCGCGTTCTACGGACCCAAGATCTCGGTGCAGGCGCGCGACGCCATCGGCCGCACCTGGCAGATGTCGACGGTTCAACTCGACTTCAACCTGCCCGAGCGGTTCGAGCTCGAGTACACGGCATCCGATGGAACGAAGAAGCGCCCGGTGATGATCCACCGTGCCCTCTTCGGCTCGATCGAGCGCTTCTTCGGCGTGCTCACGGAGCACTACGCCGGCGCATTCCCCGTGTGGCTGGCACCCGTGCAGGTCGTGGGCATCCCGATCGCCGAGCAGTACGAGGACTACCTCGCCGAGGTTGTCTCCACGCTGAAGAAGCAGGGCGTGCGCGCTGAGCTCGACGTGTCTGCCGACCGCATGCAGAAGAAGATCCGCAATCACACCCTGCAGAAGGTCCCGTTCCTGCTCATCGCGGGAGAAGAGGATCGCGCGCAGGGGTCGGTGAGCTTCCGCTTCCGCGACGGCACGCAGGAGAACGGCGTGCCGATCGACGAGGCCGTCGCCCGCATCCGGGCCGCTATCGATTCGCGGCTGCAGGTCACCAGCCAGGGCCAGGCGTGATTCCCGCAGATCAGGAGTTCCCCGAGGTTCCGATCGAGAGCTCGGCCGATTTCGCGGGTGTCCCGGATGCCTACCAGCGTCTCTGGACGCCCCACCGCATGGTCTACATCGAGAACGGCCCGGTGACGGGTGACGACACCTGCCCGTTCTGCCGGGCCCCGCAGTTGAGCGACGAGGAGGCCCTCATCGTGCATCGCGGAGAGCACGCATACGTTCTTCTGAACCTGTTCCCCTACAACAGCGGCCATCTGCTGGTCTGCCCCTATCGCCACGTCTCGCTCTATGACGACGCCACAGAGGCCGAGGTCGTGGAGATCGCGGCCCTCACGCAGACCGCGATGCGGGTCGTGCGCGAGACCTCCCAGTGCCACGGCTTCAACATCGGAATGAATCAGGGTGCGGTAGCGGGCGCGGGAATCGCTGGCCATCTTCATCAGCATGTCGTTCCACGATGGTCTCAGGACTCGAATTTCTTTCCGATCATCGCCAAGACGAAAGCACTTCCGCAATTGCTCGGAGACGTGCGCGCGTCTATCGCAGCAGCCTGGCCCGAGTCAGCCTAGACACCAGCACCCCGAGTAGAATCGGGTTCGAGAGGACACAATGAGCACCCACGAAACACCTTCCCAGACTGGCCGCACCGAGCACGGATCGAGCCGCGTCAAGCGCGGTCTCGCCGAGATGCTGAAGGGCGGCGTGATCATGGATGTCGTCAATGCCGAGCAGGCGAAGATCGCCGAAGAAGCCGGTGCCGTCGCCGTCATGGCGCTGGAACGCGTTCCCGCCGACATCCGGTCGCAGGGCGGCGTCGCGCGCATGAGCGACCCCGACCTCATCGACGGGATCATCGGCGCCGTCTCCATCCCCGTCATGGCGAAGGCGCGCATCGGCCACTTCGTCGAGGCGCAGGTGCTCCAGGTCCTCGGTGTCGACTACATCGACGAGTCCGAGGTCCTGAGCCCCGCCGACTACGTGAACCACATCGACAAGTGGAAGTTCCAGGTTCCCTTCGTCTGCGGCGCCACCAACCTCGGCGAAGCCCTTCGCCGCATCAACGAGGGCGCGGCCATGATCCGCTCCAAGGGCGAGGCGGGCACCGGAGACGTCTCCGAAGCCACCAAGCACATCCGCAAGATCAAGTCCGAGATCGCCGCCCTGTCGTCGATGTCGAAAGACGAGCTCTACGTGGCCGCAAAGGAACTGCAGGCTCCCTACGATCTGGTCGTCGAGATCGCCGAGACCGGAACGCTTCCGGTCGTGCTGTTCACCGCCGGCGGAGTGGCGACTCCCGCCGACGCTGCGATGATGATGCAGCTCGGCGCCGACGGCGTCTTCGTCGGATCGGGTGTCTTCAAGTCGGGCAACCCGGCAGAGCGCGCGGCTGCCATCGTCAAGGCGACGACCTTCTACGACGACCCCACCGTGGTCGCCGAGGTCTCGCGTGGTCTCGGTGAGGCGATGGTGGGCATCAACGTCGCCGACGTGCCCGCGCCGCACCGTCTCTCCGAGCGTGGCTGGTAGTCGGTCCGCCGCTCCGCGCGTCGGTGTTCTCGCCCTCCAGGGTGACTTTCGGGAGCATCTGCGCGTGGTCGGCGCCCTCGGTGCCGAGCCCGTCTCGGTTCGCAGACCCGAGGAATTGGCGTCGGTCGACGCGCTGGTGATCCCCGGCGGGGAGTCGAGCGTCATGGACAAGCTGTCTCGGACGTTCGGTCTGGCCGAGCCCCTGCGTCACGCGATCGATACCGGACTGCCCGTCTACGGAACGTGCGCCGGGCTCATCATGCTCGCCGACACCGTCCTCGACGCGATTCCCGGGCAACGGAGTCTCGGCGGCCTCGACATCGCGGTTCGCCGCAATGCTTTCGGTAACCAGCTTGACTCCTTCGAGACGGATCTCGACATCCCTCAGCTGGGAGCGCCGGACGTGCACGCCGTGTTCATCCGCGCCCCCGTCGTGGAGTCTGTCGGCGACGACGTGACGGTGCTAGCTAGCCTCACGGACGGACGGGTCGTGGCCGTCGAGTCGGCTCATCTCCTCGGAACGGCCTTCCACCCGGAGGTCACGGGAGACACCAGATTCCACCGGTATTTCCTCGACAAGGTGCGAGACCACATGGAGCGCGCGCACGTTTGAGCCCGGCGGCGAGCGATCGTCGCCAAGATAGTCGGATGATCCTCTACTCCGACTTCCCGTTCCGCAGAGCACGCCAGATGATTGCCGACGCGGCTGCCATCCTCGGCATCGCCCTCTTCATCGTGCTGGGCGTCATCGTGCACGACGCAATCCTGTCTCTTCAGGCCATCGGCGCGCGGTTGGCGGATGCCGGCAGCGGATTCGAATCGACGATGACGGAGATCAGCGACCGTCTCAGCCATGTACCGCTGATCGGCTCCGGTATCCGGGGCCCCTTCGACGAGGCGTCGGGAGCCGGCGGCACGCTCAACGAGGTCGGGCTGTGGCAGCAGCAGGCGACGGAGCAGCTCGCCGTCGCCGCGGGCCTGATCACCGCGATCCTGCCTGTCGTGGCGATCCTGCTGTGCTGGCTGATTCCCCGAATGAGATTCGCCCGCCGCGCCCGCCTCGCGCGCGACGCAGCGATGTCGGCGGCCGGGAGGGATCTGCTGGCCTGCCGCGCCCTCTCGAGGAGGAAGCTCACACTTCTGCTCGCGGCGCACCCCGATCCGGCCGGAGCCTGGCGCCGCCAGGACGCTGCAGCCATCAGGGCTCTCGCGGCACTGGAGCTGCGCGCATCGGGTGTACGGATGTCCTGAGCGGCGGTTCTCCGAGGCAGAACACGGCGCTCACTTAGACTGGACGTTGATCGAATAGAGCACGCAGGGAGCAGAACAGTGTCCGGGCATTCCAAGTGGGCGACCACCAAGCACCAAAAAGCCGTCAAAGACCAGCGCCGAGCAAAGTCGTTCGCCAAGCTGATCAAGAACATCGAGGTCGCCGCCAAGATCGGCGGCGCTGACCTCAACGGCAACCCCACCCTCGTCGACGCCATCCAGAAGGCCAAGAAGACCTCGGTGCCCATCGACAACATCAACCGCGCGGTCAAGCGCGGCGCGGGCCTCACCGGCGAGTCGGTCGACTACCAGACGATCATGTACGAGGGCTACGGCCCCAACGGCGTCGCACTGCTGATCGAGTGCCTCACCGAGAACCGCAACCGGGCCGCGGCCGAGGTGCGCACGGCCATGAGCCGCAACGGCGGCGCGATGGCCGACCCCGGAAGCGTCGCGTACAACTTCGCCCGCAAGGGCGTCATCGCCGTTCCCCACGCGGACGCGCTCACCGAGGACGACGTTCTCGTCGCGGTGCTCGACGCCGGCGCCGAAGAGGTCATCGACCACGGCGCACAGTACGAGATCGTCACCGACCCCAGCGAGCTCGTGGCCAACCGCGAGGCTCTGCAGAGCGCGGGCATCGAGTACGACTCCGCTGACGTCGAGTTCGTCGCTTCGCTCAAGGTCAACGTCGACGCGGAGGGCGCCCGCAAGGTCTTCAAGCTCATCGACGCCCTCGAAGACAGCGATGACGTCCAGAACGTCTACAGCAATGTCGATCTGAGCGACGAGGTCCGCGCCGAACTCGACACCGACGAGGAGTAGGGCCTACCTCGACGTGCGTGTTCTCGGTATCGATCCAGGGCTCACGCGCTGCGGCGTCGGCGTCGTCGATGTCACGGCGAACCGGGTGGCGACGCTCGTCGCGGTCACCGTGGTGCGCACCCCTCCCACGATGGATCTCGATCAGCGGCTCCTCGGGATCGCGCTCGGCCTCGACGAGCTCATCGGCGAGCACCGCCCCGAGAGCATCGCGATCGAGCGCGTGTTCGCCCAGCACAACGTGAGCACGGTGATGGGCACGGCTCAGGTCAGCGGGATCGCCCTCCTCGCGGCAGCCCGCCACGGGATCCCGGTCAGCCTGCACACGCCGACCGAGGTGAAGGCGTCGATCACCGGTTACGGGCAGGCGGAGAAGAAACAGGTGGGCACCATGGTCGCCAAGATCCTCGGTCTAGCCGAGATTCCAAAGCCCGCCGACGCAGCGGATGCTCTCGCTCTCGCCATCTGTCACGCGTGGCGCTCGCCCGCCACGCGGAGCGCCCACGCGCCCGACGGCTCGGCATCCGGTTCGGGAATGACCCGCGCCCAACAGGCGTGGCGCGCCGCGGAGAAAGCGGCGGGCACTGCCCGTAGGCTGACACGGTGATTTCTGCCCTTCGAGGAACTGTCCTCCGCGTGAGCGGCTCGTCCGCTGTCATCGAGGTCGGGGGAGTGGGATTCGATGTGACCCTGACCCCCGCCCACACCCTGTCTCTGCGGGTGGGGCACGAGGCATCCGTCGTCACCAGCCTCATCGTGCGTGAGGACTCGCTCTCGCTGTTCGGCTTCGTCGACCACGACTCCCTCGATCTCTTCACCCTTCTCACCGGAGTGACGGGCGTGGGACCGAAGTCGGCCATGGGGGTGCTCGCCGAGTTGTCGCCCGCCCAGATCGCCGTCGCCGTCTCGCAGGAAGACGACGCCGTGTTCCGCAAAGTATCGGGAATCGGGCCGAAGACCGCGAAGCTCATCGTTCTCTCTCTTGCGGGCAAGGTCAGCGTCTTCGCCGCGGCGCCCGCGGTCGCGAAAGACGTCTCCGGCAGCATTCGCGACGATGTGCTCGCCGCTCTGGTCGGGCTCGGGTGGAACGAGAAGGCGGCTGAGGCCGGCCTGGATGCCGTACTGCTGCATGCATCCGACGACGAGACGGCGTCGGTTCAGGCTCTGCTGCGACTCGCGCTGACCGAACTCGGCCCGCGCAATCCGGGTGGCTCGCGATGACGGCCGCCGACTCGGGGATGCCGCGCGACGCGAGTCCGATCGTGAACCCCGAACCGCTCTCCGAAGGCGAGATCGCCTTCGAGGGCGCGCTCCGGCCGAAGAGCCTCGCAGAATTCGTGGGCCAGGCCCGCGTGCGAGGACAGCTGCAGCTCCTGATCGAAGCGGCCGGCATCCAGAATCGCACCCCCGACCACATCCTGCTCGCCGGGCCGCCCGGCCTCGGCAAGACCACCCTCGCCATGATCGTCGCGCACGAGAGCGACCGTCCGCTCCGACTCACGAGCGGTCCGGCCATCCAGCATGCCGGCGATCTCGCAGCGGTCCTGTCGTCGCTGGTACCGGGTGAGGTGCTCTTCGTCGACGAGATCCACCGCATGGCGCGCACGGCAGAAGAGATGCTGTACCTCGCCATGGAGGACTTCCGCATCGACATCATGGTCGGCAAGGGTGCGGGCGCAACGTCGATCCCGCTGGATCTCGCACCGTTCACCCTGGTGGGGGCGACCACGCGTTCGGGTCTGCTGCCGAATCCGCTTCGCGACCGCTTCGGTTTCACCGCGCATCTCGAGTTCTATTCGACGGACGAGCTCGTCCACGTCCTCCGCCGCGCGGCAGCTCTCATCGAGTTGTCGATAGACGAGTCGGCGCTCGTCGAGATCGCTCAGCGATCGCGAGGAACGCCGCGCATCGCCAACCGCCTCCTGCGGCGTGTGCGCGACTACGCGCTGGTGCACGGCGGGCGGGCCAGCACGTCGGTCGTCGACGCGGCGCTCGAACTCTACGACGTCGACGTTCTGGGACTCGACCGGCTCGACCGGGCCGTGATGAACATCCTGATCACGCGCTTCAACGGCGGCCCCGTCGGCCTCAGCACCCTCGCCGTTTCGGTCGGGGAGGAGGCCGAGACCATCGAGAGCGTCGTCGAACCCTTCCTCGTGCGGGTCGGTCTGATCACCCGCACGCCGAGAGGCCGCGTGGCCACTCCCGCGGGATGGCGGCACATGGGAATCGGACGCCCGTCCGACTCGCTGTTCGGCGATGACCTATAATTCACTGTGGCCCATAGGCCCGTCTTCAGGCGGCGTCACTAGTATGAAGCCGACAATCACCCCCCATTGCTGGAAGGCACGACTTTTTCATGGTTCTTGATCCCCTCACCATCGGCATGCTGGCGGTACTGGCCATCCTCGTGTTCTTCATGTTCCGCAACAGCCGCAAGCGCCAGCGCGAAACTGCAGAGTTGCAGCAGAAGGTGCAGGTCGGTGCCGATGTCATGACCAACTTCGGCCTCTTCGGAACGATCATCGACATCGATGAAGAAGACAACAAGGTTCAGCTCGAGACGTCGCCCGGTACCGTCATCACGGTGCACCGCCAGGTCGTCACGCGGGTCATCGACGACCACGACGTCGTGGCCGAGAACGACGAGACCGATACCGTTGCCTCGACGACCGAGCCCGCCTTCGGCGAGCGTCTCGAGGAGAGCGCGGAGACCACTCCCGGCTCGAAGCCCGCCACCTCGGGCCCGACCCTGTCGAAGACCGACAAAGTCGACGAGTAACCTCCCTCTTTTCCAACCCCTCGCGCACACCACCTGACCGCTCCGGCGTCGGGCGTGCGCTAAAGAAAGCTGAGTTCGCCGGTGGCATCAACTCTTTCCGCGGTCAAGCAGGCGTGGCGAACGCTCATCTGGCTCGTCGTAGTCCTCGCAGTGCTCGCAGGAACCATCGCCGGCGGTGTGCTGTTCAGCGCGCCGGGCGCGGGGTGGGGACTCAAGCTCGGTCTCGACCTCGAGGGCGGAACGCAGATCATCCTCGCGCCCAAGCTCGAGAGCGGCCAGCAGGTCAACTCGGACCAGCTCTCGCAGGCCGTGTCGATCATCCGGCAGAGAGTCGACGCGTCGGGAGTGTCCGAGGCGGAGATCAGCACTCAGGGCGGCCAGAACATCGTCGTCTCGATTCCGGGTACGCCCGATCAGGACACGCTGAACCGCATCGAGTCGTCGGCCAAGCTCGAGTTCCGTCCGGTGCTCGTCGCCGATGCGGCGCCGACCGCTGCGGTCACCCCCACGGCGACGCCCGCTGAAGGCCTGTCGGACACCCCGACCGTCGCACCGACGAACGCGAGCGACCTCAACTGGGTCACGCCCGCTCTGCAGGATCAGTTCACGAACTTCAGCTGCGATTCGGACGGGGCGAAGGACGCCGGTCAGGCACCCGCCGACAAGCCGCTGCTCGCCTGCGACGAGAACAACGCCGCGAAGTACATCCTCGGCCCCGTCGAGGTGACGGGCGAGATGATCTCCGATGCGACGAGCGGTGTCGCTCAGACGCAGACCGGAGCCTCGACCGGCCAGTGGGTCGTCAACATCATCTTCAACGACGAGGGAACGTCGAAGTTCGCCGACGTCACCACCCGCCTCAACGCTCTTCAGGGCAGCCAGAACCAGTTCGCCATCGTTCTCGACGGCAAGGTCATCTCCGCCCCCACGACCAATGCGGTCATCACCGACGGTCGTCCGCAGATCTCGGGGTCGTTCACGCAGGATTCCGCCAAGACCCTCGCCGACAACCTGAAGTTCGGCGCGCTGCCGATCGGCTTCACCGTGCAGAGCAACGACTCTGTCTCGGCCACCCTCGGATCGTCGCAGCTGCTCAGCGGCCTCATCGCCGGGCTGATCGGTCTCATCCTCGTGGTGATCTATTCGCTCTTCCAGTACCGCGCGCTCGGCCTCGTCACCGTGGCATCGCTCGTGGTGGCCGGCATCATGACGTATCTCGTGATCGCGCTCATGTCGTGGCGAATCGACTTCCGACTGTCGCTCGCCGGCGTCGCGGGTCTGATCGTGGCGATCGGCTTCACGGCCGACTCGTTCATCGTCTACTTCGAGCGCATCCGAGATGAGCTCAGAGATGGCAAGGGACTCGCGTCTGCGGTCGAGGCAGGATGGCGCCGCGCCAAGCGCACCATCTACGCGGCCAAGGCGGTCAACCTCCTCTCTGCGGTGGTGCTCTACGTGCTCGCCGTCGGCAACGTCCGCGGATTCGCGCTCACGCTCGGCGTGACGACCGTGATCGACGTGCTCGTCGTCATCCTCTTCACCCACCCCGTGCTGCGTCTGCTTGCGGCGACGAAGTTCTTCTCGAGCGGACACAAGGCCTCGGGTCTCGACCCGACGGCCCTCGGGGCCATCTACCGGGGACGCGCCGAATTCCGCAAGCCGGTCGACTCGGTCTCCACCAAGAAGACCGGAGCCGGTCGCGAGGCTGCCCTTCGCCAGACCATCGCAGAGCGCAAGGCTGCTCAACTCACGGCCGAGAAACCCGCCGATACCAAGAAAGACGGGAAGGACTCCTGATGGCCAGTTTCGCGCAGTTCGGAAACGACCTCTACACAGGCAAGCGCTCCTTCGACTTCATCAAACACCGACGCATCTGGTACACGATCGCCATTGTGCTGATGGTCGCCTCGGTGGCCATACCGCTGGCCAAGGGTGGGTTCAACTTCGGAATCGAATTCCGGGGTGGCTCGCAGTTCGTCGTCAGTGATGTGGCCGATACCCCGCAGTCCGCGGCTGAAGACGCCGTCGCCTCCGTCGTTCCTCAGGCCGTGGCCCGCGTCTCGACCCTGGGCGCGTCCGGCGTTCGCGTTCAGACCGATCAGCTGACCGGTGCCGAGACCAACGAGGTCCGCACGGCACTCGCCGAGGCCTACAAGGTTCCCGAAACAGAGATCACCGCCTCGTTCATCGGCGCCTCGTGGGGATCCGATGTGACGGGCCAGGCCATCCGCGGCCTCGTCGTGTTCCTGATCCTCGCCGGGATCGCCATGGCCATCTACTTCCGCACCTGGAAGATGTCGGCCGCCGCCATGCTCGCGCTTCTGCACGACCTCGTGCTCACCGCCGGTGTGTACGCCGCGACCGGGTTCGAGATCACGCCCGCGGCGGTCATCGGCTTCCTCACCATCCTCGGATACTCGCTGTACGACACGGTCGTCGTGTTCGACAAGGTTCGTGAGAACACCGCCCGCCTCGGCAAGGACTCCCATCTGACCTTCGGCGAGGCCGTGAATCTGGCGGTGAACCAGACGCTCGTTCGCTCCATCAACACCGCGGTGGTCGCTGCGCTGCCTGTTGCGGCGATTCTCTTCATCGGCGCCTTTGTGCTCGGTGCAGACACGCTGCGCGACATCTCGCTCGCTCTTCTCGTCGGAATCCTCGTGGGAACCTACTCCACGATCTTCGTCGCCGCACCGCTCTATGCGCAGCTGAGGGAGCGTGAGCCGAAGATCGCGAAGCAGAACGAACGGACGCTCGCCGAGCGCGCACGCGCGACCGCAGCGGGCCGTCCGGCGGATGCCGTGGTGGAAGGTCAGCCCACGGCGTAACGGCCTGGTTCTCGACAGGGTCCGGCACGGGGGATAATTGACAGCGGAGGCCCCACTATGACGGACAGCACAACGACGTCGAATGCCAGCCTGCGCCGTCTGGTTCCCCGCATTTTCTCGCGGGCCCAGCCAACGGGTGCCGTCGATGCCCTCATTCGCACGGTTCGACTGAACCATCCCAAGGCCGACCTCACCGTCATCGAGCGGGCCTACGCGGTCGCCGAGCGGGCACACGACGGCCAGAAGCGACGCAGCGGCGAGCCGTACATCACGCACCCCGTCGCCGTGGCTCAGATCCTCGCCGAACTCGGTATCGGGTCGAAGACCGTGGCCGCTGCCCTCCTTCATGACACGGTCGAGGACACGGAGTACTCGCTCGATCAGTTGCGTGCGGATTTCGGCGACGAAGTCGCGATGCTGGTCGACGGTGTGACGAAGCTCGACAAGGTCAAATACGGCGACAGTGCACAAGCCGAGACCGTGCGCAAGATGATCGTCGCGATGTCGAGAGACATCCGAGTTCTCATCATCAAGCTCGCCGATCGCCTGCATAACGCTCGAACCTGGGGATTCGTGCCCGCGGCATCCGCGGAACGCAAAGCCAAGGAGACTCTCGAGATCTACGCGCCTTTGGCGCACCGTCTCGGAATCCAGACCATCAAGTGGGAACTCGAAGACCTGAGCTTCGCGGTGCTCTATCCCAAGCTCTACGTCGAGATCGAGAACCTCGTTCGCCAGCGCACGCCTCAACGCGAGGCCTACGTGCAGCAGGTCATCGACTCGGTGAACGACGACCTCAAGAGCTCGAAGATCCGG
This sequence comes from Agreia sp. Leaf335, assembly GCF_001423605.1. Lineage (NCBI taxonomy): Bacteria > Bacillati > Actinomycetota > Actinomycetes > Micrococcales > Microbacteriaceae > Agreia > Agreia sp. Leaf335. The sequence goes on along the minus strand of NZ_LMOQ01000002.1, from coordinate 217,839 downwards.
GGCAAAGTCGTCGGTCGCCCGAAGCAGTACTACTCGATCTACCAGAAGATGATTCTTCGCGGTCGTGACTTCGACGAGATCTACGACCTCGTCGGAATCAGGGTTCTCGTGAACTCGCTTCGAGACTGCTACGCGGTCCTCGGATCGATCCACGCACGATGGAACCCCATTCCCGGACGGTTCAAGGACTACATCGCGACGCCGAAGTTCAATCTCTATCAGTCGCTGCACACCACGGTGATCGGTCCAGACGGGCGTGCGGTCGAGATCCAGATCCGAACCCACGAGATGCACCGCCAGGCCGAGTACGGAGTCGCCGCTCACTGGAAGTACAAGGAGCGGGTGAACGGCGGGCGCACAGCTCAGGTCGATCAGACCGCCGACAACGACATGGCCTGGCTCGCGCGCATCTCCGACTGGCAGGCGGAGACGGTCGACCCGGGGGAGTTCCTCGACTCGCTCCGATTCGAGATCGGCGCGAAGGAGGTCTACGTCTTCACGCCGAAGGGAAAGGTCATCGGCCTTCCCGCCGGCGCGACACCGGTGGACTTCGCCTACGCGGTCCACACCGAGGTCGGACACCGCACGATGGGTGCCAAGGTCAACGGCCGTCTCGTTCCACTCGAGTCGACGCTCAACAGCGGTGACTCGGTCGAGGTCTTCACATCGAAGAACCCCGACTCCGGCCCGAGTCAGGACTGGCTCTCGTTTGTGCAGAGCCCTCGTGCCCGCAACAAGATCCGCCAGTGGTTCACCAAGGAGCGACGCGACGAGGCGATCGAGCAGGGCAAGGATGCCATCGCTCGGGCCATGCGCAAACAGAATTTGCCCCTGCAGAAGCTCATGAGTCAGGACTCCTTCGCCGAGGTCGCATCGCAGATGCGATACGACAGCGTGTCGGGTCTCTACGCGGCCATCGGCGAGGGTCACGTGTCCACCCAGTCCGTGATCGAGAAGGTGCTTGCCGGCCTGCAGAACGAGGCCATCAGCGAGGACTCCGATCTCGACGTGGTGGTGCACGGTCGTCGCCGCAGCAAACTCAGCGATTCGGGCGTGCTCGTCAGGGGCGCCCCCGACATCCTGGTGAAGCTGGCCAAGTGCTGCACTCCCGTGCCGGGCGACAAGATCGTGGGCTTCGTCACCCGCGGATCCGGTGTGTCGGTGCATCAGGCCGATTGCCACAACGTGGCCTCGCTGCTGAACGAGCCCGAGCGCATGATCGACGTGGAATGGGCACCTTCGTCGAAGAGTCTCTTCCTCGTGCAGATCCAGGTCGAAGCGCTCGACCGTTCGGGGCTGCTGTCGGATGTGACGCGAGTTCTCTCCGAGCACCACGTGAACATCCTCTCGGCCACGGTCAACACGTCGAGCGACCGTCTGGCCATCAGCAGGTTCGTCTTCGAGATGGGCGATACCACCCACCTCGACCGCGTGCTCAACGCTGTGCGCCGCATCGACGCCGTGTACGACGTCTACCGGGTCAGCGACGGTTGATCGGAGCGCTGTTCGGTGGCATCAGCGACATCGCTTCGACGAGCAGAGCGTCCGTGATGCGATCGAGCGCGCGCGCCTTGTGGGGAAGGTTGCGGGCGGCTTCGAAATAGGAGCGACACTGGGGCAGCCCTGACGACGCCAGCAGCCTCGCGATCACGGCGGAGTCGCGCTGCGCGTCGAACGCCCGATCGCGCGCGAGGTCGATAGCCGTACGCAGGGGAGTGGTGACTTCGATTCCCCCGATCGACATCGTGTCGCCGGGCCTCAGTGCCACCTCGCGCACGATGGCCAGCCGACGAGAGGCACTCGACCTGTTGGCGTACCTCACGGCGATCGTGTGCAGTCGCGGTGGGGTCGTCAGAGCCCCGTGCACCCAGGCTGCGCTGTGGCGCTCGATGATCGTGCGACGCGCCAGAACCGGTCGTACGGCGAGTGCACGGACGACCGGAGTCTGGGGAACGTCGGCAAAGACGAAGGCCGACGACGACAGCGGCACGAGTTCACCGTCGCGACAGGCCGCCCACAACTCGCTCAAGGGCAGATCGTCTTCGGTGAGAACGGATTCGAGGCGCGTCATACGCCCAGTGTGAGCGCCCGACGGCCGAGCGATCGAAGTCGTCGCAGATCTGTGGAGAACTCGTGATCAACCCGGAGTCGTCAACCCAGAGTCATCAGCCCAGAGCGTCGAGCCAGACCTTCCGCGCGTCGAGGGACTCCTGGAGTTCCTTCGCCTTGCGGGCGTCTCCGGCGTCCTTCGCCGCGGCGATCTCCACCTCGAGCTTCTCGATGGCATCGTGCAGCTGGCCGGCGAGGCCCTCGGCCCGGGCCTTCTTCTCGGGGTTGTTGCGCTGCCAGAAATCCTCGTCGAGCTTGCGCACCGCCGCCTCGACCTTGCGAAGTCGATCTTCGATCGGCTTCACCTGGTCGCGGGGTACCTTGCCGATCTCGTCCCATCGACGCTGGATGCCGGTGAGGACGTCTTTCGCCCGCGTACGGTCGGTCTCGGTCAGCAGGGGCTCCGCCTCGGTGAGGAGAGCGAGCTTCAGCTGCAGGTTTCCGGCGAATTCCTCATCGTCTTTCGCGATGATCTCGCTGCGTGCGCCATAGACGACGTCGCCAGCCGCCTTGAACTTCTCCCAGAGGGAGTCGTCGTAGCGCTTGCCGGCCCGGCCCGCCTTCTTCCACTCGTCGAGGAGGTCACGGTAGGCGTTGACGCCGTCGGCACCCTTCTCTGCGAGGGCCTCGGCCGCGACGACGAGCTGCTGCTTCTTCGTGCGCGCGTCGCGGTGGGCATTGTCGAGCTCGGAGAAGAACGCCTTGCGGTGCTGCTCGATGATCGTGCGAGCGTCGCGGAATCGCTTCCAGAGTTCGTTGGCCTCGGCACGCGGAAGGCGCGGGCCCTCCTGCTGATGCTTCTGCCAACGGGAGAAGAGCGAGTCCAGCGTGCTCGTGACCTGCTTCCACTGAGCCTTGGCGGGGTCTTCGGCGGCCAGGGCCTCGATCTCGACGACGATCGCGGTGCGGTACTCGACGGCCTCGGCCAGCTGCGCCTTCGCCTCGGCGGACTGCTGCTCGTTCAGTGCGCCCAGCGTCTCTGTGAGCGCCGCGAGCCTGGTGGAGAGGGCCTCGAGATTACCGAGCGCGTTCGCGCTCGACACGGCCTCGCTCAGAGCCTTGACGGCCTTGCCGATGTCCGCGGCAGAGGCGCCACGCTTGGCGCGCTGCTCGAGCAGGGTCACCTGGCCGGCGAGATCGGTGTATTTGCGTTCGAAGTACCCGAGGGCCTCCTCGGCCGTGCCGTCGGGATACTGCCCGATCACACGCTCGCCGGACGCCTCGCGGAGATAGACCGTTCCGGTCTCATCTACGCGTCCAAATGGATGCTCAGCACTACTGGTCACGAAATTCACCCTGTCGACGTTGTTCGGAATGCGCTATTCAACCCTATTGCACGGTGGCAGGAGGTTACTGAACTGCAATAGAGCCGATGGTAACGGGAATCGCGGGCTTGCCGTCGGCGGAACCGTCGGCCGTACCGGCATCGACGACTCCGGCCTTGAGAGCGTCGAGCCCGCTCGTGACCGTTCCGAGCACCGTGTAGCCGCCGGCGGCATCGGAGGGGATCGTGGTGTCCTCATAGACGATGAAGAACTGGCTTCCCATGCTGGAGCCGTTGCCTCCCTGGCGCGCCATCGCGATGGTTCCCGCCGGGTACACGTCGCCCTTAGGGGCATTCTCGATGGGGCCGAAGCTGTAGCCGGGGCCGCCGGAGCCGTCGCCGTTCGGATCGCCGCACTGCAGTACGCCGAATCCGGGGGAGGTGGTCAGCCGGTGACACGTGAGTCCGTTGTAGAAGCCCTTCTGGGCCAGGGTCACGAAGTTGGCAACGCCCTGGGGAGCGGCGGCGCCGTCGAGGGAGATTCCGAGGGGAACGTCGTTGACCGTCATCTCGCCGGTCCACGTCCGGCCCTCGGCCGCTGCGGGGTCGGGCACGTCGGCCGAGTTCGGGGTCGACGTCGGTGCGGGCGTGTCGGTGGATGCCGCGGTCGAGCTGGGCGACGGCGTGGGCGTTCCCGGGCCGCCCGAGAAGTAGAAGACCTGCACGACGACCGCGGCGGCGATGACGAGGACCGCCACGAGCACGGCCACGACGTTGTCGCGCCTGCGTCGGGCGATCTTCGAGGCGTGCATAGTCTGCCGCGCCTGGTAGTCGCGCAGACGCTGACGTGCGGCGCGGGCCTCTCGGTCCTGATTCCTCGGTGCCACGGATCCTCCATCGCCCGACGGATCGGACGAACACTCGTATGTTGGGTTCGACGGGATCGCGTCGCGCGCGTGAATCCCTCCTGAACTTTACGGGCCACGGCCCCTCCGCCCCAACCCGGAGCTCGCGGGGTCACTGTCGGATGCTGCCGGTAGCCTTATTTGATGGTCACCTCTCAGCCCGGTCTGCACAGCGGATCGGTTCCCCTCGCCGTGCGCATGCGCCCCCGCTCGCTCGACGAGGTGGCCGGGCAGAAGCACCTTCTGCGCCCTGGCTCGCCCCTGGTGAACCTGGCGTCAGACACCGAGGGCACGCAGGGCTCCGTCTCCGTCATCCTGTGGGGTCCTCCCGGTACGGGCAAGACCACGCTGGCTCAAGCGATCGCGCACAGCTCCGGTCGCAAGTTCGTCGAACTCTCCGCGGTCACCGCTGGCGTGAAAGACGTGCGTCAAGTCATGGAGGAGGCGTTTCGCAGCCGCGATCTCTATGGGCTGTCGACCGTTCTCTTCCTCGACGAGATCCACCGCTTCACGAAAGCGCAGCAAGACGCACTCCTTCCCGGCGTCGAGAACGGCTGGGTCATCCTGGTCGCCGCCACGACCGAGAATCCGTCGTTCTCCGTCATCTCGCCACTGCTCTCCCGGTCCCTACTCCTCACTCTCGAGCAGCTCAGCGACGACGATCTCGGCATCGTCGTCGATCGTGCGGTAACGGATGCCCGCGGTCTCGCCGGCCGCGTCCGTCTCGATCCCGACGCGCGCTCGGCCATCGTGCGCCTAGCATCCGGAGACGCGCGTCGCGCGCTCACAGCCCTCGAGGCCTCCGCGGGGTCGATTCTCGCGTCGGTCCCGCCGAGCGCGAGCGACGCCGATGACGATGAGGAAGCCGAAGCCGAAGCCGAAGCCGACGCCGACGCCGACGCGGCTCCCCTCATCACCGAGGAGACAGTCGCGCAGGCGGTCGACCGTGCCCTCCTGCGTTACGACCGCAACGGCGACGAGCACTACGACGTCATCAGCGCGTTCATCAAATCGATCAGGGGGTCCGACGTCGACGCATCTGTGCACTACCTGGCTCGCATGATCGAAGCCGGCGAGGACCCGCGCTTCATCTGCCGCCGGCTCATCGTCTCCGCCTCCGAAGACATCGGCATGGCAGACCCGCAGGCGCTGGTCGTAGCTGTAGCTGCGGCCGACGCCGTGCAGTTCATCGGAATGCCCGAGGGTCGGATCCCGCTCGCCGAGGCCACGGTCTATCTGGCGACCGCACCCAAGTCGAACGCCTCGTACCTGGCGATAGACCAGGCCATCGGCGATATCAGAGCGGGAAAGTTCGGGCGCGTGCCGAAGCATCTCCGCGACGCGCACTACCCGGGCGCGAAGAGACTCGGCCACGGCAAGGGCTACAAGTATCCGCACGACGACGACAGGGGAGTGCTCACCCAGCAGTACCTGCCAGACGAACTGGGCCAGACCGAGTACTACCGACCTACGGAGCACGGAAACGAGCGAGACGTGTCGGCTCGCCTGGCCAAGATCCGTCAGATCACCCGCGGCCGATAAATCCTTGCACCCACCGGCCGCCGGGAGCCGTGCTTCCCTGTTCGTCTGTGGTAGTGTCGATACGCCTGTTCCGGGTGGCTTTCGTGCGGCTGCGAATCCATTCAGCGAAGATGGTCGTGTTCTGTAGCCGAACCGACCTCGGCACAATCCCCTCATTTTCCTCCGCAGACGAGGCTGATCCCCACGGATCGAGTCTCCGATCGCGGCGATTTCTCTGTGCGGACAGACACTCTGTTCGCACCTCATCCAGCACGACGATTCACTGAAAGGATGTACATGTCTACCAAGTCACGTACACGCAGCAAGACCCGCCTCTCGCGAGCCCTCGGCATCGCCCTGACCCCGAAGGCCGCACGCTACCTCGAGAAGCGTCCCTACGCTCCGGGCGAGCACGGTCGCACCAAGCGCAAGACCGACTCCGACTACGCCGTGCGTCTGCGGGAGAAGCAGCGTCTGCGCGCCCAGTACGGAATCCGTGAAGCCCAGCTGAAGATCATCTTCGAAGAGGCACGCCGCGCCAAGGGCCTGACCGGTGAGAACCTCGTCGAGCTGCTCGAGATGCGTCTCGACGCCCTCGTCGTGCGTTCTGGCCTCGCCCGCACCACCGCGCAGGCTCGCCAGCTGGTCGTGCACCGTCACATCCTCGTCGACGGCCAGCTCGTCGACCGTCCCTCCTTCCGCGTCAAGCCGGGACAGCTCATCCACGTCAAGCCCAAGAGCGAAGGAACCGAGCCGTTCCAGGTAGCCGCCGCCGGTGGTCACCTCGACGTGCTCCCCAAGGTCCCGGGTTACCTCGAGGTCGAGATCGACAAGCTGCAGGCTCGCCTGCTCCGTCGTCCGCTGCGCGCCGAGGTCCCCGTGACCTGTGAAGTGCAGCTCGTCGTCGAGTACTACGCCGCACGCTGATTCATCGCGTGCCCATTGGGTACGCTGAGGGCGGGTCACCGATTTTTCGGTGGCCCGCCTTTCGTCGTTCACGGGCGAACTCAGACACATCGTTCGCTCATGGTGCAGCGAAACAAGCAGGAGGTTTTCTATGTCAGGTGGAGACATCGCCGGACTCATCGCAGCCGGAGTCTTCGCGATCCTCGTGGCGTTCCTCGCGCTGCCGCTCATCAAGCTGGGCGGCGTCTTCGACGAGACGCGCTCCGCCATCAAGGAGCTGAGCGACAACGTCACCCCGATCCTCGAGGAATCGACGGTGACGATCCAGGAGGCGAACAAGCAGATCGCCCGCGTCGACACGATCACGAAGAACGTCGCCGAGGTCACCGGAAACGTCACGAGCCTCGTCGCCCTCTTCGCGGCCTCCGTCGGCGGACCGCTCATCAAGGTGGCCGGATTCAGCGCCGCCGTCAGAGCCGGCATCCTGAGCTTCCGAGGCCCTAAGAAGCCGTCCGCCCGCAGCCGCAGGTCGAAGTAGTCGGTCAGTGACGTTCTTTCTGATCGTCCTCGCCATCGGCCTCGCCGTCGGCCTGTTCTTCATCGTGCGCTCCACGGTGCGTTACATCCGGTACAGCGATGCCTCCTCCGACCCCGATGTGGGAGTGAATCCCCAGGCCGACTACATCTTCGGGCGCGTGGGGGCCCGGGGGACGCCCGTCGAGACCGACACCGTTCCCGCCGTCGTCGACGCGCCCTTCGGCGACCAGGCAGCGCCCGCGGTCGCTCCCATGGAGGTCGGAATGGTGTTCGGCAATCCGGGCGGACGGCATCCGATCACCCGCTACGACATCCCGGATGGGCTGCGCCTGACACTGCCAGAGCTTCTGCAGGGCCTCCGCCGCGAGCTCGTGACCGGCGACGAGGCGTGCAGCATCGTCGCGGCCGGAAAGGCCGGCTCCAGCGATGCGCGTCTCGACTCAGCGGCCCGGGTCGCAGCCCTGCGAGACGATGTCGCGACGCTCGAAGCGGTTCTCGCCGAGAGCGCGGGCGGCGACCCCGATGACGCCGTACTCGACCAGGTGTGGATCTATGTGGTGCTGAATCGCATCGCCGTGTCGTGGGAGAGCTACGGCGCCCCGCGTGACGTGTTGGCGGCATCCGTTCGCCAATTCGAATGGCTCGATGCGGAGCTGTCTGCATGGCTGACGATTCTCGACGACGACACAGACGACTCGACGCTCGACGCCGTGTGGCGACAGAGACTCGACGACGAGGTCTCCCGGCGGGCAACGGCTCTGGCCGTGCGTGCCGACTAAACTCGACTTCATCCACAAGCCCAATCCGCTTCTCGAGGAGAGAACAATGAAGAACATTCTGTGGCTCGCTTTCGGAGTCGCCCTCGGATTCGTTGTCGCCCATCAGGTCAACCAGACCGCTGAGGGCAAGAGGTTCTTCTCCGATCTCGACAAGCGCACCAAGGGGTTCACCGAGTCGGTCGTCGACGGGTACCGCGAACGGGAGTCCGAGCTCCGCGCCGTCCTCTCCGACGCCGGCGATACCATCGCCTCGACCGGCCGCTAAGACTTTTCCCTTCCGCGTCGAACACTGCGATCGATCGCAGTCCGACGCACCGAACGCAACGGAACTCATGAACACCGCCGACATCCGCCAACGCTGGCTCACCTTCTTCGCAGACAAAGGGCACACGGTCGTTCCGAGCGCATCGCTCGTCAGCGACGACCCGACCCTGCTCTTCACCGTCGCGGGCATGGTGCCGTTCATCCCATATTTGAGCGGCCTGGTGCCCGCGCCGTATCCGCGCGCGACGAGCGTGCAGAAGTGCATTCGGACCCTCGACATCGAAGAGGTCGGCAAGACAACCCGTCACGGCACGTTCTTTCAGATGAACGGCAACTTCTCCTTCGGCGACTACTTCAAAGAGCAGGCGATCCGCTACGCCTGGGAGCTGCTCGTCACTCCCGAGGCCGACGGCGGACTCGGCTTCGACGAGAAAGACCTCTGGGTCACCGTCTACGAAGACGACGACGAGGCCATCGAGTATTGGAAGAAGACGGCCGGCCTGCCCGACGAGCGGATCCAGCGGCTCGGAATGGACTCCAACTACTGGTCGACCGGCCAGCCGGGACCTGCAGGTCCCTGCTCGGAGATCTTCTTCGACCGCGGTCCCGCCTACGGACGCGAGGGAGGACCGGCGGCCGACGACGATCGCTACATCGAGATCTGGAACCTCGTCTTCATGCAGTACCTGCGCGGCGAGGGCACGGGCAAGAACGACTTCGAGATCCTCGGCGATCTGCCCAGCCGCAACATTGACACGGGTATGGGCCTCGAACGCGTCGCCTTCCTCAAGCAGGGCGTCGAGAACCTCTACGAGATCGATCAGGTGCGCCCCGTGCTCGACACCGCGTCGCAGATCTCCGGCCGAGGGTACGGCGCCGACCACGAAGACGACGTCCGGATGCGCGTGGTCGCCGACCACGTTCGGAGCGCGTTGATGCTGATGTCCGACGGCGTGATGCCGTCGAATGAGGGCAGGGGATACATCCTGCGGCGCCTGCTGCGCCGCTCGGTCCGTTCCATGCGTCTACTGGGCGTCGACACGGCGGTCTTCCCCGAGCTCTTCCCGGCATCTCGCGACGCCATGAAGGCCGCCTACCCCGAGGTGGAGACCGACTTCGACCGCATATCGCGAACCGCATACGCCGAGGAGGAGTCGTTCCTGCGCACCCTCAGCGGCGGCATCAACATCCTCGACCTGGCCGTGAACTCGGCCAAGGACAAGGGCGCCAAGGCTCTGGCGGGCGACACCGCGTTCCAGCTGCACGACACCTACGGATTCCCGATCGATCTCACGATGGAGATGGCGGAAGAGGCCGGGCTCGCCGTCGATCGCGTGGCCTTCGAGTCGCTGATGAGCGAGCAGAAGCAGCGCGCCAAGGCCGATTCCAAGGCCAAGAAGCTGGGTATCACCGACCTCGGCGTGTACAGCCAGTTCCGCGCCATCGGAGAGACCACGTTCCTCGGCTACGACGAGCTCGTCACCGAATCGAAGATTCTCGGCCTCATCATCGACGGACAGTCGGTGACGAGCGCCGTCGCCGGTGAGACACTCGAAGTCATCCTCGCCGAGACCACGCTGTATGCCGAGTCCGGTGGGCAGGAGGCCGACTCCGGCACGATCCGGGGCGACGGCTTCGAACTCGAGGTGCTCGACGTGCAGAAGCCCGTCAAGGGGCTCATCAGCCACCGTGTCCACGTCACGAGCGGCCAGGTGTCGGTCGACGACGCGGCGACCACCGTGGTCGATCCCGAGTGGCGCCGCGGTGCTACCCAGGCCCACTCCGGTACCCACCTCGTGCACGCAGCACTCCGCCAGACGCTCGGCCCGCAGGCTCACCAGTCGGGCTCGTACAACAAGGCGGGATACCTGCGTCTCGACTTCTCGTGGAACCAGCCGCTGTCGACCGAGACCCGCTCCGAGATCGAAGAGATCTCGAATCTCGCGATCCGCAGCGACCTCGAGGTCGTCACGCGTGAGCTGCCCCTCGACGAGGCGAAGGCTCTGGGCGCCATGGCCCTGTTCGGCGAGAAGTACGGCGACGTCGTGCGTGTCGTCGACATCGGAGGCCCCTGGTCGCGCGAGCTCTGCGCCGGAACGCACGTGCAGCACAGCTCCGAGATCGGCATGATCAACATCCTCGGCGAATCGTCGATCGGCTCGACCAACCGTCGAGTCGAGTCGCTGGTCGGTATCGAGGCGTTCCGCCAGTTCACGGCCGAGCGCAGCGTGGTGACGCAGCTGGCGACCACACTGAAGGCTCCCCGCGAAGACGTGCCCGCACGAATCCAGGATCTGGTCGCGAACCTCAAGGCCGCCGAGAAGAAGCTCGCGGCCTACGAGGCGAGCGCCCTGAGCGCTCGGGTTCCCTCGCTGGTCGACACCGCCCGTACGGTCGGCGAGCTCCGGCTCGTGGCCGCCGACGCGGGAGCGCTGTCGTCGTCCGACGACCTGCGAGCCCTCGTCACCGGGGTTCGCGAGCGGCTCGGATCGGCTCCGGCCGTCGTGGCCCTCGCGGCTGTCGTCGCCGAGAAGCCTGTCGTCATCGTTGCGACCAACGATGCGGCTCGCGCGCTCGGACACCGGGCCGGTGTTCTCGCCAAGCAGGCCGCATCCGTTCTCGGCGGTGGGGGCGGCGGCAAGGACGACCTCGCCCAGGGTGGCGGCACGAACGCAAGCGCCATCGACAGCGCCCTCGCGGCGGTGTCGCAGACGGTTCTGGGCTGATCGGGTGCGGTCAGGCGTTCGCCTCGGCGTCGATGTGGGCAAGGCCCGCATCGGCGTCGCGCGCAGCGACTTCCACGGCATGCTGGCGACTCCGCTCGAGACCGTTGCTCGAGCGACAGGCGACAGCACGGCAGACCTCGATCGGCTGACGGTCCTCTGCGACGAACTGGACTGTGCGGAGATCATCGTGGGCCTGCCACTGTCGCTGTCGGGGGGCACGACGCCCTCGACGGATGACGCGATCGCGTTCGCGGGCCGACTCGCGATCGCCACGGGCAGGGCCGTGCGGATGATTGACGAGAGACTCACGACGGTGTCGGCTCAGGCCGCGTTGCACACCTCCGGCCGCGCCGTGAAAGGTTCGCGTCCCGTGATCGACCAGATCGCCGCGGTTATACTTTTGCAGCATGCCCTCGATTCGGAGGCGTCCACGGGAAACCCGCCCGGGATCGCCGCATCCGAGTTGGGACCCGATCCACAGGGGGATTACCGTGACTGACCGTCAGCCACCAGAAGACCACCCGTTCTCCGAGTTCCTGCGTGAGCCCGCTTCGACGTCGAAGCCCGGGGCCCAGCCGAACTCTCGCAGGGAGCGGCGCGAGACGCACGGCTCCGTGCAGCACACGGCGAAGACGCCGCGGCGACGGCGGCGAGCGCTCACAGGCGTGATCGTGACGGTCGTCATCCTCGGTCTCCTCGCCGGAGGAGGTGCGTTCGTCTACTCGACGTTCGAGCCCCAGATCACCGCCATGCTCAGCCCGAAATCCACCGACGACTACAGCGGCAACGGATCGGGCGAGGTCATGGTGAAGATCGCCGACGGCGAATTCGGCGACGCCATCGGTGTGAAGCTGCAAGAGGCCGGCGTGGTGAAGAACTCGGACACCTTCTACTCGCTTCTGCTCAAAGAGAACCCGCAGCCCGTCTTTCAGACCGGCACATTCAAGCTCGCAGCGAAGATGAGCTCGAAGTCCGCACTCGCCGCGCTACTCGACCCGGCGAACAAGGTCGACTACACCGTGACGATCCCCGAGGGCACCACGGCCTCGGGCATCTACCAGTCGCTGGCCGACGTGACCGGGCTGTCGTTCGACGATTTCAAGGCGGCAGGAGCCGACTTCGTCTCGCTCGGGGTGCCGGCCGAGGCGCCGAGCGTGGAAGGGTTCCTGTTCCCGGCCACCTACGAGTTCCAGCCCGGACAGACGGCCGCCGAGATGCTCAAGACGATGGTCGACCGCACGTATCAGGCCCTCGATGCCGCGGGCGTCGCGCCCGATCAGCGTCTGTACGTGCTGACTCTCGCCGGACTCATCCAGAGCGAGTCCGGCAGCAAGGACGACATGTACAAGGTGTCGCGGGTCTTCCAGAATCGCATCGCCGACGGCATGAACCTCCAGTCGGATGCGACCGTGCGGTACGGCGCAGGCGGTGGGGAAGTCGACACCACGGAGGCCGAACGCGAAGACGCGTCGAACCCGTACAACACGTACGCGAATGCGGGCCTGCCCGTCGGACCCATCTCCAACCCCGGCGACGACGCGATCGATGCCGCCCTGCACCCCGCCGAGGGAGATTGGCGGTACTTCGTCACCGTCAACCTCGACACCGGCGAGACCGTGTTCTCGGTGACGCAGGAGGAGCACGACGAGGCCGTCCAGCAGTACCAGGCCAACCACTGACGCCGATGACCCACGTGAACGCGCCCGCGGCATCGTCGAGGCGCCTGGCCGTCCTCGGCTCGCCGATCGCGCATTCCCTGTCTCCACGTCTGCACGCGGCCGCCTACGCCGTTCTCGGGCTCGACTGGCGCTACGACGCCATCGACGTCTCCGAGAGCGATCTCGCCCCCTTCGTCACCGGCCGTGGAGGCGAGTGGCTCGGACTCTCGCTGACCATGCCACTGAAGAGCAGCATCCGGCCCCTGCTCGACAGTCGTGACGAGTTGAGCGTGCTCACCGGATCGACCAACACGGTGCGCTTCAGCCTCAGCGGTGGCGAACGCCGCCTCGACGGCTTCAACACCGATGTAGGGGGCATCGTGCGGGCGCTCGACGAGAAAGCGATCGCGTCGGCCCGGCACGTCGCCATCCTGGGCGCGGGCGCGACAGCAGCGTCCGCCGTCGTGGCCGCGGCCCAACTCGGGGCGGAGCACGTGAGCATCCTCGCGCGCAGTCCGGAGAAGGCGGCAGACCTCGAGCAGATCGGCCACGCCGCCGGCACCTCGATCGCGATCCTTCCGCTCACCGTCGCGTCGTTGGACGTCATCGACGCGTCGCTCGTGATCTCGACTCTTCCGGGGACCGCGGAGGCCGCTGGGTTTCTCTGCGACAGCACGCTTCCCGGCCGATCCGATCTGCTCGACGTGGCCTACCATCCGTGGCCGAGCGCGCTCGGCGCGATCTGGAGCGCCTCGGATCGGACGGTCGTCTCGGGATTGCGCATGCTGCTCCATCAGGCGCTCCTTCAGATCCGCATCTTCGCGAACTCCGACCCGGCGCTTCCCCTGCCGGACGAGTCCGCCGTGCTGGCGGCGATGGAGTCGTCGGTCGAGAGCGTCGACGGGCCACGAGAGCGGTAGCTCCCCGCCGGAGGCCGGAGGCGATCTATGGGAGGATCGATTGTCGGCTGTCCGCACGCCGACACGTCTGGCCGCCGGTCACCGGCCGCCGTCGCCCATCCTGCCGCCTGAAGGAACAGCCCTCATATGCTTCGTTGGATCACCGCCGGAGAATCGCACGGCCCCGAACTCATCGCCACCATCGAGGGGCTGCCCGCCGGCGTTCCCGTGCTGATGGACGCGCTCCGCGCAGACCTCGCGCGGCGCAAGCTCGGCTACGGCCGCGGGGCACGGATGAAGTTCGAACAAGACGAGCTGACGATCTCGGCCGGCGTCCGACACGGCTACTCGCTCGGCAGCCCTGTCGCCATCCGCATCGGCAACACCGAGTGGCCGAAATGGGTAGAGGTCATGAGCCCCGAGCCCGTCGACGCCGATCTCGCGAGTCGCGGCCGCGGAGCGCCACTCACGCGTCCGCGCCCCGGTCACGCCGATCTGGTGGGCATGCAGAAGTACGGCTTCGACGAGGCCCGGCCTGTTCTCGAGCGCGCCAGCGCCCGGGAGACCGCGGCGCGGGTCGCCCTGGGCGCCGTCGCGAGAAGCTTCCTGTCGGAACTCGGCATCTCCCTGGTCAGCCACACGCTCTCCATCGGCCCGGTGCGCGTTCCCGAAGACAGCCCGCTGCCTGTGCCTCGCGACGTCGCGGCGCTCGACGCCGATCCTCTGCGCTGCTTCGATGAGACGACCAGCGCCCTCATGGTGGCGGAGGTCGATGCGGCGCACAAAGACGGCGACACGCTCGGTGGCGTCGTCGAGGTTCTGGCCTATGGCGTTCCGCCCGGCCTGGGATCGTACGTGCACTGGGACAGACGCCTCGACTCCGCGCTGGCTGCCGCTCTGATGGGCATCCAGGCGATCAAGGGCGTCGAGGTCGGCGACGGGTTCCTCACGACGACGCGCCGCGGATCGGATGCCCACGACGAGCTCGTGCAGTCGGACGGCCGCATCACGCGACTCAGCGACAAGGCCGGTGGCACCGAAGGCGGCATGAGCACGGGCACCGTGCTGCGTGTTCGCGCCGGAATGAAGCCGATCGCAACGATTCCCCATGCGCTCCGCACCGTCGACGTCGCCACCGGCGAGGCCGCGGCCGCCCATCACCAGCGCTCCGACGTGTGCGCCGTCCCGGCGGCGGGCGTCGTCGCCGAGGCCATGGTGGCGCTCGTGCTCGCCAACTCGGTGCTCGAGAAGTTCGGGGGCGACTCCGTGGCCGAGACCAAGCGCAACCTCGAGTCGTACCTGGCGCACATCCCCGACCGTCTCGCATCCGCCGGTATCGACGGCTCCGACTGAGGCCGCGCCCATGCTCCTCGTGCTGATCGGCGCGCCCGCGGCCGGAAAGTCTCGGATCGGCAAGAAGGTCGCCCGCACGTTGGGCGTGCCGTTCATCGACACCGATACAGAGATCGTGCGCCAGCACGGTGCGATCTCCGAGCTGTTCGCCGCCCACGGCGAAGCCCACTTCAGAACGCTCGAGCGCATCGCCGTCGAACACGCGCTCACGAAGACAGGCGTCGTGGCCTTCGGCGGGGGAGCGGTGCTCGATCCGAGAACTCAGGCGGACATCGCGGCGCTGCCCGTGGTGCTGCTGACCGTCGAGGCCTCGGCTGTCGCGGCGCGGCTGGCGAACGGCAAGCGGCCTCTCATCTCGTCGATCGAATCGTGGCAGGCACTCGTCGACTCGCGGCGTGAGCTCTACGAATCCCTCGCCGACTTCTCGATAGACACCTCTCGCCGCCCGACCGACGTCATCGCGACCGATATCGCCCGGTGGGCGCGCGAATACAGAACCCAGAAGGACACCCCATGACCGACAGCACCCCCGTCACCCGGATCTCCGTCTCGGGCACCGACCCGTACGACGTCGTGATCGGGCGAGGGCAGACGCACGACCTCGCGGAGTTCCTCGGCCAGGGTGTTCGAAAAGTCTTGATCGTGCACGCCCCCACGCTGGCGGCGAAGGCCGCCGCGATGCGAGAGAGTCTGCTCGATCGCTACGAGGTGCTTCTCGCCGAGGTGCCGGATGCCGAGCAGGCCAAACGCGTGGAGGTCGCGGCGTTCTGCTGGCAGGTCATGGGCCAGTCGGACTTCACGCGTTCCGATGCCGTCATCGGCTTCGGCGGGGGAGCGATCACCGATCTCGCCGGCTTCGTCGCGGCGACCTGGCTGCGCGGTGTGCGGCTCGTGCAGGTACCGACCTCCGTTCTCGGCCTCGTCGACGCCGCCGTCGGGGGAAAGAACGGGATCAACACGGCCGAGGGAAAGAATCTCGTCGGCACGTTCTACGCGCCGAGCACCGTCGTGGGAGACCTCGACACGTTCGACACCCTTCCGCGCAACGAGATCCTCGCTGGATTTGCCGAGATCGTGAAGGCCGGGTTCATCTCGGAGCCGGAGATCCTCGACATCATCGAGGCCGACGTCGACCGCGCCACCGACCCGTCGACCCCCGAGTTCAGGCGGGTCGTCGAACTCTCTATCGCCATGAAGGCCCGCGTGGTCGGTGAAGACTTCACCGAGCAGGGCCTCCGCGAGATCTTGAACTACGGGCACACGCTGGGGCACGCGATCGAGCACGCCGAGCGCTATCAATGGCGGCACGGCGCCGCGATCTCCGTGGGCATGGTCTTCGCCGCGGAGCTGGGGCGTCTCACCGGAGCGCTGTCGGACGAGGTCGTCGAGCGCCACCGACGCATCCTGACCTCGTTGACCCTGCCGGTCAGCTACCCGGTCGGTCGGTGGCAGACCCTGCTCGCGACCATGCAGCGCGACAAGAAGGCCCGGGCAGGAATGCTGCGGTTCATCGTTCTCGACGATCTCGCGAAACCGTCCGTTCTCGCCGGCCCGGAGACGGCGCTTCTCTTCGCGGCCTACCAGGAGATCGGCTCCTGACGCGGGCTGTGCAGGAGAGGACGCCCCTCCTGGGGAGAAGCCCAGACCGCGACGCGTGAAAGGCGAGAGGGTGTCTGCATGACGACTCCCTCCTCGACACCTGACCCCGACGCGATCATCGCGACCGACGCCGATGCGCGCGAGCTGCTCTCGACACTGCTCGGCCCCGCGCTCAGACGCCAGCTCTGGGCGTTCCTGCTGGCCTCGAACGGACGCCAATTGCCTATCGTGATTCCGATCGACGGCATTCCGGCCAGTCCGAGCGACGAAGAGTTGCGTTCGATCGTGTCGAGTCTCGGGCAGGTGCTCGACGAGTACGGCCCGGGCGGCAGCATCCTCTTCGCCCTCGAGCGGCCGGGTGACGAGACGCCCCACGGGTTCGACGAGTTGTGGGCCGACGGCCTGCATTCCGCGGCCGAGGACGAAGCGGTCGACGTGTTCGCGATCTATCTCGTACACGACGATGGGCTCCGCATGATGAAGGCGCGGCTGTCTGCTCGTCGCTAGAGTTAGGCGTCATGACCACTGTGCTCGTCTTGAACGGACCAAACCTCTCGCGTCTCGGCAGCAGGGAGCCCGACGTCTACGGATCACAGGATCTCGAGGCCCTTCGCACCGTGCTCACGGAGGATGCGGCCGATCGGGCAACCATCGAGTTGCGCCAAACCGATGACGAGGCCGAACTCATCCACTGGCTCCACGAGGCGGTCGACTCTTCGACGCCGGTGATCCTCAATCCCGCCGCCTTCACGCACTACAGCTATGGACTGCGCGACGCCGCCGCGTTGGTGACGAAAGCGGGCATTCCTCTCATCGAGGTGCATATCTCGAACCCCCATGCCAGGGAGACGTTCCGTCACACGAGCGTCATCTCCGGCGTCGCGACCGGCGTCATCGCGGGCTTCGGATTCGATTCCTACAGGCTGGCGCTGAAGGCTGTCATCGGCTTCAACTAGGCCGCGAGCCGGCAGACGGTACACTCACTGAGGGCCATTTTCCGCGCCTCACACAATTCTTCACTCGAACGGAACAGTTTTTCCATGGCTTCAACCAGCGACATCAGAAACGGCGCCGTCCTCAAGATCGACGGCCAGCTCTGGGCGGTCATCGACTTCCAGCACGTCAAGCCTGGTAAGGGCGGCGCGTTCGTGCGCACCAAGATGAAGAACGTACTCACCGGCAAGGTCGTCGACAAGACGTTCAACGCGGGGGCGAAGATCGAGACGGCCAATGTCGACCGTCGCGACTTCCAGTACCTGTACAAAGACGGCAACGACTTCGTCTTCATGGACACCGCAGACTATGACCAGCTCACCGTAACGGCTGCCGTCGTCGGCGACGCGGCCAACTTCATGCTCGAGAACCAGGCCGTCACGGTCGCGCTCAACGAGGGTCTCCCGCTCTACGTCGAACTGCCCGCGAGCGTCACGCTCGAGATCACCTACACCGAGCCCGGTCTCCAGGGAGACCGTTCGACGGGTGGCACCAAGCCCGCCACCGTCGAGACCGGCTACCAGATCCAGGTTCCGCTGTTCCTCGAGCAGGGCACCCGCGTCAAGGTCGACACGCGCACGGGGGACTACCTCGGCCGCGTGAACGACTGACCCGGAGCGGTAACGACATGAGTGCACGCACCAAAGCTCGCAAGCGCGCCCTCGACGTGCTCTACGTCGCCGATGTCCGGCAGATCTCGATCAACGAGGCCCTCGCCGCCGAGGCCACCCGGGCGCTGAGTGAACCCGCCCGTGAGGCATCGTGGCTCTACGCCCGCGAGATCATCGACGGGGTCGTCGACCACGGCGATGAGATCGACGAACTCATCGAGACCTACGCCCAGGGGTGGACGCTCGCGCGGATGCCGATCATCGACCGCGCTCTCCTGCGCATCGGCATCTGGGAGGTCCTCTTCAACGACGACGTTCCCGACGGCGTGGCCATCAACGAGGCCGTCGACGCGGCCAAGCTGCTCAGTACCGACGACTCGGGCAGCTTCCTGAACGGAATCCTGGGGCGCGTGCAGCAGTCCAAAGGCTGAGCGCTGGCCGTGACGTGGGGGCATCCAGCCGGTCGCGAAGGACGCGGCTGATATGCTCATCGGCGAAACAGACATCCTTTAACCATCCGTCCTGTGAGACGGGGAAGGAGGTCAGGCTCGTGGCTCGAATAGTGCTGCAGGACTCTGACATCACCCGAGCGTTGACTCGGATCTCGCACGAGATCCTCGAGTCCAATCGGGGGGCCGACGACCTCGTGATCCTCGGGATCCCGACCCGCGGAGTGATCCTCGCCGATCGGATCGGCGCGCAGATCCGCCAGATCGAGACCGGAGCTCCGGCAGATCTCGTGGGCTCTCTCGACGTCACGATGTATCGCGACGATCTCGCGCATCACCCGACCCGGGCGCCGCAGCCCACCCGCGTTCCCGCAGGGGGGATCGACGGCAAGACGGTCGTGCTCGTCGACGACGTCTTGTACTCCGGACGCACCATCCGCGCCGCGCTCGACGCCATCGGAGACCTCGGCCGACCCCGCGCCGTGCGTCTCGCGGTGCTCGTCGACCGCGGTCATCGCGAACTTCCCATCAGAGCCGACTTCGTGGGCAAGAATCTGCCCAGCTCCACCGACGAGCGCATCAACGTCCGTCTCGCGGAGATCGACGGCAGCGAAGAGGTCAGCATCGACCTCGCGACAGGAGCCGGCGCATGAGGCACCTGCTCTCGACTCGAGACCTGCTCCGGGATGACGCCATCGGCCTGCTCGACATCGCAGAAGACATGAGCGAGGTGCAGAACCGCGAGGTCAAGAAGCTTCCCACTCTGCGCGGCAAGACGGTCGTGAACCTCTTCTTCGAGGACTCCACCCGCACCCGCACCTCGTTCGAGGTGGCAGCGAAGCGCCTCTCGGCAGACGTCATCAACTTCTCGGCCAAGGGGTCGAGCGTGTCGAAAGGCGAGAGCCTGAAAGACACGGCACAGACCCTCGCCGCGATGGGAGCCGACGGCGTCGTCATCCGACACTCCGCATCCGGCGCCCCGCAGGTGCTCGCTCAGAGCGGCTGGATCGATGCCGGCGTGGTCAACGCGGGCGACGGCACCCACGAGCATCCGACCCAGGCTCTGCTCGACGCATTCACGATGAGGCGGCGCATCCACGGCGACGCCGCGCGCGGTCGCGACCTCGACGGCGTGAGCGTGATGATCGTCGGCGACGTTCTGCACTCCCGGGTAGCGCGTTCCAACCTCTGGCTGCTCGAGACCCTCGGAGCCCACGTCACCTTCGTGGCGCCGGCCACTCTGGTTCCCGTCGGAGCGTCGACGTGGCCGGCGGACATCCGGTACGACCTCGACGCGGCCCTCGCGGAGGTGCGGCCGGACGTCGTGATGATGCTGCGCATCCAGCAGGAGCGCATGAACGCCGCATTCTTTCCCACGACCCGCGAATACGCGCGGCAGTGGGGCCTCGACGACGAGCGTCTGCTGGCCCTGCGCCCCGATAGCATTGTGATGCACCCCGGCCCCATGAACCGTGGACTCGAGATCTCGTCTCGGGCAGCCGACTCGGCACAGTCCACCGTCATCGAGCAGGTGGCCAACGGGGTGTCGATCCGCATGGCCGTGTTGTATTCATTGCTGTCCGGCGACCGGGAGGCCAGATCATGACAACGACCCTGATCAGTGGGGCGACACTGCCCGACGGAACCACGACCGATCTTCTGATCGCAGACGGCGTGATCGCCGAGCGCGGGGCCGGGCTCACCGCGCCCGCCGGCGCGCGCGTTCTGGAGGCCGCGGGCCTGGTCGCGCTCCCGGGTCTCGTCGATCTGCACACACACCTTCGCGAGCCCGGATTCGAACAGAGCGAGACCGTGCTGTCGGGAACGCGGGCCGCGGCGGCGGGCGGCTTCACTGCCGTGTTCGCCATGGCCAACACGATGCCCGTCTCAGACACCGCCGGGGTCGTCGAGCAGGTGCAGGCTCTGGGAGACGCAGCGGGGTACGCCACGGTGCGCCCCATCGGCGCCGTCACCGTCGGTCTCGCGGGGGAGCGACTCTCGGAGATCGGTGCGATGGCGAACTCCCGCGCCGGCGTGAGGGTGTTCTCCGACGACGGCAAGTGCGTTCACGACTCGCTGCTGATGCGACGCGCCCTCGAGTATGTGAAGACCTTCGACGGCGTCGTGGCCCAGCACGCCCAGGATCCGCGGCTGACCGAGAACGCGCAGATGAACGAGGGCGCTCTCTCGAGCGAGCTCGGACTCAAGGGCTGGCCGGCCGTCGCCGAGGAGTCGATCATCGCCCGCGATGTACTGCTCGCCGAGCACGTCGGAGCGCGTCTGCACATCTGCCACCTGTCGACGGCAGGCTCGGTCGACGTGGTGCGCTGGGCCAAGGCCCGCGGCATCGAGGTCACGGCGGAGGTCACGCCGCATCACCTCCTGCTCACCGAGGAACTGATCCGCAGCTACGACGCGCGCTACAAGGTGAACCCACCGCTTCGCCGCGACGACGACGTACGTGCGCTCCGCGAGGGTCTGGTCGACGGCACGATCGACATCGTGGCCACCGACCACGCGCCGCATCCAGAGGAGTCGAAGGACTGCGAGTGGGACCACGCGTCGTTCGGCATGGTGGGCCTCGAGTCCGCGCTGTCCGTCGTGCAGGCCGCGATGGTCGACACCGGCCTCTTCGACTGGGCGGATGTCGCTCGCGTGTTCTCGCACACACCGGCCGCGATCGGCCGGCTCGAGGGTCACAGCCACTCGTTCGAGATCGGTGCGAGTGCCAACCTCGTGTTGATCGACCCTGCCTCGTCGAGCACCTTCTCGATAGACAGACTCGCGGGCAAGAGCCACAACTCGCCGTACCTCGGAATGACCCTTCCCGGATCGGTGCGGCACACCTTCCACCGCGGATACCCGACGGTGCTCGACGGCGTCGTCGTGGAAGCATCCGAGGTCGCCGCCGCAGCCCTCGCGGGGGTGTCCCGTGGATAGGATCCTGCCCGGTTCGATCATCATCGTCGGAGTCATCGGACTCCTGATCCTCATGGTGCTCGGGTGGCGCGCCCGCGGCCGCCGCCAGTCGGCCCTCTCGACCGCGGCCGTTCCCACCGACGAGTTGCTCGGCGAGCTGCGTGTCGCCGTCACCGGTCTCTACGTCTCGACCACGACCGCCGGGGCGCCCCTCGACAGAGTCACGCTGGCCGGCCTCGGTTTCCGGGGCCGCGCAGCAGTGTCCGTCTTCGACGCCGGGGTCGTCATCGCCGTGACCGGCGAGCCGCAGATCTTCGTCGCGGCCGATCGCATCCGCTCGGTCGGCACCTCGACCTGGACGATCGACAGGGTGGTGGAAGAGGGCGGCCTCGTCCGCCTCGACTGGACCCTCGAATCCGCATCTGCCATGCCGTCCGCCGATGTCGAGAGCTTCTTCCGCATCGAGAATCCCCAACAGAGTTCCCGCCTCATCGAGGCGATCACCGCACTCGCGCCGTCGAACGGCCCCGCCAACCCCCACCAGGAAGGATCCCTCGCGTGATCTCAACAGAACCCGCCGTCCTCGTACTCGAAGACGGCAAGCGCTACGCAGGTCGCGCCTACGGCGCCCGCGGACGCACCCTGGGAGAGGCCGTCTTCGCCACCGGCATGACCGGATACCAGGAGACCCTCAGCGATCCGTCGTACGCCGGCCAGATCGTTCTGCAGACCGCGCCGCACATCGGCAACACGGGCACGAACGATGACGACCTCGAATCCGCGAAGATCTGGGTCGCGGGGTACGTGGTGCGCGATCCCTCTCGCATGGTCTCGAACTTCCGCGCCACCCGCAGCCTCGACGACGACCTCGTCTCCGGCGGCATCGTCGGCATCTCCGGGGTCGACACTCGGGCTATCACTCGCCACCTCCGCTCACTCGGCGCCATGCGCGCCGGAATCTTCTCTGGCGACGACTTCGAGCTGAGCGATTCGGAACAGCTCGCCATCGTGCGCGACGCCGAGGACATGGCCGGTCGCAACCTCTCGAAAGAGGTGTCGACCCCTGAGCGGTACACGATCGACGCGGTGGGGGAGCGCATCGGAAGCGTCGCCGTCCTCGACCTCGGCGTGAAGACCTCGACGTTGCGCTATCTCGCTCAGCGCGGCTTCGATGTCGTCGTCCTGCCCGAGTCGGTGACGACAGAGGAGGTCGTGGCCCTCGAGCCGAGTGCCCTCTTCTACTCGAACGGACCCGGCGACCCGGAGGCATCCGAACGCCACGTGCAGCTGCTGCGCGACGTTCTCGCCGAGAAGATCCCGTACTTCGGCATCTGCTTCGGAAACCAGCTCCTCGGGCGTGCCCTCGGCTTCGGCACCTACAAGCTGCCCTTCGGTCACCGCGGAATCAATCAGCCCGTGCTCGACAAGACCACCGGCAGGGTCGAGATCACCAGCCAGAACCATGGCTTCGCCGTGGATGCGCCGCGCGAGGGCGTCGTCGACAGCCCGGCCGGCTTCGGCCGTGTCGAGGTCAGCCACCTCAGCCTGAACGACAACGTGGTGGAGGGCATCCGCTGCCTCGACATCGACGCGTTCAGCGTGCAGTACCACCCCGAGGCGGCTGCAGGTCCGCACGACTCCATGTACCTCTTCGATCGCTTCCGCGACATGGTGCTCGCGATCGACAAGGGCGAGCCGCAGACAGAGATCCACTCCATCATCGACGGGAAGAACCAGTAATGCCTCGCAGGGAAGACATCAAGAGCGTCCTGGTCATCGGCTCCGGGCCGATCGTCATCGGCCAGGCGTGCGAGTTCGACTACTCCGGAACCCAGGCGTGCCGCGTCCTCCGCGAGGAGGGCGTGCGCGTCATCCTGGTGAACTCGAATCCGGCCACGATCATGACCGACCCGGACTTCGCCGATGCGACCTACATCGAGCCCATCACCTGGCAGGTCATCGAGACCATCATCGCCAAAGAGAAGCCCGACGCCATCCTGCCCACGCTGGGTGGCCAGACCGCGCTGAACGCGGCCATCGATCTGCACAAGCACGGCATCCTCGAGAAGTACGACGTCGAGCTCATCGGCGCGTCGTTCGAGGCGATCAACAAGGGCGAGGATCGGCAGATCTTCAAGCAGCTGGTCCTGGATGCCGGCGCCGACGTCGCGCGCTCCCACATCGCGCACACGGTCGAGGAGGCCGTGGAATTCGCCCTCGACCTCGGCTATCCCCTGGTCGTGCGCCCCTCCTTCACCATGGGCGGGCTGGGATCCGGATTCGCCTACACCGAGACGGAGCTGCGCCGGATCGTCGGCGACGGTCTGCACCAGAGCCCCACCACGGAGGTGCTGCTCGAGGAGTCGATCCTCGGCTGGAAGGAATACGAGCTCGAGCTCATGCGCGACACGGCAGACAACACGGTCGTGGTGTGCTCGATCGAGAACGTCGACCCGGTCGGTGTGCACACCGGCGACTCGATCACGGTGGCGCCGGCGCTCACGCTGACCGACCGCGAGTACCAGAACATGCGCAACATCGGAATCGACATCATCAGGGCCGTCGGCGTCGACACGGGCGGCTGCAACATCCAGTTCGCCATCGACCCCGCGAACGGTCGGGTCATCGTCATCGAGATGAACCCCCGCGTCTCCCGCTCGAGCGCCCTCGCGTCCAAGGCCACCGGCTTCCCCATCGCCAAGATCGCCGCCAAACTGGCGATCGGGTACCACCTCGACGAGATCCCGAACGACATCACCAAGGTGACGCCCGCGTCGTTCGAGCCGACGCTCGACTACGTGGTCGTCAAGGTTCCCCGTTTCGCCTTCGAGAAGTTCCCCGCCGCCGACACGACGCTGACCACGACCATGAAGTCGGTCGGCGAGGCGATGGCCATCGGCCGCAACTACACGCAGGCCCTGCAGAAGGCTCTGCGGTCGCTCGAGAAGCGCGGCTCGTCGTTCCACTGGGAGCCGCTCGACGCATCCAAAGACGAGCTTCTGGCCCTGGCCAGCGTGCCCACCGACGGCCGTATCGTCACCGTGCAGCAGGCGCTTCGCGCCGGTGCGACGGCCGAGGAGGCCTTCGAGGCCACGAAGATCGACCCCTGGTTCATCGACCAGATCGTGCTCATCAACGAGGTGGCCGAGGCCATCGCCTCCAGTGAGAACGCCGACACGAACATGTTCCTCCTCGCGAAGGAGCACGGATTCTCCGACGCCCAGATCGCCGCCCTCCGCGGCTTCGGCGAGAAGGAGGTGCGCGAGGTCCGCCATATCCTCGGCGTGCGTCCCGTGTTCAAGACGGTCGACACGTGCGCGGGGGAGTTCCCTGCGCTCACGCCGTATCACTACTCGAGCTACGACCAAGAGACGGAGGTCGAGCCCTCCGAACGCCGCAAGGTCGTCATCCTGGGTTCGGGCCCGAACCGCATCGGCCAGGGAGTCGAGTTCGACTACTCCTGCGTGCACGCGTCGTTCGCCCTCTCCGACGCGGGCTTCGAGACGATCATGATCAACTGCAACCCCGAGACCGTGTCGACCGACTACGACACGAGCGACCGACTGTACTTCGAGCCGCTCACGCTCGAAGACGTGCTCGAGGTCATCCACGCCGAGAGTCAGTCCGGCGAACTCGTCGGCGTCGTGGTGCAGTTGGGCGGCCAGACCGCCCTCGGCCTCGCGAAGGGGCTGAAGGCGGCGGGAGTCCCGATCCTCGGCACCACGCCCGAGGCCATCGACCTCGCAGAAGAACGCGGACTCTTCTCGAAGATCCTCGACGATGCCAACCTCCTCGCCCCGAAAAACGGAACGGCGAGCGACTTCACCGGCGCCGTCACCATCGCCGAAGACATCGGATACCCGGTTCTCGTGCGCCCGTCCTACGTGCTGGGCGGCAGAGGCATGGAGATCGTCTACGACTCTCCCTCGCTCGAGGACTACTTCTCGCGCATGGCCGGTCAGGGAATCATCGATCCGAGCCACCCGCTGCTCGTCGACCGGTTCCTCGACGACGCGATCGAGATCGATGTCGACGCGCTCTACGACGGCCACGAGCTCTACGTCGGCGGCATCATGGAGCACATCGAGGAGGCGGGCATCCACTCCGGCGACTCGAGCTGCACGCTGCCCCCGGTCACCCTCGGCCGAGAGGTGATCGATCGCGTGCGCATCGCGACGCTCGCCATCGCCCAGGGCATCGGTGTGCAGGGCCTGCTCAACGTGCAGTTCGCCATCGGTCAGGGCATCCTCTACGTTCTGGAGGCCAACCCGCGCGCGTCGCGCACCGTGCCGTTCGTCGCGAAGGCTCTGGGAATCCCGCTCGCCAAGGCAGCGTCGCGCATCATGGTGGGTTCGACGATCGCCGAGCTGAAGGCCGAGGGCATGCTGCCCGTCGTCGACGGCTCGATCGTGCCCATGGACTCGCCGATCGCCGTGAAGGAGGCCGTGCTCCCGTTCAAGCGCTTCCGCACGAAAGACGGGCTGATCGTCGACTCGCTGCTCGGCCCGGAGATGCGCTCGACGGGCGAGGTCATGGGCATCGACCGCGACTTCCCCCGAGCGTTCGCCAAGAGCCAGGAAGCGGCGTACGGCGGCCTGCCGACATCGGGCACGGTCTTCGTCTCGGTCTCCGATCGCGACAAGCGTGCCATCGTGCTGCCCGTGCTCCGACTGCTCGAGCTGGGCTTCGACATCCTCGCGACGGCGGGAACCGCCGAGGTCCTCAACCGCAATGGCATCACCGCCCGCATCGTGCGCAAGTACAGCGAGGGAGCCTCGACCGATGGCGATGAGCCGACGGTGGTCGATCTCATCAACCGCAACGAGGTCGACATCGTCGTGAACACCCCCAGCGGGTCGAGCGCGCGAGCCGACGGATACGAGATCCGGGCGGCGGCCGTGGCGGCCGACAAGCCCCTGTTCACGACCATCGCCCAGCTGGGTGCGGCGGTCGCATCGTTCGAGGCGACCCGGGAGGGCTTCGACGTGTCGAGCCTGCAGGAATACGCCATCGCCAGGGCCGGTCGCCTGTGACCCGCACGTTCGGCCAGCGTCTGCACGAGAGCATCGACCAGCTCGGTCCGCTGTGCGTGGGCATCGATCCCCACGGTTTCCTCCTGGATGCCTGGGGTCTGCCCCGCACGGCGGCCGGCCTGCGCGAGTTCGGGCTGAGGGTGATCGATGCCGCGAGCGGCACGATCGGAATCGTCAAGCCGCAGGTCGCCTTCTTCGAGGTGTTCGGTTCGGCCGGATTCTCTGCACTCGAAGAGGTGCTGGCGGCTGCACGTGCCGCCGGGCTGATCGTGATCGCCGATGCGAAGCGCGGCGACATCGGGTCGAGCGTCGAGGCATACGGCGACGCCTGGCTCACGCCGGGCTCTCCGCTCGAAGCCGACGCCGTCACCCTGGCGGCGTACACGGGAACGGGCGCACTCGCCGGAGTCTTCGATCTCGCTGAGCGTCACGGCAAGGGCGCGTTCGTGCTCGCCGCCACCTCGAATCCGGAGTCGCAGACGCTGCAGACCGCGACGGTGACCGGGGGAGAACGAGCGGGTCTCAGCGTCGCCGGTCTCGTCGCAGCCGAGATAGACGAGTGGAACCGCTCACACGAATCCCGTGGCGACGGCGAGGGCCCCGAACTCGGTAGCATCGGAGTCGTGCTCGGTGCGACCAAGAACCTTCTCGACTACGGCGTCGACGCGCTCTCGCTCGGCGAGGCGACTCCGCTGATGCCCGTTCTCGCACCGGGTTTCGGGCACCAGGGCGCTCGCTTCGACGACATCCGCTCGATCTACGGGCCCCTCTCGGCCGGCACCGTCGTGAGCACATCGAGGGCCGCCCTCGCCGCCGGGCCCTCCGCCCTCAGAGACACGCTCGCCGATCAGTCGACCCAACTAGCCGGAGCCCTGTCATGACCGTTCCCGACGTCGATCGTGCGGCCGGATCCCGGGCGGCCATCGCCGCTCGACGTGCCCGCGCAGCCATCAAGAAGGCGGTGACCGAGCAGCGCCGCAGCGCGACCGGTGTTCTCGACCGCGCCGCGAAGCATCCAGACAGCCTCGAGGCCGGCATGCGCGTCACGGAGCTGCTTCAGGGAATCCCTGGACTCGGCCGCGTTCGGATCGAGCGGGTCATCGAGCGACTGTCGATCTCACCCAGCAAGCGTCTGGGTGGCCTCGGCGCGCTTCAGCGTGATCGTCTGCGGGCCTACCTCGAGAAACGCGCGCCCTTCTCCGGCGATGAGAACGCGTCGCGACTGGTCGTGCTCGCCGGTCCCACGGCCGTCGGCAAAGGCACTGTCTCGACATGGATCCGGGAGAACGTGCCGGGCGTGCTGCTCTCGGTCTCGGCCACGACCAGGGCCCCAAGACCGGGGGAGATCGACGGCGTCAGCTACTACTTCGTCGACGACGCCGAGTTCGATCGCATGATCGCTGCCGGCGAGTTCCTCGAATGGGCCGTCGTGCACAACTCCTCGCGCTACGGCACCCCGCGCGCACCGATCGACGAGGCGCTGGCACAGGGCAAGAGCGTGCTGCTCGAGATCGACATCCAGGGTGCACGTCAGGTACGCGAGGCTATGCCCGAGGCCCGACTCGTGTTCCTGTTGCCTCCGAGCTGGGGAGAACTCGTGCGACGGCTCACCGGCCGCGGTACGGAGACGGCCGAGGAGCAGGAGCGTCGATTGGCGACGGCCGAGGTCGAATTGGCCGCGCAGAACGAGTTCGACTACCTGATCGTCAACAACGATGTCGAGACAGCCGCACGCGACGTCGTGGAGCTCATGAAGTGAATCCGAGAGATTAGCGGCTTATTCGAGGTAGACTTGTCTACTTGTGCACGGTGAACCCCGCACGATCACCGCACGATCTTTTCTCAATCCGGCCGGCGAGGCCACTCAAGGAGTATCACCATGGTCAACAGGGCTCAGGGCATCATCGATCCCCCCATCGACGAACTGCTGTCGAAGGTTGAATCCAAGTACGCGCTCGTGATCTTCGCATCGAAGCGCGCCCGACAGATCAACGACTACTACGCCGACCTGCACGAGGGAAGCCTCTTCGACAACGTCGGACCGCTGGTCGACTCGACGATCGACGACAAGCCCCTCTCGGTCGCGATGCACGAGATCAACGAGGACAAGCTCACGGTCAAGCCGATCGCGGCAACCGAATAGCAGCAGCGAATGCAGGTCCGTTCCCCGGGCTGTCGTCGGGCCAGCGCCCGAACGGCCGGGGAGCGGATTCGTTCGTTAAGGGCGCGAGCATGCATGGCGAAGGGGCAGGACTGACGTGACACACCCGCAGAAACGGCTGCGCATCGTGGTGGGAATCACCGGTGGCATCGCGGCGTACAAGGCCGTGGGCGTCGTGCGCGCCTTCGTCTTGGCCGGTCACGACGTGCAGGTCGTCGCCACCGAGCACGCCCTGCGCTTCGTCGGCAAGCCGACACTCGAGGCGATCTCCCGCAACGTCGTGCACACCGACCTCTACGAGGCGGTGGCGGAGGTGCGACACGTGTCGATCGGCCAATCGGCCGACCTCATCGTCATCGCCCCGGCCACGGCGAATTCGCTCGCCAAGATGGCGGCCGGTCTCGCCGACGATCTGCTCGGCAACACCGTGCTCGCCTCGAAGGCGCCGATCGTCGTGGCTCCCGCGATGCACACCGAGATGTGGCAGAACCCGGCCACCGTGGCGAATGCCGCCCTTCTGGCCTCCCGCGGCATCCACTTCGTCGGGCCGACGAGCGGCCAGCTCACGGGCGCCGATTCCGGTGCCGGTCGGATGGCCGAGGTCGACGACATCGTCGCCGCATCCCTGGCCGTCGCCGCGGCCGCACACCCGGAACCCCGCCGCGATCTCGACGGGGTGCGTGTGCTCATCACCGCCGGCGGAACCCGCGAGCCACTCGACCCCGTGCGCTTCATCGGCAATCGCTCGAGCGGTCGGCAGGGTGCGGCGCTGGCAGAGGCGGCGCTCGCCCGAGGCGCGCAGGTGACCCTGATCGCGGCCCACGTCGAGGTACCGCTTCCCGGCGGGGCCACCGTCGTGTCGGTCGAGACGACAGCCCAGCTGGCCGACGCCGTCGAGGCGCACACTCGCGGGAACGACATCGTCATCATGGCGGCGGCGGTTGCCGATTACAGGCCGGCCACCGTGTCGAACGCCAAGATCAAGAAAGAGACCGTCGGCGACACGTTGACGCTCGAACTCGTCAAGAATCCCGACATCCTCGCCGGCGTCGCAGCGCGTGCCTCCGCCGACCAGCTCGTCGTGGGCTTCGCCGCCGAGACGGCCGATACCGATGAGGCCCTGCTCGAACTGGGGCGGGCCAAGATCACGCGCAAGGGCTGCGACTATCTCGTGGTCAATCGGGTCGGCTGGAACGAGGGCTTCGCCACGCAAGGAAACACGGTCATGGTCCTCGACCGGGCCGGGTCTATAGTGATCGAGGCCCAGGGCAGCAAGCTGTCGGTGGCCGATGAGATCCTGTCTGTGCTGACCGAGCGACTGCCCGAAGACATGCACCGCACCCCCTCAGACCTCCCTGGAGCACCATGACGAGCCTTCGCCTCTTCACGTCCGAGTCCGTCACCGAAGGACACCCCGACAAGATCTGCGATCAGATCTCCGACAGCATCCTCGACGCCCTCCTCGAGGTAGATCCCGCGAGCCGGGTCGCCGTCGAGACCCTCGTGACCACAGGCCTCGTGCACGTCGCGGGCGAGGTCACGACCTCCGGCTACGTCGACATCCCCACGATCGTGCGCGACAAGGTGTCGTCGATCGGCTACACGTCGAGCGACGTCGGGTTCGACGGCGCGAGCTGCGGAGTCTCTGTCTCGATCGGCGCCCAATCGCCCGAGATCGCCGCCGGTGTCGACAACGCATGGGAGAACCGACAGGGCGAGACGCGCACCGACCCGTTCGACCTGCAGGGTGCCGGCGATCAGGGCATCATGTTCGGCTTCGCCACCACCGAGACCCCTCAGCTCATGCCGCTGCCCATCTGGCTCGCGCACCGACTGGCCGAGCGGCTCGCCGAGGTGCGCAAGTCCGGGGAGCTCGCCTATCTGCGTCCCGATGGCAAGACCCAGGTCACCATCGGCTACGAGGGCATCGTGCCGAAGACCATCGAGACGGTCGTGCTCTCGACCCAGCACACCGAGTCGGTGACGAACGCCGATCTGTTCCACGACATCGAGGAACTCGTCATCAAGCCGGTTCTGGCCGACAGCGATCTCGATTCCCGCTCCGCGGACTTGCTCATCAACCCCACCGGCAGATTCGTCGTCGGCGGTCCTCAGGGCGACGCCGGCCTCACGGGTCGCAAGATCATCGTCGACACCTACGGGGGAGCCTCCCGCCACGGCGGCGGAGCCTTCTCGGGCAAAGACCCGTCGAAGGTCGACCGCTCGGCCGCCTACGCCATGCGCTGGGTCGCGAAGAACGCGGTCGCCGCCGGCTTCGCCGACAGACTCGAGGTTCAGGTCGCCTATGCCATCGGCAAGGCCGCACCCGTCGGCCTCTACGTCGAGACCTTCGGAACCGGAAAGCTCCCCGACGACCAGATCATCGATGCCATCAACGAGGTCTTCGATCTTCGCCCGGCGGCCATCATCCAGCACCTCGATCTGCTGCGCCCCATCTACGGCGCGACGGCCACGTACGGTCACTTCGGTCGTGAGCTTCCCGACTTCACGTGGGAGAAGCTCGACCGTGTCGCAGACCTGCAGGCCGCCGCTCGCATCTAGGTGATGGCCGCGCAGACCGCGCCGGAGCACCTGCTCATCGCGCGGGTGATGCTCGAATCGCCCCTTCCACAGCTCGACAGGCTCTTCGACTACGCCGTGCCACCCGGGTTGCGGGAGCAGGCGAAACCCGGCGTGCGCGTCAAAGTGCCCCTGCGGTCTGCCGGACGCATCGCGCGCGGCTACATCGTCGAGATCACCGAGGCCGTCGAGTACTCGGGAACCCTCAGCGAGATCGACGAGGTCACGTCGACGGTCCCCGTGCTGACGCCGGAGGTCTGGAATCTCGCCCGTCGTGTGTCGGAACGCGCAGCAGGAAGCGCGAGCGACGTGGTGCGCCTGGCCGTTCCTCCCCGTCAAGTGCGGGTCGAGAAGACCTGGCAGCTCGAACAGCAGTCCGGCAATCCTCCCGTCGAGTACCGTGCGAATCCCACGGTGACCGGGTATGGCGAGCGCGTCGTCGACTCCGCTGTCGACTCGGGCGATCGCGTCGCCCTGGCCGCGATACCGGCCGTGCACGAGGTGTCTCCCGGCGTCTGGGTCGGACGGTGGGCCGTGACGCTCGCCGAAGCGGCAGCCCGCACGCTCGCGTCCGGGCGCAGCGCCATCGTCGCCGTTCCCGACTATCGCGATCAGCAACAGCTCATCGAAGCCCTCGCCGTCCTCGTGCCGCTCGACCGCATCTCACAGCTCGACGCGCGTCAGCCGAATGCCGACCGCTATCGCGCCTTCCTGCGCTGTCTCGAAGCGGCCCCACGCGTGATCGTGGGCAATCGCTCGGTCGTCTACGCTCCCGCATCAGATCTCGGCCTGATCGCGGTCTGGGACGACGCCGACCCCCTGCACAACGAGCCCCTGAGCCCGTATGCCTCCACCCGCGACGTCGCGCTGGTGCGCCAGGAGCAGTCCGGCTGCGCTCTGCTCTTCGCCTCGCACTCCCGCAGTACCTGGCTCGAGAGGCTCGTCGAGATCGGCTATGTGACGCCGCGTGCACCCGATCCCGCCGTCCTCCCGCACGTTGTCCCCACCGCAGACCAACCGGGCGCCGATGCCGCGGCTCACGCCCGCATTCCGTCCACGGCCTGGAACACCGCACGGCGCGCGCTCGAAGACGGGCCCGTTCTCGTTCAGGTGGCCCGACCGGGATACGCCCCGGTGCTCGCGTGCCAGGATTGCCGCACTCCCGCGCGCTGCCGCGTCTGCGAGGGCACCCTCCGTATCGGCGGCGCCCGGCAGACCCCGTCGTGCGAGCTATGCGGGGCGATCGCCGCCGACTGGCACTGCCGACACTGCGAATCCACGCGCATCCGGCTCGTCACCGCCGGCACCGGCCGCACAGCCGAGGAGCTGGGCCGCGCGTTCCCCGGAATCCGCGTCATCGTCTCCGACGGCGAGAGGCCCCACCTCACGGTCGATGCGCGACCGGCGTTGGTCGTCGCCACTCGAGGGGCCGAGCCCGTGGCAGCCGGGGGATACCGAGCCGTCCTCCTCCTCGACGGCGAGCGCATGCTCGCTCGGGAGTCCCTGACCGTGGCCGAAGACTGCCTGCGCTGGTGGTCGAACGCCATCGCGCTGGCCGCTCCCCGCGCACCGGCCATCATCGTCGGCGTCGGAGGAGCCCTCGCCCGCGCACTCGTCACATGGAGCCAGCACCGTTTCGCTGCGGCCGAACTGCCCGACAGGCGATCTCTGCGGTTTCCCCCCATGGTGCGGCTCGCCACGGTGACGGGGCGCCCCGAGACCGTCGAACAGGCCATCTCCACCCTGCCCGATTCGGTGGAGGGGCACGAATCAGCGACAATTGACGTGCTCGGCCCGGTCGACGCCGGCGACGGCCTCGTTCGTGCCACGATCCGTTTCGACTACGCGTTCGGGGCCGATGTCGCCCGAAGTCTGCGCTCGTCGATCATCCGCAATTCCACCGGGCGAACGAAGCGTCAGACGAGCAAGGCGACCGGCACCAAGACCAGCTTCAGGCCTCCGCCTGTGCTCAGGGTTCGATTCGACGACACGGAGATCATGGAATGAAACTCGTCTTCGCCGGCACTCCCGCCGTGGCGCTGCCTACCCTCGACATTCTCGCCGCACGTCACGAGATCGTGTCGGTCATTACTCGTGAGGACGCCCCGCTCGGGCGCAAGCGCGTACTGACTCCCTCGCCCGTCGCGTCCCGGGCCTCCGAACTCGGCATTCCCACGATCCGGGCGAACAAACTCGACGACAACGTCACGAAACAGGTATCCGATCTGCAGCCCGACCTCGGGGTGATCGTCGCGTACGGAGGGCTCGTGCGCAGCCCTCTGCTCGAGACGCCACGCTTCGGCTGGATCAACCTGCACTTCTCTCTGCTGCCCCGGTGGCGGGGTGCGGCACCGGTGCAGTGGTCGATCATGAGCGGCGACAGCGAGGCGGGGGCTTCGGTCTTCCAGTTGGTCGCCGCCCTCGATGCCGGTCCGGAGTTCGCGCGCCTCTCGCGGCCCATCGGAGCCCACGAGACCTCGGGCCAACTTCTCGAGGCGCTCTCCCATGAGGGAGCGGCACTCGCCGCGAAGGTCGTCGATGACCTCGAGGCCGGCACCGCCCGCTCCGAACCGCAGCAGGGCGAGGTCACGCTGGCCCCGAAGATCACCCTCGACCACGCCCGCATCGACTGGAGCGAGGCCGCCGACGTCGTATTCCGTCGCATCCGGGCCACGACGCCCGAGCCGGGCGCCTTCGCCGTCGTCGACGGCCTCAGACTCAAGATCCTGCGCGCAGCGCCCGCCTATGACACCGCGTCTCTCAGCCCCGGCTCGCTCGAGAACGACGGCGGCAGAATCCTCATCGGCACGGCGACGACGCCCATAGAGCTGCTGCAGGTGCACCCCGCCGGCAAGAAGCCGATGCCCGCGGCCGACTGGTGGCGCGGTCTCGCTCCAGCCCAGCCTCACGTCGCAGACACCCCGACTACGAACAGATTCGACACACCATGAACTCCAGGCCCCGCTCCTCTCAGATCGTGCAGCCGGCGCGCCGGATCGCCCTCGAGGTGATCACCGCCGTTCGTGAAGACGACGCCTACGCCAATCTGCTTCTGCCCACGAAGCTGGCACGCGCGAAGCTCCACACCAACGACGCCGCCCTGGCGACCGAGCTCACGTACGGCACGCTCCGCATGCGCGGCTACTACGACAGGGTCATCTCGTTGGCGGCCGGACGGCCGGTCGAGAAGATCGATCCTGCCGTTCTCGACGTGCTCGAACTCGCGACCCATCAACTGCTCGGAATGCGCACCGCCAGCCACGCCGCGGTCAACGAGTCCGTCGAACTCGCCCGCCTCGTGAGCTCCCGCTCGGCGACCGGCTTCGTCAATGGAGTCCTGCGCTCCATCACCCGGAGCGAACCCGAGGCGTGGCGCGAACGTGTGATCGGGGAGGCCAAAGACGACGATTCGCGTCTCGCCGCCGAATACTCGCACCCCACCTGGATCATCCGTGCGTTCCGTCGCTCGCTGTCGGCAGCGGGCGTGTCTGCCGATGCCCTCGACGACGAGCTGCGCGATCTTCTCGATGCCGACAACGTGCCGCCGAGACTGGGCCTCGTCGCTCTCCCCGGTCTGGCCGATCGCGACGAGATCGCCATTCCCGGCCGCCCGACGCGTCGTTCTCCCATCGGCTTCTCCGCCACCGGCGGAGACCCCAGCGACATCGCCGAGGTGCGTGCCGGCACGATCAGAGTGCAAGACGAGGGATCGCAGCTCGCGGCTCTCGCCCTGAGCCGCGCCGCATCGATCGCCCCGGGCGAGAAATGGCTCGACCTGTGCGCCGGCCCCGGGGGAAAGTCCGCGCTGCTGGCGGCCGAAGCACGTCTGGGCGGGGCCGTTCTCACGGCGAACGAGCCGGTTCCGGCCCGGGCACAACTCGTACGCAACGCCCTCGAAGCGCTCGACGATCCACCCGAGGTCCTGCAGCTCGACGGCACGACCATCGGCGCCCTGCACCCGGAGTCGTTCGACCGCATCCTGGTCGACGCGCCGTGCACCGGTCTGGGCGCCCTCCGGCGCCGGCCCGAAGCCCGCTGGCGTAAGAGCCCACGCGATGTCGCCGACCTCGTGCAGTTGCAGGAACGACTGATCGACTCCGCGGTCGACGCTCTGCGACCCGGCGGCATCCTCGCCTACGTGACCTGCTCACCCCATGTGGCCGAGACACGAGGCCAGGTGGCCGGCGCCCTCTCTCGGTGGGGAGATCGGCTCACAGCCCTCGACACCGGCACGGTGGTCGCGGAGATCTCCGGCGAGACCGGCGAGCGGGCGTCCGACGCGTCGCAGGTGCAGCTGTGGCCCCACATCGACGCGACCGACGCAATGTTCATCGCGCTCTTCCGCAAAGCCGCGTGACACCGTGAGCCGCCGTCGAACGCCCCGTCACGCTGGATAAGCTGAGGACCATGCCCGCGCGTATCAACCCCAGCATCCTGGCCGCCGACTTCGCCCACCTCGCAACGGAACTCGACCGTATCTCGTCGGCCGACGCGGTGCACGTCGACGTGATGGACAACCATTTCGTTCCGAACCTGACGTTCGGAATCCCTGTGGTCGAGCGCCTCCTCCAGGTCACCGAGCTTCCCCTCGACATGCACCTCATGATCACCGACGTCGACCGCTGGGCACCGACCTTCGCCGAGCTCGGCGTCTTCTCGGTCACCTTCCACGCCGAGGCCACCGACGAGCCCGTCACTCTGGCCCGTCGTCTGCGCCAGATCGGTGCGCGGGCCGGTCTCGCGATCAAGCCCGGCACCCCCGTCGAGCCGTACCTCGAGGTGCTCGGAGAGTTCGATCAGCTTCTGGTCATGACGGTCGAACCGGGCTTCGGCGGGCAGTCGTTCATGCCCGAGACGATGTCCAAGCTCGTCGCGGCACGCGAGGTAGCCACGCGCAGCGGTCTCGACGTGTGGCTGCAGGTCGACGGCGGCATCAACGAGCAGACCATCGAGGTCGCCGCCAGGGCCGGCGCCGACACCTTCGTCGCGGGGTCGAGCGTGTTCGGCGCCGACGACGCGGGCGCTCAGGTGCAGCTGCTCCGCCAGAGGGCACTCGAGCACACCCACGTCGCCTAAACTCTTCACGTGAAGACTTTCGATGAGCTGTTCTCCGAGCTGAGCGCCAAGGCGCTCGAGCGCCCAGACGGTTCCGGCACTGTTCGCGAGCTCGACGCCGGGGTCCACTTCATCGGCAAGAAGATCGTCGAAGAGGCCGCCGAGGTCTGGATGGCGGCGGAATACGAGTCCGACGACGATATGGCCGCGGAGATCTCCCAGCTGCTCTACCACCTCCAGGTGCTCCTCATCGCCAAGGGATTGACCCCGGCTGACGTCTACCGACATCTGTGAGCACGGCCGCATCCGTTCGTTCTCATAGCTCTTCAGACTGACGCCGGCTCTCGCCCGCCAGTCGACAATTCGAAAGACTCTTATGCTCAAGATCGCGGTGCCCAACAAGGGCTCCCTGTCCGAAACCGCCGTTCAGATGCTCGCCGAATCGGGGTACCAGACCCGACGCGACACGCGCGAGTTGCACCTCGTCGATGAGCGGAACGGAGTGGAGTTCTTCTACCTGCGCCCCCGCGACATCGCCACGTACGTGGGCAGCGGCGCTCTCGACATCGGTATCACCGGGCGCGACCTGCTCCTCGACTCCGAGTCGCCCGCCCAGGAGATCGCCTCCCTGCAGTTCGGCGAGTCGACGTTCCGCTTCGCGGGGCCGGATGGCGGCTTCGCCGGCGTGTCCGAACTCGAGGGCCGGCGGGTCGCGACGAGCTACCCCGGACTCGTCAAGGCGTTCCTGGCTCAGCACTCCGTCTCGGCGAAGCTCGTGCGCCTCGACGGCGCGGTGGAATCTGCCGTTCGTCTCGGCGTGGCCGACGCCGTCGCCGATGTCGTGTCGACCGGCTCGACTCTCAAGAAGGCCGGTCTCACGATCTTCGGCCCCGTGATCCTCGAATCCTCAGCCGTGGTCATCTCGTCGGGCATCGACAAGCCCGGCGCCGATACCCTCTTGCGTCGACTGCAGGGCGTGCTGGTCGCCCGTCAGTACGTGCTGATGGACTACGACGTACCGCTGGCGAAGCTCGATGCGGCGGCTGCGATCACGCCGGGCCTCGAGTCACCCACCATCTCGCCGCTGCGCGACCCCGACTGGGTCGCCGTACGGTCGATGGTGCCGCTCGCAGACACCAACCACGTGATGGACGCGCTGTACGACGTCGGCGCGCGCGCGATCCTGGTCAGCCCCATCCACGCCGCCCGGATCTGACCGTGAGCGTCGCCATCCGGGTGATCCCGTGCCTCGACGTGGCTGCCGGTCGCGTGGTCAAGGGCGTGAAATTCGAGAACCTCCGCGACGCGGGCGATCCGGTCGAGCTGGCGCGTATCTACGCGGAGCAGGGGGCCGACGAGTTGACCTTCCTCGACGTGACCGCCACGGTCGACGATCGCTCGACGACCTACGACGTGGTTCGAAAGACCGCGGAGCAGGTCTTCATTCCGTTGACGGTCGGCGGGGGAGTGCGCTCGACCGACGACGTGGCGAGACTCCTCGCATCCGGCGCGGACAAGATCGGCGTGAACAGCGCCGCCATCGCCAGGCCCGCGTTGATCGACGAAATCGCGGACAGGTTCGGAGCGCAGGTGATCGTGCTGTCGCTCGACGTCAAGCGCAGCGACACCGTGCCATCCGGTTTCGTGGTGACGACGCACGGAGGCCGACGAGAGACGACACTCGACGCACTCGACTGGGCCGCCGACGCCATCCAGCGCGGCGCGGGAGAACTGCTGGTCAACTCGATCGATGCCGATGGAACGAAGGACGGCTTCGACCTCGAGCTGATCGGCCTGATGCGCTCGATCAGCCGCGTGCCCGTGATCGCCTCGGGAGGCGCCGGCCGTCTCGAGCATTTCCCCGAGGCCATCCGAGCGGGCGCCGACGCGGTGCTCGCCGCGAGCGTCTTCCACAATCGCGAGCTGACCATAGGCCAGGTCAAAGACGAACTGAGACAAGACGGAGCACTGATCCGATGACACAGACAGCAGACGACGTCGAGGCCGTCCTCGCTCGCGCGAACTTCGCTGCGGACGGCCTTCTCCCCGCGATCATCCAGCAGTGGGACACCAAGGACGTTCTTATGCTGGGGTACATGAACTCCGAAGCCCTGCGCCGCACTCTCACCGAGGGTCGCGTCACGTTCTGGTCTCGCTCACGCCAGGAATTCTGGAGGAAGGGCGACACCTCCGGCCACGCGCAGTACGTACGCGCTGCGGCACTCGACTGCGACGACGACACTCTGCTGGTGCAGGTCGAGCAGATCGGGGCGGCCTGCCACACGGGTGCAAGGGCATGCTTCGACGTCGATCCGCTCGATCCCGTCGTCGGCTCGGCCGGAGCCTCGGCATGATCGGCGGGCGCGTCGCGTCGACGACTCGGCAGGAGTTCGACGAACGTCTCGGCAGCCATCGTGTTCTGCCCGTGCTGCGAACCCTCTTCGCCGACGGAGAGACTCCCGTGGGCGTCTACCGCAAGCTCGCTCGAGGCCGGGCCGGCTCGTTCCTGCTCGAGTCCGCCGGACAGGGCGGCGTCTGGTCACGGTTCTCGTTCATCGGCGTCTCGAGCTACGGGGTGCTCACCAGCGAGGACGACCGCGCGGTCTGGGTCGACCTCGGTCTCTCGGAGTCGGAGGCGTTTCCCGATGGGCTGCCCGAGCAGCCACTCTCGGCCCTCTCCTCCCTCTTCCACACCTGGCAGACGCCCATGATCCCCGGCCACCCGCCTCTGACGGGGGGACTCGTCGGGTTCATCGGGTGGGAGACCATCCGGCAGATCGAGCATCTGCCACACCGCCCGCCCGCCGACTACTCCGTGCCGAGCCAGGCCATGGGATTCGTGCGCGACCTGGCCGTGATCGATCATCTGACGGGCACCGTGCAGCTGATCTCCGCTGTGCTCGCGGATCCTCGCGGCGATGCCGATGCACAATGGCGCGACGCGCAGTCCCGCCTCGACGACATGCAGGCCGAGCTGGCGAAACCCACCGACACCCGGCTCGACGACGCCGATTTCGATACGGTCGGCCAGCCCGTCGCACGCACCGAACGAGGCGATTTCCTCGACGCCATCGAGCGCGCCAAGGTGCACATCCGCGACGGCGACGTGTTCCAGGTGGTGATCTCGCAGCGGTTCGATCTCGAGACCTCCGCAGAGTCCATCGACGTCTATCGGGTTCTGCGCACGCTGAATCCCAGTCCCTATCTCTATCTGCTGGCCCTCGAGCGCCCGGACGGCACCCCGTACACGATCGTCGGGTCGAGCCCGGAGGCTCTGGTCAAGGTCGACAACGGTCGCGCCTTCACTCACCCCATCGCGGGTTCGCGTCCGCGTGGCGCGACCGTCGAGCGCGACATCGAGCTGGAACACGAACTCCTCGGTGACGAGAAGGAGAAGTCGGAGCACCTCATGCTCGTCGACCTCGCCCGCAACGACCTCCTGAAGGTCTGCGTGCCGGGTTCCGTCGAGGTGACCGAGTTCATGCGCATCGAGCGCTTCAGCCACATCATGCACATCGTGTCCTCCGTCGAGGGCGTGATCCGGCCCGGAGTCACGGCGATCGACGTGTTCAGCGCGACCTTCCCCGCGGGCACCCTGTCGGGAGCACCCAAGCCCCGGGCTCTCCAGATCATCGACGACCTCGAGCCCGCCCAACGCGGCGTGTACGGGGGTGTCGTCGGCTACTTCGGCTTCGCCGGTGACGCGGATCTCGCCATCGCCATCCGCACCGCCACGATCGAGTCGGGCGTCGCCCACGTGCAGGCGGGCGGGGGATTGGTGGCAGACTCCGATCCGGATTCCGAGTTCCTCGAGTCGCAGAACAAGGCGGCAGCCCCTCTGCGGGCGGTCGCCATCGCGAACGCCATGCGACGGATCGTATGACGACCGCCGACAACGCTGCCACGCCGCCGAAGCAGGGATCCGCACGGCTGAAGGGCCTGATGATCCTCGGCGTGCTCGCCGTGAGCGGCCTCGTCTTCCTCGCGTGGTCGCAGTCGTGGGGAACGCTCGGCGTCACGGTCGATGGCGGATCGACCCGCAGCCTTGACGTCCCCGGGGCGACCGCCGCGCCCGCCCTGGCCGCACTCGGCCTGGCCGGCCTGGCCAGCGCCGCGGCCCTCGCCATCGCCGGCCCCGTCATCCGCATCGTGCTCGGCGTCCTCCAGGTGCTCCTCGGTGCCAGCATCGTTCTCTCGGGCACCGGTCCGCTGGTCGACCCGGTCTCCTCGGGCGCGCCCGTGGTGACCACCGCGACCGGTGTCGCCGGAACCGAGTCGATCCGCACGATCGCGCGCAGCGAGGCCGTCACGGCCTGGCCCGTCGTCGCCATCCTGCTGGGCGTCTTGCTGGCCCTGCTCGGCGTCGCCGTGGCCGTCACGACGACCCGTTGGCCCGTCTCGGGCCGCCGCTACCAGGCAGTGCGTTTCGCCTCCGAAGACGGCCGCGTTCTCGACGCCGACGACCTGCTGGATCTCGACAGCGAGGAAGACGACGCCGGCTCGGCCTCGCCCCACGCCGACGAGAGTCCGGATGACGCGGCGGTGCGCCGTAAGGCAGCCTCGGTCGACAACTGGGACAGCCTGAGCCGGGGGACAGACCCTACCGCGTAGCGCG
Source organism: Agreia sp. Leaf335 (assembly GCF_001423605.1). Classification (NCBI taxonomy): domain Bacteria; kingdom Bacillati; phylum Actinomycetota; class Actinomycetes; order Micrococcales; family Microbacteriaceae; genus Agreia; species Agreia sp. Leaf335. The sequence goes on along the minus strand of NZ_LMOQ01000002.1, from coordinate 176,903 downwards.
AGGACACAGGAACGCGCTTTTCCTTTCGACTACTATTGATCCCGAACAAGAGGAGTTCCATGAGCAACGTTTCTGAAGAACCTGGACACGGTCACTCGCCGGCCGCCTGGACCGCCGTGATCGTGATGCTGATCGCTTTCAGCATCGGCACCGTCGCCTTTTTCTTCGACGTGCAGTGGCTCGTCTGGGCGTCTGCCGGCCTTCTCGTCGTGGGAGCGATCCTCGGCAAGGTGCTCTCGGTGGCAGGCTTCGGGGCGTACAGCCCGCGCTACGCCGGCAAAGGACACTAGAGGGTGCTCGACCAGCTCCTCGCCGGCGCTATCGAGGATGCTGAGACGCGACAGCAGACCGTGAGTCTCGCGTCCGTCGAAGCTGCCGCGCTCTCCGCGCCGGCACCCCTCGACGCCCTGTCCTTCCTCGCCCCCGCCGACCGCGTCAAGGTGATCGCCGAGATCAAGCGTTCGAGCCCGTCCAAGGGCGCTCTCGCTGAGATCGTCGATCCCCAGGCTCTCGCCCGTGACTACGAGGCGGGTGGAGCGAGCGCCGTCAGCGTGCTCACCGAGGGTCGACGCTTCGGGGGTTCCCTCGACGACCTGCGCGCCGTGCGCGCTGCCGTCGGCATCCCGGTTCTGCGCAAAGACTTCATCGGCCTCGAATACCAGGTGTTCGAGGCGCGGGCCGCCGGAGCCGACCTCGTTCTTCTCATCGTCGCCGCGCTCGACACGAAGACGCTCACCCGACTGCACAAGCTGATCACCGAGCTCGGCATGACCGCGTTGGTCGAGACGCACTCTGCCGACGAACTCAGCCGGGCGATCGACCTGGGCTCCCGTGTGATCGGGGTCAACGCGCGCAACCTCACCACCTTCGAACTCGATCCCGATCTCTTCGGTCGCCTCGCGGGCAGCATCCCCGACGGCACCATCCGCATCGCGGAGTCTGCGGTGAAGACCGCCGCCGACGTTGCTCACTACCGCCGGTCCGGCGCAGACGTGGTGCTCATCGGCGAGGCGCTCGTCACTCACGGCAGTCCTCGCGAAACCCTCACAGAATTCTTGAGCGTATCCTCATGACGATCGAAGCCAACCCCACCCACCTGCGCGACGAGACCGGGCCGTTCTTCGGCGAGTTCGGCGGGCGGTTCATGCCGGAGTCCCTCATCGCCGCTCTCGACGAGCTCTCCGCCGCATACGATGACGCGAAGGCAGACCCCGAGTTCCACCGGGAGCTCGCCGAGCTGCACCGCACCTACACGGGACGCCCCTCCATCATCACGGAGGTTCCCCGTTTCGCCGAGCACGCCGGTGGCGCCCGCATCCTGTTGAAGCGCGAAGACCTGAACCACACCGGATCGCACAAGATCTGCAACGTGCTCGGACAGGCCCTGATCGCCAAGCGCATCGGCAAGACCCGGCTGATCGCCGAGACGGGTGCGGGTCAGCACGGCGTGGCCACGGCGACGGCCGCAGCCCTGTTCGGCATGGAGTGCGTCGTCTACATGGGCGAGGTCGACACCGAACGGCAGGCGCTGAACGTCGCCCGCATGCGCCTGCTCGGAGCAGAGGTCATCCCGGTGACCACCGGCACGCGCACCCTCAAAGATGCACTCAACGAGGCCTTCCGCGACTGGGTCGCCAACGTCGAGAACACGCATTACCTCCTGGGCACCGTCGCCGGCCCCCATCCCTTCCCGGTCATGGTGCGCGACTTCGTCAAGATCATCGGCGAAGAGGCTCGCCAGCAGGTCATCGACATGACGGGTGCTCTGCCCGACGCCGTCGTGGCCTGCGTCGGCGGCGGGTCGAACGCCATCGGAATCTTCCACGCGTTCCTCGACGACCCCGAGGTCGCGCTCCACGGGTTCGAGGCCGGCGGCGACGGGGTCGACACGCTGCGTCACGCGGCCAGCATCACCATGGGTCGCCCCGGGGTGCTGCACGGGTCGCGAAGCATCATGCTGCAAGACGAAGACGGCCAGACCGTCGACTCGCACTCCATCTCGGCCGGTCTCGACTACCCGGGAGTAGGACCGGAGCACGCATGGCTCGCGTCGATCGGTCGTGCCACGTATACGCCGGTCACCGACGCCGCGGCCATGCAGGCCTTCCGCCTGCTCTGCCAGACAGAGGGCATCATTCCGGCCATCGAGTCGGCGCACGCCCTCGCCGGCGCCATCGAGCTCGGGCGCACGCTCGGCGAGAAGGCGACCATCCTCATCAACTTGTCCGGTCGCGGCGATAAAGACGTCGAGACCGCGGGCGCCTACTTCGGCGTTCTGGATGCCGGGGCCGGCGCATGACCGCCGCCGGCGTCATCGAATCTCCCGTCGCATCCGCTATCGAGGCGAGCCGTCAGGCCCGCGCGGGAGCCCTCATCGGCTACCTTCCGGTCGGCTTTCCGACTCTCGACGAGAGTGTCGACGCAGCCGTCGCTCTGGTCGAGAACGGCGTCGATGTTCTCGAACTCGGCATCCCGTACTCCGATCCGGTCATGGACGGCCCGGTCATCCAGAAGGCGACGCAAGCATCGCTCGACGCGGGCTTCCGACTTCGTGATGCCTTCACTGCCGTCGAGAAGATCAGGGCCCGGGTCGATGCCCCGGTTCTACTCATGACGTACTGGAACCCGGTCGTGCAGTACGGCGTCGCCCGCTTCGCCGACGACCTCCTGTCCGCCGGGGGAGCCGGACTCATCACACCCGACCTCACGGTCGACTCCGGAGCGGACTGGTTGGTCGAGAGCGACCGCACCGGCCTCGACCGCGTCTTCCTCGCCGCCCCCACGTCGACAGACGAACGCCTGCGGCTCGCGGTCGAGAACAGCCGCGGATTCGTCTACACCGTCTCCACGATGGGAACGACGGGCGCTCGTGCCGAACTCGGCCTCGCGGCAGAGAAGCTCGTGGGCCGCCTGCGTTCCGTCGGATCGACCAGTGCCTGCGTGGGCATCGGCGTCTCGACAGCAGATCAGATCGCCGAGATCCTCGGCTATGCCGATGGCGCCATCGTCGGATCAGCGCTGGTCCGCGCGCTTGCAGAAGACGGCGTCGCCGGGGTCGCACGCCTCGCCGCGCAACTGGCCACGGGCACCGGTCGCTGAGCGACTCTCCCGCCGTCCTACAATAAGCATCAGCCCCTCTTACGTCTGATCTCCCGCTTCGGCGAGCGAACAGGCGCCCGCACGAGCACAACACGATGAAAGGTCGAAACCGTTGGTCTTCGCCCCCACTAGCATCCCCAGCCCCTCGTGGCAGGGCTTCAGTATCGACATCAGCGGATTCACCGGGTGGCTGCACAGCCTCGGGCTCCCGCAGTACGCAGACACGCTGGAGATTCGCGCATACGCGCTGTGCATCCTGGCGGGAATCGTGCTCGCCACCATCCTCACCTCCCGCCGTCTCACGGCGCGTGGAGCCGAGCCGGGCGTCGTTCTCGACATCATCCTGTGGGCCATTCCCTTCGGCATCATCGGGGCGCGCATCTACCACGTGCTCACGCACCCGGGCGACTACTTCGGCGAAGGCATCGAGTGGTGGAAGGTCTTCGCGGTCTGGGAGGGCGGCATCGCCATCTTCGGCTCTCTGATCGGAGGAGCGGTCGGCGCGTACATCGGGTGCCGTCTGAGCGGCATCCGTTTCTGGACCTTCGCCGACGCACTCGCTCCGGGCATGCTGCTCGCCCAGGCCGCGGGTCGGTTCGGCAACTACTTCAACCACGAACTGTTCGGCACCCCCACCGATCTGCCGTGGGGCCTCGAGATCCCGAAACCGAATGCGGCGATCCCCGTCGGACTCGCCGACGGCACCCTGTTCCACCCGACCTTCCTCTACGAGGTCATCTGGAACCTGGCCGGTGTCGCCGTGATCATTCTGCTCGAGCGCAAGCTGCGCCTGCAGTGGGGCAAGGCCTTCGGCGTCTACCTCATCTGGTACGGCATCGGACGCACCGTCTTCGAGACGATGCGCGTCGACCCGAGCGAGATCTTCTTCGGCGTTCGCACCAACGTGTGGGGAGCTCTTCTCGCGATCCTGGTCGGCCTCCTCATCATTCTCATCCAGCGCCGAGAGCACCCGGGCGCCGAGCCCGGACCGTATCGCCCCGGAGCAGAGTGGGTGCCCGCGGGCGCTGGGGTAGAATCGAGCGACACTTACTCGGACGACGAGCTCAGAGGCGATGGGGCCACCGAATCTCGCGAGAAAGAATCCGTCGCATCAGACGCCACAAGCGTCGTCGGTGCGACATCCACGAACTGAACTCGACAGTCGCGCAACTCGCGTCCTCAGCTTCCGAACATCGCTACAGCCGACACGACCCGACAGGGCATCGCGGCACTCTCCTTCATGGGCCAGCGGCGTCCCAGATCCTTAAGTAATCACGTAGAGGACGGCACTTCCTTGTCCCAGCAGCCACAGTCCGAACAGCCCCCGCACTCCCGTTTCAGTTCCGTCCCGGTCGCGCAGGGGTTGTACGACCCCGCCGCAGAGAAGGATGCCTGTGGCCTGGCCATGGTCGCTACCCTCCGCGGCACGGCGGGGCACGACATCATCGACACCGCCCTTGGCGCGCTTCGCAATCTCGAACACCGCGGCGCGATCGGCTCCGACGCGGGAACGGGCGATGGGGCGGGAATCCTCACGCAGATCCCAGACGAGTTCCTCCGTGCCGTGGGGCCGGCCGAGCTGCCCCCCGTCGGCCAGTACGCGGTCGGCAATGCCTTCCTCCCGACGGACTCGGTCGAACGCGACACGATCGTGGCGCGCATCGCCGAGATCGCCGAGTCCGAGGACCTCCGCATCCTCGGTTGGCGTGAGGTCCCGATCCGACCCGAAGAGCTCGGTCGCCTCGCCCGTGCCGCGATGCCGGCGATCTGGCAGCTCTTCGTCACCAGCACACACCACGACGCCGACGGCACTCCTCTGAGCGGACTCGTCCTCGACCGGCTGACCTACCGCCTGCGCAAGCGTGCGGAGCGTGAGCTCGAGGTCTACTTCATGTCGCTCTCCTCGCGCACGGTGACCTACAAGGGCATGGTCACGACGCTTCAACTCGAGCCGTTCTACCCCGATCTCTCCGACGAGCGATTCGCGTCGAAGCTCGCGCTGGTGCACTCGCGCTACTCCACGAACACCTTCCCGTCGTGGCCCCTGGCCCAGCCGCTGCGCATGATGGCGCACAACGGCGAGATCAATACGGTGCAGGGCAACCGCAACTGGATGCGCGCACGTCAGTCGCAGCTCGAGTCGGAGGTCATGGGCGACCTGGCCCCTCTCCTTCCGATCGTCACCCCCGGCGCCAGCGACTCCGCGTCGTTCGACGAGGTCGTCGAGCTGCTGACCCTGGCCGGCCGATCCCTTCCGCATGCCGTCATGATGATGGTGCCCGAGGCCTGGGAGAACCAGGCCGATTTCGATCCAGAGCACAAGGCGTTCTACGAGTACCACTCGATGCTGATGGAGCCGTGGGACGGTCCGGCCGCGCTCGTCTTCACCGACGGCGACCTCGTCGGAGCGACGCTCGACCGCAACGGCCTCCGCCCCGGTCGCTACATCGTCACCGACGACGACCTCGTCGTGCTCGCCAGCGAGATCGGTGTCATCGACGTCGATCCTGCCAGGGTGGTGCGCAAGGGGCGTCTGCGTCCCGGGAACATGTTCCTCGTCGACACCGACGCCGGCCGCATCATCGAAGACGAGGAGATCAAGGACTCGCTCGCTGCAACCGGCCCGTACGCCGAGTGGCTCGACGCGGGCCGCATCAACCTCCGCGACCTTCCCGAGCGCGAGCACATCGTGCACACACCCGCATCGGTGACCCGCCGCCAGCGCACCTTCGGCTACACCGAGGAGGAGATCCGCATCCTCCTGATGCCGATGGCCAAGAACGGTGCCGAACCGCTGGGCGCCATGGGCTCGGACACGCCCATCGCGGTGCTCAGCGAGCGACCTCGCCTGCTCTTCGACTACTTCACCCAGCAGTTCGCGCAGGTGACGAACCCGCCGCTCGACTCGATCCGCGAAGAGGTCGTGACGTCGATGCGCCTCGGTCTCGGCCCGGAGCGCAACCTGCTGACCGCGACGGCGGAGCACACCCGCCAGGTCATTCTCGACTTCCCGGTCATCGACAACGACGAGCTCGCCAAGATCCAGCACATCGATCCCCACTCGGGTAGTCGCATCACGACGACGATCCGTGGTCTGTACAGGGTCGAAGACGGGCCGCTCGCCATGCAGGAGCGCATCGCCGAGATGTGTCGCGAGGCCGACCAGGCCATCGACGACGGCGCCTCCTTCATCGTGCTCTCCGACAGGGACTCGAACAAGGACCTCGCCCCCGTTCCGTCGCTGCTGATGCTCTCCGCCGTGCACCACCACCTCATCCGCCAGGAGACCCGCATGAAGGTCGGCCTGATCGTGGAGGCCGGTGACGTGCGCGAGGTGCACCACGTGGCGCTGCTCATCGGCTACGGAGCGTCGGCGGTCAACCCGTACCTCGCCATGGAGACCTGCGAGAACCTGGTGCGCAGCGGTCGCCTGACCGGTCTGACCCCCGAGAAGGCGGTCAAGAACGTCATCAAGGCGCTGGGCAAGGGCGTTCTCAAGATCATGTCCAAGATGGGTATCTCGACCGTGTCGAGCTACGCCGGAGCGCAGGCCTTCGAGGCCGTCGGCCTGGGCACCGACTTCGTGCGCGAGTACTTCACGGGCACCACCACCAAGCTGGGCGGAATCGGAATCGACGTCGTCGCATCCGAGAGCGCGTCGCGGCACCGCGCCGCGTACCCCGAAGACGAGGCGGCCTCGGCTCACGAGCCGCTCGCGACCGGCGGCGAGTACCAGTGGCGCCGCGAGGGACCCCCGCATCTCTTCAACCCCGAGACGGTCTTCCGTCTGCAGCACTCGACCCGCAACCGTCGCTACGACATCTTCCGTGACTACACGCGGTTGATCGACGAGCAGGCCGAGAACCTCATGACCCTGCGGGGGCTCTTCAAGCTCCGCAACGGCGCGCGCCCGCCCGTTCCTCTCGACGAGGTCGAACCGATCGAGTCGATCGTCAAGCGATTCTCCACCGGCGCGATGAGCTACGGCTCCATCTCGCAGGAGGCGCACGAGACCCTCGCCATCGCCATGAACTCGATCGGCGCGAAGTCGAACACCGGTGAGGGCGGCGAGGACACCGACCGTCTGCTCGACCCACGCCGGCGCAGCGCGATCAAGCAGGTCGCGTCCGGTCGTTTCGGCGTGACGAGCATGTACCTGACCCACGCCACCGACATCCAGCTGAAGATGGCGCAGGGCGCGAAGCCCGGCGAGGGTGGCCAGCTTCCCCCCACCAAGGTCTACCCCTGGGTTGCGCGCACCCGCCACGCCACGGCGGGCGTCGGGCTGATCTCGCCGCCTCCGCACCACGACATCTACTCGATCGAGGACCTCAAGCAGCTGATCTTCGACGTCAAGCGGGCGAACCCGTTGGCCCGCGTGCACGTCAAGCTGGTCAGCCAGTCGGGAATCGGCGCGGTCGCCGCGGGGGTCACCAAGGCGCTGGCCGATGTGGTGCTCGTCTCGGGCCACGACGGCGGCACGGGCGCGAGCCCGCTGAACTCGCTGAAGCACGCGGGAACCCCCTGGGAGATCGGACTCGCCGAGACGCAGCAGACGCTGATGCTGAACGGCATGCGCGATCGAGTCGTGGTGCAGGTCGACGGCCAGATGAAGACCGGGCGGGATGTCATCATCGGCGCACTGCTCGGCGCGGAGGAGTACGGCTTCGCGACCGCCCCGCTCGTCGTCGAGGGCTGCATCCTGATGCGCGTCTGCCACCTCGACACGTGCCCCGTCGGCGTCGCGACGCAGAACCCCGAGTTGCGAGCACGGTTCACCGGCAAGCCCGAATTCGTCGTGAACTTCTTCGAGTTCCTGGCGCAGGAGGTGCGCGAGTACCTGGCCGAGCTCGGATTCCGCTCACTCGACGAGGCGATCGGTCATCACGAGCTGATCGACATGAACGGCGCGATCGAGCACTGGAAGGCGGACGGCCTCGACCTGAGCCCCATCCTCGTCGGGCCCGACTTCGCCGACGACGAACCGCGCTCGAATCGACGTCAGCAGGACCACGAGCTCGAGAAGCACTTCGACAACCGTCTCATCCACGAATCGCAGTCCGCCCTGGAGTTCGGTGAGCCCGTGGCCATCACGCTTCCGATCCGCAATACCGAGCGCGCGGTGGGCACGATGCTGGGCAACCAGGTCACGCTGAAGCACGGAGAAGCCGGGCTTCCGGAGGGAACCATTCAGGTCACCCTGCTCGGTTCCGCCGGGCAGTCCTTCGGGGCGTTCCTTCCTTCGGGCATCACACTGCGCCTCGAAGGCGACTCGAACGACTACGTCGGCAAGGGTCTCTCCGGCGGACAGATCATCGTCCGGCCCGACCGTCGCAGCGCGTTCGCGGCCGAAGAGAATGTGATCGCCGGAAACGTGATCGGATACGGCGCGACGCGCGGCAGCATGTTCATCCGCGGCATCGTGGGCGAACGTTTCCTGGTGCGCAACTCCGGGGCGACGGCCGTCGTCGAGGGTGTGGGAGATCACGCGCTCGAGTACATGACCGGAGGCCTCGCGCTCATCCTCGGAGCGACCGGACGCAACCTCGGCGCAGGCATGTCGGGGGGAACCGCCTACATTCACCGTCTGCGCACCGAGAGCGTGAACCGCGACTCGCTCGCGAGCGGCGAATTGACGTTGCTTCCCCTGGGCAGCGCAGACGCGGAGATCGTGCGCGATCTGCTCACCCGCCACGAACTCGAGACAGGATCGACGCTCGCCGCGGCGATGCTAGCCGATTTCGACACGACCGTGACGGAGTTCGTCAAGGTTCTTCCCCGCGACTACGCCGCGGTGCTGGAGACCAGGCAGACGGCCGTCGATGAAGGACTGGACCCCGATGGCGACATCGTCTGGGGACGCATTTTGGAGGTAACCGGTGGCTGATCCCAAGGGATTCCTGAAGGTTCAGGAGCGCGAGCTGCCCAAGAGACGACCGGTCTCGGTGCGGCTCATGGACTGGAAAGAGGTCTACGAGCAGGGCGATCCGTCCGAGCTCCGTCGCCAGGCGGGCCGCTGCATGGACTGCGGCATCCCGTTCTGTCATCAGGGCTGCCCGCTGGGCAACCTGATTCCGGAATGGAACGATCTGATGTTCCGCGGCGAAGGCCGACAGGCGATCGAACGCCTGCACGCCACGAACAACTTCCCGGAGTTCACCGGTCGACTCTGCCCGGCGCCCTGCGAGAGCTCCTGCGTTCTGGGTATCAACCAGCCTGCCGTCACCATCAAGCAGGTCGAGGTCTCGATCATCGATCAGGCGTTCGCGAACGGATGGGTGCAGCCGCACCCGCCGGAGCGGCTGAGCGGAAAGACCGTCGCCGTCGTCGGATCCGGCCCTGCCGGCCTCGCCGCCGCCCAGCAGCTGACTCGAGCGGGTCACACCGTCGCCGTATACGAGCGCGACGACCGCATCGGGGGGCTGCTGCGCTACGGCATCCCTGACTTCAAGATGGAGAAGAAGCAGCTCGAGCAGCGGCTCAACCAGATGATGGCCGAGGGCACGCGCTTCCGCGCCGGCATCACCATCGGCGTCGACATCTCCTGGGACGACCTGAGGGCTCGCTACGACGCCGTCATCGTCTGCACCGGCGCCACCGTTCCTCGCGACCTCCCGATTCCGGGACGAGACCTCTCGGGCGTGCACTTCGCCATGGACTACCTCGTGCAGCAAAACAGGCTCGGAGCGGGCGACACCATCGCCGATCAGATCACGGCAGAAGACAAGCACGTCGTCGTTCTCGGCGGTGGCGACACCGGTGCAGACTGCATCGGCACGGCGCACCGCCAGGGCGCGCGTTCCGTGACCAACCTCGCCATCGGCGCTCAGCCCCCGAGCGAGCGTCGCCCCGACCAGCCGTGGCCCACGTTCCCGACCCTGTTCGAGGTCTCCAGCGCCCACGAAGAGGGTGGCGAGAGGCAGTTCCTCGCGACGACGGTCGAGTTCCTGTCGAACGAGTCGGGCGAGGTCCGCGCCATCCGCGTGGCCGAGACCGAATTCATCGACGGACGCCGCGTGCCCAAGGCGGGCACGGAGCGCGAGATCCCAGCCGATCTGGTTCTTCTGGCCCTGGGATTCACGGGCGCGGAGCACACCGAACTCACCAGCCAGCTGGGCGCCCAGTTCGACGATCGCGGCACCGTCGGCCGTGCCAGCGACTATCAGACGAGCGTGCCCGGCGTGTTCGCGGCCGGCGACGCCGGTCGCGGTCAGTCGCTCATCGTCTGGGCGATTGCTGAGGGACGTGCTGCGGCGTCGGCCGTAGACGAGTACCTTGAAGGTGCCACGGAACTCCCGTTCCCCGTCAAGCCCACCGACCGCTCGATCTCGATCTAGCCTTCCATCCCGTATTTTCCTTCATTCGATTCAGCCACCGATCCCGATTGCGCCCTGCGTGGGCGCAGAGAACACGGAGTACCACTACACGATGAGACGCGCAAAAATCGTCGCCACCCTCGGCCCGGCAACGTCCAGCTACGAAGACATCCGGGCGATCATCGACGCGGGCGTCGATGTCTGCAGGATGAACCTCAGCCACGGCACCTACGACGTGCACGAGGGCATCTACGCCACCGTACGCAAGGCCGCTGCAGACTCGGGGCGAGCCGTCGCCGTCCTGGTCGACCTGCAGGGTCCCAAGATCCGCCTGGGAAAGTTCGAGGGCGGGCCGTACTACCTCAGCGAAGGTGACATCTTCACCATCACGATCGACGACGTGCTCGGAACCAAAGAGCTCTCCGGTACGACGTTCAAGGGCCTGCCTCAGGACGTGAAGCCCGGTGACTTCCTGCTGATCGACGATGGCAAGGTCAAGGTCGAGGTCGTCGAGTCAGACGACCGTACGGTCACGACGAAGGTCATCGTTGCGGGCAATGTCTCGAACAACAAGGGCATCAACCTCCCGGGCGTCGCGGTCAACGTGCCGGCCCTGTCGGCGAAAGACGAGGCCGATCTGCGTTGGGGCCTGAAGCTCGGCGCCGACCTGATCGCCCTGTCGTTTGTTCGCGACGCGAAGGACGTCGAGCGTGTGCACGAGATCATGGCAGAGGAGAACCGCCGTGTTCCCGTCATCGCCAAGATCGAGAAGCCGCAGGCGGTCGACAACCTCGAAGAGATCATCGATGCGTTCGACAGCATCATGGTGGCTCGCGGTGACCTGGGCGTCGAGCTTCCCCTCGAGGCGGTCCCGATCGTTCAGAAGCGCGCGATCGAGCTGTCCCGACGCATGGCCAAGCCGGTCATCGTGGCGACGCAGATGCTGGAGTCCATGATCTCGAGCCCGATCCCCACCCGCGCCGAGACGTCCGATGTCGCGAACGCCGTTCTCGATGGCGCAGACGCGGTGATGCTGAGTGGCGAGACCAGTGTTGGCGAATACCCCGTCATCACGGTGCAGACCATGGCCCGCATCGTGGAGTCGACCGAGATCCACGGCCTCGACCGAATCCCCGCGCTCGGCACGAAGCCGCGCACGCAGGGCGGCGCCGTCACGCTGGCCGCCGAAGAGGTCGCCAACTTCGTCGAGGCGAAGTTCGTTGTCGTCTTCACCGAGTCGGGCGACTCCGTGCGCCGCATGTCGCGCCTGCGCTCCAAGATTCCCATGATCGGTCTCACTCCCGAAGAGGGCATCCGCAACCGCATGGCGCTCACCTGGGGTGTCGAGTCCTATCTCACCGAGCGCGTCAAGCACACCGACCAGCTCATGGTGCAGGTCGACGAGGTGCTTCTCGGCAAGGAGCTGGCGGAGTCCGGCGACAAGGTCGTCGTGATCTGCGGATCCCCTCCCGGAAAGTCGGGCACCACCAACGACATGCGCATCCATGTCGTCGGTTCAGCCCATAACCCGTCGAAGCCCGAGGTCGTCGAGAACTAACGACCCGGCTTTCACGAATGCCCCCCTCACGTCGCGCGTGAGGGGGGCATTCCTGCGTGAGGGTGTCATGCCCTACACCTCGGTCCCACGCCTGGCAATGGCAGGGCCGCGCTCTGTCGCCTCTTATCCATCCGGAATAGTGTCAGCACATGACTGATACATCGAACAACGACGTTCACGGCGGAGCTACACCGGAGAACGCGGCCACCGGCCCAGAAGGCAAGACCATCGGCGACTGGACGGATCTCGGTCGCGAGATGTGGTCGTATCTCACGGGCCGCGGTGCCGCGGTCAACTACAGCTTCGTCGACATGGTCGTCGAAGTACCGCGAGACATCGGCCCCGACGCTCCGAGGGCGACCTGGAAATTCAACGGCACGCTGAGAATCACGACCAGCGACGACCAGGCGCCGGGCTCAGACCAGCTCCGCTCCTGACGTCATGGCCGCAGCGATCCGTTTCGACATCGACCTGACGTTCCGCCTCGACGGCGACGACGCCATCGAGGGCTCGATCACAGCCGCCGGTTCCACCATCGAGATTCTCGTATCCCGCCCCGAGGCATTCATCGACCGCACCCGGGCATCGCTGGCGCACGTCCGAGATCTCGCCGGAGGACTCGCCCGGCGGGGAGTGACCGTCCGACTGTCGGGCCCCGCGGGCATGGTGGGGGAGTTGGGTGCCGTCAAGACCTCGCTCGCGCAAAGGGTCGCATCGGGTTCTCCGCACATCAGGCTCGGCAAGACAGGCGTCGTCACGTCGCTTCTGCTGCGACGACCCGATGCCGTGAACCGTGTCGCCTTCCCCCCGGCGACCCTCTTGCCCCTGCTGCCGACCTTCGATCGTCGGGCTCGGTTCCGCCCGACCACCACCCATGCGGCGCCGGGAGCCGGGCGCCCTCGCCTGATCTTCGTGATCGGTTCGGAGAACTGGGACGGGTCACCGCCGAAGGAGTTCGAGCTGCTCGACGGAGTGACCGTCATCGGCTCGGGTCCCGATGCCGATCTGCACCTCGACGGGCTCGACCCGGTGCACGCGACGATCACGCACACGGACGACGACGAGTACACGCTGCGCCTGAACTCCGAGACGGAAGGCGACATCCCTCTTCTCGATCGGGATTCCCCGCGTCGTCCTCTCGCTCGCGTCCTCCGCACGGGTGCGCGCATCGAACTGGGCGAGTGGCGACTGGGGTACTTCCGGGCCGAGTTCGCCGATCACGGGCGGCCGTTCGGCGGCAGGATGGGCGGAGAACTCTCCCGGCAGAAGCCGCAACCGCCTCGTCCGGGTGCACGACACGACGGGGGAGCAGAGCAGTAGCGGCCTGACCTGGATCGGCGCGGATTAACGAAGAGTGGCCCAGGCGAAACGCCTGGGCCACTCTGAGATGGGCTGGAAATGCTCAGCTCATATGCACGCGGGTGTTAGCCCTGACGCGACTTGAACCGGGGGTTGAGCTTGTTGATCACGAGCGTACGCCCGTTACGTCGAACAACCTGCGAACCCTGCATCTTCTTCATCGAACCCAGTGAATTACGTACCTTCATACTGAACTCCTTTCCCTTTGGCAGGTATAACGCTCGAACTCGACCGTTATTCCCGGAGGGACGCGACCGTGCACAGGGGAGAAGCGACGAAGAAAAAGTACCGGTGGTGGGACTCGAACCCACAAGCCCTCACGGACAGCGCATTTTGAGTGCGCCGCGTCTGCCATTCCGCCACACCGGCTCGTTCACGTGCTGGGATCAGAATACCGTAGGCTTGCAGGGTGTCAGACCAAGAATCCACCCCCGTCGCGCCCCGTCGCGTAGTCGTTGCAGAAGACGAATCGCTGATCCGTCTCGATATCGTCGAGATCCTCCGTGACAACGGTTTCGAGGTCGTCGGTGAGGCGGGAGATGGCGAGACCGCCGTCGCACTCGCCACCGAACTGCGCCCCGACCTGGTCATCATGGACGTGAAGATGCCCCAGCTCGATGGCATCTCGGCCGCCGAGCGCCTCAGCAAGGGCCACATCGCGCCCGTCGTGCTGCTCACCGCCTTCAGCCAGAAAGAGCTCGTCGAGCGCGCGACCGAAGCCGGAGCACTGGCCTACGTCGTCAAGCCGTTCACGCCGAGCGATCTGCTGCCCGCCATCGAGATCGCCCTGTCGCGCTACGCCCAGATCATCACGCTCGAGGCCGAGGTCGCCGACCTCGTCGAGCGGTTCGAGACCCGCAAGCTGGTCGACCGCGCCAAGGGCCTTCTCAACGAGAAGATGGGCCTGACCGAGCCCGAGGCCTTCCGCTGGATCCAGAAGGCGTCGATGGATCGTCGCCTCACCATGCACGATGTCGCCCTGGCGATCATCGAGCAGCTCAGCGCCAAGAAGTAGAGCCTGCCCTGTCGTCCAACGGTTCCGCGTTCCGTCGTCGCGCTCAGGCTCCTGCCGAGCCCGACCGACCAATCCGGCGGGCGACCCTGAAGCTCAAGCACGAGGTCCTGCCGGCCAACGCCTCTCTGTTCGCTGCCGATATCGTCACGGTGGCGCGCTCCGTCAGCGGGGTCGAACTCGACTATTCGGTCGTCAGCCTCGATCAGGTCGATGCACTCGTGGCGGGTTTCCGAGCCCAGGGCGTGACCGAAGATCGATTCGCGGAGACGCTTTTCGGCTTCGGCTGTTACGTCGGCGAGGTCATGGTGCGGCACGCGGGCGGCACGTGGACGACCAGCGCCGGGACAGCCCTCGAGGCGTACGCGAGCTTCCCCCTGCTGGTCTCGCTCCCTCCGCAGAACCTCAGCAACCCGATCGGCAAGGTCTTCAAGGCGTTCCGCAACGGCGAGTCTGACAGCGTCGCTCACTTCTACAGGGCGATGACCTCGAACTGACTCAGTTCTTCTTGTCGATGATCATGTTCGTGATGCGGATCGTCGAACAGCGTCGACCCTGATCGTCGTCGATGGCGATCTCGTGCGTCGTGAGGGTGCGTCCCAGGTGGATGGGCGTGCAGACCGCGGTGACCAGACCGCTGCGAGCCGATCGCGTGTGCGAGGCGTTGATCTCGATGCCGACGGCGAGCCGATCGGGGCCGGCATGCAGATTTGCCGACATGGAGCCGAGAGACTCGCCGAGAACGACGTACGCACCGCCGTGCAGCAGATTCGCCGGCTGTCTGTTGCCCTCGACCGGCATGGTGGCGACGGCCCGCTCGAGCGTGAACTCGACGAACTCTATGCCCATCTTCTGCGCCAATTCGCCCGCGCCCCTGTCGCGAATCCAGCCCAGCGCATCCACAGTGTTTTCGGTCATCGTCGCCTTCGAATGCTGGGGCCCGGCCGCCGTCGGAGGTGACTTGTAGGCTGGGGGTCGTGTCGGATTCAGAAAAGCCTACCCTCCTCGTCATCGACGGCCATTCACTCGCGTTCCGGGCGTTCTACGCCCTGCCCGTCGACAGTTTCCAGACTCGCGACGGGCAGCACACGAACGCGATCCACGGCTTCATCGCCATGCTCATCAACCTTCTGAAGGCAGAGAAACCGACCCACATCGCGGTGGCGTTCGACATCTCGCGACATTCGTTCCGCACCCGCGAATACCCCGAATACAAGGGCACCAGGGGCGAAACGCCTCCCGAGTTCAAGGGCCAGATCCCTCTGCTCGAAGAGGCCTTGCACGCCATGAACATCACCACGGTCTCGAAAGAAGACTACGAAGCCGACGACATTCTGGCCACCCTTGCACGGCAGGGCGAAGAGCAGGGCTACCGCGTCTTCGTCGTCTCGGGCGACCGCGACAGCATCCAGCTCATCCGCCCCGACGTCACGCTGCTCTATCCGTCTGCCATGGGCGTGTCGCAACTCACGCGCTACGACGCAGAGAAGGTCTTCGACAAGTACGGCGTGCAACCGCACCAGTACCCCGAGATCGCCGCTCTCGTGGGCGAGACGAGCGACAACCTGATCGGCGTCGACAAGGTGGGGCCCAAGACCGCCGCCAAGTGGATCAACCTGTACGGCAGCCT
Source organism: Agreia sp. Leaf335 (assembly GCF_001423605.1). Lineage (NCBI taxonomy): Bacteria > Bacillati > Actinomycetota > Actinomycetes > Micrococcales > Microbacteriaceae > Agreia > Agreia sp. Leaf335. The sequence continues at coordinate 160,929 of NZ_LMOQ01000002.1, read as the reverse complement.
CGACGCGATCATCGAGCGCAGAGACGAGATCAAGGGCGTCGTCGGCGACAAGCTCCGCGAGCAGTACGAGAACGCCGTGCGCAATAGAAAGCTCAATCACCTGCTCACCGACGTCGAGCTGCCGGTCGGGCCGGCAGATCTGGAGCGCAAGCCCATCGACGAGCAGGCTCTCCGCGAGGTGTTCGGCCGGCTCGAGTTCCGCACGCTGCTCGACCGCGTGCTGAAGCTCGACGGTCTGGGTGCTGCACCGGATGCGTCGGCCGCGCAGAGCTCCGCCGATCCCGAGGCGGTTCCCGCCTCGATCACGCCTCCGACTCCGGCCACGGTGCTCGACGAGGAGCTCGAACTCTGGCTCTCGCGAGCGCAGAAGAGCAATCCCGACGGCCTCGCTCTGGCCGTCGAAGAGCAGGGCGGCGTGCCCATCGGCCTGGGCATCGCATCCGCCACCGAAAGCCTCTTCGCCCCGTGGAGCGCAGGCAGTCTCGACTACTCGGCCCTCGAGGCCTGGCTGGCGAGCGACTCGCCGAAGATCATGCACGGAGCAAAAGAGCAGATCAAGACGCTGCGCCGGGCCGGCCTCGCCGTGTCGGGGCTGCGCTTCGATACGACGCTCGCCGCCTGGCTGGTGCGCCCCGACTCCTCGGCCGACCGCTCGCTCGCCGAACTCGTCGATCGCACCCTGGCCGAAGTGCTGCCCACACCCGACCCGAATCAGCTCGTGCCCGACGACGCGTCCGACGTCGGCCCGGCGACCCACGCCTGGTACATCGCCCGCGTGGCCGCGGCTCAGACGACGTCGCTCGACGAGCGGACCCTGCGCGTTCTCGGCGAGATCGAAATCCCCACGCTGATGGCGCTCGTCGACATGGAGCTGATCGGCATCACCGTGAGCCACGACGAGCTCTCGCAACTCTCCGCCGAACTGGCCACCACGGCCACCGGCCTCGCTACCGACGCCTACGAGATCATCGGCGGCGAGATCAACCTCGGTTCTCCCAAGCAGATCCAGGAGGTGCTCTTCGACCGCCTGTCGATGCCGAAGACTCGTGCCACCAAGACGGGCTACTCCACCGACGCCGGTGCCTTGGCCGATCTGCAGGCGTCCAGCCCGCATCCCTTCCTCGGTCTCCTGCTGCAGCACCGTGACGCCACGAAGCTCCGCCAGATCATCGAGACGGTCGACAAGGCCATCGCGCCCGACGGCCGCGTGCACACCCGCTACGTGCAGACCGGTTCGAGCACCGGTCGCATCTCCTCTACAGATCCCAACCTGCAGAACATCCCCGTGCGCGCCGAAGAGGGCCGTCGCATCCGGCACGCCTTTCAGGTGGGCGACGGCTTCGAGACTCTTCTCACAGCCGACTACTCGCAGATCGAGATGCGCATCATGGCGCACCTCTCCGGCGACGAGGGCCTCATCACGGCCTTCACCGAAGGAGAAGATCTGCACCGCTTCGTCGGAGCGCACGTCTTCGGTGTCGAGCCCTCCGATGTGACGCCTGCCATGCGCACCAAGGTCAAGGCCATGTCGTACGGCCTCGCCTACGGACTCAGCGCCTTCGGCCTGTCGAAGCAGCTGCGCATCGACTCCAGCGAGGCCAAGAAGCTGATGTCCGACTACTTCGAGCGCTTCGGAGCCGTGCGCGACTTCCTGCGCAACGTCGTGCTGCAGGCGAAAGAAGACGGCTACACCGAGACGATCTTCGGGCGTCGCCGCCCCTTCGCGAACCTCAACAGCGCCAACAGGGTGCTTCGAGACAACGACGAGCGGGCCGCCCTCAACGCCCCGATCCAGGGCACAGCCGCCGACATCATCAAGATCGCCATGATCAACATCGCGAGCGACCTGAAAGAACAGCAGCTCGCATCGCGCATGCTGCTGCAGGTGCACGACGAGCTGGTCTTCGATGTGGCACCGGGTGAGTGGCAGACGCTCTCCGAGATCGTCACCACACGCATGAGTACCGCCGCCGAGCTTCGCGTTCCCCTCGAGGTGCAGGTGGGTCGCGGCGCGAACTGGAACGACGCCGCGCACTGATCGCTCGAGGCGCGGGTCCTCGTCTTCTCGACACCTTTCGGACACCTCCAGGACGCAATCCCGACATCCGAGTCACAGAGACTATCGAGGTGACGACCTCGGCGAGCATCGTATTCTCGTCGTTCACGTCGGCGGCCGACCCGATGCCTCGAGCGTGGTCGAGGTTTCGAGATCAGCTGACGGCACCATCGGAGAGACCCATCGATCGCCTCTCCGATCCGCAGGCCGGACCGGTCTGCGTCTGGCGCCTCCTGGCCAGCAACAATCGCGAACTCGGGCGCAGCGCCCTGATCTATCGCTCGTTCGACGACGCGCGCGCCGCCGTGTTCGAGGCTCGACTGGAGCGGCGCGACATCGAGATCCGTTCGGTTCACGGGCCGAATGCGGGCACCCACGGATGGTTCGCCCACGAAGCCGACGCACCGCCGCTGATGACGTGCGGTCGGTGGTACGGCGCCCACGCCGCGAGCGTGGATGCGGCGCAGCACTCGATCGAGGCGTTCTTCGAGGCGACCGTTCTCGCGGAGGGCCACCGGCGGCTGTCTCCGGACAGGCGCCGTTCCACCCGAGAGGCGATGGGTGCTCCGAGCGAGATCGTGCGCAGTCGGAGCTCCTAGCTAGGCTGATGGCATGACCGATCTGCCGCAGAAGTCCACACGTACACCGACGGAGATCGACTCGATCGCCGAGGAGTGGGTCGACACCCTTGTCCGACTCGTGCCCACGCTCGGCACATACATCGGCCGCGTCGAAGCGAACACACGTTTCGGCGATCTGTCTCCGGCGGGCCACGAGCACTATCTGTCGGAGGTGCGACGGGCCCAGGCCCGACTGACGGCAGCCGTGCCGGTCGACGACGTCGACAGAGTCACACAACTCGACCTCGGCGCCTCGCTGCAGCTCGCCATCGAGAGCGCCCAGGCAGGTCTCCATCTGCGAGACCTCAACGTGATCGCCTCGCCGTCTCAAGACATCCGGGAGGTCTTCGATCTGATGCCGGCCGAGACGCCGGGGGACTGGCAGGTCATCGACACGCGACTGCGCGCCGTGCCCGATGCGCTCGAGGGCTATGTCGAGACCCTGCGAGAGGGAATCGCCCGCAACGTCGTGCCCGCGCGACGCCAGGTCGTCGAGGTTCTCGCGCAGGCACGCAAGAACGCGTCCGCCGGCGGATTCTTCGCCGCACTCGCACACGGCGCTCCGGCCGAGTATGCGACCGACTCTCTGAAACAGGCGTCTTCGGTGGCGGCGGGCGGCTACACACGGTTCGCCGACTTTCTCGAGGCCGAGCTGCTTCCCGCCGCGAACCCCGAGGATGCTGTGGGACGCGAGATCTACGCGCTCCGGTCGCGCGAATTCCTCGGCGCCACGATCGACCTCGACGAGACCTACGAATGGGGTCTCGCAGAACTCGCCCGTATGACCCGTGAGCAGGAGGCGATCGCCCAGGAGATCCTGCCGGGCGCGACGGTGCACGAGGCGATCGCCCACCTCGACGCCGACGACTCCCGAAAGCTCCACGGAACGGCTGCTCTGAAAGAGTGGATGCAGGCCACGAGTGATCGGGCGGTCGACGAGCTGTCACGAAGCCACTTCGACATCCCCGACGAGATCCGGGCGCTGGAGTGCATGATCGCGCCGACCGACGAGGGCGGCATCTACTACACGGGCCCCACCGACGACTTCTCACGCCCCGGACGCATGTGGTGGTCGGTGCCCGCGGGAGTCACCACCTTCGACACCTGGCGCGAGCTCACCACCGTCTATCACGAGGGGGTGCCCGGGCATCATCTGCAGATCGGACAGGCCGTCTACAACAGGGCCACGCTCAACACCTGGCGCCGCCAGCTGGCGGGAACGTCTGGTCACGCGGAGGGATGGGCACTCTATGCCGAACGCCTGATGGAGGAGCTGGGTTACCTCGACGACCCGGCCGACAGATTCGGCATGCTCGACGGCCAGAGGATGAGGGCGGCCCGCGTGGTGCTCGACATCGGCGTGCACCTCGGCAAGCAGCGCCCCGATGGCGAGGGCATCTGGGACGCCGACTACGCGCTGGAGTTCATGCGCGCGAACGTGAACATGGACGACGCGTTCATCCGCTTCGAGGTCAACCGCTACCTCGGCTGGCCTGGTCAGGCCCCGTCGTACAAGGTCGGACAGCGCATCTGGGAGCAGCTCCGAGACGACTACAGGGCGCAGCAGGGCGATGCCTACGACGCCAAGGAATTCCATCGCCGCGCCCTCGACATGGGAGGAGTCGGACTCGACACCCTCCAGAAGTTCCTGCTCACCGAGGGAGGATCCCGATGACGAACACTCCGCCGCCCGGATGGTACCCCGAAGAGAACACCTCCCGCGAGAGGTGGTGGGACGGCCAGAGCTGGAGCGAGATGCGGCGCGATGCCCAGGGAAACACGAACCATTCCGCCCAGGCCGCACCCGCCGGCGCGGGTACCTCGGGGCAGCGCCCACGTCGACGCGTCTGGCCCTGGGTGCTCGGGGGATCGATCCTGGTGGTGGTCGCCGTCATCGCCGCGGCCGTGCTCGTACTCACCAGTGTGTTCTCGTCGATAGAGCGCTCATCGACCAGCCGATCAGGCACTGAGCAGGCAGGCGGATCGAGTGCACCGGCCGGAACCTCCGGTGACGGCATCGTCGTCGGAGACGGGGGAGACGACGCGGTTCGAGTCGTCACCTACATCGACTACCTCTGCCCGTACTGCGGCCAGTTCGAGTCGACGAACGCCGAGCAGCTCTCCAAGTGGGTGGATTCGGGCCAGGTGGTTCTCGAAGTCCATCCGCTGTCGTTCCTCGACCGCGCCTCGCTCGGCACCGAGTACTCGACCCGTGCCGCGAACGCGGCGGCGTGCGTGGCCGATGAGGCCCCCGATCGATTCGAGGCGTTCAGCGCACTCCTCTTCGAGAATCAGCCCCAGGAAGAGACCGAGGGCCTGAGTGACGCCGATCTGATCGACCTGGTGAACGAGGCGGGAGCACTCGACGGCACCGACGTGGCGGACTGCATCGACTCCGGCGAGTTCGACGATTGGGTGACGCAGGCCACGGAACGGGCGCTCAGCGAGCCGGTTCCGAACTCCGACCTCGACAGGATCCAAGGCACCCCCACCGTCATCGTCGATGGAGTGCAGTACGAAGGCAGTCTGACCAACGCACAGGAGTTCGCCGACTTCGTTCTGCCCGGCTCCAAGTAGCCGTCCGAGGTGTTGCCGCGCACCGATCTGCGGGGCTAGAATGACTTGGCACGTTTTGTGCCATCCCATCCGCTCGCCGTCGGCGGAGCAGTCCTGCTCGAAACATCGAACTCGTCTGTCGTCGGCCTGATATTTGTCCATCCTGGAGCATTTACTTTTATGACAATCGCAACGACCGACAGAGTAGCCAAGCAGGTCGCCATCAACGACATTGGCTCGGCAGAAGACTTTCTTGCCGCGGTCGAAAAGACACTGAAGTTCTTCAACGACGGAGACCTCATCGAGGGAACCGTTGTGAAGATCGACCGCGACGAGGTTCTCCTCGACGTCGGGTACAAGACCGAGGGCGTCATCCCCTCGCGTGAGCTTTCCATCAAGCACGACGTCGACCCCACCGAGGTCGTCCAGGTCGGCGATCTGGTCGAGGCCCTCGTTCTTCAGAAAGAAGACAAAGAAGGCCGCCTGATCCTCTCCAAGAAGCGGGCTCAGTACGAGCGTGCGTGGGGAGACGTCGAGAAGATCAAGGACGCCGACGGTGTTGTCACCGGTTCGGTCATCGAGGTCGTCAAGGGTGGACTCATCGTCGACATCGGACTCCGAGGCTTCCTGCCCGCGTCGCTCATCGAGCTTCGTCGCGTGCGCGACCTCACGCCCTACCTGGGCCAGGAGATCGAGGCGAAGATCCTCGAGCTCGACAAGAACCGCAACAACGTCGTTCTGTCGCGCCGCGCCCTGCTCGAGCAGACTCAGTCCGAGAGCCGCACCACGTTCCTCAACAACCTCCAGAAGGGACAGGTCCGCAAGGGCGTCGTCTCGTCGATCGTCAACTTCGGTGCGTTCGTCGATCTGGGTGGAGTCGACGGACTGGTTCACGTCTCCGAACTCAGCTGGAAGCACATCGAGCACGCCTCAGAGGTCGTCGAGGTTGGCCAGGAGGTCACCGTCGAGATCCTCGAGGTCGACCTCGACCGCGAGCGTGTCTCCCTGTCGCTCAAGGCGACGCAGGAAGACCCGTGGCAGGTCTTCGCCCGCACCCACGCCATCGGCCAGGTTGCTCCGGGTAAGGTCACCAAGCTCGTTCCCTTCGGCGCGTTCGTTCGCGTTGCAGAGGGCATCGAGGGACTCGTCCACATCTCCGAGCTGTCGGGCAAGCACGTCGAGCTCGCCGAGCAGGTCGTGTCGGTCGGCGACGAGGTCTTCGTCAAGGTCATCGACATCGACCTCGAGCGTCGCCGCATCTCGCTGAGCCTCAAGCAGGCCAACGAGGGCGTCGACCCCGAGGGCACCGAGTTCGACCCGGCGCTCTACGGAATGCTCACCGAGTACGACGACCAGGGCAACTACAAGTTCCCCGAGGGCTTCGACCCGGAGACGAACGAGTGGCGCGAGGGCTTCGAGACCCAGCGCGAGAAGTGGGAGCAGGACTACGCTGCAGCCCAGGCTCGCTGGGAAGCCCACAAGAAGCAGGTTGCCACGAGCAACGCGGAGGTCGCCTCGGGCGACGGCGCCAGCGCCGGCTCCTCGTTCTCGAGCGAGTCGACCGGAGCCGGCACCCTCGCCGACGACGAGACCCTCGCCGCGCTTCGCGAGAAGCTGTCGAGCAGCAACTCCTAAGTTGCACTATGGAACGGCCGTCCTCCGGGGCGGCCGTTCCGTCGTTAAGCCGAGCGCCGTCACCGGCCCGGCTAGCATGGAGCCATGTTCATCGTGGGACTCACCGGCGGAATCGCATCAGGAAAGTCGACAGTGGCGCGTCGCCTCGTCGCTCACGGAGCGATCCATATCGATGCCGATGCGCTCTCCCGCGAGGTGGTGCAAACCGGGACACCCGGCCTGTCCGCCATCGTCGACGACTTCGGCCAGGCCGTTCTGTCGCCGGACGGCTCACTCGATCGGGCCGCGTTGGGAGCGATCGTCTTCGCTGATCCCGACGCCCGCCTGCGCCTCGAGGCCATCATCCATCCCCGGGTGCACGCACGCACGGCCGAGCTGATCGCTGCGGCCTCAGCGGCCGATCCAGCCGCCGTGATCGTCTACGACGTTCCTCTCCTCGTGGAGGCTCGTCGAGAACTGGAATTCGATCTGATCGTCGTCTGCGAGGCTCCCGTCGAGGTGCGAATCGCCCGGCTGCACGAGCACCGTGGCATGCCGCGCGATGAGGCCGAGCGGCGCATCCGGTCTCAGGCGACCGACGAAGAACGCCGCGCGATCGCCGACGTCATCATCGACACGAACGACTCGCTCGAGCGCACTCTCGACCAGGTCGACGAGCTCTGGATCGACCTCATCGCGCGCTCACGGGATCGGGCGAGCGTCTCTTGACCTAGCCGAAGAGCAGGGCAGCCTCGTCGTAGCGGTGCTGCGGAACCGTCTTGAGCTTGCCCAGCGCCTCGGCGAACCCGACCGTGACGATCTCGGTTCCCTTCAGCGCCACCATCTGGCCCCAGGCACCATCGCCGATGATGTCGCTGGCGGCCATGCCGAGGCGCGTCGCGAGAACGCGGTCGTAGGCGCTCGGCACGCCTCCCCGCTGAATGTGACCGAGGGTCGTCGCGCGGGTCTCGATTCCCGTGATCGACTCGATCAGCGGGGCGATGCGTTCGCCGATACCGCCGAGACGCGGCCGGCCGAAGGCATCCAGGCCCCGCTCGGAATGCGGGTCGTCCATGCTGTCGGGCATAAAGCCCTCGGCGACGACGACCAGGGGAGCGCGACCGCGGTCGTAGGCACTCTGGACCCACTCGCACATCTGCTCGACACTGGTCTTCTGCTCGGGAATCAGGATGGCATGGGCACCGGACGCCATGCCCGAGTGCAGCGCGATCCACCCCACGTGACGACCCATGACCTCGGCGACCATGCACCGGCTGTGCGACTCGCCGGTCGTACGCAGTCGATCCATGGCGTCGGTGGCGATCTGCACCGCGGTGTCGAAACCGAAGGTGTAGTCCGTGGCGTCGAGGTCGTTGTCGACCGTCTTCGGTACGCCGACGATCTTGAGGCCGGCGTCGGTCAGGCGCTTCGCCGCGGCGAGGGTTCCTTCCCCGCCGATGGCCATGATCGCGTCGATTCCATGACGCTCCATGTTGGCGGCGATGTTCTCCGGTCCGCCGTTCTCACCCTCGAACGGGTTGGTGCGGCTCGTACCGAGGATCGTGCCACCCTGCTTGGCGATACCGCGGATGTTGTGCCGGGTGAGCTCCATGATGTCGGCGTTCACGACACCCCGCCAGCCGTCCCGGAAACCGACGAACTCCTGGCCGTTGATCTCCGTTCCCTTCAGAACGGCCCCGCGGATGACCGCGTTGAGTCCGGGACAGTCGCCGCCCGAGGTGAGAATGCCGATGCGCATGGCGCCGCTCCTGTTCGAAAGAAATCCGTTTCCACTGCCAGGCAGGGACCAGTGTCACTACCCCGACCTAAACTTATTGCATGGAACCCACCCGCTCCGTCCACCCCTTCGAAGTCGTCAGTGAATACACCCCGAGCGGCGATCAGCCCACCGCCATCGCCGAGTTGACGGCGCGAATCAACGCGGGCGAGACCGATGTGGTGCTTCTCGGTGCGACGGGAACGGGTAAGTCGGCGACGACGGCGTGGTTGATCGAGGCGGTGCAGCGGCCCACGCTCGTGCTGGCGCACAACAAGACCCTCGCGGCCCAGCTAGCGAACGAGTTCCGCGAGCTCATGCCTAACAACGCCGTCGAGTACTTCGTCTCGTACTACGACTACTACCAGCCCGAGGCGTACGTACCCCAGACCGACACTTTCATCGAGAAAGACAGCTCGATCAACTCCGAGGTCGAGCGCCTGCGCCACTCGACCACGAACTCGCTGCTCAGTCGGCGCGACGTGGTCGTGGTCTCGACGGTTTCCTGCATCTACGGCCTCGGCACTCCCGAGCAGTACATGAACGCGATGATCGCTCTGCAGGTCGGTCAGCGCATCGACAGAGACTGGCTCATCCGCAAATTCGTCTCGATGCAGTACAACCGCAACGACATCGACTTCTCCCGCGGCAATTTCCGCGTACGCGGCGACACGATCGAGATCATTCCCCAGTACGAAGAGTTGGCGATCCGCATCGAGATGTTCGGCGACGAAATCGAGGCGCTCTACAGCCTGCACCCGCTCACCGGCGATATCGTGCGCAAGCTCGATTCCGTCTCCGTCTTCCCCGGGTCGCACTACGTCACCGACACCGACGTGATGCAGCGCGCCATCGGCACGATTCAAGACGAACTCGAACTGCGCGTCGGCCAGCTCGAGAAAGAGGGCAAGCTGCTCGAGGCCCAGCGCCTGCGCATGCGCACCACCTTCGATCTCGAGATGATGCAGCAGATCGGATTCTGCTCGGGCATCGAGAACTACTCGTGGCACATGGACGTGCGTCCGCCCGGAGCCGCGCCTCACTGTCTGCTCGACTACTTCCCCGACGACTTCCTCGTGGTCATCGACGAGTCCCACGTCACGGTTCCCCAGATCGGAGCCATGTACGAGGGCGACTCGTCGCGCAAGCGCACGCTGGTCGACCACGGATTCCGCCTGCCGAGCGCCCTCGACAACCGTCCGCTCAAGTGGCCCGAGTTCAAAGACAGGGTCGGTCAGACGGTCTACCTCTCGGCTACTCCCGGCAAGTACGAGATGGGCATCGCCGACGGTGTCGTGCAGCAGATCATCCGCCCCACGGGCCTGATCGATCCCGAGATCGTCATCAAGACGTCCACAGGTCAGATCGACGACCTGCTCGAGGAGATCCGGCTGCGAGCGGGTCGAGACGAGCGCGTGCTCGTCACCACGCTCACGAAGAAGATGGCCGAAGAGCTCACCGACTTCCTGGGCGAGCACGGGGTCAAGGTGCGCTATCTGCACGCCGACGTCGATACTCTGCGACGGGTCGAGCTGCTCACCGAACTGCGCGCGGGGCTCTACGACGTTCTCGTGGGCATCAACCTGCTGCGCGAGGGCCTCGACCTTCCCGAGGTGTCGCTCGTCGCCATCCTCGACGCCGATAAAGAGGGATTCCTGCGCTCGTCGACCTCGCTCATCCAGACCATCGGTCGAGCTGCACGAAACGTGTCGGGTCAGGTCATCATGTACGCCGACAAGGTCACCGACTCCATGGCCTTCGCGATCAGCGAGACCACCCGCCGACGCGAGCTGCAGGTCGCGTACAACACCGAACACGGCATCGACCCGACGCCTCTGCGCAAGCGCATCGCCGACATCACCGAGGTTCTGGCGAGAGAGGGTGCCGATACCGCCCAGCTGCTCGCTGGCCGCGACGGCTCCAAGAAGAAGTCGCCGACTCCGAATCTGCGCCGCGAGGGCATCGCCGCCGAGGGTGCGAACCAGCTCGAGGCCATCATCGCCGATCTCAACGAGCAGATGCTCCAGGCCGCCGGTGAGCTCAAGTTCGAGCTCGCGGCGCGCCTGCGCGACGAGCTGGGCGACCTCAAGAAGGAGCTGCGCCAGATGTCGGCCGCCGGTCACCTGTCGTGAACCGAGAGAGTGTGCCGTTGGCGACGGCGTCGAGCACGCTGCTCGTCTTCGAGGCCTAGCACAAGACCGGGGGAGCGCACGCCGTCAGCGGAACCGGGACCGAGTGTCGGTGGCCGCACATAGACTTTCGAGGTGTCAGTTTCGAAGGTAGATTCCTCTAACGTCCTCAGCGTCCATGGCGCCCGTGTCCACAATCTTCAAGACGTGAATCTCGAGATCCCTCGAGACTCGCTGGTGGTCTTCACGGGCCTCTCGGGATCGGGCAAGTCCTCTCTGGCCTTCGACACGATCTTCGCCGAGGGGCAGCGGCGCTACGTCGAGTCGCTCTCGGCCTATGCCCGGCAGTTCCTCGGGCAGGTCGACCGCCCCGACGTCGACTTCATCGAGGGTCTCAGTCCCGCCGTGTCGATCGACCAGAAGTCGACCAACCGCAACCCGCGATCGACCGTCGGCACGATCACCGAGATCTACGACTACATGCGCCTGCTCTGGGCACGAATCGGCATCCCGCACTGCCCGATCTGCGGCGAGCAGATCAAGTCGCAGACCGTGCAGCAGATCGCCGATCAGCTCATGGAGCTCGAAGACGGCATCCGCTACCAGGTCGCCAGCCCGGTCGTCTCGCAGAAGAAGGGCGAGTTCGTCGACCTCTTCAAAGAGCTGGCCGCCGGCGGTTACTCGCGCGCGCTGGTCGACGGCGAGGTCGTGCAGCTGAACGATCCGCCCAAGCTCAAGAAGCAGATCAAGCACGACATCTCCGTGGTCATCGACCGCTTGGTCGCGGGTCCCGACATCCTGAGCCGTCTCACCGACTCCCTCGAGACGGCACTGCGCCTCACCGATGGTCTGGTGCAGATCAACTACGTCGACTCCGAGGGCCCGGATGCGTGGCAGACGTTCTCCGAGAAGCTCTCGTGCCCCAACAACCACCCCATCGCCCTCACCGAGATCGAACCGCGCACCTTCTCGTTCAACGCACCGTTCGGAGCATGCCCCGAGTGCTCCGGACTCGGCACACGCATGTCGGTCGACTCCGACCTCCTCCTCGGCGACCCCGACCTGAGCATCGCCGAGGGCGTCATCGTTCCATGGACGACCCAGGGCAAGGGTCTCTTCAGCTACTACGAGAAGCTGTTGCACGGCCTCTCACGCGACCTCGACTTCTCGCTCAAGACCCCCTGGGGCAAGCTCAGCGACGAGGTTCAGAACGCCGTTCTCCGCGGCAACAACTTCGAGGTCAAAGTCCGGTGGAAGAACCGGTACGGCCGCGAAGTGAGTTACTCGTCCGGCTTCGAGGGCGTCGTTCCCTACATCGAACGGCAGTTCCTGCAGGCCGAGACCGACACGCAGCGTGCGCGCTGGTCGGAGTTCCTCCGCGAGATCCCCTGCCCCGTCTGCAACGGAAAGCGGCTGAAGCCCGAGGTCCTGGCTGTCACCGTCAACGGCCGCAGCATCGCCGATGTCACCGACATCTCTCTGACCGACGCCCAGGAGTTCATGCACGACGTGGTCCTCACCGACCGCGAGGCCGCGATCGCGGCCCAGGTGCTGCGCGAGATCAGGCTGCGCCTCGACTTCCTCATCCAGGTCGGCCTCAACTACCTCAACCTGGCCCGCGCGGCCGCATCGCTCTCCGGCGGCGAGGCCCAGCGCATCCGGCTGGCGACCCAGATCGGTTCGGGTCTCACGGGTGTCCTCTACGTGCTCGACGAGCCGTCGATCGGCCTGCATCAGCGCGACAACCGCCGACTCATCGAGACTCTCGTCAAGCTGCGAGATCTCGGAAACACGCTGATCGTCGTCGAACACGACGAAGACACGATCCGAACGGCCGACTGGGTCGTCGACATCGGACCAGGTGCTGGCGTGAACGGCGGCAAGGTCGTGCACTCAGGGTCGTACGACGCCCTCCTGGCGAACACAGAGTCGCTCACGGGCGACTACCTCTCGGGGCGTAAAGAGATCGAGGTGCCCGCGACCCGTCGACCGGTCGACCCGGATCGGCTGATCACCGTCGTCGACGCCGAGGCGAACAACCTGCGCAAGGTCACCGTCGACTTCCCGCTCGGCACCTTCGTCGCCGTCACCGGCGTCTCCGGTTCGGGCAAGTCGTCGCTGGTGAACGACATCCTCTACCGGGTGCTCGCGAACAAGCTCAACGGAGCACGAAAGATCCCGGGCAAGCACAAGCGCGTCACCGGTCTCGAGAATCTCGACAAGGTCGTGCACGTCGATCAGAACCCCATCGGCCGCACCCCGCGCTCGAACCCGGCGACCTACACCGGAGTCTTCGATCGCATCCGCAATCTCTTCGCCGACACGGCCGAGGCGAAGGCCCGCGGCTACCTGGCCGGCCGGTTCAGCTTCAACGTCAAGGGCGGCCGCTGCGAGGCCTGCTCTGGTGACGGAACGATCAAGATCGAGATGAACTTCCTTCCCGACGTCTACGTCAAGTGCGAGGTCTGTGGGGGAGCACGCTACAACCGTGACACCCTCAGCGTGCACTACAAAGGCAAGAGCATCTCCGAGGTGCTCGACATGCCGATCGCCGAGGCTGCGGAGTTCTTCGAGCCGATCGGCGCCATTCACCGCTTCCTCAAGACGCTCGTCGACGTCGGCCTCGGCTACGTACGACTCGGGCAGAGCGCGACGACGCTGTCGGGAGGCGAGGCGCAGCGTGTCAAGCTCGCCACCGAGCTGCAGAAGCGCTCCAACGGACGCACGGTCTACGTGCTCGACGAGCCCACCACCGGACTGCACTTCGAAGACGTGCGCAAGCTCCTCCTCGTGCTCGGCAGCCTGGTCGACAAGGGCAACACGGTCATCGTGATCGAGCACAACCTCGACGTCATCAAGAGCGCCGACTGGCTGATCGATATCGGGCCCGAGGGAGGCGCCGGCGGCGGTCGCATCCTGGCAACGGGAACGCCGGAGCAGCTGGCCAAGGTGAAGAAGAGCCACACCGGTTTCTTCCTCAAGGAGATCCTCGGGGCGAAGTAGACATGGCACGAACCTCTCCAGACACGGTTCCCTATCGCCCGAAAGCGGGGGAGATCCCCACCCAGCCCGGGGTGTACCGGTTCCGAGATGCAACCGGGCGGGTGCTCTACGTCGGCAAGGCGCAGAATCTACGCGCTCGACTGAGCAACTATTTCGCACCGCTGCGCAGTCTGCACGAGCGCACCCGTCGCATGGTCACCACGGCCGCCTCGGTCGAGTGGACCGTCGTGGGCAGCGATGTCGAGGCCCTGCAGCTCGAGTACACGTGGATCAAGGAGTTCGACCCGCCGTTCAACGTCAAGTTCCGCGACGACAAGACCTATCCGTTCATGGCCATCACGCTCGCCGACGAGGCTCCGCGTGTCATCGTCACCCGCAACACCCGCATCCCGGGCGCCCGATACTTCGGCCCGTACCCCAAGATCTGGGCGGTTCGCGAGACGATCGAGCTCATGGTCAAGGCCTTTCCGATTCGCACCTGCTCCGACTCGAGCTACAAGAAGGCCATGCAGACCGGGCGACCGTGTTTTCCCGGTCAGATCGGTCGCTGCGGAGGACCCTGCTCCCACAAGGTGACGGTCGAGGAGCACAGGGCCATCGTCGATGACTTCGTGGCATTCATGGCCGGGGGAGACAACCGGTTCGTCACGGACGTGACCCGCAAGATGAAAGAGGCAGCCACCCAGCAGCGCTACGAGGCGGCCGCGACCTACCGCGACCAGCTCCAGGCGCTCGAGGCCGTTCTCGAGAAAAGCGCCGTCGTGCTCAGCGACAACCTCGACACCGATCTGTTCGGCGTCGAGCACGACGAGCTCGCGGCGGCCGTGCAGCAGTTCATCGTCCGAGGCGGCCGCATCCGCGGTGTGCGCGCCTGGGTCGTCGACAAAGAGCTCGATCTCACCACGGCGGAGCTCGTCGACTCCATCCTGCAGGCCGCATACGACGGCACGACCGTGCCACCGCGCGAGATCATCGTGCCCGAGTTGCCCGAAGACAAGGCCGAACTCGAGACCTGGCTCGGAACGCGCCGAGACAAGGGCAAGGTCAGCCTGCGCACCGCCCAGCGAGGCGAGAAGGCGGCGTTGATGCAGACGGCCAGGGTCAACGCCATGAACGCGCTTCAACTCTACAAAACCAGACGCAGCGCCGACTTCGTCGCTCGAAGTCAGGCCATGACCGACATTCAAGACGCACTCGGCATGCCGGATGCTCCGCTGCGAATGGAGTGCTTCGACGTCTCGCACCTGGGCGGCACGAACATCGTCGCATCCATGGTGGTCTTCGAAGACGGGCTTCCCCGAAAAGACCAGTACCGCCGCTTCACGATCGCCGAGTCCACAGACGACACCGATTCCATCCACCAGGTCGTCACTCGCCGCCTCGCGTATCTGCGCGAGGGAACCGAGCGCAGTGAGTCAGACTCCGCCTCCAAGAAGTTCTCGTACCCGCCGAACCTCCTCGTAGTCGATGGAGGCCAGCCGCAGGTGCAGGCCGCCGCTCGTGCCCTCCGCGAGTCCGGCGTCGAGGGCATCTTCCTCTGCGGTCTCGCCAAGCGACTCGAAGAGATCTGGCTGCCCGACAGCGACTTCCCCGTCATCCTGCCGCGCGGCAGCGAGGCGCTCTTCATGCTGCAGCGCCTTCGCGATGAGGCTCACCGTTTCGCGATCATCCATCAGCGCACGAGGCGCAAGCGCGACATCGCCTCGGTTCTCGGCGAGATACCGGGCCTCGGCCCGAGCAGGGTCAAGCGGCTTCTCACGCACTTCGGCTCGGTGTCGCAACTGCGTCAGGCGAAACCGGATGCGATCGCCGCCGTTCGCGGCGTCGGTCCCGGGCTGGCGCAGACGGTCTTCGCGCACCTTCACCCAGACTCTGCGGCTCCGGTCGACGAGCCCCGCCGGTAGGCTAGACGTTCACCCGACTGCTGAAGAAGAAGAAGGCGACCCCATGACTGACGATCCACTTCCGCAAGAAGTGCTGATAGTCACAGGGATGTCGGGGGCCGGCCGCTCGACGGTCGCGAATGCCCTCGAAGACCTGGGCTGGTACGTCGTCGACAACCTGCCGCCGCAGATGCTCCGGCCTCTGGTCGATCTCGCCGAGAAGGCCGGATCGACGCTTCCGCGAATAGCCGCCGTCGTCGACGTGCGTGGACGCGATTTCTTCGGCGATCTGCAGGAGATCATCCACTCGCTCCGCGATGGAAGCCAACTCCGCGTGCTGTTCCTCGAGGCGACCGATTCGGCCCTCGTCAGGCGATTCGAGCAGGTGCGACGTCCGCATCCCCTGCAAGGCGATGGCACGCTGCTCGACGGCATCGAGCGCGAAAGAGTGCGACTGCACCCCATCCGCGAGTCCAGCGACATGGTGATCGACACCTCCGACCTCAACATCCATCAGCTGGCCACACGCATCGCCGAAGGCTTCTCGACCACGGATACCCCCGGCGTCCAGGTCACGCTGATGAGCTTCGGGTTCAAGTACGGCACCCCGACCGACGTCGACTCCATCGCCGATGCCCGCTTCCTGCCGAACCCGTTCTGGATCCCCGAACTGCGTGCCCACACGGGGCTCGACCCCGAGGTCAGCGACTACGTGCTCGCGCAGGAGGGGGCACCGGAGTTCCTCGAGTCCTACGCAGAATCCCTCAAGCCCGTTCTCGCCGGCTATCAGCGCGAGAACAAACGACACGCCACCATGGCCATCGGGTGCACGGGCGGAAAACACCGCTCCGTGGCCCTCACTCGAGCGCTCGCCACTCGGCTCGCGTCCTACCCGGGCGTCGTCGTCAACGTCAAGCATCGCGACCTCGGTCGCGAATAACACCGGCCGCCGCCTCGGGACGCCACAAGCATCCCGCGCGACATCGGCCGCACGAACGAATGGATAGAGATTGGCTCTCACTGCCGATGTCAAAGAAGAACTGACCCGCGTCGTCGCCAAGAAGACGACGCTGAGGGCCGCCGAGCTGGCGACGATTCTGCGTTTCTCCGGTGGCCTCCATCTGATCTCGAACCGCATCGCGATCGAGTCGGAGCTCGACACCCCAGACCTGGTGAAGCGCGTGCGCCGCGACCTCGCAGAGCTCTACGGAATACGCGGCGAGGTCTCTCACGTCTCGGCATCGGGCAGCAAGCGCACGGGCACGTATCTCGTGCGGGTCATCGACGGCGGCGAGACGCTCGCCAGGCAGACCGGGTTGCTGGATGCACGTCGTCGGCCGATCCGCGGCCTCCCGAATCGACTCACGACAGGCTCGCAGGAGGAACTCTCCGCCGTCTGGCGGGGCGCGTTCCTGGCGAACGGCACTCTCACCGATCCGGGCAGATCAGCCGCTCTCGAGATCACCTGCCCCGGCAACGAATCGGCCATGGCCCTGGTCGGAGCCGCGGCACGGCTCCACGTGCAGGCGAAGGCGCGAGAGGTCAGGGGAGTGCACCGTGTCGTCATCCGCGACGGCGAGGCGATCGCCCGCATGCTCTCTCTGATGGGCGCAGCCGATGCGGTCTCCCGGTGGGAAGACCTGCGGCAGCGCCGCGAGGTGCGTGCGACGGCGAACAGGCTCGTCAACTTCGACGACGCCAACCTTCGGCGCTCGGCGCAAGCGGCCGTGGCGGCATGCTCCCGGGTGGAGCGCGCGCTCGAGATCCTCGGGCCGGATGTTCCGCCCCACCTCAAGTACGCCGGGGATCTGCGTCTGAACTTCCGAGACTCGAGTCTCGACGAGCTGGGGCACCACGCCGATCCGCCCATGACGAAGGATGCGATCGCTGGGCGCATCCGGCGTCTGCTCGCGATGGCCGACAAGCAGGCGAGCGATCTCGGCATTCCCGGTACCGACGCGAACCTCCCGCCCGATCTCGACGACTGACAGATTCATCCGTCAGATACCGAGACGACAGGAAGTTTTCAGGGCCCTGTCCGTTGACCTCAGTAGACTGATCAGGTCACTCACAGCCGTCCGGATTCTCCGAACGGCGCCTTATTCGAGGAGATATCAATGGCTGAATACACCCTTCCAGAGCTCGCGTACGACTACTCGGCGCTCGAGCCCAGCATCAGCGCCACCATCATGGAGCTGCACCACTCCAAGCACCACCAGGCTTATGTGACCGGCGCGAACACCGCGCTCGCTCAGCTTGCCGAAGCCCGTGACTCCGAGAACCTCGGCGCGGTCAACAAGCTCGAGAAAGACCTCGCCTTCAACCTCGGCGGCCACGTCAACCACTCGATCTTCTGGACGAACATGTCTCCCAACGGGGGAGACAAGCCCGTCGGCGAGCTCGCCGCGGCCATCGATGACTTCTTCGGCTCGTTCGACAAGTTCCAGGCGCACTTCACCGCCACCGCCCTGGGCGTCCAGGGATCGGGATGGTCGGTGCTCGCCTGGGACAGCATCGGTCAGCGCCTGATCATCCAGCAGTTCTTCGACCAGCAGTCGAACTTCGCTGCCGGAACCGTGCCCCTTCTGATGCTCGACGTCTGGGAGCACGCGTACTACATCGACTACAAGAACGTACGCGCCGATTACGTCAAGGCGTTCTGGAACATCGTCGACTGGCAGAACGTCGCCACGCGCTTCGAGACGGCCCGCGAAAAGACCTCGGGCCTCCTGCTACTGTCGTAGCGACGACGGCGTGCCGGGCCTCACGGCCCGGCGCGCCCTCAGTTTCACCCACCCAGCCCCGCGGGGCCACACGATTCATGGAGAACTTCACGTGTCTGTAAAGATCGGTATCAACGGCTTCGGTCGTATCGGGCGTAACTACTTCCGCGCAGCCCTGGCCAAGGGCAGCGAGCTCGAGATCGTCGCGGTCAATGACCTCACCGACAACAAGGCCCTCGCGCACCTCCTCAAGTACGACACCATCACGGGTCGTCTCGATGCAACGGTGGAACTCGACGGCGACAACATCATCGTCAACGGCAAGCCGATCCTCGTGCTCGCCGAGCGCGACCCCGCCGACCTGCCCTGGGGCGAACTGGGAGTCGACATCGTCATCGAGTCGACCGGTCGTTTCACGAAGTCCGAAGACGCCCGCAAGCACATCGCCGCCGGCGCGAAGAAGGTCATCGTCTCCGCCCCCGCAACGGGCTCAGACGTGGCGACGCTGGTTCTCGGAGTCAACGAGGGTACGTACGACCCCGCCATCCACGACATCATCTCCAACGCATCGTGCACCACGAACTGCCTGGCCCCGCTGGCCAAGGTCTTCATGGACAACTTCGGCATCGAGCGCGGCCTGATGACCACGGTTCACGCGTACACCGCCGATCAGAACCTGCAGGACGGCCCGCACAGCGACCTGCGTCGCGCCCGCGCCGCAGCCGCGAACATCATCCCGACCTCGACCGGTGCTGCCAAGGCCCTCGGTCTCGTCATCCCCGAGCTGGTCGGCAAGCTCGACGGCTACGCCCTCCGCGTTCCGGTCATCACCGGCTCGATCACCGACCTCACGGTCGAGACCAGCTCCACGGTCACCGTCGAGCAGGTCAACGAGGCCTACAAGAACGCGGCCAACGGTGAACTCAAGGGAATCCTGTCGTACACCGAAGACCCCATCGTCTCGAGCGACATCCAGGGCGACCCGCACTCGTCGATCTTCGATGCCGGCCTGACCAAGGTCATCGGCAACCAGGTGAAGATCGCTTCGTGGTACGACAACGAGTGGGGTTACTCCAACCGTCTCGTCGACATCACCGAGTACGTCGCCGACCGCCTGTAATACGAGGAATCCACTGTGACTCTGCGCACTCTGGATTCGCTCGGCTCCCTCACGGGAAAACGCGTCCTCGTTCGGTGTGACCTCAATGTTCCGTTGAAAAACGGGGTCATCACCGACGACGGGCGCGTTCGAGCGTCTCTGGCAACCATCAAC
The DNA here is from genome assembly GCF_001423605.1 of Agreia sp. Leaf335. Lineage (NCBI taxonomy): Bacteria > Bacillati > Actinomycetota > Actinomycetes > Micrococcales > Microbacteriaceae > Agreia > Agreia sp. Leaf335. Next base: position 141,295 of record NZ_LMOQ01000002.1, on the reverse strand, counting down.
GCCCTGGTCGATCAGGGCGCCCGGGTAATCCTCCTCAGCCACCTCGGTCGGCCTGACGGTGCACCCGATCCCCAGTACAGCCTCGAGCCGGTCGCTCAGCGCCTCTCGGAGCTTCTCGGCACATCCGTCGCTTTCGCCGCCGACACTGTCGGAGCGAGTGCTCGCAAGGCTGTGGATTCGCTCGCCGACGGCGACGTCGTTCTGCTCGAGAACCTGCGATTCAACCCCGCCGAGACCAGCAAGAACGAAGACGAGAGAGCATCGTTCGCTGAGCAGCTCGCCGAGTTCGGCGATGCCTTCGTCTCCGATGGTTTCGGCGTGGTCCACCGCAAGCAGGCGAGCGTCTACGAACTCGCGTCCGCACTTCCCAGCGCGGCGGGCCTGCTCATCGCAGCTGAGCTCGAGGTCCTCGAGAAGCTCACCGAGAACCCGACTCGGCCCTACACCGTCGTGCTCGGTGGCTCGAAGGTCTCCGACAAGCTCGGCGTCATCGGTCACCTGCTCCCCAAGGTCGACACTCTGCTCATCGGCGGGGGAATGCTCTTCACCTTCCTCGCAGCGCAGGGATTCCGCGTCGGCGGCAGCCTGCTCGAAAGCGATCAGATCGAGACGGTGAAGGGCTACATGGCCGAGGCGAAGGAGCGCGGTATCCGTATCGTTCTCCCGACCGACGTCGTCGTCGCATCGAAGTTCGGCGCCGACGCGGAGCACACCGTCACGAGTGCGGAGTCGATCGAAGAGACGCCGTTCGGTCAATCCGGGTTGGGGCTCGATATCGGTCCTGAGACGGGGGCGGAATTCGCGCGCATCATCGCCGAATCCAAGACCGTCTTCTGGAACGGGCCCATGGGTGTCTTCGAGCTCGCTCCGTTCGCGGAGGGCACGAGAGCAGTCGCTGAAGCTCTGACCCGCGTCGACGGCCTGGGTGTCGTCGGTGGCGGCGATTCGGCGGCCGCCGTGCGAGCCCTCGGTTTCCGCGACGATCAGTTCGGCCATATTTCAACTGGTGGCGGTGCAAGTCTCGAGTTCCTCGAGGGCAAGCGCCTGCCCGGACTGGAGGTCCTCGGATGGTAACCAACAGAACACCGCTCATCGCGGGAAACTGGAAGATGAACCTCGATCATCTGCAGGCGATCGCTTTTGTGCAGAAGCTCGCCTGGAGCCTGAAAGATGCCGGACACAACTTCGCCGACGTCGAGGCAGCCATCTTCCCGCCGTTCACCGACCTGCGGAGCGTTCAGACTCTCGTCTCGGCCGACAAGCTCGAGCTCGCGTACGGCGCGCAAGACGTGTCTCAGCACGCGAGTGGCGCGTTTACCGGAGAGATCTCCGGTGCGTTCCTCAGGCAGCTCGACTGTCGCTACGTGATCATCGGACACTCCGAGCGTCGGACTCTCCATACAGAGACCGACGAGATCGTCGCAGCGAAGACGGCCGCAGCGATCACGAACGGTATCGTTCCGATCATCTGCGTCGGCGAGACGGCTGACGACCTCGAGAAGCACGGGCCGTCCGCGGTTCCGGTCGCGCAGCTCACTGCGGCGTTGTCCTCCCTGAAGTCGGCGTCCGACATCGTGGTCGCCTACGAGCCCGTCTGGGCCATCGGGTCGGGTCAGGCGGCGACGCCGGAGCAGGCTGAGGCCGTCTGCGCCGCGCTGCGGGGTGTCATCGAGTCCACGCTCGGCTCAGACGTCGCAGCCAAGACCCGGATCCTCTACGGCGGATCGGTCAAATCGACGAACATCGGCGGATTCATGAAGCAGCCGAACGTCGACGGAGCCCTCGTGGGCGGCGCGAGCCTCGACATCCCCGAGTTCGCGAGCATCATCCGTTACCAGAAGCACGCGTTCTAAGCACGCTCTGAGAGGCCGGTCCGTGAGGGCCGGCCTTTCGCATGCCGCTGCACGTCATGGTGCGTCGCACCGGCAACGTACAGCTATAATTGACGTTGGTCTGGCTTCACACCGGTCGACCATCATCCTCGAGAGGTAATTCGTGCAGATCCTTCAGGTCGTTCTACAGGTGCTGCTCGGTATCACGAGCCTCCTTCTGACCCTCCTCATCCTCCTTCACCGCGGACGCGGTGGAGGCCTGTCCGATATGTTCGGCGGAGGCGTCACCTCCAATCTGGGTGCATCCGGTGTCGCGGAGCGCAACCTCAACCGCATCACCGTCATACTCGGCCTTGTCTGGGTCACGTGCATCGTGGTCCTCGGGCTCATCACCAAATTCGATTCCGGAATCTAGGAGAACCTCGTGGCTTCAGGCGGCAGTGCAATTCGTGGGTCCCGGGTGGGCGCAGGCCCGATGGGCGAGCAGGATCGGGGCTTCCACGCCGATCGCATCAAGGTGTCCTACTGGGATGCCTTGGGCAATGAGACAGTCAAGTACTTCGCGGCGACGCTGCCCGAAGAAGAGATTCCCGAGACCATCGACTGCCCGTCGTCTGGTCTTCCGGCCGGTCGTGACAAAGAGAATCCGCCGTCCGTCGTCAAGCTCGAGCCCTACAAGACTCACCTCGCGTACGTCAAAGAGCGTCGTACCGAAGAAGAAGCCGCACAGCTTCTCGAGGACGCGCTGATGCAGCTCCGCGCAAGGCGCGGCACGACGACCGCCTGATCCTCGCTCAGACGACATAGACAACGACGAAGCCCCCTGGCACTGCCAGGGGGCTTCGTCGTTGTCGAACGTTGATCAGTAGTACGTCGGAGTGATCAAGTACTCCGGCACCTCGGATGCGGCATCCTTGTCGACGAAGAACACCGTGCGACGACGTCCTTCGGCACCGGCCACAGGTACTTCGTCAGTGCTCGCGCCGGCGAGAGCCAGTCCGAGTGCCGACGCCTTGTCCGATCCTGCCAGAACCAACCAGATGCGATCCGAGGAACGAATGACAGGCAGGGTGAGGCTGAGACGCAGCGGCGGCGGCTTGGGGGATTCCCGCACGGCGACCACTGTCGCGTTGGTCACCCGCACCGCCTCCTGGCCGGGGAAGAGCGACGCGATGTGTCCATCCGGGCCGACGCCGAGGAAGGTGATGTCGAACTTGGGATAGTCGTTGCCGTCGCCCGCTTCGAGGAGCTCGAGAGCGTAGGTCGCCGCCGCCTCGTCGATGTCGGCGATGTCGTCGCTCGACGGGAACGGATGCACCTGGGAGGCCGGAACGTCGATGTGATCGAGCAGGGCCTCGCGCGCCTGCAATTCGTTGCGCTCGGGGTCGTCGCGGGCGACGAATCGCTCGTCACCCCACCAGAAGCTCACCCGGTTCCAGTCCACGCTGTCGCGGGCCGGAGAGGCGTTGATCGCCGCGAGGACCGCCGTTCCCACGGAGCCGCCCGTCAGAACCACGTTCACGGCGTCACGATCTTCGAGCAGATCGATGATCTTGGTGATGAATCGCGCCGCCACCGACCCCGACAGAGAGGCCTTGTCGGGATGGATCAACACACGGCGTTCGTTCGTCATCGCTCAGCTCACCTCTGCCGTCGTGTTCTCAGAGTCGGTCGCCGTGCCGGAATCCGGTTCGCCGAGCTCGAGGACGCCCCGGGTCAACACCTCGCCGTACAGGTCGTCGGGGTCGAGCCGACGCAGTTCTTCTGCCAGGCAGTCCCTGAGCGACCGGCGGGGGAGAGCCAGGTCGTGCAGCGGCTGGTTGGGCTGCACCAGCGTCGCCACGTTCGGCACCGACCGTTCGAGTTCGATGACTCCGGACGAACGGGAGAGCTTCACCCCGTGGATACCGCTGGATCCGTTGGCGCGAGAGGAGATCCCGTAGTCGACGGGTACCTGGAGCTGATGACGCAACCACGCCGCCAGCAGGAGGGTCGACGGCGAATCCGACGCACCCGAGACCTCGATGGCCGTCACGGGCTCGAAGGGAGGCTGGTCGAGAACGGCCGCGAGCTGCGCACGCCAGAGAGTGAGGCGCGTCCAGGCAAAGTCCGTGTCTCCGGGGGAGTAGTTCGACGAGAGCGTGCGGAGCGTCTCGTTCGGGTTGCTGCTGTTCGAGGAATCCGTGATGCGGCGCTGTGCGATGCGGCCGAGATCGGATGTCGACGGAGACTCGGGCGCGTCGCCCGGCCACCACACGACCACGGGAGCATCGGGCAGGAGCAGACCCGTGACGAGGCCCTCCTCGTCGCTCGACGCGGCGCCGTAGGCCTTCAACAAGATGACCTCGCTCGCGCCCGCGTCACCTCCCACGCGGATCTGCGCATCCAGGCGAGCGCCGCGACCCGATTTCACGCCGTCGTCGACGTCGGTCGACACCACGATGACGCGCATGGGGTGCTCGCGAGAGGCGTCATTGGCCGCCTCGATGGCGTCCTCCTCCTGGCCGAGAGCGGTGCGGATAACGAGCGTCAGCACGCGGCCGAGAGCGACAGCGCCGCCCTCCTCGCGAATCTTGACGAGGGCCTTCGAGACCTTGCTTGTATTGGTATCGGGCAGATCGACGATCATGGTCGTCTCCAGGTTCTTCCATCGCGGGCGAGCATCTCGTCTGCGGAGTCGGGGCCCCACGTTCCGGGGCGGTACTGATCGGGCTGGCCCTGCGTCGTCCAGAACTCCTCGATCGGGTCGAGGATCTTCCAGGAGAGTTCGACCTCTTCCTGGCGTGGGAACAGCGGCGGGTCTCCGAGGAGCACATCGAGGATGAGGCGCTCGTACGCCTCTGGGCTGGCCTCGGTGAAGGCGTGGCCGTAGCCGAAGTCCATCGTGACGTCGCGCACCTGCATGCCGGCGCCGGGAACCTTCGATCCGAACCGGATCGTCACGCCCTCATCGGGCTGCACCCGGATGACCAGTGCGTTCTGACCCAGGGCCGAGGTCTGACTGTCGGCGAACAGGTACTGCGGCGCTCGCTTGAACACGACCGCGATCTCTGTGACACGTCGGCCGAGTCTCTTGCCCGCGCGCAGGTAGAACGGAACTCCCGACCAGCGACGTGTGCCGATGTCGAGCCTCATGGCCGCATAGGTCTCGGTCAGGGATTCGGGGTTCATACCGTCTTCCTCGAGGAAGCCGGTCACCTTCTCTCCGCCCTGCCAGCCGCCCGCGTACTGACCGCGTGCGGTGTGCTTGGCCAGATCCTTGGGCAAGCGGATGGCGGCGAGCACCTTCTCTTTCTCGGCGCGGAGATCCGACGCGTTGAACGAGATGGGCTCTTCCATGGCCGTAAGGGCGAGGAGCTGCAGGAGGTGGTTTTGGATGACGTCGCGGGCGGCGCCGATACCGTCGTAGTACCCGGCACGTCCACCGACTCCGATGTCTTCGGCCATGGTGATCTGCACGTGGTCGACGTAGTTGGAGTTCCAGATGGGCTCGTACAGCTGATTAGCGAAGCGGAGCGCCAGGATGTTCTGGACGGTCTCCTTGCCGAGGTAGTGGTCGATACGGAAGACCGAGTCCGGTGCGAAGACCGATTCGACAACGTCGTTCAGCTCTCGGGCCGTCTTCAGATCGCTGCCGAAGGGCTTCTCGATGACGACGCGACGCCACTGGCCCTCTTCGGGATGCGCGAGACCCGAACGACGCAGCTGCTCGGTGACGAGCGGGAACGCCTTGGGCGGCACCGAGAGGTAGAACGCATAGTTGCCCATGGTTCCTCGTTCGGCGTCGAGCGCGTCGATGGTCTCCTTGAGGTGGTCGAACGCCTCGTCGTCGCTGAACTCGCCCGAGACGAATCGGATGCCCTCGGAGAGCTGACGCCACACGTCCTCGTCGAACGGGGTGCGCGCGTACTCCTTGACCGCGTCGTGGACGACCCGCTCGAAGTCCTGGTCTTCCCAGTCGCGACGGGCGAAGCCGATGAGCGAGAACCCGGGGGGCAGCAGGCCACGATTAGCGAGATCGTAGACCGCCGGCATGAGCTTCTTGCGCGACAGGTCGCCCGTCACACCGAAGATCACGAGGCCGCTCGGGCCCGCGATTCTGTTGAGCCGCCGATCCGAGGGGATTCTGAGCGGGTTGTATTCCGGAGTGATTTCTACCGGTGGCATGAAACTCCTTGAGACCTTCTGGGTCGACAGGTTACTTCGGCGCTAGGACAGCGGCGAGAACGGGGTAGATGCGATGAGGGACGGATCGGTGAGGGACATCACAGGGCGACCGCGGCGCACGGGCGTCGAGCGGACCAGCGGGTCGACGGCGACGGGGTGAAGATGGTCGAACGGGTGGCGAGGAGGGCCGGATCGATCTTCCCGGCGGCGGTGTCGACCGCACCGGGAAGATCGATCCGGGCACTCACTTCGAGGACTCGAGCGCCGTGGTGACCGTCTCGAGGAGTTCGTTCCACGAGACGATGAACTTGTCGACACCCTCGGTCTCGAGCAGCTCGGTGACCTCGGCGTAGGAGATGCCCTGCGCCGCGATCGCGTCGAGGACCTTGTTGGCCGCCGCGTACGAGCCGGTGATGGTGTCTCCGGTGATGACGCCGTGGTCGAACGTCGCGTCGAGCGTCTTCTCGGGCATCGTGTTGACGACCTCGGGGGCCACGAGCTCGGTGACATACGTCGTGTCGGGCACGGCCGGGTCCTTGACTCCGGTGGAGGCCCACAGCGGACGCTGCTTGTTCGCTCCGGCTGCGAGAAGTCCCGCAGCGCGCTCGGTCGAGAACGCCTGCTCGTACACCTCGTACGCGAGCTGAGCGTTCGCTACGCCCGCCTTGCTCTTGAGGGCAAGAGCCTCGTCGGTACCGATCGCCACGAGGCGCTTGTCGATCTCGGTGTCGACACGCGACACGAAGAACGACGCGACGCTGTGGATCTTCGACAGGTCGATGCCGGCGGCCTTGGCGCGCTCGAGGCCCGACAGGTAGGCATTGATGACGTCGCGGTAGCGAGCGAGGCTGAAGATCAGCGTGACGTTCACGCTGATACCGGCCGCGATCGTCTCCGTGATGGCCTCGAGCCCGGCGATCGTCGCCGGGATCTTGATCAGGACGTTCTCTTTGGCGACCTTCTCGAAGAGTTCCTTCGCCTGCTGCGTGGTTCCGGCGGCGTCGTTCGCCAGTCCGGGCTCGACCTCGATCGAGACGCGGCCGTCGAAGCCGTTCGTGGCGTCGTAGATGGGGCGGAAGATGTCGCAGCCGTTGGCGACGTCCTGGGTGGTGATCTCGAAGACGGCCTCGGTGACGTTCTTACCGGCCTTGGCGAGCTCGGCGACCTGAGCCGCGTAGGACTCTCCGTTGGTGAGCGCCGCGGCGAAGATCGACGGGTTCGTGGTCACTCCCACGACGTTCTTCTCCTCGATCAGCTTCTCGAGTCCGCCGGAGGTGATGCGCTCACGCGACAGGTCGTCGAGCCAGATGCTGACGCCGGCTGCGGAGAGCTGGGCGGTGGGTGTTGTATCGGTCATGTAAGTACTCCTAGAAGATTCGTGTGGTCTACAGCGACGAGATCGAGAGCTTGGCGGCCTCGATGGCGTGCTCGGTGGTGATGCCGAACTCGCGGAACAGCGTCTGGTAGTCGGCTGATGCGCCGAAGTGCTCGATCGAGACGCTCTTGCCGTGGTCTCCCACGTAGGAACGCCAGGTCAGATCGAGGCCGGCCTCGATCGAGACGCGGGCCTTGACGGCGGCGGGAAGGACCGACTCGCGGTACTCCGCGCTCTGCTCTTCGAACCACTCGAGGCTCGGCGCCGACACGACGCGGGCGTTGATGCCCTCGTTCTTGAGCAGCTCGCGCGCCTCGACAGCGATCTGAACCTCGGAGCCGGTGGCGATGAAGATCACGTCGGGAGTGCCGTTGGGCGCCTCGGCCAGCACGTACGCACCCTTCGCGACGTTCTTCGCCGAAGCGAAGGTCTCGCCGGTGGCGTCTCCCTCACCACGCTCGAACACGGGGATGTTCTGTCGCGTGAGCGCGATTCCCGCCGGGCCGTTGCGGCGCTCGAGGATGGTCTTCCAGGCGTAGGCGACCTCGTTGGCGTCGCCGGGGCGCACGATGTCGAGGCCCGGGATCGCGCGCAGCGTCGCCAGCTGCTCGATCGGCTGGTGGGTCGGTCCGTCTTCTCCGAGTGCGACCGAGTCGTGGGTCCACACGTAGATGGCGGGCGACTTCATCAGGGCGGCGAGTCGAACGGCCGGACGCATGTAGTCGCTGAAGATCAGGAAGGTGCCGCCGAAGGGGCGCGTGTTGCCGTGGAGGACGATTCCGTTGAGGATCGCGCCCATGGCGTGCTCGCGGATGCCGAAGTGCAGCACCCGACCGTAGGGGTTACCCGTCCACTCGTGCGTCGAGTGCTCGGCGGGAATGAACGACGCGCCGGACTCGATCGTCGTGTTGTTCGACTCGGCGAGGTCGGCGGATCCGCCCCAGAACTCGGGCATGATCGGCGCGATCGCGTTGATGACCTTGCCGGATGCTGCGCGGGTCGAGACGGCCTTGCCGGCTTCGAAGACGGGCAGCGCCTCTTCGAGACCCTCGGGCACGTCACCCGAGAGAACCCGGTCGAGAAGGACCTTCTTCTCGGGGTTGGCCGCGGCCCATGCGTCGAACGCCTGGTTCCATTCGGCGTGCTCGGCCTGGCCGCGTGTGACGGCGTCGCGCGTGTGGGCGATGACCTCGTCTGAGACCTCGAAGCTCTGCTCGGGATCGAAGCCGAGGACCTCCTTGAGGCCCTTCAGCTCGTCGGCGCCCAGGGCCGAGCCGTGAATCTTGCCGGTGTTCTGCTTCTTCGGCGACGGCCATCCGATGATGGTCTTGAGGATGATGAGCGACGGCTTGCTCGTCTCGGCCTTGGCGGCCTCGATGGCGTCGAACAGGGCCTCGACGTCTTCGACGTACTCGCCGGTCTTCTTCCAGTCGACGACCTGCACGTGCCAGTGATACGCCTCGTAGCGAGCGCGGACGTCTTCGGTGAAGGCGATGTTCGTGTCGTCTTCGATCGAGATCTGGTTGCTGTCGTAGATCGCGATGAGGTTGCCGAGCTGCTGGTGTCCGGCGAGCGACGATGCCTCGCTCGTGACGCCCTCCTGCAGGTCGCCGTCTCCCGCGATGGTGTAGATGAAGTGATCGAACGGGCTCGTGCCCGCCTCGGCCTCGGGGTCGAACAGACCGCGCTCGAAGCGCGACGCGTAGGCGAAGCCGACAGCGGAGGAGAGGCCCTGTCCGAGCGGGCCGGTCGTGATCTCGACTCCGTCGGTGTGGCCGTACTCGGGGTGGCCGGGCGTGAGCGATCCCCAGGTGCGGAGCGCCTTGAGGTCGTCGAGCTCGAGGCCGTAACCGCCGAGGTAGAGCTGGATGTACTGCGTCAGCGAGCTGTGACCGACAGAGAGGATGAAGCGGTCGCGACCGATCCATTCGTTGTCACTCGGATCGCGTCGCATGACCTTCTGGAAAAGGAGGTACGCGGCGGGGGCAAGGCTGATGGCCGTTCCCGGATGCCCGTTTCCTACCTTCTCGACGGCGTCCGCCGCAAGAATTTTCGCCGTGGATACGGCCTGGTCGTCAATGGGAGTCCATTGGAATGATGCCACGAGGAATAAGCCCCTTCTTAGTTGCAGACCGGGCAGATTTGCCCGTCAGGCGCCGTGTTGCCATCGGCAGCAGGGAGAACCGCGTGAGAGACCGGCGAATGACAGCCAGTGCACGGTACGTCTTCGGCACTGTGCGACATGGCTTCTCCGCTAGAAAGACACGCAGGAAACACCGACTGCTGTGTCGCCGGTACAAGTATAGGGAATCACGCGCTCAGCGTGACTACCCCTCGACAAACTCGCGTAACGCTGCAACGACGAGGTCGTGATCGTCGATCTGGGGGAGCCCCGAGACAGTCACGACGGCCACGAGCCCGACCCCTTTCACCGACACCGGGAAGCCGCCCCCGTGTGCCGCGTAGCTCATCTCGTCGAACCAGCCCTCGTTCTCGATGCGCTTGCCCTTGATCTTCGGACGCGTGCCGAGGAGGAGCGACGGAATCCCGTAGCGCTGCACCGAACGAGCCTTGCGATCGATCCAGACGTCGTTGTCGGCCTGGGCGCCTTCCAACGCCGCGTGGAAGAGGATCTGAGCTCCGCGCCGTACGTCGATCGCGATGGGCAACGATCCCTCTGTTCCTCTGCGCACGAGGATCAGGCCCAGTCGAAGAGCGTCCGACGGTCCGAAGCCCTCCAGCTGCAGCTCGGTCATCTCGTCTTCAATACGCGCGGCAAGGGCTGCGAATTCCTCCGGGCTGGCGGGCTCACGTGCTGTCATGACAGTCACGGTATCGGCTCCGGGCGACCGGGGAGTACCGATCGCCTAGACTGGTTCGGGATCGCGCGCGCCCCGCGTGGGGCCCGGCAACAGTCTGAGGAGCAATGAACGTCGCTGTAGAAGGCCGCACAGAGAAGCGGCAGATCAGCCTGTCGGCGAAAGCCAAGGCCTATGTCGCCTTGACGAAGCCCCGGGTCATCGAGCTGCTCCTCGTGACGACCGCACCGGTGATGATCCTCGCGCAGAACGGCATTCCGAATCTCTGGCTCGTCGTCGCGACGCTGATCGGCGGTGCCTTGAGCGCCGGAAGCGCCGGAGCGTTCAACTGCTACATCGACCGCGACATCGACCGCGTCATGAAGCGCACTCAGGGGCGCCCTCTCGTCACGGGCGAGCTGACCGACCGCGAGGCCCTCGTCTTCGCGTGGGTCATCGGCGTGGCATCCATCGTCTGGCTGGCCGTCTTCGCGAATCTCCTCTCCGCGGCCCTCTCGCTCATCGCGATCCTGCTCTACGTCTTCCTCTACACGGTCTGGCTCAAGCGCCGCACCTCGCAGAACATCGTCTGGGGCGGCATCGCCGGATGCATGCCGGTGCTCATCGGATGGGCCGCCGTCACGAACTCGCTCAGCTGGACCCCCTTCATCCTCTTCGGCGTCATCTTCCTCTGGACGCCCCCGCACTACTGGCCCCTGTCGATGAAGTACCGCGACGAGTACAAGGCCGCCAATGTGCCCATGCTGGCCGTGGTGCGCGGTCGCGCCGTCGTCGGACTGCAGACGATCCTGTACGCGTGGGCCACCGTTGCCTGTTCGCTGCTCCTCATCCCGGTCGCACCGATGGGGCTCGTGTACAGCGTCGTCGCACTCGCCTCGGGCGCCTGGTTCATCTATGAGACCCACCGTCTCTACAACCGGGCCATCCACGGACACGAGGTCAAGCCGATGCGGGTCTTCCACGCATCGATCAGCTACCTGACGCTCGTCTTCCTCGCCGTGGCCATCGACCCGCTCCTTCCGTTCTAACCGGACCAGCCCGAATAGAGCGTCGGGAGCGTGTGCCGTATCCGTCTCGGCGAACGCGGGCTAGGCCGATCGGCCTGCCGAGCTGAGCTCCCACGGGTCGTCCACGGATTCGGGTGCGTCGGCCGACGACCGCAGAGATAGCACGACGGCTGTCATCGCAGCGACAAGCAGACCCGCGAGCACCATGTGGATGCCCACCAGCAGCGGGGGCAGACCGAGCCGCGCCTGTGCCAGTCCCACGACGACCTGCACGGCCTCGACGGCGAGCAGAGCGAGCGCCCAACGCCGAACGCCGAGCTTCAGCACGAACGCGCCCACGACGAGTACCAGGGTGAGGCCCAGCAACACGTACGCCGGCCAGCTGTGGAAGTGCTGCAGCAGTTCGGCGTCGAGGCCGTTGCGCGGCGTCTTCTCATCACCGGCGTGCGGGCCCGATCCTGTGGTCAGGATGCCGACGACGACCGTGATCGCGACGAACAGCGACGCGGCGTGAGCGACGATGAGGTACCACAGGGGAGCAGTGCGTCGAGCTCCGCGCGGGCCTCGATACACGCGGTAGACCAGGATCGTCGCGTTGACCACGAGCAGGATCGAGATCACGAAGTGCACACCGACGATGAACGGGTTGAGTCCGGTGAGCACCGTGATGCCGCCGATGACGGCCTGCAGGGGAATAGACAGACCCTGCAGCAGCGTCAGCACGAACAGGTCCCTGCGGTCCCGCCAGTAGCGCACCACGGCCAGGAAGACGGCGATCACGATCAGGGCCAGCACGAAGGTGAGCATGCGGTTCGCGAACTCGATGATGCCGTGGATGCCCATCTCCGGCGTCGAGACGAACGACGACTCGGTGCACCGGGGCCAGGTGGGGCATCCGAGACCCGAGCCCGTCAGTCGAACGGCACCGCCCGTGCCGATGAGCACGAGCTGGAACGCCAGCGAGAGCCAGGCCAGGACCCGCACCGGACGACTGACGGAGACGGGCAGGAATGCGATGAGTCGCTTCACGAGCGGGAGAGTTCCTTGTCAAGACTTGTCGGCTAAAAGGTCGGTGATCTACTTTCTGACAGGCATTGCCTGTAGAATCTGAAAGTTGTAGAAATCCGCGTTCGAACGCGTTTTGCGCATATCGCCCAGCGTTGGGCGGGGCTCACGCCCCCAGACCTCAGTACATTCTAAGTACGGGTGTTCTCCCCACGAGAACGTGATCAGGCAATCACTTAGGTGATCGGTGCCGAATCACATATTTATCCCGGTCTGGAATGCCTGCCGCTGACCGCGGGTTGAGATCAACGAGGAAGGGAGAAAGTCATGTCTGACGTACTAATCGACCGTCCAGAACTCGAAAACCTGGGGGTTTACGAGTTCGGTTGGTCCGACTCCGATGCGGCGGGTGCCGTCGCGAAACGCGGGGTCGACGCCGACGTCGTCGCGGGCATCTCCGCCCTCAAGAGCGAGCCCGAATGGATGTTGAAGAACCGCCTCAAGGGTCTTCAGCTCTTCGAGCGCAAGCCGATGCCCACGTGGGGAGCCGACCTCTCCGGTATCGACTTCGACAACATCAAGTACTTCGTGCGGTCGACCGAGAAGCAGGCGACCACCTGGGACGACCTGCCCGACGACATCAAGAACACGTACGAGAGGCTCGGCATCCCCGAGGCCGAGCGTCAGCGCCTGGTCTCCGGCGTGGCCGCCCAGTACGAGTCCGAGGTGGTCTATCACACCATCCGTGAAGACCTCGAGGCTCAGGGCGTCATCTTCATGGACACCGACACGGCTCTGCGCGAGCACCCGGAGTTCTTCACCGAGTACTTCGGCACGGTCATCCCCGCCGGCGACAACAAGTTCGCTGCCCTCAACACCGCCGTCTGGTCGGGTGGATCCTTCGTCTACGTGCCCAAGAACGTGCATGTCGAGATCCCGCTGCAGGCCTACTTCCGCATCAACACCGAGAACATGGGCCAGTTCGAGCGCACGCTGATCATCGCCGATGAGGGCAGCTACGTGCACTACATCGAGGGCTGCACCGCTCCGATCTACAAGTCCGACTCGCTGCACTCCGCGGTCGTGGAGATCATCGTCAAGAAGAACGCCCGCGTTCGCTACACGACGATCCAGAACTGGTCGAACAACGTCTACAACCTCGTGACCAAGCGTGCGATCGCCCACGAGGGCGCCACCATGGAGTGGATCGATGGCAACATCGGCTCCAAGGTGACCATGAAGTACCCGTCGATCTACCTCGTCGGCGAGCACGCCAAGGGTGAGACCCTGTCCGTCGCCTTCGCCGGTCCCGGCCAGCACCAGGACGCTGGCGCCAAGATGATCCACATGGCGCCGTACACGCAGTCGTCGATCGTGTCGAAGTCCATCGCTCGAGGCGGCGGCCGCGCAGGCTACCGCGGCGAGGTCCGCATGGCAGAGAACGCGCATCACTCGGCGAACACGGTGCGCTGCGACGCCCTGCTGGTCGACACCCAGTCGCGATCCGACACCTACCCGGCCATCGACATCCGTGTCGACGACGTGCAGCTCGGCCACGAGGCGACCGTCTCCCGCGTCAGCGAAGAGCAGCTCTTCTACCTGATGAGCCGTGGTCTGCCCGAAGACGAGGCCATGGCCATGATCGTGCGCGGCTTCATCGAGCCGATCGCCCGCGAACTCCCCATGGAGTACGCACTCGAACTCAACAAGCTCATCGAGATGGGCATGGAAGGCAGTGTCGGCTAGATGTCCGCAGCACCAACAGCGAACACCGGACTCATCGAGACCGATCAGCACGGCCTGAAAGCGCACTCCGACGGTGGTGACGCCTATGTGCCCGTGCAGTCACGCGCAGAGCGCTTCACCTCGACCTCGGTAGACGACTTCGAGAAGGTCACCGGTTTCGAACTCGAGTGGAAGCTCACGCCGATCGCCCGCATCGCCTCGCTCACCGAGGGCGAGCTCGACGGCTCGGCCCCCGCCACGTCGCTTCCCGAGGCTGTCGCCGGGGTCGCGGCGAGCTGGGTCGACCGATCGGATGCGCGAGTCGGCACGGCCGGCGCTCCCGAAGAGCGTGCCAGCGCCAACGCGTGGTCGTCTTTCGAGAAAGCCTTGGCCATCGACGTCTCCGGCGAAGAACTGCACGAGTACCGCGTGATCCGCTCGGAGCTCGGGCAGACACCCCGCGCCGCGCACACGGTGATCACCGCCGCGCCCTTCAGCCAGGGCCTCGTCATCCTCAGCAACTCCGGTGACGCGCAGCTCTCCGAGAACGTGGAGATCGTCGTCGGAGATCAGGCACAGCTCACCGTCGTCACCGTTCAGGAGTGGACGGACGAGAGCAACCACCTCGCCAGCCACTTCGCCCGCGTGGGGCGCGACGCGAGATTGCGGCACATCGTCATCAGCCTCGGTGGGGGAGTCGTCCGGGTCAACCCGTCGATCCACCTCGTCGAGACCGGCGCAGACGGCAGCGCATTCGGCGCCTACTTCGCCGACGCCGGCCAGCACCTCGAACAGCGCGTCTACATCGATCATGTGGCAGCCCAGACCAAGAGCCGAGTCAAGTACAAGGGCGCCTTGCAGGGTGCCACCGCGCGCTCGGTATGGGTGGGCGACGTTCTGATCGGACCGCACGCGACCGGCACCGACAGCTACGAGGAGAACCGCAACCTGGTGCTCTCCGAGGGCCCCCGCGCCGACTCCATTCCGAACCTCGAGATCGAGACCGGCGACATCCAGGGTGCGGGACACGCATCGTCGACGGGCCGTTTCGACGACGAGCAGCTGTTCTACCTCCAGTCACGAGGCATCCCCGAAGACGAGGCTCGCCGCCTCGTCGTGCGCGGCTTCCTCGCCGAGATCGTCGCCCAGATCGGCTCCGAGCAGGTGGAGTCGGAACTCTCGGCTGCTATCGAAGCCGAGCTGACGCGCGCGCAGGGAATCTGAGCCGTGGCCGCCGAACTCATCTGCAACGTATCCGACCTGACCCCGAACGAGGCGGTCCGTGTCGTCATCGACAACGTGGCCATCGCGCTCGTCATGGACTCCGCCGGAGAGTGCCACGCCATCGGCGACACGTGCACCCACGGTGACATCTCGCTCGCCGAAGGCTTCGTCGACGGCGAGACGCTGGAGTGCTGGGCCCACGGCTCCAAGTTCTCGCTCGCCTCAGGAAAGCCCCTCACCCTCCCGGCCTACGAGCCGGTTCCGGTGTACGAACTCACCATCGTGGATGGCGACGTCTACATCGACCCGACCAAAACGAAAGAGATTGTGTAGCCATGTCGAATCTTGAGATCCGCGATCTCCACGTGAGCGTGGAGACCGAGCAGGGAACCAAGCAGATCCTGAAGGGCGTCGATCTGTCGATCGGCGAAGGCGAGACCCACGCGATCATGGGTCCGAACGGCTCCGGCAAGTCCACCCTCGCCTACGCGATCGCCGGACACCCCAAGTACACCGTCGAGAGCGGCTCCGTGAAGCTCGATGGCGAAGAGGTGCTCACGATGAGCGTCGACGAGCGCGCCCGCGCGGGCCTGTTCCTCGCCATGCAGTACCCCGTCGAGATCCCCGGCGTGAGCGTGTCGAACTTCCTCCGCACCGCGAAGACCGCCATCGACGGCGCCGCTCCGCCCATCCGCGGCTGGATCAAGGACCTCGATTCCTCGATGTCGCAGCTGCGCATGGACAAGTCGTTCCGGGAGCGCAACGTCAACGAAGGCTTCTCCGGCGGCGAGAAGAAGCGCAACGAGATCCTCCAGCTCGAGCTGCTGAAGCCCAAATTCGCTGTGCTCGATGAGACCGACTCCGGTCTCGACGTCGATGCTCTGAAGATCGTGTCCGAGGGTGTCAACCGCGCCAAGGCCAACACCGGCCTCGGCATCCTCCTCATCACGCACTACAACCGCATCCTCAAGTACATCCAGCCCGACTTCGTGCACGTCTTCGTCGCGGGCAAGGTCGTCGAGCAGGGTGGGCCGGAGCTCGCCGTGCGTCTCGAGAACGAAGGCTACGACCGCTTCCTCTCGAACGTGAACGTCGGCTCGTAGTCATGGCGTCGACACTCACCCCTCAGCGCTTCGACGAGATCGAAGACAAGCTGAAAGACGTGATGGACCCGGAGCTCGGCGTCAACATCGTCGACCTCGGCCTGATCTACGATCTCGCCTGGGACGACGAGAACGATGCTCTGCTCATCAGCATGACCCTGACCAGCGCCGGATGCCCCCTCACCGATGTCATCGAGGAGGAGACCGCCCAGGCTCTCGACGGCACGGTCGAGCAGTTCCGCATCAACTGGGTGTGGATGCCGCCGTGGGGTCCTGAGAAGATCACCGACGACGGCCGCGAGATGATGCGCGCACTCGGCTTCTCCATGTAACCGTGCTTCCCACCCTGCAGCCTCCGATGATGTGAGCGACCCAGGCCCCGACCGTATCGATATCGGATCGGGGCCTTCGTCTGTGCTCCGTGATGCGGGGCATCCCGAGTTTTATACTGAAGTTCTTCCCCCAAGTACTCAGCGCGAGAGCGTACGAGAAGAAATGGATTGTGCCTGTGCTGAATGTTCAAGACCTCGAGCTACGGGTCGGCGCACGGGTACTCATGCAAGACGTGTCGTTCCGAGTCGCCGACGGCGACAAGATCGGCCTCGTCGGTCGAAACGGAGCCGGCAAGACCACGCTCACGAAGGTGCTGGCGGGCGAACAGCTGTCGAACGGCGGCAAGGTCGATCGCAACGGTGAGATCGGTTATCTCCCGCAGGACCCGCGCTCGGGAAACCCGGAAGACCTGGCGCGCACGCGCATCCTCGACGCCCGTGGGCTCGGACAGCTCGTGCTCGGCATGCAGCAGGCCACCACGGATATGGGAAGCTCAGACCCCAAGGTCAGCGCCGCAGGCATGACCAAGTACGGCAACCTGACCGACCGGTTCCTCGCCCTCGGCGGGTACGCGGCCGAGGCCGAGGCGGCGTCTATCGCCTCGAACCTCAACCTGCCCGATCGCATCCTCGATCAGCCGCTCTCCACTCTGTCCGGCGGGCAGCGTCGACGCATCGAGCTGGCCCGCATCCTGTTCTCTGACGCGCGCACCCTCATTCTCGATGAGCCGACGAACCACCTCGACGCCGACAGCGTCGTCTGGCTGCGCGAGTTCCTCAAGAACTACTCCGGCGGATTCATCGTGATCAGCCACGATATCGAGCTGGTCGGCGAGACGGTGAACCGGGTGTTCTACCTCGATGCCAACCGCCAGGTCATCGACGTCTACAACATGAACTGGAAGAACTACCTCCGCCAGCGCGCGGCCGACGAAGAGCGACGCAAGAAAGAGCGCGTCAACGTCGAGAAGAAGGCATCGGTCCTGCAGCTGCAGGCCGCGAAGTTCGGCGCGAAGGCATCCAAGGCTGCGGCGGCCCACCAGATGGTCGCGCGTGCAGAGAAGATGCTGTCGGGCCTCGAGGAGGTGCGCGCTGTCGACCGCGTGGCGAAGCTGCGTTTCCCGACACCCGCGCCGTGCGGACGAACCCCGCTCATGGCGTCCAACCTCTCGAAGAGCTACGGATCGCTCGAGATCTTCGCAGCGGTCGATCTCGCGATCGACCGCGGCTCGAAGGTCGTGATCCTGGGTCTGAACGGTGCAGGAAAGACCACGCTCCTGCGTATCCTCGGGGGCGCGGACAAGCCCGACACGGGGCAGATCGAGCCGGGCCACGGGCTGCGCATCGGCTACTACGCCCAGGAGCACGAGACCATCGACGTCAAGCGCAGCGTGCTCGAGAACATGGTGTCGTCGTCGCCGAACATCACCGAGATGGAGGCGCGGCGGGTTCTCGGATCGTTCCTCTTCACCGGCGACGACTCGCACAAGCCCGCGGGAGTCCTCTCGGGTGGAGAGAAGACTCGACTCGCTCTGGCGATGATCGTCGTCTCCGGCGCCAACGTGCTGCTGCTCGACGAGCCCACGAACAACCTCGACCCGGCGAGCCGCGAAGAGATCCTCGATGCCCTGGCGCACTACGAGGGCGCCGTCGTTCTGGTCAGCCACGACGAAGGTGCCGTCGAGGCGCTCAACCCGGAGCGCGTGCTCATCTTGCCCGACGGGGTCGAAGATCACTGGAACAAGGACTACGCCGACCTCATCTCGCTGGCCTGACGCGCGGGCGTTCGACCCTAGCGGGCGACCTCGCTCTGCACGGCGAGTCCGGCGATGAGCAGAGATACTCCGAAGTCGAACGAGTCGCGCTCCCCACGGGCTCGCTCCTCCGCGTCAGACGGTTGTGCGCCCAGCGCGGCAGTGACCACGCCGAGGCTGTCCGCCTGCATCCTCTGCTGCTCGTGAGAGACATGACCGAGCAGAAAATGGAGAAAGGCCGCGGCTGCGGCTCGTTCGACGCGTTCGTCGAACTCGCCTAAGCGGATCGCGGCGGTGAATCTGCCGAGGGCTTCCCCCTTGCCGAGACCGAGCGCCTGCGAACTGAGAACGACCTCTGCGCCGTCTCGGAACGACAGCAGGGCGTCTCTCAGCGCTCGAGCTTCGATGCGCACGGCCGAGGCCCAGTCGGTCTCTCCGTCGCCCCTCGTGTGTGCGCGGTGCACGATGCGGTCCGATACGGCGGCGAGCAGCGTCTGCTTGTTCTCGAAGTGCCAATACAGAGCGCTCGGCTGCACATTCAACGTGGACGCCAGTCGCCGCATCGTCAGATCAGCCAGACCGTGTTCGTCGAGGATGGCCAGTGCCGCGTCGACGACGTCGATTCGGGAGTGTCGCTGTGATCTTGCCGAGGAGCGGGCATCAGTGGTCATCGTGGTCCCATCGTAGCAACTAACATGAACGCTGTTCAGGTGAACGTTGTTCAGGACACGACGGAGGCGCAGAGTGGTCAAGCAGGCGGCATGGGACGTGCGTGATACGACGCGAGTAGCGGCTTTCGCCGCCCTCATCGCGGTTCTCGGTCTGCCTGGTGCGGTCCCCGTCTTCGGGGGAGCCGTTCCCATCACCTTGCAAACGTTGGGTGTGATGCTTGCCGGAACGATTCTCGGTCCCTGGCGCGGCGCGGCGGCAGTGCTCACACTCGACGTGCTGGTTCTGATCGGGCTGCCTCTTCTGTCGGGCGGTCGGGGAGGTGCGGGCGTGTTCGTGGGTCCGACGGCGGGATATCTGATCGGGTGGATTCTCGGCGCCTTCGTCGTCGGCGCCATCTCCTTCGCCGGCTCGCTGAGGCCCACCTGGTGGCGCACCGCAGCAGCCTGTATCACGGGCGGCATCGTTGTCGTCTATGCGTGTGGGATTCCGGTACAAGCCCTGGTGACCCGGCTTCCCCTCGCCCAGACAGCGCTGACCAGCATCGTCTTCCTTCCGGGCGACCTCGTCAAGGTCGTACTCGCCACCGCCATCACCCTCACGCTGTGGCGCGCATACCCGCGCGCGTTCAGCCGCAGAGTCATCAACCGATGAACCCTGATCGTCTCATCTCGTTTCGCGCCGTCTCCGTCGACTTCGACACCAGAACCGCCCTCGAGGACGTCTCCGTCGCCCTCGATCACAGGCGCATCGCCGTCATCGGATCCAACGGATCTGGCAAGTCGACCTTCGCGCGTCTGCTCAACGGCTTAGCCTCCGCGAGCAGCGGCGAGGTGCGCGTGCACGGAATCGACCCTCTCCGCCAGGGTCGGTTGCTGAGGCATCGGGTGGGCTTCATCTTCAGCAATCCCGACAGTCAGATCGTGATGCCGACGGTCGCAGAAGACATCGCATTCTCGCTTCGAGGTCGCGGGCTGTCTCGAACGGAGGTCGACGAACGCGTGTCGCACACGATGGACACCTACGGTCTCGCCGGCCATGCCGACTCTCCCGCGCACAGTCTGTCGGGCGGCCAGAAGCAGCTCCTGGCACTGAGCTCGGTTCTCGTGAGCGAGCCAGAACTCATCGTCGCCGACGAGCCCACGGCCCTGCTCGACGCCGCGAACACTCGGCGTATCGGCGATCACTTGCTCGATCGGATGCCCCAGCAGCTCGTCCTCGTCACGCACGACCTGCGCCTCGCGGCACGCTGCGACGTCGCGGTGTGGTTCGACCAGGGTCGCCTGGTCGGATGTGGCGATGCCCACTCTGTCATCGAGGACTACGAGAGGAGTCACGGATGATCAGCGCGTACCGATCGGGTACGAGTCCTGTGCACCGAATGCCGACGGGCATCAAGCTGATCAGCTTCATCGGGATGTCTCTCGTCATCGCCGCGGTCGTGACCGATCTGTGGCAGGTCGTCGCCGCACTGACCTTCGTGATGACGGCCTACGCGTTGGCCGGGCTCGATGCGCGGGTGCTGACGGGTCAGGTTCTCGCGGTCAGGTGGGTCATCGTCTTTATGCTCGTGCCCCAGCTGCTCTTCCTCCCCGCACTCGTCGCCGCCTCCAATACCGCGCGTGTGGCGTTGATCATCGTCCTTGCCGCCCTGTTCACCATCACGACGAGCGTCCCCGACCTTCTCGATGCTGTCGAACGCGCACTGGTTCCACTCCGCAGGTTCGGAGTCCGGCCCGAGGGCGTAGCGCTCGCTCTGGCCCTGACAATCACGTCGATTCCCGTGCTCGCAGGTTTCGCCTCGACGATTCGGGATGCCCAACGGGCCCGAGGCATTCCCGCTCATCGTGTGAGCTTCGCCGTTCCGCTCCTCATCATGTCGCTGAAACACGCCGACGATCTCGCGGACGCCGTAAGCGCGCGGGGAATCGAACCGTGAAGGTCTATGGCCAGACGGTGGACGACGAGACGCGGTGCGTGCACTACCGATCGGCGAAAGACATCGTCGCCATCAGGTTCGCCTGCTGCGGCCGGTACTATCCGTGTCATCTCTGCCACGAAGAAGCGGAGACCCATCGGGCACGGCAGTGGCCGCTCCGGGAGCGAGGCACCAAGGCCATTCTCTGCGGAGCGTGCGAGACCGAGCTCTCGATCGTCGACTACCTCGCGACGGATCGGTGCCCTTCCTGCTCTGCGCTCTTCAACGAACGCTGCAGCCTGCATGCACACCTCTACTTCGAGATGTAGGTCGACCGATCGATCAACTCGTCTTCGATGTCGTTGTCGCTCTTCGCCTTGGCCTTGCGACGCCGCTCACGCTCGGCCGCCCGTTCCATCTCATCCGGGTCGTCGGCGTTCAGAGAACGGTATTCCTGCCGGGCCGCGTAACCGAGGCCGAGGAATCCGAGCAGGGCGAACACGAACCATTGGAAGGCGTAGGACAGGTGCGGACCCTCGTCCTCCGGCGGACGCGTCTCGAGCTGGCCCGTGTCTGACGACGGCGACTCTGTGGCCAGGTCGCCGTATGCTCCCGTGTAGGTGGGCTGGTCGAGCTGCTCGGCGATCGTCGGAAGATCGATCGACGGAATCTCGCCGGCGGCAGCCGACCTTCCCTCGAGCTTCGGCTCGCTGGCCTTCAACCTGGCGACGACGGTGACCTCGCCCTGGGGAGCCGAGGGGACGACATCCGGTTTGTCCTGCTCCTGGCCGGTCGGAAGCCAGCCCCGGTCGACGATGAAGACAGAGCCGTCGTCGAGCCGGAACGGCACGAGGAGCTCGAATCCGGGTTGCCCGCCCGACGGGCGATTGCGCACCAGCAGCTGCTCTGACTCGAGGTACGAACCCGTGAGGGAGACGGTCGCCCACTTCTGCGACTCGTCGAAGGAACCCAGGCCGTCGAGCACATCCGTCACAGGCCGGGGCGCGGCGTCGTAGTTCGCCGCGACGCGGTTATTCTCAGTGAGCGCATCGGCCCTTCTGGCCAGTTGCCAGCATCCGAGCAGCACGCACACGAGCGCGAAGACCACCGTCAGCGCGAGGTATCCACCCCAGCGCGAGGTGAGAAGGAACCGCCAGCCGGTGTTCACGCCGTACCCCGGGCATCCGCCTCGGCCAGAACCTCGAGCGGAAAATCACGGGCGGCGAGGAACTCGCGGAGGAACGACACGTGCTCGTCGCACGCCAGCCAGATCTTGCGCCTGGTCTCGTCGTGGATCTTCGGGTTGCGCCACTCGATGCGCCAGTCGGATGCTGCGCGGCACCCCGCGCGGGAACACTCCGAGCCCGTCGGCTCGAGTCCGAGGCCGATCATTCCGGCCGACCGCCGAAATCACGGGGAGGCCGCGCTCCCGGAATGGCGACGACACCGCCCGGACGGTTCACGACGGATTTCGTGGGGGAGCCGACGTTGGCCAGCACGACAGCGAAATAGGGGAGCACGATGGCACCGATCGCCGGCAGGATCAGCCACCAGCCGTGCACGAAGAGCATCAGCACGATGCAGATGATGCGGATGGTCATGGCGATGCCGTACTTGATCATGCGCGTGCGGCGCTCATCGCCCGGCGAAGGCGGGAGATCGGTGATCGACTGCTGTTTCATGCGCTCGTCTGTTCGGGTTCGATGGCCGGAAGGCTGCACTAAGCCTACGCCGCGTATGCACCTCTTATGCTGGTACGGGCCAGTGATCCACGCCCCGCACTTAAGGACTCGTTCATGACGACAGCTCGTACCGTACTCATCACCGGCGGAAACCGAGGAATCGGCTACTCCCTCGCCCAGGAATTCATCGCCCAGGGGCACCGGGTGGCCGTCACGGCTCGCTCCGGGGAGGGTCCGGAGGGCAGCCTCACGGTGATCGCCGATGTGACGGATTCTGCGTCGATCGACCGTGCTTTCACCGAGGTCGAGGCTGCGCTCGGGCCGGTCGAGGTGCTTGTCGCCAATGCGGGTGTGACCAAGGACACGCTTCTGCTGCGGATGACCGAGGACGACTTCACCTCGGTCATCGACACGAATCTGTCCGGGTCGTTCCGCGTGATCAAGCGTGCGTCGAAGGGCATGCTCAAGGCCCGCTTCGGACGGATCATCTTGATCTCGAGCGTCGTCGGCCTCTACGGCTCACCAGGCCAGGTCAATTACGCCGCCTCGAAGGCCGGCCTCGTCGGCATCGCCCGATCGATCACCCGGGAGCTCGGTTCACGCGGCATCACGGCCAACGTGGTCGCTCCCGGCTTCATCGAGACCGACATGACAGCTGCCCTTCCCGAGGCCACGCAGGCGGAGTACCTCAAGACGATCCCGGCCGGCCGCTTCGCGACGCCGACCGAGGTCGCGCGCGTGGTGGCGTGGCTCGCCTCGGATGACGCGGGGTACATCTCGGGTGCGGTCATCCCGGTCGACGGCGGCCTCGGAATGGGCCACTGATCGACCGACGCGGCTTCAGCCTCGCAGGCCCAGAGCAGGAAGAACCTGGCTCAGGTCGCGATCGCTGATGGCGACGTTCGCCGAGCGGCGAACGACCGGCCGTGCGTCGAAGGCGACCGATAGGCCCGCCGTCTTCATCATCTGCAGGTCGTTCGCGCCGTCTCCGACGGCCACCGTGCGTGATCGAGGAACGCCGTACGCAGAAGCCCACTCTACGAGCGCGGAGGCCTTGGCCTCTGCATCGATCACCGGACCGAGAACGGCACCGGTGAGTCGTCCCTCGCGCACGTCGAGCCTGTTCGCCCTCCAGAAGTCGAGCCCGACGTCTCCGGCGAGCTCATCGAGCAACTCGTGAAACCCTCCCGAGACGACGCCCACAACGCTGTCATTCGCGTGCAGGGTGTCGATCATCTGCTGGGCCCCGGGCGTGAGCCTGATCTGCTGGGCGATGTCAGGCAGTTGCGCCACGTCGAGGCCCTCGAGGGTGGCAACGCGCGAACGCAGACTCTGCTCGAAATCGAGCTCCCCACTCATGGCGCGCTCGGTGATCTCCGCGACCTCGGCGAAACTCCCCGCGGCCTGGGCGAGCATCTCGATGACCTCGTTCTCGATGAGCGTCGAGTCGACGTCGAGCACGACGAGAAAACGAGCAGCGTCGTGAGACGCGATGCGTGAATCTATCGGCTGGCGGCCCGGGCTGTGCAGAACTGCCTCCGATGTCAGACTCATGGCTCTACTCGGATTCCCTTTCCCACGACCGTGATGCCCGAGTCGGTCACGGTGAATCCGCGCTCTCGATCTCGCACCGCATCCGTGCCCACCTGAGCCCCGGCCGCGACCACCACGTTCTTGTCCAGAATAGCCCGCTTGACGATGGCGCCCGGCTCGATGTGCACGCGGTCGAACAGCACCGAATCCTGCACGAGGGCCTCGGACTCGATGGTCGACCACGGGCCCACCACGCTGCCCTCGACCCGAGCACCGGAGATGAGGCAGCCCAGCGACACGAGCGACCCGAGCGTGGTGCCGGTGTTGCCCTTCGCATCCCGCACGAATTTCGCCGGCGGCGAGTTGAGCTGCTGGGTGAAGATCGGCCACTCGCGGTTGTAGAGGTTGAAGATCGGCAGTGCCGAGATCAGATCCTGGTGGGCGTCGTAGAACGAATCGATCGTTCCCACGTCGCGCCAGTAGTAGCGATCGCGGTCTGTCGCTCCCGGCACCTCGTTGCGCTGGAGGTCGTACACGCCGGCCAGTCCGCGCTCGACGAAGTCGGGAATGATGTCGCCACCCATGTCGTGGCTCGAGTCGGGCTTCTCGCCGTCACGGATGACAGCCTCGATGAGCATGTCCGCGTCGAACACGTAGTTGCCCATCGAGGCCAGAACCTCGCCTGGGGAGTCGAGCAGACCCTTGGCATTCGTGGGCTTCTCGAGGAACTCGGAGATCTTCGTGGGGTCGTCGTCGGATGTCTGGATGACGCCGAACTGGTCGGAGAGTTCGATCGGCTGGCGGATCGCGGCCACGGTCGCACCCAGGCCCGACTTGATGTGCGCGTCGACCATCTGCTCGAAGTCCATGCGGTACACGTGGTCGGCGCCGACGACGACCACGATGTCGGGTCGCTCGTCGCCGATCAGGTTGAGGCTCTGCAAGATAGCGTCCGCGGAGCCCGCGAACCACCGCTTGCCCAGGCGCTGCTGAGCCGGAACCGATGCGACATAGGAATCGAGCATCATCGGTAGCCGCCACGTCTGGGAGACGTGCCGGTCGAGGCTGTGCGACTTGTACTGGGTGAGCACCACGATCTGCCGCAGGCCGGAATTCACCAGGTTCGACAGAGCGAAGTCGATGAGCCGATAGCTGCCGCCGAACGGAACGCCGGGCTTTGCCCGGTCTGCGGTGAGCGGCATAAGACGCTTACCCTCTCCGCCGGCGAGGACGATGCCAAAAATCTTCTTCGATGCTGCCATGCACTAACAGTAGAGCCTCGGCGGAGGACTGTACTACGTTCATAGCTGTGCGAGTAGACGTAATATCCCGAGAGTATCCACCCGAGGTCTATGGCGGAGCGGGGGTGCATGTCGCCGAGCTCGTCAAGGCGCTGCGCGGCAGCATCGACGTCGTCGTGAGGGCTTTTGGAGAGCCGCGTGACGAGCCCGGTGTCTTTTCGTATTCGACTCCGGTCGGGCTCGCCGAGGCGAATCCTGCGCTCAAGACGCTCGGCACCGACCTCGAGATCGCCAACGACGTCGCGGGGGCCGACGTGGTGCACTCGCACACCTGGTACGCGAATGCGGCCGGCCAGATCGCGGCGCGGCTGCACGGCATCCCGCACGTGGTCACGGCGCATTCACTCGAGCCACTCAGGCCCTGGAAGGCGGAGCAGCTCGGTGGGGGATACCGGCTCTCGAGCTGGATCGAGAAGACCTCCTTCGAGAGTGCCGACGCCGTGATTGCCGTCAGCCACGGAATGCGCCGCGACATTCTGCGCAGCTATCCGTCTCTCGATCCCGAGCGGGTCAGCGTCGTCTACAACGGCATCGACCTCGACAAGTGGCACCCCGAGAAAGACGACGACGTGCTTGCCGAGTTGGGCATCGACCCCAACCGCCCCACGGTCGTGTTCGTCGGACGCATCACGCGCCAGAAGGGGCTGCCGTATCTGCTCCGCGCGATCGAGAAGCTCTCGCCCGAGGTTCAGGTGGTGTTGTGCGCCGGCGCGCCGGACACTCCCGAAATCCTCGAGGAGGTCGCTGGCGGCGTGCGCGAACTACAGAAGACCCGATCCGGCATCGTGTGGATCGACAGGCTCCTAGATACCCGCACCCTGTCTGTCGTGCTGTCGAGCGCAACGGTCTTCGTCTGTCCCTCCGTATACGAACCCCTGGGCATCGTCAATCTCGAGGCCATGGCGTGTGGCCTGCCGGTCGTCGGAACGGCCACGGGAGGAATCCCCGAGGTGGTCGACGACGGCGTCACGGGTCTGCTCGTACCGATCGATCAGGAGCAGGACGGCACAGGCACACCGACCGACCCAGAGCGGTTCGTCGCCGACCTCGCCGCCGCTCTCACCCGGGTGCTCGACGACCCGGAGTGGGCACGGTCGATGGGTCGCGCGGGCCGGCTACGGGCGGAGAGCACATTCAGTTGGGCTCAAATCGCGGTCGAGACGGAGCGGATCTACCGCTCGCTCCTCTGATCACCGGTTAAGCTAGATCCATGCCCGTGGTACTCCAGCTGTCCGACGTGTCCGTAGTGCGAGACGCGAATCCGATTCTCTCGAACCTGGACTGGACGGTGGAGGGCGACGAACGCTGGGTCATCCTCGGACCGAACGGCGCGGGCAAGACGACACTCCTGCAGATCGCAGCCGCTATGAGCCACCCCTCGAGCGGTGTCGCTACCGTTCTCGACGGAAAACTCGGCCAGGTCGACGTGTTCGAGCTGCGCCCCCGGGTCGGCTTCGCTTCCAGCGCCATGGCCCGACGTTTCCCCGCCGATGAGACCGTGCTCAACGTCGTTCTGACGGCGGCGTACTCGGTGACGGGCCGGTGGAACGAAGACTACGAAGATGTCGACCTCCGACGCGCGCATCGCGTTCTCGCGGAGTGGAAGCTGGATCACCTCGAGAACCGACTGTTCGGTTCGCTGAGCGATGGCGAGCAGAAGCGCGTGCAGATCGCGCGGTCGGTCATGACCGATCCAGAACTCCTCTTGCTCGACGAGCCTGCGGCGAGTCTCGACCTCGGGGCGCGTGAAGAACTCCTGCAGCTGCTCGGCGGATACGCCAGTTCCTCCGAGTCGCCCGCCATCGTGATGGTCACCCACCACGTCGAGGAGATTCCGCGCGGCTTCACCAGTGCGCTGCTCGTCTCGGGCGGACGTATCGTCGCGGCCGGACCGCTGACGGAGGTGCTGACAGAAGACAATCTGGAGGCCACTTTCGGACTGCCGATCACCCTCACAGAGGTCGACGGCCGTTACTCAGCACGGGCCGCCTGACCCCGCACTTTTCTGATAGAGTTGACCGCTGGCCCGGTCGCCGCTGCATCGCTCCGCGCGCGTGCCAGGTCAAAAAGACTTTTTCGCATCACTCGTACCCATAAGGACACCCCATGAAGACAGACATCCACCCGAACTACGCTCCGGTTGTCTTCCGCGATCTCGCCTCCGGCGCGACCTTCCTGACCCGCTCCACGGTCGGCAGCTCGAAGACCATCGAGTGGGAAGACGGAAACACCTACCCGGTCATCGACGTCGAGATCTCGTCCGAGTCGCACCCGTTCTACACGGGCAAGCAGCGCATCATGGACTCGGCCGGACGCGTCGAGAAGTTCAACAGCCGTTACAAGGGCTTCGGCGCGTAACACGCCACTCAGCATCGAAGAAGGGCCGGAAGCGATTCGCTTCCGGCCCTTCTTCTGTTCCCAGCCGAACGGCCACGCCGTTCTGTTCCGTTCTCAGCCGACCGGCCACGCCGTTCTGGCGGTGAATTCGGGATTGTGGGTGCGACGCATGTACTCCTGAAAACTCTCGGCCTGCTCTCGAAACCAGTCGACCTGACGGTCGTGCAGCTCGTGCACGGCAAGAGCCGAGACGGCGTCGTGCTTCTGCGCCAGAGCCTGCGCAACCCGACCCGCGGCAATGGCATCGGCGCCGGCGTCATGAGCGTCGAGCAGCTCGACTCCGTAGACCACGGCCGCTGCCTCGAGGGTTCGCTTGCCCTTGCGGTAGCGATCGACCGCCTTGTCGATGACCAGAGGATCGACGATGGGGCCGGGCAGCTCGAGCGGGTCGATGCCGTAGCGCACGGCCTCGTGGTGCAGCAGGGTGAGGTCGTAGGGCGCGTTGTAGATCACCAGGGGCACGCCGTCTGCGAGGAGAGCACGGAGCGCCTCGATGATCTCGTAGACCACGATGGCGGCGGGACGTCCGTCGGCGACGGCCGTCTGCGTGGTGATGCCGTGCACTGCTGTCGCCTGCTCGGGGATGTCGACTCCGGGATTCGCCAGCCAGTCGAGTCGCGAGACCGGATGCCCGTCGACCCCGATCACGCTCACGTTCGCCGTGACGATGCGACTCGTCTGCACGTCGATGCCAGTGGTCTCGAGATCGAAGACGGCGAGGCGGTGCCACCATGGCGCCGCCTCAGCCGCCTCGATCTCGGTCGGATCTGCGATGAGAACCGCCTCGTCGGAGAGGCTGAACAATTCGGGCTGCGCTGAATCTGTCACAACTCGAACTCTACCGGCCACCTCGGACGCTACCCTGGCGCCACCTGGGGATCAGAACCGCTGGTCGACCGACTGGCCGATCTGCAGCCAGAAGAAGCTCTGCGTTCCCAGAGTGAGGGTGAGACTGCCGTCGTCGCCGATGGTCGGGAACTCGCCGCCTCCGAAGAGATCGACGAGACGTCCGCCCGCCTGATCGGGCAGCTGGATGTGAACAGCGACGGGGTTGTGGGCGAAGCTGAACACGCACAGCACCTGCTCCGGCGCGTCGCCGAGGTGCGTACCCGAGCCCTCATACGTGCGCACGAAGGCGAGAACCGACTCGTGGTCGGTCTGCAGAACCTGCATACTGCCGAGCCCGAACGCCGGATGCGCCTTGCGCACGTGGATGACGTTGCGCACCCAGTGCAGAAGAGACCGCGACTGCGCGAGCTGGGACTCGACGTTGACCAGAGCGTAGTTGTAGACGAGCGACTGCACGACCGGCAGGTAGAGCTTGCCCGGGTCGGCGGTGGAGAATCCCGCGTTACGGTCCGGAGTCCACTGCATCGGCGTGCGGGAGGCATCGCGGTCGTTGAGCCAGATGTTGTCGCCCATGCCGATCTCGTCGCCGTAGTAGAGGAACGGGCTTCCCTTCAGGGCGAACAGCAGCGCGTGCGCCAGTTCGAGCTCCGCGCGCGAGTTGTCGAGCAGGGGAGCGAGGCGCCGCCGGATTCCGATGTTCGAGCGCATGCGCGGGTCGTAGGCGTACCAGCCGTACATCGCCTGGCGGTATTCCTCCGAGACCATCTCGAGCGTCAGCTCGTCGTGGTTGCGCAGGAACACGCCCCACGCGGCCGAGTCGGGCACATCCGTCGTCTCGGAGAGGATGCGCACCAGCTCGTCGGCATTCTGCGAGCGCAGCGAGTAGAAGATACGGGGCATCACCGGGAAGTCGAAGGCCATGTGGCACTCGGGCTCCTCCTCGGTGCCGAAGAAGGCGGCGACCTCGCGCGGCCACTGGTTCGCCTCGGCGATCAGCACGCGGCCCGGGTAGTCCTGGTCGACCATGGCGCGCAGCTTCACGATGAAGTCGTGAGTCTTAGGCTCGCCCTCTCCGTTGCCCTCTTCGGACTCGTAGAGATAGGGGATCGCATCGAGGCGCAGCCCATCGACCCCGAGTTCGAGCCAGAACCGCACGATGTCGAAGATCGCGTCGTGCACGGCGGGGTTCTCGAAGTTGAGGTCGGGCTGGTGCGAGAAGAAGCGGTGCCAGAAGAACTGGCGACGCACCGGGTCGAAGGTCCAGTTCGATTCCTCGGTGTCGACGAAGATGATGCGGATGCTCTCGTACTTCTCATCCGTGTCGCTCCAGACATAGAAGTCCCCGTAGGGTCCCTCGGGGTCCGAGCGGGACTGCTGGAACCACTCGTGCGCGTCGGAGGTGTGGTTGAGAGGGAAGTCCATGACGAGACGCATGTTGCGCTCGTGAGCCTTGGTGACGAGGTCGCGGAACTCGTCGAGTGTTCCGAACTCCGGAAGAATCGACGTGAAGTCGGAGACGTCGTACCCGCCGTCGCGCAACGGCGAGTTGTAGAACGGCGGAAGCCACAGGGCGTCGATGCCGAGCCACTGAAGGTAGTCGAGCTTCGAGACGAGCCCGGCGATATCACCCGCCCCGTCGCCGTTGCTGTCGACGAACGACCTCACCATCACCTCATAGAAGACGCTCCGGCGATACCACTGGGGATCGAGCGTGAGTCCCGGCAACTGAATGGGGGCGGTGAAGTTCACGTACTAGTCCTTCCGAGGGCGCGTATCGGGCGTATCGACGCGCTGCATCAGCCCAGTCTAGGCGTGCACCTACACTGGATCACGATGATTGTTCCCTCTCCTTATGCAGCCCGACTCGACGCCATCCCTCTCGAGCGGCGCACCGAAGAACTCGCCGGCAGCACGACGGAACTCTGGGTCTACGGCCCACACGACTCCGACACGACGATCGTCCTGGTCCACGGCTTCCGCGGCGACCACCACGGCCTCGAGCCCGTCGTCGCCCATCTGCCGCAGTACCGCACCGTTGTCGCCGATCTTCCGGGCTTCGGCGTGTCGACGCCCCTCGACACCGATCACGATATCGAAGGGTATGCGGCATGGCTCCTCGAGCTCGTCGACCGCGTGCGAGGGCCCGGACGCACGGTGGTCCTGGGTCACTCCTTCGGCTCGATCATCGTGTCCGCCGCGCTGGCGCGGGGACTCCGCGTCGATGACATCGTCCTTGTCAATCCCATCGCAGCGCCCGCGTTGTCCGGCCCTCGAGGCATCCTCACCCGCCTGGCGGTCTTCTACTACTGGGCCCCCGCCAAGCTGCCCGAGCGCCTCGGATTCGCCGTGCTCAAGGCGCCGATCGTGACGCGCATCATGAGCGTCACCATGGCGAAGACCCGCTCGCGCTCTCTGCGCCGGTGGATCCACAATCAGCACGACCTCTACTTCGGTGCCTTCTCGAACCGACAGGTCGTTCTCGACGCCTTCAAGGCCTCGATCTCGCACGATGTCTCCGAGTACGCGTCCGAGAACACGACGCGCACGCTGCTGATCGCAGCCGATCGCGACGACATCACGCCGGTCGAGGCCCAGCATCGCCTCACCGAGAAGATCGCCGATTCGCGACTGGTGATCCTGACCGGCGTCGGACACCTCGTGCACTACGAGAGGCCCAAGCAGGCGGCCGACGCGATCGACGCGTTCCTGCGCGACGAAACGGGTGGCCGATGAGGGTCGTCGTCGACTGCCGGTACACGCGCATCGGCAGGCACGACGGAATCAGCCGCTACACGGCCGGACTCGTCAGCGCGCTCGCCGACGAGCATGACCTCGTGATGCTGATCAGCGACATCCGCCAGCTCGAGATGCTCCCCGATCTGCCGTGGCACCTCGCGAGCTCGCCCACCAGCGTTCGCGAGCCCCTCGTGGCGCTGCAGGTCAACGCCCTGAAGCCCGATGTCGTCTTCTCTCCCATGCAGACGATGGGATCGTTCGGTCGCCGCTACGCGCTCGCCCTCACGGTGCACGACCTCATCTACTACTCGAATCCGACTCCACCCCGCGATCTCGCCTGGCCCATCCGCCTGCTCTGGCGCGCGTATCACCTGTCGTGGTGGCCCCAGCGCTACCTGCTGTCGCGGGCGGATGCCGTGGTCACCGTGTCGCGCACGACACGCGACCTCATCGCCCGCAACAGGCTGACCCGCAGGCCGGTCACCGTCGTCAGAAATGCTGCGGACGGCGCGGTGTCGTCGCCCGAGCCCGCCGAGACGCGCCACCGTCACCTCGTCTATATGGGCTCGTTCATGCCGTACAAGAACGTCGAGACCCTCGTCGCGGCGGCAGGCCTGCTCGACGACTACGAGCTGCACCTCATGAGCCGGGTGTCGGATGCCGACAGACGGCGACTCCAGGCCATCGCGCCGAACGCGCGGCTGGTGTTCCACAACGGGGCGAGCGACGAGGAGTACACCTCCACCCTGCGCAACGCGACGGCGCTCGTCACGGCCTCTCTCGAGGAGGGTTTCGGTATTCCGCTCGTCGAATCCATG
Source organism: Agreia sp. Leaf335 (assembly GCF_001423605.1). Lineage (NCBI taxonomy): Bacteria > Bacillati > Actinomycetota > Actinomycetes > Micrococcales > Microbacteriaceae > Agreia > Agreia sp. Leaf335. The sequence goes on along the minus strand of NZ_LMOQ01000002.1, from coordinate 109,049 downwards.
GCCCAGGGAACCCCCATCGTCGTCAGCGATATCCCCGTGTTCCAAGAGATCGGCGGTGATGCCGGCCTCTACTTCGACGCCCGCGATGCCGCCGATCTGGCCGCGCGGGTACGCACGCTCGAGGACCAGTCCGAATTCACCCGACGGTCCGAGGCAGGCATCGCTCAGGCGGCGGAGTTCAGCTGGACGTCGTCAGCGAAGACACTATGGGCGCTTCTCGCCGAACTGGCGGATCGATCGCGACGCCATTGAACGTATCCAGAACCAGCGTTCCCTCCACGTAGCGGAAGCGGTGATCGGATCCGTTCGGAATGCGCACCTCGGCGGGCGGAAGCGCCTTCTCGGTCACGTAGCGTACAAGCGACCCGATGACGCCACCGTGGGTCACGATGAGGATCCGCTGCCCCGGACGCTGAAGGGCGATGCTCTCGATCGCGGGAAGAACTCGCCGCGTGACGTCGCTTCGCCGCTCGATGCCCCGAACGCCTGCCATGCCGGGAAACCGGCTCGCGAGCGTTGCAGCATCCAGCCCCTCGGCCTCGCCGTAGGCGCGCTCGACGAGTCGATCGTCGACCTCCGGCTCACCGAGGCCGAGCCGCTCCGCGATGATGCTCGCCGTCTCGAAGGCGCGTCCGAGCGGACTCGTCACGATCGCGTGCCACTGTTCGTCGGCCAGCCTCTCGGCAGCGGCCGCCGCCTGCGCGCGACCCGTGTCGTTCATCGGGATGTCCGTCCGGCCCTGGATTCGACGTGCGAGATTCCACTCCGTCTCGCCGTGACGCACGAGAACGAGCTCGGTCATCACGTGCCCTTCGCCGAAAGCAGATGGCGACTCAGCTCGGTGAGTGTCTCGGTCGCCCCGGCATCCAGTTTGACCGTCGCCCGGGAGTCGCCCTTCGTCGCGCCCCGGTTGACGATGACGATGGGCAGGCGCCGACGTCGCGCCTGCTCGAGCAGCCTGATGCCCGAGTTCACGACGAGCGACGATCCGGCGATCAGCATCGCCTCGGCACCGGCGACGAGCGCAGAAGCCTCCTGGAATCGCTCGGTGGGGATGAACTCGCCGAAGAAGACCACATCGGGCTTCAGCATGCCCTGGCAGACGGAGCACGCCGGCACGACGAACGACGAGTAGTCGGTGACGTCGGCGTCGCCGTCGGGTGCCATCGTGATCGCGTCGGGTTCGTCAACCCACGGGTTGTCCGCGGAGATCCGCTCCGCGATGCTGGCCCGGGCGAACGCCTGGCCGCAATTGAGGCAGAGCACGCGATCCATCGACCCGTGCAGATCGACGAGGTGGGTGGATCCGGCCCTCGCGTGCAGGCCGTCGACGTTCTGGGTGATCACCCCGGACACCACGCCCGCATCTTCGAGCGCGGCCAGAACACGATGGCCGGCGTTCGGGCGCGCCGCATGGAACATCTTCCAGCCGAGGTGGCTTCCCGCCCAGTATCGGCGGCGGTAGTCATGACTCTCGCGAAATTGATCGAACGTCATCGGATTGCGTTTCGGCGCACCCTCGCCGCGATAGTCCGGGATACCGGAGTCGGTACTCATGCCCGCGCCGGTCAGAACGACGATGCGCCGCCCCGCGAGGGCAGCCACAGCCTCATCGATCTCTACCGGTGAGTCTGCTCTCGGGGTCGATTCGACCAGCGGGATCACCTGCACCTCCTGCCGTCCGTGTCTGTGGACTCGGACGCTTCGCGTTACTCTTCGAAGTCTAAACAGTCCCGAGTGCGGTTTTGTTTCCGATACGACTTTCTCGATCGCGACAACACGGCACGCGGAAGAACGAGGAGTGCCCGAGCGTGAAGACAGTGCGGATCGACAGCCTCGACCTCCCCGGACTCGACGACTATGCGCGGCTGACCGATGTGGTTCTGCGACGTCTCAGCGAGCCCGCCGGGGGCCTGTACATCGCCGAGTCGTCGAAGGTCATCGCTCGGGCCCTCGCGGCAGGCCATCGGCCTCGCTCCGTACTCCTGCAGGAGCAGTGGCTCGACGACATCGAGCCCCTGCTCGCGGACTGGGATGACGTCACGGTCTTCGTCGGCGACGCGGCAACGCTCGAATCCCTCACGGGATACAACCTCCACAGAGGCGCACTCGCGGCGATGCATCGGCCCGAACTGCGACCGGTCGCCGAGGTCATCGAGGGTGCCCGACGAATAGTCGTGCTCGAGGACATCACCGACCACACGAATGTGGGCGCGATCTTCCGAGCCGTCGCCGGAATCGGAGCCGACGCCGTGCTGATCTCACCGCGCTGCGCCGATCCGCTGTACCGGCGCAGCGTCAGAGTCAGCATGGGCACGGTGCTCCAGGTTCCGTGGACCCGCCTCCCGGAGTGGTCCGAGACGACGCCCCTGCTGCACGACGCCGGCTTCCACATCGCGGCCCTGGCCCTGTCCGATGACGCGGTCACGCTCGACGACTTCGCCGCGACGGCGCCGCAGAAACTCGCTCTGGTGCTCGGCTCCGAAGGAGACGGACTCTCGAGGCAGGCGCTGGGCGCGGCCGACACGGTGGTGACGATTCCGATGAGTCATGGCGTCGACTCCCTCAACGTGGCGGCAGCGAGCGCCGTGGCTCTCTACACGCTCCGGTGAGCACGGCCCGCACGGCCTTCGGCCTGCGCATCTCCTAGGATTGGCGGATGCCCCCGACGTCTGCCCCCGTTCGCCGCCGACGTGGGATCGTCGCCTTCTCGGCCGGCGGCATCCTCGTCGTTGTGGCGGTCGCCCTCGGTCTGTACGTGCCCGCCGCATTGGCCGCGCCGTTGCCGACGGCTCAGCTCGAGTTGACCGTGCCCACGCCACCAGCCGCCGAGCCCGCTCAGCTCGCCCTCCCGGGGATCGGGTCGGGAGCCATCGCGGAGGAGGGTTCCGGCGAGTTCCTGGGCGAGAGCGGTCAGACAGGGCCCGTTCCCATCGCGAGCGTCACCAAAGTCGTCACGGCACTGGTGGTGCTCGAGGCCCATCCTCTCACCGAGGGCGACGACGGGCCGGGGATCACCATGACCGCGGCCGACGTGCAGCTCCTCGAACAGACGCGCGCGGTCGACGGCTCCTACGAACTCGTCAACGAGGGCCAGACCCTCAGCGAGCGCCAGGTACTCGAGATCATGCTGCTGAAGTCGGCGAACAACTACGCCGAGACGGTCACCAACTGGGCATTCGGATCGCTCGCAGGCTACCTCGATGCTGCCCGCTCGTTCACGGCCGCACACGGACTCGCAGACACCACCATCGTGGATGCGTCAGGCCTCGATCCGGGCAGCCGCAGCTCGACGAAGGACCTGATGACGATCGCCTCGCTCGCTCTCGCCGACCCCGTGCTCGCGAAGATCGTGTCGACAGCCATCGATCAGGTGCCCGTCATCGGGGAGATCGACAATAGCAACAAACTCCTCGGTATCGACGGTATCGACGGCATCAAGACAGGAACGACGGACGAGGCCGGGTCGTGTCTGTTGTTCTCCGCCGAGTTCACGGTCGGCGACGAGACGAAGTCCGTGGTGGGGGTGATCCTCGGAGCCGAGAGCTCTCAGGCCGCGCGGGATGCCGTCCAGGCTCTCCTCGCCAGCACGAAGGCGGGCTTCACCACGCTGCCCCTCATCAAGGCGAACACTGAGGTCGGCAGCTATACGACGGAGTGGGGAGAGACGGCGCCGATCGTCACGACATCCGACAGCGATGCCCTCGTCTGGTCGGACGACCCGGTCGACGTCGACGCCAGCGCCGCAGACGTCGTGACGGTGCAAACCGGGGCGAACGTGGGCACGATCCGCTACACGGTCGACGACGTCACGGAGCAGGTCGCGCTCAGTGTCGACGGAACGCTGCAGGATCCCGGCTTCTGGTGGCGGATCGGCCACCCCGAGCTCGTCTTCGGCTAGCCGACGGAGTCGGAGCTGTCGGGCTTCGGCGCCGGCAGGCCCATGGGCACCGCGTCGGGCCGCTTCGGCGAGATCCCGTCTCCGCTCGAGCGATGCGTCACACGCCGGATGACCCACGGCACGAAGTGCGTGCGCGCCCAGACGAGGTCTTCCGTGCGTGCCTGGCGCCAGGTCGCCAGGGGAAGGGGCTCGGGAGCGCCCGACTGCAGCTCGTTCTCGACATTGAGCGCCTGCAGCACCAGACGAGCGACCTCGTGATGACCGAGAGCGTTCAGGTGGAGCCGGTCCGGACTCCACATGCGCGAGTCCTGAATGCTCGACAGGCCCCACTGGTCTGCGACGATGCAGTCGTGACGCGCGGCGATCGTACGAAGATTCTCGTTGTAGATGGCGACCTTGCCCCGGATGCCTCGGAACACGGGGGAGAAGGCCACATCCGTTCCCGTGAAGATCACGACGGTGGCGTTGTCGCGCCGCAGTCGCTCGATCCCCGCGTCCATCCGGCGCGCGATGTCATCAGGGTCCGTTCCGGGGCGGATGATGTCATTGCCGCCCGCCGAGATCGTGATCAGGTCGGGCTGCAGGGCCAGAGCCGGTTCGACCTGTTCGTCGAGGATTCCCTGCATCAGCCGCCCTCGGATGGCCAGGTTCGCGTAGGCGAAGTCGTCTCCGGCCTCGGCACCCAAGACCTCGGCCACACGGTCCGCCCAGCCCCTGTACCCACCGGGGCTCGCTGGCTCCGGGTCACCGATCCCCTCGGTGAACGAGTCTCCGATCGCCACGTATCGACGCCATGGATGCCGCTCGGTCATATGCACTCCTTCGAAGAAATCCACTCGTCAATGTACTCCTCTCGCTTCGTCGCCGAGGCATCTCGATTCGTTCCTGGTGTCGGCAGCTGCGGGTAGTGTGGATGCACGTGAACAGCCTGCCCGAACCTCTTCCCCTGCCCGAGCTCCGGGTCGATTCCGCGGGCACCGACGGCACGCCCGTGGTGGGCAGCGGCGCCGCGGAGCATCTCTCCCCGTCCTTTCCCGAGCGGGCGGCCTGGGGCACAGCATCCAAGCTCCGCGCCTGGCAGTCCGAGGCTCTCGAGGCCTACTTCACCCATCAACCTCGTGACTTCCTCGCGGCGGCCACCCCGGGCGCGGGCAAGACGACCTTCGCTCTTCGCCTCGCCAGCGAACTCCTGCACAGGGGCATCATCGATCGGGTCACCGTCGTGGCCCCGACCGAGCACCTCAAGAAGCAGTGGGCAGACGCCGCCGACCGCGTACACATCCGGCTCACCCCGGGCTTCAAGAACAGCGATCGCCGCTACGGAAGTCACTTCCACGGCGTCGCGGTCACCTACGCTCAGGTCGCAGCCAGACCAGCACTGCACCGCGAACTCACCGAGTCGGCGCGCAGTCTCATCATCCTCGACGAGGTTCATCACGGCGGAGACGCGCTGAGCTGGGGCGAGGCGATCCGTGAGGCCTTCGCTCCTGCAACCCGACGGTTGTCTCTCACGGGCACCCCGTTCCGTTCCGATACCTCGCCCATCCCGTTCGTCAGCTACCTGCAAGACGAGCACGGCATCAGGCTCTCGCAGACCGACTACAACTACGGCTATGGTCGCGCCCTCCAAGACGGGGTCGTGCGCCCCGTGCTCTTCATGGTCTACGCCGGCCACATGCGGTGGCGCAGCAAGGTCGGCGACGAGATGGAGGCGCGCCTCGGCGAGGGCAACACCAAAGACATCACGTCGCAGGCGTGGCGCACAGCCCTCGACCCGGCCGGCGACTGGATCCCCTCTGTGCTCGCCGCCGCCAACCGTCGGCTCGCCGAGGTGCGTCAGGGCATTCCGGATGCCGGCGGCCTGGTGATCGCAACCGATCAGTTCACGGCCCGCGCGTATGCCGCCATTCTCGAGAACATCTCGGGCGAGCCGGTCACCGTTGTTCTCTCCGACGAGAAAGAGGCCTCGGGCCGCATCGAGGAGTACTCGAAGTCGTCGAGACGGTGGATGGTCGCCGTGCGGATGGTGTCCGAGGGCGTCGACATTCCTCGGCTCGCCGTGGGCGTCTACGCCACGAGCGCGTCGACGCCGCTGTTCTTCGCCCAGGCCATCGGCCGATTCGTCCGAGCCCGACGCCGTGGTGAGACCGCCTCCATCTTCCTCCCGAACGTCCCCGGCCTCATGGCTTTGGCCGGAACGATGGAACTCGAGCGAGACCACGCTCTTGATCGACGCGACTCGGGCGACCCCGAGGGCGACATGTGGAACCCCGAAGACGCCATGGTCGCCGAGGCCAACGTGCAAGACAAAGCCTCCGATGCGTTGCAGAACGACTTCGCCTTCCAGGCCCTTGGCTCGCACGCGACGTTCGACCGGGTGATGTTCGAGGGCAGCGAGTTCGGCGCAGAGGCTCCGGTCGACAGCGACGAGGAGCTCGACTTCATCGGCATCCCCGGGCTGCTCGAGCCCGATCAGGTGCGCGAACTCCTTCAGCACCGGCAGGCCAGGCAGCAGCGTCACGCCGCCGACCGTCGCAAGAACTCGCCTCCCGGGCCGGCCGAAGACGAACCCGCCGCGCCTCTCTATCGCACGCTGGCGGAGCAACGCAAGCTTCTGAACAGCCTCGTCGGCATCTGGGCCAAGACCTCAGACCAGCCCCACGGCCTGGTGCACGCCGAGCTGCGTCGAGTCTGTGGCGGTCCGGCCGTTCCTCAGGCGAGCGTCACGCAGCTGCAGTCGCGCATCGCCACGGTGCGCAAGTGGATGGGCGCCCACCACTCCTGACCCTGCCCTCGGGTCGGCATCCTCGCGATCGCTTAGAGGAAGCGGACGAAGTAGTAGCTGCCCCAGAGCGAGTGCGCGTGAGTCACGTAACGACCCCAGTCGGGGGAGTGGATGACTCCACCCTGGCCGTCGTAGATGCCGATGTGGCCGCTCCACACGACCGCGTCGCCCGCCCGGGCGTCGGATGAGGAGATGCGCACGCCCTGTGCCGCCTGAGTGGGAACGTATCGCGGCAGATCGATGCCGAACTGCTTGTAAACGTACTGGGTCAACCCGTCGCATCCGAAGCTGTCGCTGGGGTCTGCACCCCAGCCGTAGGGAACGACGCCGACGAACTGCTCCGCGTAGGCCACGACAGCGTCACCGTTGTAGCTCTGCGGAGGGTTGACGACGGGAGCGGATGGAGCGGGAGCGCTCGGCTCACCGCCGCCTGAAGATCCCTCTGAGGGTCCGCCCGCGGAACCTCCTGCGGATCCGTCGCTACCGCCCGAGGACGGTGCGGGGGCCGGCGCCGCCGCTTCCGCGTCCGCAGCGGCTCGCGCAGCCTCATCGGCTGCCTGCTTGGCCTGCGCCGCAGCCTGCACGCCCGCCTTGTACTGGTCTTCGGTGAGGTCGAGATTCGTGGTCAGGGCCTGGAGCTGCACGGAGAGTTCGGCTTCGTGGCTCTGCTGCTCGATCAGTGCGGCACCGACCGTCTGCTGAGCAGTGACGGCTTCGTCGAGTGCGCTCTGGGCTGTCGACGCAAGTGCACCCAACGCGTTGCGCGCCACGTCGGCCTGTTCGCTGAGCGAGTCCGCTGTGTTCTGGTCGATCTGGGCCTGCTGATAGATGCCGGTGGTCGACTCGCTGAGCTTCGACATCGTTCCGAGTTGGTAGAGCAGGTCGCTCGCCTTGTCGCCTTCGACGAAGAGACGAGACGAGAGGTCGTTGCCGCCCGAGCGGGCGAACTGTGCGGCGAGGATCGCTGCCTGCGAGCGGGACTCGGCCGCCTTGGTCTTCGCGGCAGTGGCCTTCGACTCCAGCTGATCGGCCTTGACTGACGCCGTGTTGTACGCGGTCTGAGCCGTTTGATTCTCTTGCCAACGAGCCTCCGCTGCGGCCTGGGCTTGGCCTACCTGAGTCTGCAGACCGTCGATGAGGCCCGTGATGCGGGAGATCTCCGCCTCTTTGGCTGCCTCCGACGATCGAGCGGCGACCACGTCGTTCCACGACGGATAGTTGTCGGCGGAGACCGGCGACGAGGAGATCGCACCGACTGCCAGCATGCCGACCACAGCAGTCGCAGCAAGAACACCACGCCAGTGAGAACGACGAGCAGAAGACCGACCGAGAGACGCGGTGGTGGTGACGAGCATGGTTTCCCCGAATTCGCAGAATGGCCGCAATGGCGTCGTGAGTCACATTCGTCACAACAACAACATCGCTCACACTAGCAACGAATTGAATGCGACTCCATACACGAGCAACGACCGATTCCTCGGAGCAACTTCGGCGTGTCGCGTTTTGACGTCGAACACGCGACGAAGGCCCCCCACCCGGATGGGTGGAGGGCCTTCGTTGACAAGCTTCGCTTTACGTGGTCTCAGTCGACGCTTTCACGTCGCCTCGACCTCATAAGGAAAGACTTAGAGGGGGCGGATGTTCTCAGCCTGGGGACCCTTGGGGCCCTGTGCGACGTCGAATTCGACCTTCTGGTTCTCGTCGAGCGAGCGGTATCCGCTGGAGGCGATAGCCGAGTAGTGCGCGAACACGTCGGGGCTGCCGTCTTCGGGGGCGATGAAGCCGAATCCCTTTTCAGCGTTGAACCATTTCACTGTGCCTGTAGCCATTGCAAACTCCTCCTGGAGTGATAATTCGGTCCCGATTGTCGGGGCCACTCGTCGGGGTGTTCGTCGTCTCCCAGGATTGGGCCCGAACAGTGTCGGGCAGGGCACCGGAGGCACCCCGGACGTGCGAGGCACATCAACTTCTGTGAACAGCCTACTATGCTCTTGGCCTCACCGCGCGACCAAAATCATCACGCCTTGGTCACGCTCATGCGAAACAGACCCGATAGACAGAAAAAACCCCCGAGATCTCGCGTTAGACGAGATGTCGGGGGTGATTCTTATTTCTGTGTCCGAAGGGGGACTTGAACCCCCACGCCCTATACGGGCACTAGCACCTCAAGCTAGCGCGTCTGCCATTTCCGCCATCCGGACTGGATGAGCTGCTTTCCGTTCTCGGTGCAACCAAGGTAAGACGATAGCACGGTTTGAAACCCCCTCGACGCCACGAGTCCGTCGAGGCCCTGCGGTACCGTGAAAGCATGACTTCGATGCCCGAGAACCCCACCCCTGAGGCCGGTCTCGACGCCACGGCCTCGATCGCCCGTGACCTCATCCGCTTCGACACGTCGAACTTCGGAGAAGGCCGCTCCAACGGCGAGACGGACGCGGCGGAATACGTTGCGGCACACCTGGAGAGGCTCGGCTTGACCGCCGAACTCATCGATTCCGAGCCAGGTCGTACGAGCGTGGTGGCCCGCGTGGAGGGTGAGGACTCGAGTCGCGGCGCCCTCGTCGTGCACGGACACACCGACGTGGTGCCGGCCATCGCCGACGACTGGTCGGTCGATCCATTCGGCGGCGTCATCGCCGACGGCATGCTGTGGGGTCGCGGAGCGGTCGACATGAAGAACATGGACGCCATGATCCTGACCTCCCTCGACGACATCCTGTCGTCCGGCCGCAGGCCCGCACGAGACCTGGTGGTGGCCTTCTTCGCCGACGAGGAGGCCGGGGGAGTCCTCGGCTCTCATTACCTCGTGAAGAACCGCCCCGACCTCTTCGAGGGCGCGACCGAGGCGATTAGCGAGGTCGGAGGCTACTCGATCGACCTAGACGGAACGCGGGCCTACCTGGTTCAGACAGGAGAGAAGGCCCTGATCTGGGCGAAACTCGTTGCACGGGGAACGGCCGGACACGGATCACAGATCAACTCGGACAATGCGATCACCAGGCTCGCCGCCGCCGTCGCGAGGATCGGCAGCCAGGAGTGGCCCGTGCACCTCACCAAGACGACGACGGAACTCCTGGGGCGCGTCGCCGCGATCCTGGGCAAAGATCCCCTTCGGACCACGCCCGACGAACTCGCCATCGCGACCGGAACGGCATCGCGGTTCATCTCCGCCTCACTGCGCAACACGGCCAACCCCACGGGCTTGACGGCCGGATACAAGCACAATGTGATCCCCGACCGTGCCGAGGCGCTGCTCGACATCCGGGTGCTTCCCGGCCAGGAAGACGATGTCATTGCGCGACTCCGCGAGCTGGCCGGTCCCGGTGTCGACGTGGAGATCTCGCATCAGGACATCGGACTCGAGACCGACTTCTCCGGCCCCCTCGTCGACCAGATGATCTCCAGCCTCCACCGGTTCGATCCGGAGGCCGAAGTGCTTCCCTATCTGCTCTCGGCAGGAACCGACAACAAGGCTCTCAGCACGATCGGCGTCAAGGGATATGGATTCGCCCCTCTGCAACTGCCGGCGGAGCTCGACTTCCCCGCCCTCTTCCACGGTGTAGACGAGAGGGTCCCGCTCGACGCATTAGTGTTTGGCAGGAAGGTTCTGACAGACCTCCTGCTGCGCTACTGACCAGGCTCCCACGGTCTCCCGACCGATTCCGCCGCCACATTCCGAAGGGGAGTCCGTGGACTTTCTCAACGCCATCATCCTCGGCCTCGTGCAAGGACTCACCGAGTTCCTGCCGATCTCGTCGAGCGCACATCTGCTGATCGTCGGCCGCCTCCTGGGCACGGGAGACGATCCGGGTGCAGCGTTCACCGCGATCACCCAACTGGGCACCGAGACCGCGGTGGTCATCTACTTCTGGCGCGACATCTCCCGAATCGTCTCCCGGTGGTTCTTCTCGCTCACGGGCCGCGTTCCCCGATCCGACCCCGACGCCAAACTCGGCTGGTTCATCATCCTCGGCAGCGTGCCGATCGTCGTGCTCGGCCTGATCTTCCAAGACGCGATCGAGAGCACGCTGCGCTCGCTCTGGATCGTGGCGGGCACGCTCATCGTCTTCGGGATCCTGCTCGGCGTCGCCGACTACGTCGGGGCGAAGAAGAGACGCCTCGACGACCTCACGGTTCCCCACGCGACCGTGTTCGGTTTCGCCCAGGCACTCGCTCTCATTCCTGGCGTCTCACGCTCGGGCGGCACCATCACGGCCGGACTCTTCATGGGATACGAACGCGCCGCCGCTGCGCGCTACTCCTTCCTGCTCGCCATCCCCGCCGTCTTCGGCAGCGGGCTCTATCAGGTGTTCAAGTCCGTGAAGGAGACCTGCACGGTCGCTACGGCCAGCTGCACCCCGGAAGTCTTCGGTCCTCTCGAGACGCTCGTCGCCACGGTCATCGCCTTCGTCGTGGGACTCGTCGTCATCGCCTTCTTCATGAGCTACATCTCGAAGCGGAGCTTCCTGCCCTTCGTCGTGTACCGCATCGGTCTGGGACTCGTTCTCCTCGTTCTGCTCGGCACAGGAGCCATGCAGGCCTGACCCGTCGAGCGACGGTAGTCTTTTGCAGTGCATTCCTGGACCCGGCCCCTCGTCCCCTCACTTCCCGGACGAGGTCCCGTTCCCCGGGTCTTCGACGATTCGACGGGTGCCCTGGTCGAGACCCGAGGCGTCGACGGCCGAATCGGCCTCTACGTCTGCGGCATCACACCGTATGACGCCACCCACCTGGGTCATGCGTCGACCTACCTGGCCTTCGACGGCATCCAGCGCCTGTGGATCGACGCGGGCCTTGAGGTCGACTACGTGCAGAACATCACGGATGTCGACGACCCGCTGCTGGAGCGGGCGAACGCGACCGGCGTCGACTGGCGCGCCCTCGCCGCGAGCCAGGTAGAGCTCTTCCGCACGGATATGGCTGCGCTCCGAGTCCTCCCTCCTCGCGACTACGTCGCGGTGACCGAGGTCGTCGACCCGATCTCGGATGCCGTGAGCCGGCTCGTCGACGCCGGCTTCGGCTACCCGGTCGACACACCAGACGCGCGCGTCGCCGGCGGCCAGGACATCTACTTCGATATCGATGCGGCCACCGAACGCACAGACTGGCACCTCGGACTCGAAAGCCGTCTCGACGCCGTCACGATGGCTGCGTTCTTCGCCGAGCGCGGGGGAGACCCTGATCGCGCAGGCAAGCGCAATCGACTCGACCCCCTGCTGTGGCGCGCGGCGCGCGAGGGGGAGCCCTCGTGGCCCAGCCCGGTCGGCGAGGGCCGCCCCGGATGGCACATCGAATGCTCCGTCATCGCGCTCGATGCACTCGGCCCGCACTTCTGCATGCAGGGCGGCGGAAGCGACCTCGTTTTCCCGCACCACGAGTTCTCGGCGGCCCACGCCACGGCTCTCACCGGCGAGCGATTCGCCGACGTGTACGCGCACGCGGGCATGGTCGCCTATCAGGGCGAGAAGATGAGCAAGTCGCTCGGCAATCTCGTCCTGGTCTCCCGGCTCCGCGCATCCGGTATCGACCCGTCGGCGGTGCGGCTCGCCGTTCTCGCCCACCACTACCGCGACGACTGGGAGTGGACCGACGCCGGCCTCGCGGAGGCGGTCGCGCGCCTCGATCGCTGGCGCGAGGCGGTGGGCCGGCCGCAGGCGTCCGAGGCCTTCGACGATGAAGCCGCGCTTCTCGCACGCCTCCGCGCCGTACTGTCGTCAGACCTCGACACCCCGGCCGCCCTCATGGCGGTCGACGAGTGGGTGGCGGGCTCGCACCCGACGAGCGGTCTCGTCGCCCGCACGGTGGACGCACTCCTGGGAGTGCAGCTCTAGTCGCCGGTCAGGCGCCGGGGCGCCACGGCTCGTCTGGGCGACCGTCGCCTCTTTTACGAAGGTACTTCTCGAACTCTTGAGCGATCGCCTCGCCACTCGCCTCGGGCGAGTCGACGGTATCGCGCGCCTGTTCGAGCTGCTGGATGTACGAGGCCATCTCGTCGTCCTCTCCGGCGAGCGCATCAATTCCCGACTCCCACGCGGAGGCCTCGTCGACCAGGTCGCCGCGGGGGATCACGACGTCGACGAGCTCCTCGAGTTTGTCGATGAGCGCCAGCGTCGCCTTGGGAGACGGCGCGTTGTGAACGTAGTGGGGAACGGATGCCCAGATCGAGACCGTCGCGATTCCCAGGGCCTCGGCCGCATCGGCGATGACGCTCAGGATGCCGACGGGCCCTTCGTATGTCGATCTCTCGATCGAGAGCTGGCTGCGCACCGACGCGTTCTCGCTCGTGGCCGTGACCGAGATCGGACGCGTGTGCGGCACATCGGCCAGCATGGCCCCGAGCAGCACGATGCCCGAGACTCCGGCCGTCATGGCAGCATCGAGCACCTCGACCGTGAACTTCTTCCAATTGCGCGAGGGCTCCGCACCCACGAGCAGAAACACATTGCCCGTGTTGTCCGAGCCCACGCGGAGCTCGGCGTCAGCTGCCAGAGGAATGTTGTCGACCTCTGTTTTCGCCGGACCGTATATGGTCGCGCTCGGCCAGATCAGGGCTCGATTGCCCTCATCGTCTTGAGACACCACCGGCCTGTTGAACTGGAAATCGAAGTACTCCTCTGCGTCGACACCGGCGATCGTGACCACGTCGAGCTGCTCACGCAGCAGCTGAACCGCTCCCGTCGCAGCTTCGCCCGCATCGTTCCAGCCCTCGAATGCGACGACGAGAAGTCGCCCTCTGAGGAATTCATTGCCCTGTGTCACCGTGTGGAGAACCCTTTTCGTCGTCTCGTGATCGTTCTGACAAGGATAGGCCGTCGATCCAGACCGAGCCCCCGGGCCCCGTAGACTCGATCCACGTGATGACACCCCTGCCCGCCGCCGTCCTCTGGGACATGGACGGAACGATCGTCGATACCGAGCCCTATTGGATGCAGTCGCAGGAGAAGCTCGTCGCGACGTTCGGCGGCGTCTGGACCCACGAAGACGCGATGACCCTGGTCGGATCAGGTTTGGACCGCACCGCCCGTCTCCTTCAGGAGCACGGAGTCGACATGGCCGCCGACGCGATCATCGACCATCTGACTCGCGAGGTGATGGCGCTCATCAGCATCAGCGTGCCGTGGCGGCCGGGCGCCCGTGAACTGCTCTCCGCACTGCGAGAGGCGGCCGTTCCCTGCGCCCTGGTCACCATGTCTTTCGGTGTGATGGCCGAGCACGTCAGGTCGTTCATTCCTTTCGACGCCTTCGACGTCGTCGTCTCCGGCGACAGCGTCGAGAACAGCAAGCCCCACCCGGAGGCCTACCTCGAGGCGGCACGCCTCCTGGGAGTCCCCATCGACGAGTGCGTTGCCTTCGAGGACTCCGTTCCCGGGGTCGCGAGCGCTGCCGCTTCGGGCGCGGTCACCGTCGGCGTTCCCCACATGCTCTCTCTGGAGAACAGCCCGGCCAGTGTGCTGTGGCCGACACTCGAGGGCCGCACCGTCGACGACGTGAGTGCGGCGCTGGCAGCCCACTGGCGCTCTGGCGCCATCCACCCCACAACCGGAAGTCGACACCCATAACCGTGAATTCATTCTCCGGACCGTTCCGCGTCGGCGAACGCGTGCAGCTCACCGGCCCCAAGGGCAAGCTGAACTCCATCACCCTGGCGACGGGGGCCGAGTTCCACACCCACCGCGGAGCCATCGACCACGACGCCATCATCGGGCAGCCCGACGGCTCCGTCGTGGCCAACACCGTGGGCGTGGAGTATCTCGTGCTGCGCCCCCTGCTCACCGACTTCGTTATGTCTATGCCGCGCGGGGCCGCGATCATCTACCCCAAGGATGCAGCGCAGATCCTCGGCCAGGCCGACATCTTCCCCGGGGCGACCGTGGTGGAGGCCGGCGTCGGCAGCGGCGCATTGTCTCTGTGGCTCCTGCGAGCGATCGGTCCGGAGGGGCGGTTGTCGTCGTTCGAACGCCGCGAGGAGTTCGCCGACGTGGCCATGGCCAACGTGACGGCGTTCTCCGGTTCCGCTCCCGACAACTGGAGCATCACCCTGGGCGACCTGAGCGAGGCGCTGCCCGAACAGCACGAGCAGCACTCGGTGGACCGCGTCGTCCTCGACATGCTCGCGCCCTGGGAGTGCATCCCGGCTGTGACCGACGCTCTGAAGCCCGGGGGAGTCGTGCTCTGCTATGTGGCCACGGTCACTCAGCTCTCCCGCGTCGTCGAGACGATCCGCAGCACCGGATCGTTCACCGACCCGCAGCCTTCGGAGACGATGATCAGGTCGTGGCACGTCGAGGGCCTCGCCGTCAGACCGGATCACCGCATGATCGGACACACGGGTTTCCTCGTCACCGCACGACGCCTGGCTCCGGGAGCCCAGTTGCCCGAACTGAAGCGTCGCGCCTCCAAGAGCGAATACTCCGATGACGATGTGGAGACGTGGACCCCGGGCGCGCTCGGCGAACGCGGCATCAGCCCCAAGAGTCTCCGCAAGCGTGTGCGCATGGCGACGGCGACGGCGACGGCCCGCACAGACGGCGACGCCGCACAGCCGTCGCCCAGCCAAGACGCCGACGCGGAATAAACTAAGCTGTTGTCCGCTCAACCACCACTGAAAAGAGGATCCGTGCGCAAGTCGATCGCGCTCATTCTGTCTGCGGGTCTTCTCGCCACCCTGTCGGCGTGCGCGTCGCCGGGATCGGGTCTCGCCGACGGCGGCTGCACGCCCCTCGCTCAACCCGGAGCGGCGTCCGAGACCGTCACGGCCTCCGGTGATCCGGGGGAGGCTACGCTCGATTTCGCCACTCCGCTGAAGACGAAGAGCACCGAGCGCTCGATCCTCACGGCCGGGTCCGGCCCTGCTGCTCAGGTCGGCGATGTGGTCTGGGGCAAGGCGGTCATCGCCAGCGGCACCGACTCGTCGAATTCTCAGCAGTCGCCCTTCATGATCACGCTCGACAAGACGGCCACGCCCGCGGGATTCATCGACGCGCTCGATTGCGCGCGTGCAGGCGACCGCATCGCGGCCGTCATCCCCTCGGCACAGACGACGGTCGATCCCTCGGCGGCTCCGGCCGCCGCGACCTCGGACGCCTATGTCTTCGACATCACGTCGGTCTACCCCGGCGCGGCCACCGGGTCGGCGGAGCCCGCGCAGGCAGGGTTCCCCAGCGTCGTGACGGCACCCGATGGCCGCCCCGGCGTCACCATCCCCTCGGGCACGGTGCCGAGCGATCTGCGGTACACCACCCTCAAGAAGGGGTCCGGCGCGAAGGTGGCCGAGGGCGACGTGCTCGTCATCCAGTCCCTCGGGGTCGTGTGGAGCGACAAATCAGTCTTCGAGTCGACCTGGGACAAGGGTGCTGCGACGCAGGTGCTCGCGGCCGACGGCACGACGAATAAGGGCGGAGTCGTACCCGGGCTCGTCAAGGCGCTCGTCGGCCAGACCATCGGCTCGCAGGTCCTCGTGGTCGTGCCTCCCGCAGACGGCTTCGGCGACACGGGCACCCAGGGTGTCCCCCCGGGATCCACGCTCGTCTACGTCGTCGACATCCTCGGCGCCAACCCGGCACCCTGACGAGAGCGGCTCAGGTCACCGCTCCCTCGCGTCGCACTAAAATAGTCTCCGTGCCAGACCAGTCGCGAACCGCCTCCTCGATCGACTCCTCGGTTCCCGCCGTCGCTGTCGAAGAGCGACTCTTCAGCCTCGTCCTGGCCCTGGTATCCACAGAGATCGGCCTCACCAAGGCCGAGATCCTGGGTGCCGTGCAGGGGTACAGGCAGAAGTTCGTTCCTGGCGGAGACAATTCAAGCCTCGAGCGTCAGTTCGAACGCGACAAAGACGACATTCGAGAACTGGGCGTACCCCTCGAAACGCTCGAGTCGCCCACAGATCCCGGCAACAACCAGGCTCTGCGCTACCGCATCGCCAAGGGTGACTACGACCTCCCCTCCGACATCTCGTTCACGCCGGAGGAGACGACTCTTCTGAACCTCGCCGCCATGGTCTGGCGAGAGGGGTCGCTCTCGGGCGAATCCCGACGAGCTCTTCTCAAATTGCGCTCGCTGGGAACCGAGGGGAGCAAGCAGCTCATCGGCTATGCCCCGCGCATCCGCACCAGAGACGCCGCCTTCGCTCCGCTCACCAACGCCCTCGACAAGGCCGTGCTCGTGCGTTTCAGCTACCTCAAGCCGGGGGAGCAGAACGCCAGAGAGAGAATCGTCGCCCCGACGGCCGTCGTGCAGCACCAGGGCCGCTGGTACCTCCAGGCGACAGATCAGCAGGCCGATGCTCCGCGCACGTTCCTGCTGTCGAGAATCGTCGGGCCCGTGGCCGTCACGCGCACGCCCGCGCCGCGTCCGGCATCCCCGACGGCCGGCGACGATGCACTGGCCGAACTCGACGAGATCTGGCGCACTCAGGTCGCGCACGTGTCCGTCCGTGCCGGAACCGACGCCGAATCGCGCCTCGGAAAGCGGCTGGGCAGCATCCGGCACGCCGATGGAACCATCGCGCTGCACTACACAGACCTCGCGCTTCTCGCCGACGATCTCGCGGCCTTCGGACCCGAGGTCGTCGTGATCTCGCCTCCGGTTCTCATCGACGCCGTCCGCGATCGGCTCACGGCCATCATCGAGAGCCATACAGATACCGAGGATGCCGTATGAGCGCCGATCAGACGACTCCCGGCGGGTTTCACCACGCCCAAGACAAGCTGACCTTCCTTCTCTCGCTCGTTCCCTATCTGATCCAGCAGACCCAGGTCAGCGTTCACGACGCTGCCCGACACTTCGGAGTCTCGGACGAGACGATCCGAGAAGCGGTCCTCCTGATCGCGGTGTCGGGAGTGCCCGGAAGCGACAGCAACTATCAGCACGGCGACCTGTTCGACATCGACTGGGACGCATTCGACGACAACGAGATCATCATCACCCAGCTCGTCGCCATCGACGACTCACCCCGTTTCTCCGCCCGAGAGGCATCGGCCCTGATCGCCGGACTGCAGTACCTGCAGGCGCTGCCCGAGAACGTGGACTCAGCCGCGTATTCGAGCCTCGCCGCCAAACTGGCGAGAGGCGCGTCTGAGACGCCCAGTCAGGTGATCGTCTCACCGGCGACGACGAACGAGACGTTCGCGCGTATCGGTGACGCCCTGGCCCGCGGCG
This sequence comes from Agreia sp. Leaf335, assembly GCF_001423605.1. NCBI lineage: Bacteria > Bacillati > Actinomycetota > Actinomycetes > Micrococcales > Microbacteriaceae > Agreia > Agreia sp. Leaf335. Next base: position 91,206 of record NZ_LMOQ01000002.1, on the reverse strand, counting down.
TCCAGGTGGAGTTCGAGTACCGAGATTCCCGCGGACAGAGGGAGCACCGGCGCGTCGATCCGCTGCGTCTCGATTCCGATAACGACGACTGGTATCTACGGGCATGGTGCCATTCGCGGCTCTCGGTGCGGACCTTCAGACTCGACCGCATCGACGCGCTGAGCGTCACCGACCTGGCCATCGAGCATCGGCCCGCCGACATCCCTCTCTCGGACTCGCTCTTCGACACGTCGGGGGAGCACATGAGTGTCGTCCTCGAGTTCAGGCCCGAGGCGCTGGGACTACTCGGCGAGTTCGTTCCCGAGGGCACACGAGTGACCCGGCACGGAGACATGAGTCGAGCAGCAGTGCGCGTCGCGCACTTCCACGGCCTCACGCGCCTCGTCGCGGGCCTGGCCGGTGTGGCCAGAGTCGTCGATCCTCCGGAGGCTCGACAGGCCGCCCGCCGGTGGGCACAGGATGCACTGGCGTCCTATGCCGATCCGGCGCACCCCGAGACGTCGATCACGACCGCGTAGGCTGGCACGATGTACTGGTGGTCGTGGATCCTCATCTGGCTGGCGCTGGCGATCCTCATGGTCGGCACACTCGTGTTCTTCGGCTGGCGCCTCTTCAAAAAAGGCGTAGCGGTCGTCGACGAACTCGAGCGGCTGACCGACAAGGTCGAGCTGTTGCAGAGGAACGTCGAGGAGTTGTCGGTCGAGACTCCTCCGAACGCTATCCTCGACGGCTACTCTGTCGTCGCTAACCGCCGTGATCGCGAAAGAGATCGTCGTGCCACCATGCGGCAGCTTCGCAGGGACACCCGAATGAACCGGGGTAGACTGATCACTGCACCACAAGCCTGGGAAGGATGGACCGATGTTCGGTAACGCACTGGGGTGGCCCCATCTCGTCATCATCCTCGTTGTCGTCGTTCTGCTGTTCGGCGCTCCGAAGCTTCCCGGCCTCGCACGCAGCCTCGGTCAGTCGATGCGCATCTTCCGCAGCGAGGTCAAGACCATGAAAGACGAGAACGCGTCGCCGTCGGAGTCGACGGGTACGACCGATACCTCGGCTCACGCCGCACCGGTCGCCGACCAGGCATCGGGCGTCGCTTCGCCTGAATTCAAGCCAAAGCCATAGGCACGGTGGCCGCCCGAACCAAGCGGCGTGCCAACCGCGAGGGACGCATGTCTCTCGGCGCGCATCTCCTCGAGCTACGCAGGAGACTCTTCATTGCGGCGATCGGCATCATTCTGGGCGCCATCGCTGGCTGGTTCCTCTCTGACTTCGTTCTCGATGCGATCAGAGGGCCCATCACCGAAGTCGGCCAACAGCAGGGCCGCGTCGCCAGCATCAACTGGGACAACATCGGCGGAGCCTTCGACCTCAAGGTGCAGATCGCTCTCACCATCGGCTTCGTGGTGTCTTCGCCGGTCTGGCTCTATCAGATCTGGGCTTTTCTCGTACCCGGACTCACCCGGCGAGAGAAGGGCTACAGCGTCGGCTTCCTTGGCGCATCGATCCCGCTTTTTCTCGCGGGCTGCGTAGCCGGTTGGTACGTGCTGCCGCACATCGTCATCCTTTTGGCGAGCTTCGCCCCCTCCGAAGACACAAACCTGATCACGGCTCGCGGCTATTACGATTTCGTGCTCAAGCTGGTCCTCGCCGTCGGTATCGCCTTCGTGTTGCCGGTTTTTCTCGTTCTGCTCAATTTCGTCGGCGTGCTCAGCGCGTCGGCGATCATCAAGTCGTGGCGCCTCGCGATCCTCGCGATCGTTCTCTTCACCGCCATCGCGACGCCCGCCGCAGACCCCACCGCCATGATCCTTCTCGCCATCCCCATGGTCATCCTGTTCTTCGCGGCCTACGGCGTCGCGTGGATCCATGACTGGCGCGTCGCTCGAGCGGCCGATCGACTCGACAGCGAATTGGCCGCCTGATGCCCGAATCCGACCCCACAGCCCTCTCGCCGGCCGAACGCTACGCGCGCAGCCGGGCACGCGGTGGCAAACCCCTGCTCGATGCCTTCGCCGAGCGGGTGGACTTCGGCCTCGACACGTTCCAGATCGAGGCATGCGGCGCTCTCGAGGCCGGGGACAGCGTTCTGGTGGCGGCGCCGACCGGCGCAGGCAAGACGGTCGTCGCCGAGTTCGCACTGTTCCTCGCGATGCAGCAGAAACGCGCGAAGGTCTTCTACACCGCACCCATCAAGGCGCTGAGCAACCAGAAGTTCCATGAGTTCACGGCCGAATACGGCGCAGAGAATGTAGGCCTCCTCACGGGCGACACGAACATCAACGCGTCGGCTCGCATCGTGGTCATGACCACCGAGGTGCTTCGCAACATGATCTACGCCGACTCCGATCTGCTCACCGATCTGGCCTACGTCGTCATGGACGAGGTGCACTACCTCGCGGACAGATTCCGTGGAGCCGTCTGGGAGGAAGTGATCATCCACCTCTCCTCCGAGGTGCGGCTGGTCTCGCTGAGCGCCACGGTGTCGAACGCCGAGGAATTCGGCGACTGGCTGCAAGCAGTTCGAGGCCAGACATCGGTGATCGTCTCGGAAGAACGCCCCGTTCCCCTCGACCAGCACGTGATGGTCCGCAGCAAGCTCATCGACCTGTTCGATGCGACAGGAAAAGCCGCGACCAATCGTGTGAATCCCGAGCTTCTGCGTATCGCTCGCAACTCGATGCCGCAGAGCTCGAGTCGACGAGGCTCGCGCGACAGACGCGGCGGTCGCTCCTACCATCGGGGCGGGCATGGCGCGCAGGAGCGAGCAGACAGGCCCGAGGTCATCGACATGCTCGATCGGCAGAATCTGCTGCCGGCGATCTTCTTCGTGTTCAGCCGAATCGGATGCGATCAGGCCGTCAAGCAGGTTCTGCGGGCCGGAATCAGGCTCACCACCGCCGACGAGCGCGACGAGATCCGTGACATCGTCGAAGACAGATGTCGCACGATCCTCGACGAAGATCTGGCGGTGCTCGGATACTGGGAATGGCTCGAAGGCCTGCAGCGCGGCGTGGCCGCGCATCACGCGGGGCTCCTACCGGCCTTCAAAGAGGTCGTCGAAGAGCTCTTTCAGAAAAAGCTCGTCAAGGTCGTCTTCGCCACCGAGACGCTGGCTCTGGGCATCAACATGCCCGCGCGCACGGTCGTGCTCGAGAAGCTCGAAAAGTTCAACGGCGAGGCCCGCGTTCCGATCACGCCGGGGGAGTACACCCAGCTGACCGGACGAGCCGGTCGCCGCGGAATCGACGTCGAGGGGCACTCCGTCATCCAGTGGCGAGACGGGCTCGACCCGCAGGCGATCGCCTCTCTCGCGTCCCGGCGCAGCTACCCGCTCAACTCCAGTTTCCGGCCGACCTACAACATGGCGGTCAACCTCATCGAGCAGTTCGGACGGGCGCGCACCAGAGACAGCCTCGAGTCGTCGTTCGCACAGTTCCAGGCAGACAGAGCCGTCGTCGATCTCGCCCGCAAACTCCGCTCGCACGAGGAGTCGCTGGCAGGGTACGCGCGTTCCATGACCTGCGACAGGGGCGACTTCGCCGAGTACGCCGCCCTGCGGCGCGAGATCACCGAGCTCGAGCGATCCGGGGCGGGCAGAGCAGATTCTCAGTCGAGGGCCGAACGCGATTCTCGTTCGAAGAGGATCAACGACCTCCGTCGTCGACTCAAGGTACATCCCGTGCACTCGTGTCCTGACCGAGAGCAGCACGCACGGTGGGCCGAACGGTGGTGGCGCCTGAAGAAAGACACGGATCGCCTCGCACAGCAGATCAATACGCGCACCGGGGCGATCTCCAAGGTCTTCGACCGAGTCACCGACGTCCTCGTCGAGCTCGGCTATCTCACGGCCGAAGCCGACGGCGAGATGACTCTGACGCCGACCGGGCGCACACTCAAGCGCATCTATGGTGAGAGAGACCTGCTGGTGGCCGAATGCCTGCGCCGCCAGGCGTGGAAAGACCTGGATGCTGCCGGGCTCGCCGCAATGGCCTGCTCTCTGGTCTACGAGCCCCGACGAGAAGAGAACGACGTCGCCGACCGATTCCTCCCGCGAGGACCGTTCAGAGCGGCTCTCGAATCGACTCGGCACATTCTCGAGTCGATCCAGGAACTCGAGGCTCGGCACCGTCTCCCCGAAGGGTCTCCCATCTCGACAGGGCTGAGCCTCGCCATGTACCAGTGGGCACGAGGAGCCCGCCTCGACGACGTTCTGACCGACGCCGACATGCAGGCGGGTGACTTCGTCCGCTGGACGAAGCAGACCATCGATCTGCTCGACCAGCTGCAGGGTCAGCCCGATGCGCGTGTCGCGCGCACGGCCAGAGATGCTCTCGACCTGATCCGTCGCGGCATCGTGGCGTACTCATCGGTGGCCTGAGAACGGTGCTCGACGATCTCCGCACGCCTGTGCGCCCCCTGATGCCGTTCTGGTTGGCACTCCTCACCGCCGCGGCCGGGGGAGTCGCTCTCGATACGGGCTTCCCCGACAAGGGTCTCTGGCCGGTCACCTTCCTGGGCATCGCCTTGATCCTGGTGTCCGTCATCGGACGCCGGGTATTCAGTGCGTTCCTGATCGGCCTGGTGGGAGGATTCTCGTTCTGGGGCGTGCACATCTTCTGGCTCACGCTGTATCTGGGCCCCATTCCCTGGCTTGCACTGGCCATTCTCCAGGCGCTCTTCTTCGCCATCGGGGCCGCACTACTCGCCGTGGTCTACAGCCGTGCCCCGCGCACCTGGCCGCGAACCGGCATCCGGCTCGTGATGCTGCCCATCGTCATCGCCGGGCTCTGGACCGCTCGCGAGGCGATCACCGCCGTGTGGCCCGAGGGCGGATTCTCGTGGGGACGCGTCGTGTTCTCGCAGTCCGAGAGCCCCTACGCCTCGCTCGTGGCGTGGATCGGCTTCTCGGGCGTCTCGTTCGTCATGGTCTGGCTCGTCGCTTTTCTCGTCGAGGTCGCACGCACGACGACCGTTGTCGCGACGACGCGCATCCTCTGGGCTGCGACGGCCATCGTCGCCACCCTCGCCGTGCCGGCCTGGTACGCACCGACCGACGGTTCATCGCGCATCGCCGCAGTGCAGGGGAACACCGACGCGTCGTTGTTCTCTCAGCGGGCGGCCGGCGACGTGCTGAGCGATCAGACAGCTGAGACCCTGAAGATCATCGATCAGAAGGTCGACATGGTCGTGTGGCCCGAGAACGGGTCGGATCTCGACCCGGCGCGATCGGAGCAGGCCGCAAAACAGCTCGATTATCTGAGCGAGAAGATGAACGCACCCTTCATCGTGGGAACGATCACGAACCCGTCTCAGAACACCTACTACAACACCTCCCTGCTCTGGGAGGCCGGCCAGGGATCGGTCGACCACTACGACAAGCGGCACCCCGTGCCGTTCGCGGAGTACATGCCCGCTCGTGCCTTCTTCCGCGCCATCGTCCCCGACCTGGTCGATCTCGTCACCCGCGACTACACCAAGGGCACGACCGACACCGTCTTCGACGTGGACGGTGTGATCGCGGGAATCTCGATCTGCTTCGATATCACCGACGACGCGGTCGCGCGAGACATGGTGCACGACGGGGCGCAGGTGATCCTCGCCCAGACCAACAACGCGGACTTCGGCAAGACCGACGAGAACCTGCAACAGCTCGCGATAGCGCGGCTGCGCGCCGTCGAGACGGGGCGCAGTGTCGTGAACATCTCGACCGTCGGGACCTCGGCCATCGTGGCCCCAGACGGCTCGACCATCGCGTCGATCCGCCCCTACGAAGCGGGTGCCATGATCGCCGACGTGCCGTTGGCGACGCAGACCACACCGGCGACCCTGCTGGGCGGTGGTATAGAACTGCTCGTCTCGGGGCTCGGACTCGCCGGCCTTGCTCTCACCCTGCTCACCGCCCGAAGCTCACGTCGGGCACGACGAGAAGCGCCCCGCGTCAGCTGATGCTGACCGGGGCGCTGAATCGTGCCGGGATGCGGACTAGGCGTTGACCTTCTGGCCTCGACGGGCGCGGAGGTAGGTCAGACGCTCTTCGAGCAGCTCCTCGAGCTCTGCGCGAGTGCGTCGCTCCAGCAGCATGTCCCAGTGGCTGCGCGGCGTCTTCGACTCCGCGTGCTCGACGATGACGGGCTCTGACCCGACCATGCGAGTCGCTTCCATGCTGCAGTACTTGCACTCCCAAGTGTCGGGAGCTTCGGCCTCTGCGGAGAACACCATGTCGGTGTCCTTGCCGCAGGAGGGACAGTGATACGTGTGGGTCAAGCGCGGGGAGAAGACGACGCCTTCTTCGGTCTGAAGGCTTTGGCCTCCGAGTCTCATTCCGCGCAAGCTGCGATCTGCCATTGTGTGGTCCTTTCTCGCGTTGCTTTACACCGTTATAAACCCCAGAACGGGGGCAATTCTTCCCGGCCGGAGCTTTACCAGAACTCTCCCAGAGAGTAAGCAGGGTCACGCGAGGGGCTGCGCCTCGTGCGTCGATCGGATACGACGAAGCAGTTCCAGGGCCAGGTCTGGTCGATCGGTCACGATTCCGTCGACCCCGAGTTCGAGCAGTCTCCGCATCTGTTCGGGGTCGTTCACTGTCCAGATGTGTATCTCGATACCCCGGCGATGAAGCGCTCGAACGACGCGATCCGTCGCGATCTCGAGGCGGCCGTGCCGCGGCGGCACCTGCACTGCATCGACTGCCACGACGGCTCGAGGCGCGATCGCGAGAAGGCCGAGCTTGGCCAGCGCGAGGATGAGGGCGAACCGCGGAGCACTGGCCGAGCTGGCTACGCCCGGGATGAGTCGAACAGCCTCCGCGCGCCTTGTCGACGAGAACGACGTGATCAAGACGCGATCGGTCGCCTCGGCGGCGAGCACGGCGCCGGCTACGGCTGCTCCCGCCTGAGGCGACTTGACGTCGATGTTGAAACGCGCGTCCGGGAAGGCACGAAGAGCCTCGAGCAGAGTCGGCATGCGCTGGCCCGCTCCGAGGTCGATCTCTTGCAACTGCGCGGTTGTCAGATCGGAGACGGCTGCGTCGACTCCGGCAACGCGGTCGAGCCGGGGATCGTGCGCGATCATGGCGACGCCGTCTTTCGACACGTGGACGTCGGTCTCGAGGTAGAGAACGCCGAGAGCCCACGCCGCGTCGAACGAGGCGAGTGTGTTCTCGGGAACGTCGAGGGCGAGGCCGCGGTGCGCGAGAATCCGAGGGACAGCGGGGGAGAACCACCCGCCGGCCGCGTCAGTCCTGCGGCGGTGTCGGTGCACGGTCGCCGAACGCCTGACCGATTCCCTTGAGCGCCTCGGTGAGCTCGCTCGGGATGATCCACAGCTTGTTGGCCGACCCCTCGGCGAGCTTGGGAAGCGTTTGCAGGTATTGGTAGGCCAGCAGAAGCTGATCCGGCTCGCCCTGATGAATGGCGCCGAACACGGTGGTGATGGCTTCCGCTTCACCCTTCGCTCGCAGGACCGCAGCCTGCGCATCGCCCTCTGCCCTCAGGATCTCGCCCTGCCGATGCCCCTCGGCCTCGAGGATGGCCGACTGCTTCGTTCCCTCGGCGGTGAGGATGACGGCGCGACGTTCCCGCTCGGCACGCATCTGCTTCTCCATCGAGTCCTGGATCGACAGTGGGGGATCGATGGCCTTGAGTTCCACTCGGCCCACGCGGATACCCCACTTGCCGGTGGCCTCATCGAGGACGATGCGCAGCTGACCGTTGATCTCGTCGCGACTGGTGAGCGCCTGCTCCAGGTTCAGCCCGCCGACGACATTGCGCAATGTCGTGGTTGCGAGTTGCTCGACTGCGCCGAGGTAGTTGGCGATCTCGTAGGTGGCCGCCCGAGCGTCGGTCACCTGGAAGAAGACGACGGTGTCGATCGACACGACCAGGTTGTCTTCGGTGATCACCGGTTGCGGGGGAAACGAGACGACCTGCTCGCGAAGATCGATCAGGGGGCGGAGCCGGTCGATGAAGGGGACCAGTACGCGAAGGCCGGGCTCGAGGGTCTTGTGATAGGCACCCAGTCGCTCGACCACACCCGCGGTGGCCTGCGGAATGATGCGGATGGACCGCGCGAGAATCACGAGCACGAAGATGACGACAACGACGACGATGGCGATCACGACGATCTGCCCGACGATCGCGGAATCCGAGTTGTTCACGGGGTGGTCCTTTCTGCGGGAACGACGAATGCCGTCGCCCCATCGATCGCGGTGACGAGCACCCTCTGACCTGGATCGAGATCGGCCGAGTCTGTAGACGGAGACACCCGCGCGGTCCAGATGTCGCCGTTCGAGAGCTTGACGTGCCCGCCCGCGCCGGTGAGGCGGGTCGTGACGACCCCGTACAGGCCGATCAAGGCATCCACATTGCTCTTGGTGGTGTCGCCGCCCCGCCGAAGAGCTCGCAACAGTGGAGGTCTGATCGTGAAGATGAGGAGCACCGACAAAACGGAGGCGATGATGATCTGGAGCCACCACGGAACGCCGACCAGACTCGAGACGAGGCCGCCGAGGCTACCCAGCGAGATCATGAGGAATGTGAACTCGAGACTGAACATCTCGACGATGAGAAAGACCAGCACCAGGGCCAGCCAGATCGTCCACGCGTAGGACGCCAGGAATTCGACCATCTGTACACGACTCCTCTCGTCGGTGTATGCCTTAAAACTACCAGCAACGCAGGAGGGGAGGACCGCGAGTTGGTAGTCTCGGGTTCCACAGTCAAAGGAGTATCGAGCGTGTCAACAAACCCCCTGAAACCCGAGTCCATGGCCGCGAAGCGGGTTCTCGTCACCGGCTCATCGCGCGGAATCGGTGCTGACACCGTGTCGTACTTCGCTGCCGCCGGCGCCCGAGTGGCCATCAACTTCCGCAACAAAGAGGCTCGAGCGCTCAAACTCGCCGCAAAGATCGCGGAACACGGGGGAGAGGCGATCACGGTCGGAGCAGATCTCACCGATCCCGACTCCGTCGCCCAGCTGTTCGAGCGCATCCAGTCGGAGTTCGGGGGACTCGACGTTCTGGTGCTCAACGCCTCGGGAGGAATGGAAGGCGGAATGGCCGCCGACTACGCGATGACACTCAACCGGGACGCCCAGCTGAACGTCTTGACCAGCGCAGTCCCTCTTCTGGCGCCCGGCTCGAGAGTCGTCTTCGTCACCAGCCACCAGGCCCACTTCATCCACACCACCGAGACCATGCCGGAATATGTCCCCGTGGCCCTGTCGAAGCGGGCCGGTGAGGACGCGCTGCGCGCTCTGATCCCCGAGCTCGACGAGAAGGGAATCGAGTTCGTCGTGGTCTCCGGCGACATGATCGAGGGCACCATCACCGCGACGCTCCTCGAACGAGCCAATCCCGGCGCTATCAGTTCCCGCAAAGAGTCGGCGGGCCGCCTCTACAACGTCGGCGAGTTCGCCGCCGAGGTCGCACTCGCCGCTGTCGAGCCGATCCCGCAGAACCACACGCGCTATGTCGGCGACATCAGCGACTTCGCGCCCGTCGACTGACTCGGGGACGGTCGGCATGGTTCAGCACGCGACGACGACCGACATCGTCTATGCCAAGTCTCGGGTACTGCTCGTCGACCAGTACGATCACGTTCTGCTTCTGCTGACCCGGCACGATGTCGACAGCTATCCGTCGCGATGGCTGACGACGGGTGGCCATCTCGAGGTCGGCGAGGACCATCCGACAGCCGCGGTCAGGGAGCTCTTCGAGGAGACCGGACTCGTCATCGAGGATCCGGGTCCGCCGATCTGGAGTCACGACTTCGTGGCAGAGAGAGCACCCGGCGTCTGGGCCTCGCATCACGAGGTCTGGTACTCGGTGCGCACCGAACGGTTCGACCTCGACACCAGCAATTGGACTCCCGAGGAACTGGTGGACATCATCGATCAACGCTGGTGGAGTCTGGGTGAGCTCGAGAAGACGACGGATCCTGTCGAGCCCGACGATCTCGCCCGAATCCTCCGCGGTCAATTGTCCGCCTGCTGAGAACCCCGACGACGGAGACGATCATGAGCCTGGCTGCCGACAACCACGACCTGATACGGGTTCGAGGGGCTCGGGAGAACAACCTCAAGAACATCGACGTCGACATTCCGAAGCGCCGGCTGACCGTCTTCACCGGAGTCTCGGGATCCGGCAAGAGCTCCCTGGTCTTCGGCACCGTGGCCGCCGAGTCGCAGCGCATGATCAACGAGACCTACAGCGCGTTCCTTCAGGGACTCATGCCCGCTCTCGCGCGCCCCGACGTCGACGTGCTCGAGGGGGTGACGACCGCGATCATCGTGGATCAGGAGCGGATGGGAGCGAATTCACGTTCGACCGTCGGCACCGCGACCGACACGAATGCCCTGTTGCGGATCGTGCTCTCGAGGCTCGGGCACCCTCATGTCGGACCGCCCCAGGCCTTCGCCTTCAACGTTCCGTCTATCAGTGGCGCCGGCGCCGTCACCATGGACAAGGGCGTGCGCGAGGTGAAGGAGCGTCGGAGCTTCACCGTCACGGGCGGGATGTGTCCGCGGTGCGAGGGCATGGGCCGCGTCAATGACATCGATCTCGCGCAGCTCTACGACTCGTCGAAGTCGCTGAGCGGGGGCGCGCTCACTATTCCGGGCTACACCGCCGACGGGTGGGGAGTGCGCATCTTCACGGGGTCCGGGTTTCTCGACGCCGACAAACCGATCCGCGACTACTCGAAGAAGGAGCTCGACGACTTCTTGTATCACGAGCCGACCAAGGTCAAGATCGGCGATATCAACATGACCTACGAGGGTCTGGTTCCGAAAGTGCAGAAGTCGTTCCTCTCGAAGGATCGCGAAGCGATGCAGCCGCATATCCGCGCTTTCGTCGATCGGGCGGTCACCTTCGCAACCTGCCCGGAATGCACTGGCACCCGCCTCAACGAGGGTGCCCGGTCGTCCCGTATCGGCGGCGTCAACATCGCCGACGCCTGCGCGATGCAGATCAGCGACCTGGCGCGGTGGGTGGGCACGATCGACGAGCCGTCGGTCGCGCCGCTGCTGACGGCGCTGCAGCACTCGCTCGACTCTTTCGTCGCGATCGGGCTCGGCTATCTCTCACTCGACCGTCCGGCCGGGACGCTCTCGGGAGGCGAGGCGCAGCGCACCAAGATGATCCGCCACCTGGGTTCCTCGTTGACCGATGTGACCTACGTGTTCGACGAGCCGACTATCGGGCTGCATCCTCACGACATCCAGAGCATGAATCGCCTTCTGCCCCAGCTGCGAGACAAGGGCAACACTGTCCTCGTCGTCGAGCACAAGCCGGAGACGATCGCGATAGCCGACCACGTCGTCGACCTCGGGCCCCGAGCGGGAACGGCCGGTGGAACCGTCTGTTACGAGGGTTCGGTCGACGGACTGCGGGGGAGTGGAACCCTCACGGGCACCCACCTCGACGATCGCCGACGCGTGAAGCCCGAGGTGCGCCGCCGGTCGGGTGTCCTCGAGATCCGGAGCGCCGACACCCACAACCTCCGCAACGTCGACGTCGACATACCCACCGGCGTTCTGACGGTGATCACGGGCGTCGCAGGCTCGGGGAAGAGCTCACTCATCCACGGCTCGATCGCCGGCCGCGACGGTGTCGTCTCCGTCGATCAGACAGCCATCCGGGGTTCTCGGCGCAGCAATCCGGCGACCTACACGGGTCTGCTCGAGCCGATCAGGAAGGCTTTCGCCAAGGCCAATGGCGTCAAGCCCGCTCTGTTCAGCGCGAATTCCGAGGGCGCGTGCCCGAACTGCAACGGCTCCGGCGTGATCGTGACCGATCTCGGAGTGATGGCGTCCGTCACGACGACGTGCGAGGTGTGCGAGGGCAGGCGATTCGACGCGTCAGTGCTCGACTACCGACTGGCGGGTCGCGACATCAGCGAGGTGCTCGCACTGAGCGTCGACGATGCTCTGGAGTACTTCTCGACGGGGGAGTCGCGCACACCTGCAGCTCAGGCCGTCCTGGCGAGGCTGGCCGATGTGGGCCTGGGGTACATCCGCCTCGGACAACCACTGAACACGCTGTCGGGTGGAGAGCGCCAACGACTCAAGCTCGCGACCCACATGGCCGAGCAGGGCGGTGTCTATATCCTCGACGAGCCGACCACAGGCCTCCATCTCGCGGACGTCGAACAATTGCTGGGACTGCTCGATCGTCTCGTCGAGGCCGGAAAGACGGCGATCGTCATCGAACATCATCAGGCCGTGATGGCTCATGCCGACTGGATCATCGACGTCGGGCCGGGAGCCGGCCACGACGGCGGTCGAGTGGTCTTCGAGGGCACGCCGGCCGACCTCGCGTCTCACCGTTCCACACTGACGGGCGACTATCTGGCCCGCTACATCGACGGGTCCTGAGCGTATATCTATTATGTCAAGAGATTGAGTAGGACGACTCCGGATCGTCCAGCGCCTCACCCGCGCCGATGCTCACCTGAAGACCTTCCGATCCGCGTCAGAGTGAGATCCGGATGATCGTGGAGACGATCGTGTGGGCGCCACCAGTACGCAACTGCTCGCGTCTCGCACATCCATCACCCACGAAGCGATCACTGGGAATAAACACCCCGCTTCGCCACCGTCGCCAATGCTCCGATAATGCACATTATGTCAATAGACCCGTACCGGCTCCACGGACTCACGCCTCGCCGAAGCCGGACTCCACCAGTTCGGCGAGCGCATCAACGGCAGCCCGGCCGTCCAGGCTCGTCGTCCTCAGCTCGACCGTGCTGCCCTTGACGAGACCCATCGACATGATCCCGAGAAGGCTCCGCGCATCTTTTCCGTTGACGGTCACGGGAGATCCCAGACTGTTCGCCATCTTCACGAACTCGGCCGCGGGTCGAGCGTGCAGCCCATCGCGGTTGATGATCGTCACAATGCGCGAATAGTCGGCCGACGGCGGTGCTCCGGCGCTGTCGGCGCGCTCGGGCCCGGAGCCGCTGTCAGACGAGAACGCCTCGATAGCGGAGCGTGCGGCGGTCACGACCGACTCGAGGTCTCCCCCGCCCTCCGCCTCGACGGCCGCGGCGACCGCGCCCTCGACGAGCGGCGCATCCACGATGACGACCCGATCGCGAACCTCGTCGTCGAGAAAGTCCTTGGCCGTCTCCGCCGTGAGGATCGCCGAACCCAGATCGCACAGAACGACGACGCCCACACCGGAGTCGACGGACGCGATCGCATGCTGGACCTTCTCGAAGCTCGTCCCGATGCCACCCGCGTCGGTCCCCCCGGCCGCAGCAAGTGCCGTTCCTCCGGCCATCTGTCCCGCCAACTCGACGAGACCGTCGGCGATCTTCTCGCTGTGCGAGACGAAGACGAGACCGACTCTGCCGGTGACTCCCGCCACGTCAGACGCCCGCCGCCGCGTCGGCGGCGACACGGAGCAGCAGGGCCGACGATTGGGCACCGGGGTCGCGGTGACCGATGGCCCGCTCCCCCAGATAGCTCGCCCTTCCCTTATGGGCGACGAGCGGCTCCGTGGCACGCGCGCCGGCCTCGGCGGCCGTGGCAGCCGCATCCAGAATCGCCGTTTCGTCGAGCCCGTCGCTCAAGGCAGACGCGGCCGCCTCCACGGCTGGACTCCACGCATCCACCATCGTCTTATCGCCGGCCGCGGCCTTGCCTCGCAGTACGATCCCATCTCGAGCAGCCGTGAGCATGGCCACGACGGCCGCGCCGTCGAGGTGCTCCTGCCCCGCGACCGCACCCGCCGCTTTCAGATAGGCCGTTCCGTACAGCGGGCCCGCGGCGCCCCCGACGGTCGATATCAGAGTCGTCGCGACGAGTTTGAGAACATCGCCCGGCGTCGCTTCCGCGGGCAGATCGTCGAGCTTCGGCAGAACGGCCGAGAAGCCTCGATCGAGATTCTCGCCGTGGTCACCATCTCCGATGTCGCGATCGAGAGTGATCAGCTCCACCCGGTGCTCCGACACGACCTTCGCGCTCTCCCTGACCCAGCGAACGGCCCACTCCGTGTTCAACGTCATGCTGCTACCTCCCCCACCGCAGGGCGGCCGTTTCGACGGGCGCATCCCACAGCTGTTCCAGTTCGTCATCGAGTCTCATCACGGTGATGCTCATGCCTTGCATCTCGAGCGACGTGACGAAGTTGCCGACCAGGGTGCGAGACACGGTGATACCCCGCTCCGCGAGGGCCTCGGCCGCGCGCCGGAAGACGATATAGAGCTCGACCTGTGGTGTACCACCCAGGCCGTTCACGAAGAGCAGAACCCTGTCGCCCGACGCGAAGGGCAGGTCGTCGACGATCGGTGCGAGAATCCGATCGACGATCGCATCGGCCGGTTCGATCGTGATGCGCTCGCGCCCGGGCTCGCCGTGGATGCCGATGCCGATTTCGATCTCATCGTCGGCCAGAACAAAGCTCGGCTCTCCCGCGTGTGGAACGACGCTCGGCGTCAGCGCGACGCCCATGGAGCGGGTCACGGAGTTCACCCTGGTGGCGATCGCCGCTACCGCGGCGAGGTCGTCGCCCCGCTCTGCAGCCGCACCCGCGATCTTCTCGACGAGCACCGTTCCGGCCACTCCGCGGCGTCCGGCCGTGTAGAGGGAGTCCTTGACGGCGACATCGTCGTCGACGATAACGGTCTGCACGTCTATGCCGTCGGCGGCCGCGAGATCAGCGGCGGTCTCGAAGTTGAGCACGTCACCGGTGTAGTTCTTGACGATGTGCAGCACCCCCGCTCCCCCATCGACGGCCTTTGTCGCCGCGAGGATCGGGTCGGGGGTCGGTGAGGTGAAGACCGGACCGGGCACGGCGGCATCCAACATGCCGAATCCGACGAACCCGCCGTGCAGCGGCTCGTGGCCGCTGCCCCCGCCGCTGACGAGGGCGACCTTGCCCTGTCGCGGCGCGTCCTTTCGAGCTATGTAGATCGGGTCGTGCGACACGGTGACCAGGTCGCCGTGGGCCGCTTCGAATCCGGCGACCGCCTCTTCGACCACTCGACGCGGGTCATTGATGAGCTTCTTCATGGGTGGCAATCCTCTGTGATGGCCGTGCGACCTGAACGCGTCTCTGCGACCAGGGAGCTGCGCGGGAGCGGAGCTCGCAGAGCCAAATCTACTTGTTCGGTCGAGTTCGGCGAAAGAGCCTCGACTTTTGCGCGTCAGATCATATGCGCCTCGGATTGGTGCAGATATGGTGTAGTCACCCGCTTGCTGCGGGGCTCTGCACGAGGTGACGACGGTGTCACGTGAAGGAAGGTCAATGTGGACAATCTCGGGGTTGTATTTCTCGCGGAGCTGGTAGGCACCGCTCTGCTGGTTCTGTTGGGCTGTGGTGTCGTCGCGAACGTCGCGCTGGTGAAGAACAAGGGCTTCAACGGCGGCTTCCTCATGGTGAACATCGGCTGGGGCTTCGCGGTGTTCTCGGGTGTGATCGTGTCGTACAACAGCGGTGCGCACCTGAACCCGGCCGTCACCCTGGGGCTCGTCGCCAACGGCGCGACGGAGTTCGGCTCGGGTGTTCCGGTGAACATCGTGTCGATCCTCACCTACATCGCCGCTCAGCTGTTGGGTGCGATCATCGGTGCCGTGTTCGTGTGGCTGGCTTACAAGCAGCACTTCGACGAGGAGCCCGACGCGGCCAACAAGCTCGGCGTCTTCTCGACCGGTCCCGCCATCCGCTCCTACGGGTGGAACCTGGTCACCGAGGTCATCGGCACCTTCGTCCTGGTGTTCGTGGTGATCGGTTTCGGTCGGCAGGAGCCGGGCGGCGGCCTCGCGGCCCTGGGCGCTCTTCCGGTGGCGATCCTCGTGATCGCGATCGGCGCATCCCTCGGTGGCCCGACCGGCTACGCGATCAACCCGGCCCGTGACCTCGGCCCGCGCATCGCGCACGCCCTGCTACCCATCAAGGGCAAAGGCTCCTCCGACTGGTCCTACTCGTGGGTCCCGGTCGTCGGACCCATCATCGGAGGCGTCCTCGCCGGTCTCGCGGCTGTCCCGCTCCTCCCGATCATCACGTGACCTCCCAGCGGGCCCGGGCACCATGGTGACCGGGCCCGCTGCTTGCACCGGACCGAAGAATTTAACGAAGGAGTTAGACATGACGGATTACATCCTGGCCATCGACCAGGGCACCACCAGTACCCGAGCGATCGTCTTCGATCACGCCGGGTCGATCGTATCGACGGGGCAGCTCGAACACGAGCAGATCTTCCCGAAGGCGGGCTGGGTCGAGCACAACCCGAAGGAGATCTGGGACAACACGAGAGAGGTCATCGGGCAGGCCCTCTCGAAGGCGAACATCACGCGCCACAACATCAAGGCCGTCGGCATCACGAACCAGCGGGAGACAGCCGTCGTCTGGGACAAGAACACGGGCGAACCCGTGTACAACGCCATCGTGTGGCAGGACACCCGCACCCAGGCCATCGTCGACCGCCTCTCAGCCGATGGCGGTGGAGACCGGTTCAAGGATGTGGTGGGCCTCCCCCTCTCGACGTACTTCGCCGGAACGAAGATCGTCTGGATCCTCGAGAACGTCGAGGGCGCCCGGGAACGAGCAGAAGCCGGCGACCTGCTGTTCGGAACCACCGACAGCTGGGTCACCTGGAATCTGACCGGCGGGGTCGACGGCGGCGTTCACATCACCGATGTCACCAACGCCAGTCGCACGCTCTTCTTGAACCTCGAGACCCTGGAGTGGGACGACGAGATCCTCGCCGTCTTCGACGTGCCGAAGTCCATGCTTCCGGAGGTCAAGAGCTCCTCCGAGGTGTACGGCCTCGTGCATGACTCGAGCCTCCTTCGCGAGGTTCCCGTGGCGGGCATCCGGCGAGGCCAAGAACACCTACGGCACCGGCAACTTCCTGATCTTCAACACCGGCACCGACATCGTCAAGAGCGAGAACGGACTACTCACCACCATCGGGTACAAGCTCGGCGACGGCGAGACCCACTACGCACTCGAAGGCTCCATCGCCGTCACCGGCTCGCTCATCCAGTGGCTGCGCGACAACCTCGGCATCATCTCGTCGGCGCCGGAGGTAGAGGCGCTGGCAGACACCGTCGACGACAACGGCGGCGCATACTTCGTGCCCGCGTTCTCGGGTCTCTTCGCACCGCACTGGCGCTCGGATGCCCGTGGCGCGCTGGTCGGCCTCACCCGGTACGTGAACAAGGGCCACATCGCCCGCGCCGCGATCGAGGCCATCGCGTTCCAGACCCGCGAGGTTCTCGACGCGGTCAACGCCGACTCGGGGGTTCCGCTGACCGAGCTCAAGGTCGACGGCGGAGCATCCGCCAATGACCGCCTGATGCAGTTCCAGGCCGACATCCTCGACGTGCCGGTCGTTCGCCCGGTCGTCGCAGAGACCACGGCGCTCGGCGCGGCCTACGCGGCCGGCCTCGCTGTGGGCTTCTGGTCGACCCTCGATGAACTGCGCGACAACTGGCAGGAAGACAGGCGTTGGACGCCCAACCTCGACGTCGCGGAGCGCGAGCGACTGCTGCGCAACTGGAAGAAGGCTGTCACGAAGACCCTCGACTGGGTCGACGAAGACACGCAGTGAGTCAGTGACGCGTGGCTTCGGCCCACGCGTCGAGAGTGGCCGTCGCCGCACCGGAATCGATCGTCCGGGCGGCCACGGCCATTTTTTCGCGCAGACGCTCGACGATCGACCGCCGTCCCTGCTCCGGATCGGATGCGAGGTCGAATGCGACGAGTCCCGCAGCCGCGTTCAACAGCACGATGTCGCGGATCGGCCCCAACTCCCCCCGCAGAACCCGCCGCGCGATGTCCGCGTTGTGCTCGGCGTCGCCACCCAGCAGATCGCTGATCTTCGCTCGAGAGAGTCCGAGGTCTCGGGGGTCGAGGTCGTGCTCCACCACAGCCCCGAGCGAGACCTCCCAGATGTGGCTGTGGCCCGTCGTGGTCAGCTCGTCGAGCCCATCGTCGCCTCGGAAGACGAGCGCCGTCGCTCCTCTGGTCTGAAAGACACCCACGAAGATCGGCACCCTGTCGAGTTGCGCGACACCGACAGCGGATGCCTCGGGCCTGGCCGGATTGCAGAGCGGCCCGAGGTAGTTGAAGACCGTCGGCACGCCCAACTCCCGCCTGACGTTGGCGACATTGCCGAAGCCGGGATGGAACTTGGCAGCGAACGCGAACGTGATTCCCGCCTCGTCGAGCACCTCGGCGGTGCGCACGTTGGAGATGTCGAGATCGACGCCCAGCGCTTGGAGCACGTCGGAGGAGCCGGACTTCGAACTCGCGGCCCTGTTTCCGTGCTTCACGACAGGAACGCCGGCAGCAGCAGCCACGATCGACGCCATCGTCGAGACGTTGACGGTGCCGTGCCTGTCGCCGCCGGTGCCGACGATGTCGAGCGCCATCGGGTCGACGTCGAGGCCGACAGCGTGGTCGAGTACCGCATCCCGGAACCCGACAATCTCATCGACCGTCTCCCCCTTGGCACGCAACGCGATGAGAAAGGCGGCGAGTTGAGCATCGGATGCCTCACCCGACAT
Source organism: Agreia sp. Leaf335 (assembly GCF_001423605.1). Classification (NCBI taxonomy): domain Bacteria; kingdom Bacillati; phylum Actinomycetota; class Actinomycetes; order Micrococcales; family Microbacteriaceae; genus Agreia; species Agreia sp. Leaf335. The sequence goes on along the minus strand of NZ_LMOQ01000002.1, from coordinate 72,690 downwards.
GATCTGATCCATCGCCCACGAGGAGTCCGACACCGAGAGATCGTCTCGAGCAAGAAGAGTGGAGAGAATTTCGGACCAGGACTCTGAGTACGCCATAGGCCGATTCTAAAGGCCGGACAGCTGCCGAGTCGGTGTCAATGGGCCCCGCGACTCATACCCAAATGCAAAAACCCTGTGCTGATATCGGACATAATGGAGAAGTGACGAGCAGCTCCCTGACCCAGACTTCGAGTGCCCCGCTGATTCAACGACCGAACGTCGTGGCAGTGGGCACAATCGTGTGGCTCGGAAGCGAGGTGATGTTCTTCGCCGGCCTCTTCGCCATCTACTTCACACTCCGCAGTACGTCCGGCCCACTGTGGGAGAGCGAGTCGAGCGTTCTCAACGTTCCCTTCTCCCTCGTGAACACCCTCATCCTGGTGGCGAGCTCGTTCACCTGCCAGGCAGGCGTGTTCGCCGCAGAGCGCCTGCAGGCACGCGCGACCGGCTGGAAGCCGACGCAGTGGGGTACGACCGAGTGGTTCTTCCTCACCTATCTCCTGGGCGCGATCTTCGTGTCAGGCCAGATCTTCGAGTACGCGACCCTCGTCTCCGAGGGCATCTCGATGAGCTCCAGCGCCTACGGGTCGGCCTTCTACCTGACCACCGGTTTCCACGGACTGCACGTGACCGGCGGACTCATCGCGTTCCTGCTTGTGATCGGCCGCATCTTCGCCGTCAAGAACATGGGGCACCGTGAGGCGACCAGCGCCATCGTCGTGTCGTACTACTGGCACTTCGTCGACGTGGTCTGGATCGGCCTGTTCCTCGTCATCTACGTGCTGAAATAATCGACCGGCCCACCCGAGCACCGGTCGAACAAAGAGAGTTGTGAAAAGAGTGAAGAGAATGGCCCGAAAAGGCAGCACGGCAAACAGACGTCATCCCTTGGCGACTGTTGCCCTGATCGCAATCGGACTCATGTTCACGGGTGGTGGTTACGCGCTCTTCAGCAGCACGGCCACGGCCGAGACCAGCACGGCCTCGCAGACGACGATCGACGAGGGCAAGAAGCTCTTCGCCGCCAACTGCGCCAGCTGCCACGGACTCGACCTCCAGGGCACCGGCGCAGGTCCCAGCCTCCTCGGCGTGGGCGCCGCATCGGTCGACTTCCAGGTCGGCACCGGCCGCATGCCGATGGCGATGCAGGGCCCGCAGGCCATGGAGAAGGCGCCGCAGTTCACCGCCGAGGACACCGAGGCGCTGGCCGCATATGTCGCGTCCCTGTCCCCCGGCCCTGCCGTTCCCGACGAGAGCCTCCTCGACGGCGACGGAGACGCCAGCAACGGTGCCGAGTTGTTCCGCATCAACTGCGCCATGTGCCACAACGTGGCAGGAGCAGGTGGAGCTCTCACCGAGGGCAAGTTCGCGCCCGCACTCACCGGAGTCGCTGCAGTGCACATCTACGAGGCCATGGTCACCGGCCCGCAGAACATGCCGGTCTTCAACGACAAGAACCTCTCCCCCGAAGACAAGCGCGACGTCATCACGTACCTCAAGTACATCGAGAAGAACCCGTCTCCGGGCGGATACGAACTCGGCAGCCTGGGCCCCGTGGCCGAGGGACTCTTCGTGTGGATCTTCGGACTGGGCGCCATCGTGGCCCTGACCGTCTGGCTCACCGCGAAGTCGAACTAGACCAGCGGTCCGACCGCGCACACATTCTTCACCGAGGCGAGGACGACCTGTAAAGGACGGCCTCGAAGAAAAGCTCGAAAGGCAATCACATGGCACATGACGATATGAGCGGCAAGGACATCACCGCTGTTTCGTCGACTGGCGTCTCCCACGAGACGGCAGCTCCCGGCACGGCCGTCATCCCGTCCGAGACGTTCGAGAACCCAGGCTTCCCGGCTCACCGTCAGCGCGTGACAGACACCGACCCGAAGGCCGAGAAGACGGCCGAGCGTCAGGTCTATACGTTCTTCTACCTGTCGATCGTCGGAAGCATCTTCGCGATTGCCTCGTACATGGCGTTCCCCATCGAAGACGGCGACACGGGCGCTCTGCGCCTGCACACGATGATGCTCGGAATCGGCATCGTGCTCGCCCTCTTCGGTCTGGGATTCGGTGCCGTGCACTGGTCGAAGGCACTGATGGCCAATCACGAGGGCATCGATCAGCGACACCCCGTTCGTGGAAGCGAAGAGACCCGCGCCCGTGCCGTGGAGATCTTCAAGCAGGCCAATGAGGAGTCGGGCTTCGGTCGACGCACCCTCGTTCGCAACACTCTGCTCGGCGCTCTCGTCGCCTTCCCCCTTCCCGCGGTCGTTCTCTTCCGCGGCTGGGGTCCTCAGAACGAGAATCCCGTCGAAATGCTCGAGCACACGATGTGGAAGAAGGGCGCACGCCTGACCCTCGACCCGTCTGGATTGCCGATCAAGGCCTCCGACGTCACGCTCGGCTCCGCATTCCATGTGATCCCCGAGGGCCTCAACGAGTCGGAGCACCGTCTCGAAGAGAAGGCGAAGGCCTCTGTCCTCCTCATGCGTCTCGATCCCTCCAAGCTCAAAGAGAGCGCGGAGCGAACGGGATGGTCGTACGACGGCATCGTCGCGTACTCCAAGATCTGCACGCACGTCGGGTGCCCCGTCGCCCTCTACGAGCAGCAGACGCACCACCTGCTCTGCCCCTGCCACCAGTCGACTTTCGACGTCACCGAAGAATGCAAGGTCATCTTCGGTCCGGCGAAGCGCGCACTCCCGCAGCTGCCGATCGCCGTTGACGGCGAAGGCTACCTGATCGCCCAAAGCGATTTCCACGAACCCGTCGGCCCGAGCTTCTGGGAGCGATCTTCATCATGAGCACAGTGACCACGCCGGAGACAGCACCTGCCCCGGCACCCGCACAATCGTCTTCATCGCAGCGGAGCAGCACGAGCCGCTTCACCGAGGCAGCCGCTAACTACATCGACGAGCGCACCAGCATCTCGGGCGTCGTCAAGGAGTTCGGCCGCAAGATCTTCCCTGATCACTGGTCGTTCATGCTCGGTGAGGTCGCCCTCTACAGCTTCGTCGTCATCCTCTTGACGGGAACGTTCCTGACGTTCTTCTTCCAGGCATCGATGGCCGAAGTCGTCTACAACGGCTCCTACGTCCCCCTCAAGGGTGTCGAGATGTCCACGGCCATGTCGTCGACGCTGAACATCTCGTTCGACGTCCGCGGTGGTCTGCTCATCCGCCAGATCCACCACTGGGCAGCCCTGACCTTCATCGCGGCCATCGGCATCCACATGCTGCGCATCTACTTCACCGGCGCATTCCGCAAGCCCCGCGAGTTGAACTGGGTCATCGGTTTCATCCTCTTCATCCTCGCTCTGGCAGAAGGCTTCACCGGATACTCGCTTCCTGACGACCTCCTCTCGGGCAACGGCCTGCGCATCATCGACGGTCTGATCAAGGGACTGCCTGTTGTCGGAACCTGGATCTCGTTCCTGCTCTTCGGCGGAGAGTTCCCCGGAACCGACATCGTCGGACGCCTGTATTCGCTGCACATCCTGTTGCTGCCGGCGATCCTGGCCGTCATGCTCGCCCTGCACCTCGTGTTCGTCGTCGTACACAAGCACACCCAGTGGTCGGGTCCGGGCCAGACGAAGGACAACGTCGTCGGCTCCCCCATCCTCCCGATGTTCGCCGCGAAGGCCGGTGGCTTCTTCTTCATCGTCTTCGGCGTCATCGCCCTGATGGGAACGTTCTTCACGATCAACCCCATCTGGAACTACGGCCCCTACGACCCGTCGCCGGTGTCTGCGGGTACGCAGCCTGACTGGTACATCGGATTCGCCGACGGTGCGCTGCGTCTGATTCCGCCGGGACTCGAATTCGAGCTCTGGGACCGCACCTGGTCGTTCAACATCATCATCCCGGTGCTCATCCTGACTGGTCTGATCGTCGCCGTTCTCGTCTACCCGTTCATCGAGGCCTGGATCACCGGTGACAAGCGCGAGCACCACCTGCTCGACCGCCCGCGCAACGCTCCGACCCGCACCGCCATCGGTGTCGCCGGCGTTCTGTTCTACGCGGCCCTGTGGGGTGCTGCGAGTTCCGACCTCATCGCCACGCACTTCCAGCTGTCGATCGAGGGCGTGATCCACGTGAATCAGGCTCTGCTCATCCTCGGCCCGATCATCGGTTACCTGGTCACCAAGCGCGTGTGCCTCGCCCTGCAGAAGAAGGACCGCGAGATCGCCCTGCACGGTTTCGAGTCCGGACGCATCGTGCGCCTGCCGGGTGGCGAGTACATCGAGGTGCACCAGCCCGTCGACGAGTACGAGCGCTGGAAGCTGGTGGATTACAACGACTACCAGCCCCTCATGATCCGCCCGAATGCACAGGGCAAGATCACGACGATCCAGCGCTTCCGCGCAGGCATGTCGCGCTGGTTCTTCGAAGACCGCATCGCTCCGGTCAGCCCCAAGGAGATCGAGCGCGGCGGTCACCACTGACCCCTCTGCGACGTAGCGCAATCTGATCCGCCGGATCGTCTCACTCGAGGCGATCCGGCGGATTTTTGGTTTTCTCCTCTTATGAACTTCGACTGCTCCGCATGGTGGCTGCGCTAGCAGGCGGTTGAAGTATGTTCACGGGCTGCACGCAGTTCGTGACAGGCGCGAGAACTTCGTGCAGCTCCCACAGTCGGGCGACACAGATGGATTCATTCAGCGCAACAGCAGAACGCTCGATCGGGATCGCGGCTGCGGTAGCGCGGCGACCCGAGGGCTTTCGCGTCGTCACCGGAGAACGGCCGACGGGCCCTCTTCATCTCGGGCACTACTTCGGCACGATCAGAGAGCGTGTTCGACTGCAGGAGGCCGGCGTCGACATGTTCCTGGTCCTCGCGGACTACCAGGTCATCACCGACCGCGACACAACGGCTCACGTCCGTGAGAACGTGTATGGAGCGGTATTGGACTACCTCGCGGCGGGCATAGATCCTCGGCGGGCCACGATCTTCACTCACTCGTCGGTGCCGGCTCAACTCTTGACCTACCCGGTACATCAGGCGGCCTACATCCTGTTCTGCAAGGGCAATCTGGTGCCGGTCGGCAAGGACAACCTTCCGCATGTCGAGATGACCCGCGTGATCGCCAGACGGTTCAACGAACGCTACGGCCAGGCGTTATCCATGCCGGATGCCCTCATCACCTCGGCGCCGGAGGTTCCGGGTCTCGACGGCCGCAAGATGTCGAAGAGCTACGGCAACTCGAGCTCGCTCTCGATGACGCCGGACGAGACCGTCGATGCGATCCGTCGCACCCGCACAGATCAGGACCGCAAGATCGCCTTTGACCCGGAGCGCAGGCCGGGTGTCTCAGCACTCTTGTCGACGGCGAGCATTCGCCGAAGATCCTGATCTCGCGAGCAAAATCCTCCGTGGCGGAAATGAGGCTGCGAATTCCACTGCAGAGGCAACGCTGGCCGAGGTGCGCGTAGCGATGGGAACGATCTACTGACTGACCGGTCACGAACAGCACAAAGGGCCCGTCTCGAATGAACGAGACGGGCCCTGAAGCGCGCGTGGATCTAGCGGGCGAAGTACCCGCGGTAGTACTCGTAGACCCAGCCGACGATCGCGACGAGAACGAGGGCGACACCGATGAAGGTGATCCAGGTTCCCACCGCGAAGCCCAGCAGCATGAGCGAGGCCGATCCGGCGAGGATGACAGGCCACCAGCTCCAGGGGCTGTAGAAGCCCATCTCGGGGTCACCATCGTCGATGTCGGAGTCGAGTCGGTCTTCGGGCAGATCGCCACCCTGGGCGCTGAAGACGCGGCCCAGGTAGAACGCGAGGAAGGCGGAGAGAACACCCGCGAGGCCGATGCCCAGGGCTCCCACCCACTCGACGTTGCCCTGGTCGAGGATGTGCCAAAAGATGTACACCGCTGAGAGCAGCAGACAGAAGACCGCCAGGATCCAGAAGAGATTCTTGTTCGCTCTCATGGGTTACTTCACCTTCTCGGATGCTGTGTCATACGTGGGAGCGTCTGGCGCGTCCTTGGCCGGCCCCACTCCGAACGGGATGCCCGCCTCGGGGTGGTTGAGGTCGAATGCGGGAGACTCGCTGCGGATGCGCGGAATCGACGTGAAGTTGTGCCGCGGCGGCGGGCACGAGGTGGCCCATTCGAGAGATCGCGAGTATCCCCACGGGTCGTTGACCGTGACCTTCGGAGCCCGGCGAGCCGTGATGTACACGTTCAGGAAGAACGGCACCAGGGACGCGGCCAGCAGGAACGCGCCGACTGTCGAGACCTGGTTCATCGAGGTGAATCCGTCCTGCGGCGAGTACGTGGCGTAACGACGAGGCATACCCACAACGCCGAGCCAGTGCTGAATCAGGAATGTGGTGTGGAAGCCGATGAACAGCATCCAGAAGTGCCACTTGCCCAGGGTCTCGTTGAGCATCTTGCCGGTCCACTTGGGCCACCAGAAGTAGAACCCGCTGAACATGGCGAAGACGACGGTACCGAAGACGACGTAGTGGAAGTGGGCCACGACGAAATACGAGTCCGAGACATGGAAGTCGAGCGGCGGCGACGCCAGGATGACGCCGGTGAGTCCACCGAACGTGAACGTGATGAGGAAGCCGATGGCCCACAGCATGGGCGTCTCGAAGGTGACGGAACCTCGCCACATCGTGCCGATCCAGTTGAAGATCTTCACACCCGTGGGAACCGCGATCAGCATGGTCATCAGGGCGAAGAAGGGCAGCAGCACCGAGCCCGTGACATACATGTGGTGAGCCCAGACGGTGACCGAGAGCGCTGCGATGGAGATCGTCGCGTAGATCAGCGTCTTGTAGCCGAAGATCGGCTTGCGACTGAAGACTGGGAACACTTCCGACACGATGCCGAAGAACGGCAGCGCGATGATGTAGACCTCGGGGTGACCGAAGAACCAGAAGAGGTGCTGCCAGAGCAGCACTCCCCCGTTGGCAGCGTCGTAGACATGCGCACCGAGGATGCGGTCGGCACCGAGAGCGAACAGAGCGGCCGCGAGAACCGGGAACGCCATCAGCACGAGGATGGACGTTACGAGGATGTTCCAGGTGAAGATCGGCATGCGGAACATGGTCATACCCGGCGCACGCATCGTGATGATGGTGGTGATGAAGTTCACCGCTCCGAGAATCGTTCCGAATCCCGAGATTCCCAGGCCTATGACCCAGAGGTTTCCACCGTCACCCGGCGTGAACGTCTCGCTCGAGAGAGGAGCGTACGCGAACCATCCGAACGAGGCCGCACCCTGGGGGGTGAGGAAGCCTGCGACGGCAATGAGGCTGCCAAAGCTGTAGAGCCAGTATGCGAAGGCGTTCAGTCGCGGGAAGGCGACGTCGGGCGCTCCGATCTGCAGCGGCATGAGGACGTTTGCGAAACCCGCGAACAGCGGGGTCGCGAACATCAGCAGCATGATCGTGCCGTGCATGGTGAACAGCTGGTTGTACTGGTCCTTGGTCTGCAGGATCTCGAGCCCGGGCTCGAAGAGCTGAGCACGGATGACCAGCGCCATCACTCCACCGAGGCAGAAGTAGATGAACGAGGAGATCAGGTACATGTACCCGATGGTCTTGTGGTCGGTGGAGGTGATCCACTTGACCAGGACGTTGCCCTTGCGCTCAGCGCTGCGGGACTGTCCGTCGTTGAGGGCCTGACCGGTGGTCGGCGCTACGGCTGTGGTCGTCATGTGCGTTCCCCTACTCCGCTACCCGGGGCGACGTCGTGCCGGGGAGGTTCTGATTTCTGTCGTACTCGTGTCCGAGCTGGCCGTTGAAGCCGGCGTCCTTCAGAGACTTGATATACGCGTCGTATTCGTCTTGAGAGACGACCTTGACGTTGAAGAGCATGAGCGAGTGATACTCGCCACAGAGCTCGGCGCACTTACCGCTGTACGTTCCCTCTCGCTCCGGCGTGACGTACATGTAGTTCGTCTTGCCGGGGATCATGTCTTTCTTGTAGAGGAAGTCGATGACCCAGAAGGAGTGGATGACGTCGCGAGCCTCGAGCTGGATCTCGATCTTCTTGCCGACGGGCAGGTAGAGCGTGGGGATCTCGGACTCGACAAGCGTGCCCTTGGCGTCGTCGGGGTCTTCCTGGCCCTGGATGCCTGCGGAGTAGACGTCTTCGTCGACGTAGTTGAAGTCCCACGCCCACTGCTTGCCGTAGACGGCGATCGTCACATCGGGGTCGTCGTACTTGGCCTCGATGGCCGACTGGTCACGAGCGGTGAAGGCGAAGAAGCCCAGCACCAGGATAAGAGGGACGACCGTGTAGAAGATCTCGATCGGCATGTTGTAGCGCAGCTGAGCGGGAAGACCGGTCTGTCCGCGGCGACGACGGTAGACGATCACGGCCCAGAGCGTCAGGCCCCAGGTGATGACTCCGACGATGAGGAGCACGATCCACGACGTGACCCAGAGTCCGATCACGCGGTCGACGTTGTTCGTCGTGCCGGGTTCGGTGGGCAGCCATCCCTGCAGCTGCTGCTGAGTGCAGCCTGCGAGGAGGAGTGCAAGGGTGGCAGCAATGGGAATTGCAGCCAGGCGGAGACGTCGAGAGCGCACCAGTTACCTTTCGGAAGACTGTCGGAGGAACTACCGACAAGTGTAGAGAACCGTGCTCTAGCCTACTCGACATAACACGCGCGCCTGAATCCACAAAGGGAGCCGCTTGACAGCGACTCCCTTGCGGAACAGCGTAATTCCGGGCCTCTGCGGGCCCGAAGAATCAGTGGAACGAATCGCCGCAGGCGCAGCTTCCGCCGGCGTTGGGGTTGTCGATCGTGAAGCCCTGCTTCTGGATGGTGTCTTCGAAGTCGATGGTCGCGCCATCGAGGTAGGGAACGCTCATCTCATCGACGATCACCTCGACACCGTTGTAGTCGACGACGGCATCGCCATCGAGCTGGCGTTCGTCGAAGTACAGCTGGTAGATGAGGCCCGAGCATCCGCCGGGCTGCACGGCGACGCGCAGCCGGAGGTCTTCACGACCCTCCTGAATGAGGAGGCTGCGCACCTTCTCTGCTGCGGCGTCGGTGACGCCCACGCGGTGGCTGGGAGCCTCGGTCTGGGTCAATACGGTGTCGCTCATGGCTGCTCCTAGTAAGTCGGGAAAGCACGTGCGCCGTGATGCGCGATGTATCGCACACGCACGTCGCTACTCGTCAGTCTAAACACGCAAACCCTGCACGGGCGGAATTCATTCCGCCAGCTGCTCGAGAGTTCGCTCGTTCAGACGCGCGAGCAGAAGCGCTTCGCTCACGATCGCGCGCTTCAGCACGCCCAGGTGCTGGGATTCGTTGGGGCTGTGCGCCCGGGTGTCGGGGTCTTCGACTCCTGTTACGAGAATCTGCGCCGCAGGAAACACGCGGGCGAGATCGGAGATGAACGGAATGGATCCACCGATCCCCGTCTCTACGGCTTCGACGCCCCACCCGTTTCTCATGGCCGTCTTCGCTTCGCGCACGGCCCAGCCGCTCGTATCGACGAGGAACGCATCACCGAGGTCGACATCGCTGATCTCGATCGCGGCCCCGAAGGGGGCGTTGTCGCGCAGGTGCTTCTCGATCGCGTCGAACGCATCGCTCGCCTTTTGACCCGGTGCGATGCGAGAGCTGATGCGCACGGCCACCTGCGGCAAGAGCGTATTGGATGCGTTGGCGACGCTGGGTGCATCGATTCCGGTGACGGTGATGGCCGGCTGAAACCACAGACGCGACAGGATCGAACCATGGCCGATGCTCGTGACGCCGTCCACGAATCCCGCCTCGTGCGCCAGCTGGCTTTCGGGATAGTCCGGCGTCACGTCCTGTGTGCCGACGAGTCCATCGACGGCGACGGAGCCGTCGTCGCCATGCAGCGACGCGAGGAGCCGGACGGTCGCGAGCATCGCATCCGGAGCGGCGCCGCCGAACATGCCCGAGTGCGACGCGTGCTCGAGCGTTCGCACGGTGAGCTTGAAGGTGACGTTGCCACGAAGGCTGATCGTGATGGCCGGGGTGTCGATGTTCCAGTTGTCGGAGTCCGCGACGACGATAACGTCGGCCTCGAGCTGATCGCGGTGCTTGTCGAGGAACGCGGAGAACGACCGTGAACCGAATTCCTCCTCGCCCTCGATGAAGACGACCAGTCCCACGTCGAATTCGTTCGCCGTGGCCTCGACGAGCGCGCGGACGGACGCGATATGCGACACGACGCCCGCTTTGTCGTCGGATGCGCCGCGACCGTAGAGACGGTCGCCGCGGATGGTCGGTTCGTACGGGGCGGACTCCCAATCGGCGTCGTCGCCGGGAGGCTGGACGTCGTGGTGAGCGTAGAGCAGCACCGTGGGCCGGCCGTTCTTCGCCGCGCGTGACGCCAGCACGGCGGGCTGGCCGAGAGCGCCCTCCGGGGTCTCTGCCTGCGACACGATCACCGAGTCGAAGGCACCCGTCTCTTCGAGCAGCGAGGCGACGGCGTCAGCACTCTGGGCGACGAAGGCACGATCGAACGCGTCCCATGACACCGACGGGATTCGCACCAGATCGGTCAGAGTCGCGACGGACCCCGGCATGTTCTGTTCGACGATGCGCCGGACCTCCGCCTGCAGATCGGTCTCGTCAGAATGCGTCGTGCCCGTGTTCTCAGTCATAGAGGTAAACTTTATACTTCTGCACTTCTCGGCAAGGACGTACATCGTGGCCAAAGACAAAGCCCCCGCTCTCGAAGCACCGCTCGAAGACGCCCCTCTCAGCGGCAAAGGCCACGCGACGCCCACGCGCAAAGAACGCGAAGCGGCGAACAAGCGTCCCCTCGTCGCCGGCGATAACAAAGAGGCCCGCAAGGCCTCGCGAGCGAAACTGCAGGAGTCCCGCGACCGAGCCCGCGTCGGCATGGCGAACGGCGAGGAGAAATTCCTGCCGATCCGAGACAAGGGGCCGCAGCGCCGCTACGTCCGCGATTACGTCGATGCGCGGTTCAGCCTCGGCGAGGTCATGATCCCCGTCATGTTCGCCGTGATCCTCGCGACGCTCGTGCCGAACCCCACGGTGCAGACGGCGTTGATGCTGGCCCTGTACGCGTTCGTCGTTCTGGTCGTCGTCGACAGCCTCCTGCTGGGCTGGCTCGTCACCCGCAAGCTCAAAGCGAAGTTCGGCGAAGAAAAGGTCGAGAAGGGTGTTCGCTGGTACGCGGCCATGCGCGCGCTGCAGCTGCGTCCCCTGCGCCTGCCCAAGCCTCAGGTGAAGCGCGGCAAATATCCCGTGTGAACATTGACGGTCGGTATCCGACGTCAGACACTGAACCCATGAGGTTCACCACGACCATCGTCCAAGACGGCAACAACGCCGGCATAGAGGTTCCGGCCGACATCATGTCGGCCCTGGGGTCGGAGAAACGTATCCCGGTCGTGGTCACGCTCGGGTCGCACTCGTACCGCAGCAGCGTCGCGCCGTACAGAGGTCGCTTGATGATCTCGCTGAGTGCGGCCAACCGATCCGCGGCGAACGTTGCTGGGGGCGATCAGGTCGAGGTCGAGATCGAGCGCGATACGACCCCTCGAACCGTGACCGTTCCGGCAGACCTCGCTCGCGTGTTCATCGACGAACCCGACACGAAGGCGCGGTTCGAGGCGCTCTCGTACACGAACCAGAATCGCATCGCGCTGTCGATCGAGTCCGCCAAGACAGACTCCACTCGGCTGCGACGCGTCGACGCTGCGCTAGCCGAACTCCGCTAGACCCGCTCGACTGCCAGCAGCCGATCCAGGCCACGGTTGATCTGTCGCGCCCAGAGCGGCCCGCGGTAGAGAAATGCCGTGTACCCCTGCACCAACGTCGCACCGGCGCGCAGTCGCTCGACCACGTCGTCGGCCGTCTCCACTCCGCCGACCGAGATCACGCAGAGCTCGGCCGGGACGACAGAGCGGATGATGCGCAGGACGTCGATCGATCTCGCCGCGAGCGGTGCCCCTGACAGTCCCCCGGCTCCCGCTGCGACGACGGTCTTCTCCGTGGTTCGAAGGCCCTCCCGAGACAGCGTCGTATTCGTCGCGATGATGCCATCGAGATCCAGCTCGACGGCGAGTCGCGAGACTCTCTGCACCTCGTCGTCGGTGAGGTCGGGCGCGATCTTCACGAGAAGCGGGGTCGAACCGGCCTCTGTCTTCACCGCTCTGAGTAGCGGCTCGAGCTTGTCGATCTCCTGCAGTCCACGCAGGCCGGGCGTGTTCGGCGAGCTGACGTTGACGACAAGGTAATCGGCCACGGGCGCGAGGGCACGCGTGCTCGAGATGTAGTCGCCGATCGCATCGTCGACCGCGACGATGCGGCTCTTTCCGATGTTGACACCGATGACGGGCCGCTTGCGGATGCCGGTGGCCTGGGCGACGCGAAGCGACGCCTCCGCCGCTCCCCCGTTGTTGAACCCCATGCGATTGACGACCGCGCGATCCGCGACGAGACGGAACAGGCGGGGCCGGTCGTTGCCGGGCTGAGGACGGGCCGTGATCGTGCCCACCTCCACGTGTCCGAAGCCGAGCACGCCCAGCCCCTGGATGCCGCGGGCGTCCTTATCGAAACCGGCGGCGAGACCGAACGGCGTGGGGAATTCGAGACCGAGCGCGTGTACCGAGTGGGACGACCGTGACGCGGTGAGACGACCGACAATGCCGCCGAGACCGAGTCGCGGAATGAGGCGGATCACCGTGAACGCGAGGTGATGCGCCCGCTCCGGATCGATCCGGGTCAGGACATGGGCGAAGAGGAGCGCATACATTCTCACTCGACCGTGGCTTCGCTGTCGTCGTTCGACCGGGCCGCCTGGTGCTCGACGCGCAGAAGAGTGATGGCTTCTTCGAAGTCTTCGAGCGAATCGAAGCCCTGATAGACACTGGCGAAGCGCAGATACGCCACTTCATCGAGTTCACGAAGTGGCTGGAGGATGGCGAGACCGATGTCGTTCGCCTCGATCTGGGCAGCCCCACTGAGCCGCACGGTCTCTTCGACGCGCTGGGCCAGAATCGCCAGATCGGAATCCGTGACCGGTCGCCCCTGACACGCCTTGCGGACTCCGCTCACGATCTTGTCGCGGCTGAACGGAACCACGACGCCGCTGCGCTTGATGACGTTCAGGCTCGCGGTCTCCGTCGTACTGAACCGTCGACCGCACTCGGGGCACTGGCGGCGTCGCCTGATGGCGAGGCCGTCGTCGGTCGTCCGGGAATCGACGACTCGCGAATCCGGATAGCGGCAGTATGGGCAGTACATGTCTCTGGCCTAACGGTCGGGAGTGGTGAAGCGTACCGCCACGGCCTCGGCGTGCGCCGGGAGGTTCTCTGACTCGGCGAGAGCGTGGATACGATCCTTGACCTCGCCGAGGGCGGCACGGTCGTAGCGGATGAGCTGCTGGGGACGCAGGAAGGTGTACGCACCGAGGCCGGAGGAGAATCGCGACTGGCCCCCTGTCGGAAGCACGTGGTTGGAACCCGCCAGATAGTCGCCGAGACTCACCGGCGAATACGCCCCGATGAAGATGGCTCCGGCGTTGTGGATGTTCGACACGACCGTATCGGGATCGGTCGTCTGGATCTCGAGGTGCTCGGGACCGTAGGCGTTGCTGAACTCGGCGGCCGCCGACAGGTCGTCGACGAGCACGATCGCCGACTGCACTCCGTCGAGCGCGACAGCGACCCTCGTGGCGTGCCTGGTCGACCGTGCGACCTGGTCGAGGAGCGAGCGCACCTGATCTGCGAGATCGGCAGAATCGGTCACGAGCACCGCTGCGGCGAGTTCGTCGTGCTCCGCCTGGCTCACCAGGTCGGCCGTGACGAATGCGGCATCGGCGCTCGCATCGGCGATGACCAGGATTTCTGTGGGGCCCGCTTCGGAGTCGATTCCCGTTCGTGCGCCGACGATGCGTTTCGCCGCGGCGACGTAGACGTTGCCCGGACCGGTGATCACCTGCACGGGGTGGAGGTCGAGGGCCGGGATGCCGTAGGCGAGTGCACCGATGGCGCCAGCTCCGCCCATCGCGTAGACCTCGGTGATGCCCAGGAGTCCGGCGGCGCCGAGAATCGTCGGATGCACCGAACCGCCGAATTCCTTCTGCGCGGGCGACACCAGGGCGATCGATGCGACGCCGGCCACCTGAGCGGGAACGACGTTCATCACCACGCTCGACGGATAGACGGCCTTGCCTCCGGGCACGTAGAGACCGACCCGCTCGACAGGGTGCCAGCGCTGCTCGACGACGGCACCCTCGCCCAGGGTCGTGGTCGTGGCCGGCGGAACCTGAGCGCGGGTCGCCTGACGCACACGCTCGATCGCCTCCTCGAGGGCACTGCGTACATCGGGATCGAGCTGGGCCACCGCCTCGTCTATCTCCGACTGCGCGACGCGGATCGACTGCGGTGCGACACCGTCGAATTTCTGGGCCTGGTCGAGGATCGCCTGCTCTCCCCTCTCGATGACGTCATCGATCAGCTGCTGCGCTGCGACCCGCGCTACCGATACGTCGGTAAGCGACCGAGGCACGAGGTCGATGAGTTCTGAAGGGCTAGGCTTGTGACCCCGAAGGTCGATCGTCTGAATCATGGCCTGTCTATTGTATTGGCCGATCATCATCGGCGGCCGCCGTCGGGAATAGCTCACACGCAGTGTCGAGTTGGAGGACAGTGTGACCGATACAACGCAGCCGGACGCCCCCGAGGGCACATCTTCTCAGCCGCAGACCCCCGACGATCTTCTCGCGTTCAAACAGGCGTTTCGACGGCACGCCGCAGGGGTCGCCGTCGTCACTGCGCTCTCGCCTGAGGGTTCGCCGGTCGGTTTCACGGCCACGTCGTTGTCGTCGCTCTCTGCCGTGCCTCCGATGGCGACCTTCAACATGGCCCGCTCGGCCAGCGCATGGCGAGCGATCGCCGAGACCGACTACGTGGCGATCCACATGCTCGGAGCGCGAAACAGGCCCGTGGCCGAGATCATGTCCGGCGACCACGCGCTTCGTTTCTCGGGCGACCACTGGCACGTCGGCCCGCACGGGCTTGCCGTATTGAACGACGTGACCGCGTGGATGGTGGGCCGCATCATCGGACGGATGCCGCTGCACAACAACGCCGTCGTCGCCGTGCAGGTGGAGCAGGGTGGCCTCGGTGACGACGACGAGGCACTCCTCTACCACGAGCGCGCGTACCGCCTGCTCGGCGATCACGCCTGAGCGCGGATCAGACCGCAGGCGCGTGCGTCACGCCAGACAGTTCGGTCCGAGCAGTGACTTCAACTCTCCGTAGAGATCAGCCGAGACCCGCACCGGATACGGAATCTCGAAGACGCGCGCCGTCTGCCCCTTGACGAGCTTCAGGCGCACCTCGGTGTCTCCGGAATGCCGGATCAGGACGTCGTTGAGCGCCTGCACTGTATCTGTCGTCGCCCTGGCCTCTGTCATCGAGATCTCGACAGGCCCGAAACCGCCGGCCTGACCCAGATCGGGTGAGAACAGGCTGAACGCGTGCAGATTGAGACCGTCGTCGCGCATGCTGACGCGACCACGAACGACGACGATCGCGTCGTTCGTGAGTGCGGGCGCGAACTCCTGGTAGGACTTGCCCATGAACATGGCCGTGACCTCGCCGCCGAAGTCCTCGATCTGGATCATGCCGTATTGGTTGCCGCTGTTGCGCGCCGTGCGGTGCTGCACGCTCGTGATCAGACCTGCCACCGTCACTTGGTCGCCGTCTTGAGTGTGCTCGCTCGCGAGCAGGTCGGTGATCGAGGTCGAGGCGTGTTTCGCCAGGGGGATCTCGAGCCCGGCCAGGGGGTGATCTGACACGTAGAGCCCGAGCATCTCGCGTTCGAAGGCGAGCTTGTCGCGCTTCGTCCATTCGGGCCGCTCCGGAACCTGACTCTCGGTCTGAGGCTCATCCCAGAGACTGTCGAAGTCGAATCCGACCTGGCCGTTCGCCTCGGCCCTCTTGTCGCTGACCGCGCTCTCGACCGCATCCTCGTGGATCTCCATCAGAGCACGACGCGACGAACCGAGCGAGTCGAATGCGCCGGCCTTGATCAACGACTCGATGGCCCGCTTGTTGGTCACGGGCAGAGGAACCTTGCGCAGGAAGTCATGGAACGACTCGAAGCGGCCCTTCTCTTCGCGGGCGTTCTTGATGCCGTCGACGACGTTGAAGCCCACGTTGCGCACCGCGCCGAGGCCGAAGCGGATGTCCTCCCCCACAGCGGCGAAGAAGCCGATCGACTCGTTGACGTCGGGCGGAAGGACCTTGATGTTCATGCGACGACACTCGTTGAGATAGAGCGCCATCTTGTCTTTGGAGTCGCCGACGCTGGTGAGAAGCGCCGCCATGTATTCGGCCGGGTAGTGCGCCTTGAGGTAGGCCGTCCAATACGAGACGACACCGTACGCCGCCGAGTGCGCCTTGTTGAAGGCGTAGTCGGAGAACGGCAGAAGGATGTCCCACAGCTTCGTGACCGCTTCCATCGAGTAGCCGTTGGCCTTCATGCCGGCGGAGAAGCCCTCGAACTGCTTGTCCAGTTCGGACTTCTTCTTCTTTCCCATGGCACGGCGCAGCAGATCGGCCTGGGCGAGAGTGAAGCCGGCGAGCTTCTGCGCGACCGACATCACCTGCTCCTGGTACACGATCAGGCCGTGTGTCGTTCCCAGCACCTCGAAAAGAGGTTCTTCGAGCTCGGGGTGAATCGGGGTGATCGGCTGCAGCCCGTTCTTGCGCAGCGCGTAGTTGGTGTGCGAGTCGGCACCCATGGGGCCGGGCCGGTAGAGGGCGATCACGGCCGAGATGTCTTCGAAGTTGTCGGGCTTCATCAGACGCAGGAGCGAGCGCATGGCCCCTCCGTCGAGCTGGAACACGCCCAGGGTGTCGCCGCGTGCCAGGAGTTCGTAGGAGGGCACGTCGTCGAGCTCGAGCTCTTCGAGGACGGGGCGGTGCCCACGGTTCGACTGGATGTTGTCGAGCGCGTCGTCGATGATCGTCAGGTTGCGAAGACCCAGGAAGTCCATCTTGATGAGGCCGAGCGCCTCGGCCGCCGGGTAATCGAACTGCGTGACGATCTGCCCGTCTTGCTCACGCTTCATGATCGGGATGATGTCGATCAGCGGCTCGCTCGACATGATCACGCCCGCCGCGTGCACACCCCACTGCCTCTTGAGGTTCTCGATGCCGACGGCGGTGTCGAAGACGGTGCGCGCCTCGGGATCGCTCTCGATGACGGCCCGGATGTCGGACGCCTCCTTGTAGCGCGGGTGCTTCGTATCGAAGATGCCCGAGAGCGAGATGTCCTTGCCCATGATGGGCGGCGGCATCGCCTTGGTGAGCTTGTCGCCCATGCCGAAGGGGAAGCCGAGCACCCGGGAGGAGTCCTTCAGCGCCTGCTTTGCCTTGATCGTTCCGTAGGTGACGATCTGGGCCACGCGTTCGTCGCCGTACTTATCGGTGACGTACTTGATGACCTCGCCGCGGCGACGGTCGTCGAAGTCGACGTCGAAGTCGGGCATGGAGACGCGGTCGGGGTTGAGGAATCGCTCGAAGATGAGGCCGTGTCTGATGGGGTCGAGGCCCGTGATGTTCAGCGCGTACGCGACCATCGAGCCCGCTCCCGAACCACGACCCGGACCGACCCGGATTCCGTTCTTCTTCGCCCAACTGATGAAGTCGGCGACCACGAGGAAGTAGCCCGGGAACCCCATCTGCAGGATGACTCCCGTCTCGTACTCCGCACGCGCGCGCACATCGTCGGGGATGCCGCCCGGGTAGCGGGCCATGAGGCCCGTCTCGACCTCCTTGACCAACCAGGTGTCCTCGGTCTCGCCCTCGGGGACCGGGAAACGGGGCATGTAGTTCGCCGACGTGTTGAAGACGGTCTCGCAACGCTCTGCGATGAGCAGCGTGTTGTCGCACGACTCGGGGTGGTCGCGGAAGAGGTGTCGCATCTCGGCCGCTGACTTCAGGTAGAACTCGTCTGCGTCGAACTTGAACCGGTTGGGATCGGAGAGCGTCGAACCCGACTGCACGCACAGCAGCGCCGCGTGGCTCGTCGCATCGTGGGCATGCGTGTAGTGCAAATCGTTGGTCGCGACCAGCGGCAGATCGAGTTCTTTGGCAAGCCGCAGAAGGTCCGGCATGATCTGCCGCTCGATGCCGAGCCCGTGATCCATGATCTCGGCGAAGTAGTTCTCTTTGCCGAAGATGTCGCGGTAGTCCGCAGCAGCCTTACGCGCCTCGTCGTACTGCCCAAGGCGCAGACGAGTCTGGATCTCGCCGCTCGGGCAGCCGGTGGTGGCGATGAGCCCCTTCGAGTACATGCTCAGCAGCTCGCGGTCCATACGCGGCTTGAAGTAATAGCCCTCGATCGACGCGCGCGACGACAACCGGAAGAGATTGTGCATACCCTCCGTCGTCTCGGAGAGCAGCGTCATATGGGTGTAGGCACCCGATCCGGAGACATCGTCTCGCCCGGAGTTCGGCCCGCCCCACTTCACTCGCGTCTTGTCGCCGCGAGCGGTTCCCGGCGTGATGTAGGCCTCGGTCCCGATGATGGGCTTGATACCCGCATCCGTGGCCGTCTTCCAGAAATCGAACGCCCCGAACACGTTGCCGTGGTCGGTGACGGCAACGGCCGGCATCCCCTGCTCTACAGCGGCTTCGATCAGGGGTTTCACCCGTGCGGCACCATCGAGCATCGAGTACTCGCTGTGCACGTGGAGGTGAACGAATGAATCCTGAGAAGGCACAGATGACTCCGACTAAAGCTGGGGTGAGAGGTCTCAAGTTTACGTCGGCTCCCCCGACACACGACCTCAGTCGCGTCGGAGAATGTCGAGCGCGTTCTGCAGATCGAGCGGGTACGGCGATTCGAACGACACGTACTCGCGGCTTCTCGGGTGGATGAAGCCCAGACGCTTTGCGTGCAGCCACTGCCTGGTGAGACCGAGACGCGCAGAGATGGTCGGGTCGGCGCCGTACATCGCGTCTCCGACGCACGGATGCCGCTGTGCCGCCATATGGACACGGATCTGATGTGTGCGTCCGGTCTCGAGATGCACCTCGAGCATAGAAGCCGAGGGGAAGGCCTCGAGCGTCTCGTAGTGCGTCACACTCGGCTTGCCCGCGGCGGTCACCGCGAACTTCCAGTCTGAGCGGGGATGGCGACCGATGGGAGCGTCGATGGTACCCGCGAGGGGGTCGGGATGTCCCTGCACGACAGCGTGATAGATCTTGTCGACCTCGCGGTCGTGGAACGCGCTCTTGAGCCAGGTGTAGGCCTCTTCGCTCTTCGCGACCACCATGAGTCCGCTGGTTCCCGCGTCGAGTCGATGCACGATACCGGCGCGCTCGGCGGCACCGCTCGTCGAGATGCGGTAGCCCGCACCCGCTAGGGCTCCGAGCACCGTCGGACCGGTCCAGCCGACGGAGGGATGCGCCGCGACACCGACAGGCTTGTCGATGACGACGATATCGTCGTCGTCGTAGACGATTCCCAGGTCAGGAACGTCGATCGGCACGATCTGGACTTCGGTCTTGGGGCTCCATGTGACCTCGAGCCATGAATCGGCCCTGAGCCGATCGGACTTGCCGACCTCGACTCCGTCGACCGTCACCCCGCCGGCATCGAGGATCTCGGCCGCGAAGGTCCGCGAGAATCCGAGCATCTTCGCCAGAGCCGCGTCGACCCGACTGCCGTCGAGGCCATCCGGCACCGGGAATGACCGGTTCTCTGCCATCAGGAGGTCTCGCCGGGCGATGCCGCAGACGATCCCTGGAGCTCGTCCGACTCCTCGTCGCCCGGGCGAACCGGTCGAGAGCCGTCGAGACCGATGCCTCGCAGAGTCAGGATGAGGAAGAGCCCCATGCTGACGACGATCGCCGTGTCGGCGATGTTGAAGATGGCCGGCAGCAGCGGGATACGGAGGAAGTCGATCACGTGCCCGACTCCGAAGCCCGGCTCCCGGAACAAACGATCCGTGAGATTGCCGAGCACGCCGCCGAGGAGGAGACCGAAGACGATCGCCCAGCCGAGCGAGCGGATGCGCCGCGAGAACCAGACGATGAAGACGGTGACCGCTGACGCGAGGATCGAGAAGATCCAGGTGTAGGCGTTGCCTATAGAGAAGGCAGCGCCCGGGTTCTTGACGAACTGAAACTGGAGGAGGTCGCCCAGCACAGGGACGACCTCATCCGGTTTCAGCGTTGTGACAACGAAATACTTGGAGCCTTGATCGAGGATAAACGCAGCGATTGCAACGAGAACCAGGACGATCAGGACCCTGGGACTGGCCTTCGCGGCAGTCCTAGCCTCCAAAGCCGGTGTAGCTCGGAGCGGACGAGTTCGATCCGCCCTCGGTGCCCGACGAGTCGAGGTCGCGGAGCTGGCCCTCGATGTAGCTCTTCAGCTTCACGCGGTAGTCCTTCTCGAACGAGCGAAGCTCGTCGATGCGGTGCTCGATGGCAGCCTTCTCCTGGTTGAGGCGCGCGAGATCGTTGCGCTGCTTGGTCTCGGCTTCAGCGACGATGCGCGCGGCGGTGGCGTGACCCTCGGCGATGAGTGAATCGCGCTTGTCCGCACCCTCCTTGACGTGCTCGTCGTGCAGGCGGCGGGCCAGCTGGAGGAGGTTCGTGGTCGAGGCGGCGTCGTCTTCGACAGACGTGGCCGGAACAGCGGAGACCGGGGCCGGAGCGGCCGCGACGGGCTCGGGGACGACCTCGTCGGCAACGGGCGCGTCGGAGACGGGCTCGGAGACGACAGGCGCGTCGGCGGCGGCCGACGGAGCGGAACCACCGGAGGAGAGCTGAGCGCGAAGCTCCTCGTTCTCCTGGGTCAGTCGACGGAGTTCGACGACGACCTCGTCCAGGAAGTCATCGACCTCGTCCTGGTCGTAGCCCTCGCGGAACTTGGTCTGCGCGAAGCGCTTGTTAACAACGTCTTCTGGAGTTAACGCCATGTTCTTCCACCTTTATTACATTCGACGAACGGGGATATCGCTAACCAACGCTAGCAATAGACACGGCGGCAGGCCGAATGGCCCACAGACACGTGTCTCGATTGTGCATGACACACACTACAGCCAGCTACGCCGGATACCTGACGAAGTTCAGGATGGACATGGCGATGATGACGAGCAGCATCACGATGCTCCACCCGAAATCGAACGCCACGGGTCCGAGACGAAGCGGTGGGATGATGCGGCGGAAGAACTTGATCGGAGGATCGGTCACCGTGTACGCGACTTCCGCGATGAACAGGACGAAACCCGTGGGTCGCCAGGAACGCTGGAAACTCTGCACCAGGTCGAGAACGAACCGTCCCCACATGAGGAAGAAGTACACGAGCAGCGCGTAGTACGCGACTGTCGCAAGGATGATGACGAGTAGATCCACTCGTCAATTATGACTGGACGAAGAAGGAAGACTCCGCGCGCGTGTCCGTCGAGGTGTCACCGGACACCGAGACGTGCGAGGGAGAGAGCAGGAACACCTTGCTGGTGACGCGCTCGATCTTTCCGTACAGCCCCTGCGACAGGCCTCCTGCGAAGTCGATGAGACGACGCGCGTCGGCGTCGGTCATCTGCGACAGGTTGATGATCACAGGGATTCCCTCGCGGAAGTTCTCGGCGATGACCTGGGCATCTTTGTACTGCTTCGGGTGAACCGTGAGGATCTCGTTCATTTCAGTGGGTGCCACGTTCTTCTGGATGTGCGTCTTGCGCAGCGGAGTGACCGGTGCCCGCGTTGCGGCCGGTGCGGCGTGCGTCTGCGCCGAGTGGGACTGGGGAGCGGGGACCGGGGCGACGGGACCGGGGGCAGGAGTTTCGTACTCCAGCTCTTCGTCCGCCAGGCCCAGGTACACCATCGTCTTGCGAAGCGGGTTGGCCATTGTGTTCCTCCGGTATGTGATTCAGGTGCCTAGTCGCAAGATTAACCGTCCGTCGGACGATTTCCAGTGATTGCGGTTCCAATTCGTAGGTGTGTCGCCCCTTCGGCGATGGCCGATTCGAAGTCGGCCGACATTCCGGTCGAGATCGACAGTGCGGCGGGCGCGATCAGCCGGATGCGCTCCGACAGTGCTCGGACCCGAGCGAAGGCGGCCCGGGGCTCCACGTCGAGGGGCGCCACGGCCATCAGCCCTTCGAGCCGGATGCCGGGGGCTCGGAGTGCGTGCTCGGTCAGCTCGTCGAGTTGGCCGGCCGCCGCTCCCCCGCGCGCGGGATCTTCCGTGAGATTCACTTGCAGGAAGATCGACGTCTGTGTGTCGTCGGAGGCGAGGGCATCGATGAGCGATGCCCTGTCCACGGAGTGGATGATGTGAGCGTAGGAGCGAACCTGCCTGGCCTTCTTGCCCTGCAGCTGCCCCACGAAGTTCCATCGGAGATCGGCGAGGTCGGCGAGCTCGAGAGCCTTCTCGCGAGCCTCCTGGTGGCGATTCTCTGCGACGTCACGAACTCCCAGTTCGTAGAGTTCGCGAACGAGGGAGACCGGATGGAATTTGGTCACGGGAATGATCGTGAGGTCGTCGAGGGTACGCCCGGCCCGGGCCGCAGCTGCTGCGGCCCGGGCGGTGACCTCGGCGAGGCGTTCCTCGAGCGTCACTTGAGGAAGTCGGGAACGTCCAGGTCGGTGTCGTCGTCTTCGGACGCGGGGTCGAAGGCGACGGCACCGGTGAGGTGGTGCTCGCCGGTCTGCGACCACGACGGAGTCTCGGTGGCCGGCTCCTCGGCGTGACGCACCGGGGCCAGGGTCGAGATGGCGGTTCCACCTGCACCGTATGGATCTTTCTCGTCTGCCGATGCGACGAAGCTTCCACGCCTCTGCTCCGTGGCGTCGCCGCCGTCGAAACCGGCGGCGATGACGGTGACACGCACCTCGTCGCCCAGCGTGTCGTCGATGACGGCACCGAAGATGATGTTCGCCTCCGGGTGCACGGCGTCTTGAACGAGCTTGGCAGCATCGTTGATCTCGAAGATTCCGAGGTTCGATCCGCCCTGGATCGAGAGGAGCACTCCGTGGGCTCCCTCGATGCTCGCTTCGAGAAGAGGCGAAGCAACGGCGAGCTCGGCAGCCTTGATGGCCCTGTCGGCTCCGCGAGACGACCCGATGCCCATCAGAGCCGAGCCCGCACCCTGCATCACGCTCTTGACGTCGGCGAAGTCGAGGTTGATGAGACCGGGAGTGGTGATGAGGTCGGTGATGCCCTGGACACCGGCGAGCAGAACCTGGTCTGCCGTCGAGAAGGCCTCGAGCATGCTGATGCCGCGGTCGCTGATCTCGAGCAGGCGGTCGTTCGGAACGACGATGAGAGTGTCGACCTCGTTCTTCAGGGTCGCGACACCGTCTTCTGCCTGAGCCGCGCGGCGCTTGCCCTCGAAACCGAAGGGCTTCGTGACGACACCGATGGTCAGCGCGCCGATCGATTTCGCGATGCGCGCGACGACGGGAGCACCGCCCGTTCCCGTTCCTCCGCCCTCGCCCGCGGTGACGAAGACCATATCGGCGCCGGACAGGGCCTCCTCGATCTCCTCCGCGTGGTCCTCGGCGGCTCGACGGCCCACCTCGGGGTCGGCGCCGGCGCCGAGTCCGCGGGTGAGTTCGCGACCGACGTCGAGCTTCACATCGGCGTCGCTCATCAGCAGCGCCTGAGCATCGGTGTTGATGGCGA
Organism: Agreia sp. Leaf335; assembly: GCF_001423605.1. NCBI lineage: Bacteria > Bacillati > Actinomycetota > Actinomycetes > Micrococcales > Microbacteriaceae > Agreia > Agreia sp. Leaf335. The sequence goes on along the minus strand of NZ_LMOQ01000002.1, from coordinate 49,003 downwards.
TGAACTCGACACCCCGCAGTCCGAGTTCGATCATGCGGTTGACGGCGTTGACGCCACCGCCGCCGATTCCGACAACTTTGATGACTGCGAGATAGTTCTGGTTGGTTGTCACGTCCGGCCTCCGCTGGAACCCTAAACCTCTAGCTGAGACTTAAAGTTATATCGAGTATGCATTTCTTTGTTTCGAACCTAAGGGCGTGGCTGGGTCCTGCTCCTCCACACGCCCCGCGTGTCGCGAACTGAGCGCGCAATGACGGGATGCCGAGAGTCGACCGCGCGCTCAGTGGGTGATCGGAGCCTCGGGCGAGGACACATCGTATTCGGTGACGTCGGGGATGCCCGGATTCGAGATCATGCTCGCGACGATGCGCGCCTTCAGAGCCGAATCCTCGGCGCTCCCCCACACGACCCTCTGCCCATTCGTGAGAGCGAGCGTCACGGAATCCGGTGTCGCCGCGCTCACCGAGTCGACCTGGGCCAGAAACTCGGGACTGAGGGCGAGGAGCACCTGGCTCGCGGCGGCAAAGCCGGGCGAATCGACCGGGTTGGCCGCCACATCGATGGTGGGGTACCCAGGCGCCCGGGCCGGCGTGGTCTCGACGACGACGCCGGCGGCATCCACCAGATTGAAGGCGCCGTCGGCGGCGACGGTCACGACAGGGCGCCTTTCGACGATCCGGATGACGAGCGTGTCCGGCGGGCGAGCCTCGGTGACGTAGCTCTGAATGAGAGGGAACGTCTCGAGAGTCTTTTTGACCTCACCGAAATCGACCAGTGTGAGCGGCCGACCGAGCTGATCGCCGAGCGCGGTCGACACCGCGCCCGCATCGACACGCGATGCGCCCTCGACCGTGATCGTGCGCACGGCGAGCAGGGGGGAATAGGCGGTCAGAACCACGACGAGAACCAGCGCTACGGTCGCGGCGAAACCCACCAGATACTTGCGGCGACGCGAGCGGGTCGCCTGCGTGAACCGCCGAGCCTCAGCCCGCTCGTATTTTCGACGACGCCTCTCGGCGTGGGCGAGACTCTTCTCGGCTTCGGCCGCCTTCTCGACGGTCGGGTCGGTTCGCCGGGTGAGCCACCACGGTTTGGAGCCCGACTCGTCGCCGTCGACGCCCACCTGTTCGCGGTCGTCGCCAGGCGATACCTCCGGCACAGGCGATACCTCGGGCAGAGGGGGCAGGGGGCGGAATACGGCCGGAGACTGGGCAGGCGGCGTTGCTGACGTCGGGACGACAGCGATCGGCTCGGTGATCGCCTCGACGCCGGACGCCGGAGTCTTCTTCGAACGACGCACGCCACCCGGCGAACGCCTGCGAGAACCGGCGTCGCGGGGTGCCGACGGCTGCTCGGCCTCCGGTGGCCCGGCAGGCGGCGGGGTCACGCCAGGAGGTCTTTTCATGCCGCCGGGGGCGCCTGCGTCTCACGGGCGAGCGCGTCGAGCAGCTGCGGCACGATCAAGTTCACGTCACCGCATCCGAGGGTCACGACGAAGTCGCCGGGTCGGGCGATCGACGCCATGAAGTCGGCAGCCGTCTGCCAGTCGTCGATGTAACGGACGGTCTCGGGATCGGCGAACCTCTCGGAGACCAGAGCTCCCGTCACGCCGGGCACCGGATCTTCACGCGCTCCGCAGACGTCGAGCACGATGGTGAAATCAGCCGTGCGCTCGAGAGTCTCGGCGAACTCGCCGGCCATCAGCTGAGTGCGTGAGTACAGGTGGGGCTGATGCACGGCGATGATGCGGCCCTCGCCCACTACGGTGCGCGCCGCGGTGAGCGCCGCCTCGACCTCGGTCGGGTGATGGGCGTAGTCGTCGTAGACGCTGACTCCCCTCACGGTGTCGTGCAATTCGAATCGGCGACCGGTCCCGCCGAATCGGGCGATCGCATCCAGTGTCTCGGCGGGCGCGAAACCCATGCCGACCAAAACGGCGAAGGCCCCCGCTGCATTCAACGCATTGTGCCGACCGGGGACGAGCAGCGATCCCGCGTAGTCGTTGCCGAGGTACCGCACCTGGAACGTAACGTTGTCGCCGGTCTCGACCGAATGCAGGCGCACGTCGGCGTCGACGTCTTCGCCGAAGCTCAACACACGGTGAGCGCCGAGCCGCTCGGACACCCGGATCGCGCCGGCGTCGTCGGCGGAGATGACGACGAGTTCCGAGGCCTCGTCGGCGAATGTCACGAACGCATCCTCGACGGCCTGCACCGAGCCGTAGTGGTCGAGATGGTCTGGATCGACGTTCGTGATCAGCGCGACGGCCTTGTCGTAGAGAAGAAACGATCCATCGGACTCGTCGGCCTCGAGCACGAAGATCTCGCCCTCCCCGCTCGCAGAGCTCGTGCCGAGCGCCGAGATCACTCCGCCGTTGACGAAGCCGGGCTTCTGACCGAGCTCGATGAGTCCCGTCACGATCATGCCCGTCGAGGTGGTCTTTCCATGCGCGCCCGCGACCGCGATCAGGCGATGCCGGCCGGCTACCCAGGCCAACGCCTGAGAGCGGTGGAGGATGGGGATGCCGCGTTCTTTGGCGAGGAGATATTCGGGGTTGTCGGGCCACAGCGCGCTCGTGACTACGAGGGTGTCTGCGTCACCGAGGTTCTCGGCCGCGTGACCGATGCTGACGCGCGCGCCGCGCTCCCGCAGAGCCTTCGTGCCCTTCGACTCCTTGGCATCGGACCCGGAGACCGGGATGCCGGCGTCGATCATGAGCCGTGCGATGCCGCTCATGCCGGAGCCGCCGATGCCCACGAAATGCACCGCGCCGAGCTCGGCGGGTATCTCTTGACTGAGGTCTGGCTTGATCACGGGTACGACTCATCTCTTCGAACGGAACCCGGCACAGTGCGCCGGATCAGTGAACAAGGTTACGCTCTCGCCACTGCGCGCCGGATCAATTCGGCCAGCCGCGCATCGCCATCGTCAATGCCGACGCTGCGGGCGGCCTGAGCCATCGTCGCGATACGCGAACGATCGGCGAGCAGGCGACGCAGCTCGTCGGCGACGAAGCTCGGAGTGAACCGAGCATCGTCGACGAGAATGGCCGCGCCGGCCTCGACGAGGTCGTGGGCGTTGACCTTCTGCTCACCGTTGCCGACCGGGTAGGGAACGAGGACGCTCGGCAGACCGAGCACCGCCAGCTCGGAGACCGTCGCCGCCCCCGCTCGTGCGACGACCAGGTCGGCCGCGGCGAACGCGAGGTCCATGCGGTCGGAATACCTCACGACCACGTAGCCGTCGACACCGGGATCGACGAGGTCTGCCTTGTCGCCCCAGATATGAAGGATCTGCCACCCCGCGTCGAGAACCTGACCGTAGGCATCCCGAATCGTGTGATTGAGTCTTTGCGCCCCCAGCGACCCGCCGGTGACGAGGAGCACGGGTGCCGTGGCGTCGAGGCCGAAATTCCGCCTGGCGGGCTCCGCCGCCGCGGTCGTGTCGAGTGCGGCGATCTCGCTTCGGAGAGGCAGCCCCGTGAGCTGGGCGTGGGGCAAGGGCGTGCCCGCGAAGACGACGCCGACGTAGGGGGTGAACCGGGCGCCGAGCTTGTTCGCTAAGCCTGGCCGCGCGTTGGCCTCGTGGATGACGATGGGAACGCCGGCGCGACGTGCCGCCAGGTAGGCGGGTGCCGCCGCGTATCCCCCGAACCCCACAACGACATCGACGGATCTCTCGGCGATGAGCGAGCGCAGCTGCGTGATGACACCGAGGAGGCGGGGAAGGAAGGCGACTGCAGCCTTTCCCGGCCTGCGAGGAAAGGGAAGTCTGGGAATGGTCACGAGCTCGTAGCCGCGCAACGGGACGAGACGCGCTTCCAGTCCCTCCGCCGTGCCGACCACAATGATCGATGCATCCGGCTCGCGGCGCATCAACTCGTCGGCGGTCGCGAGGAGAGGGTTCACGTGCCCGGCCGTTCCGCCGCCGGCGAGGAGATACGTGGTCATCGGACCTTCTTCTGAGACAGCCCGTCGGCTGTGGCCTCGCTGTGCCTCGAGATCGAGAGCACAATGCCGATCGCCACCAGGGTCGTCACGAGCGCCGAGCCTCCCGACGATATGAGCGGTAGGGGCACACCGAGGACCGGGACGACCTGCAGGACCACCGCGATGTTCACGAACGCCTGGCCGATGAGCCAAACCATGACCGACCCCGTGACGACTCTCGAGAAGAGGTCGGTCGACGACCTCACGATGCGCAGGAACGACACGGCCAGGACGACGAAGAGTGCGAGCACGACGATCGCGCCGACGAGCCCCAGCTCCTCACCGATGATGGCGAAGATGAAGTCGTTATCCGCGGCGGGCAGCCAGAGCCACTTGGCCTTGCTGTTACCCAGACCGACTCCGAACACTCCCCCGGCGGCCATGGCCCAGTCGGCGTGCTGGTTTTGGTACGACAGACCCGTCTGGTCACCCGAACCGATGCCGAGGAAGTTCTCGATGCGCGACAACCTGTTCGAGCTCGTGAGAGCGATCACGAGGGTCAGGGCGATCCCGATGAGCACGGGGATGACGAGGAGACGGAACTTGATGCCCGCGAAGAACAGCGCACCGAAGACGAGTGCCGTCATGATCATGACGGTGCCGAGGTCGCCTCCGAGCATCACGACGAAGATACCCAGCCCGGCGACGGGCAGAGCGGGAATCAGGACGTGGCCCCACCGGTGCAGATGCGGCTCCTTCTTCGACAGGATCACTCCGAGCCAGGCGACCAGACCGACCTTGATGAGCTCCGACGGTTGCGCATTGAATCCGCCGATGCCGATCCAGTTGCGGTTGCCGCCGACCTCGATGCCGAGCGGAGTGAAGAGGACGAGCAGCTGGAGGACGATCCCCGCCACCAACGGCAGCCAGGCCCAGCGTCGCCAGACGCGGACGGGGAGTTGGGAAATGATGAGCATGAGGGGAACGCCGATGACCGCGAAGATGGCCTGGCGCCAGAACACCCCGAACGATCCCTGCGAGCCCGCGTACGACGACACCGAGCTCGAGGAGAGCACCATGACCAGGCCGAAGAGCAGAAGGAACAGGGTCGTTCCGAGAAGAAGGAAGTAGCTCCGCGATTCGGGCTGCAAGGCCCGGCCGAGGGAGATCCGCGCGGTGCGGGCAGAACGAGCCTGCTCAGTCGAGGAGGTGGGGGCGCTCGTTCGGGGCTTCACCGTCGAGGCCGGCGTCGTCGTCGGTCTCAGCGTCTGCGGGCGCAGCGTGTGAGGCCGAACGCCCGGTCGTGTCGTCGTCAGTCGGATCGCCTCCCAGGTAGTTTCGCACGGCGTGTGCGAAGCGGTCGCCACGGTCGGAGTAGTCGGTGAATTGATCCATCGACGCGGCCGCCGGTGCCAGAAGCACCACGTCGCCAGCCACCGCGAGAGCGGCAGCCAGTTCGACGGCGACCGACATGACACCCTTAGTCTCCGTGCCCGTCACCTCTCGCACGGGAAGGTGCGGCGCGTGTCGCTGGAATGCCTCCCGAAGCGCGGTTCGATCCTCGCCGACGAGCACGACTCCGCGCATCTTGGCCGCGCGTGCGCGCACCAGCGGCTCGATGTCGACGCCCTTCAAGAGTCCTCCCGCGATCCAGACCACCGACGGATACGCCGAGAGCGATGCGGCGGCCGCGTGCGGGTTCGTGGCCTTCGAGTCGTCGACCCAGGTGATGTCGTCGCGGATCTCGACGACCTCGATGCGATGCCGGTCGAGATGGAACGTGTCGAGGGCCGAGCGGATCGCAGGAATCGTGACGCCCACGCTGCGCGCGAGCGCCGTCGCGGCCAGGACATCGGCCACCGTGTGCGGAGCGCCCAGACCGGCAGCGGCCAAGCGGGCGACCGTGGTGACCTCGAGAGCCGAGCTGTGCCGGTCGTCGTGGAAAGCCCGGTCGACCAGGATGCCGTCGACGATACCGAGATCGCTGGGGCCGGGCACACCGAGGTCGAATCCGATGGCGCGAGCACCCTCGACGACCTCTGCGTCTTCCACCATCTTCAGGGTCAGCTCGTCGGCGCGGTTGTAGACGCAGGCGCTGCGAGTGTTCGTATAGACCCGAGCCTTGGCGGCGACGTAGGCCTCCATCGATCCGTGCCAGTCGAGATGGTCTTCGGCGACGTTGAGACAGACGGCTGCCCACGGCGACATGCTCGATGTCGAGTAGAGCTGATAGCTCGACAGCTCGACCACGAAGACGTCGAAACCCTGCGGATCGCGCACGGCATCCAGAACGGGCACTCCGATATTCCCGCACGGCGCCGCGCGCAGCCCACCGGCGGCCAGCATGGCGGCCGTCAGCTGAACGGTGGTCGTCTTGCCGTTCGTGCCGGTGACCGCGATCCATTCAGCCGGAGCGCTGCCGGCGCCCGAGACGCCGACCTTGTCTCGCAGTCTCCACGCCAGCTCGACGTCGCCCCATACGGGGATGCCCCGTTCGATCGCCCAGGTGATCGCCGAGTGGTCCGGGTGAAACCCCGGCGAGACGACCAGCAGTTCGGGATCGAGCGATTCGAGCTCGGCGGGAACCGAGTCCAGCGACGTGGCCTGCACGAGCTCGGCGCCGATCACCTCGAGCATGAGCCGGTAGCGGTCGTCGACCTTCTCTGCGACCACGAGAACGCGCGAGCCGAGTTCGGCGAGCGTGTCCGCAACGGAGAAGCCCGTGACGCCGAGTCCGAGGACTCCGACACGGAGTCCGGACCAGTCGTGGTGCCAGCTGGTGAGATCGAGCGCCCTGCCGGAAGCGGGATCGGTCATCGCGAGATCCACTCGAGGTAGAAGGACCCGACGCCGGCGGCGACGAGAATTCCGGCGATGATCCAGAATCTCACCACGATGGTGACCTCTGCCCACCCCTTCACCTCGAAATGGTGATGGAGCGGGCTGGCGAGCCAGATGCGCTTGCCCTTGGTGAGCTTGAAGTACGTGAGTTGGATGACGACCTGACCGGCGACGATCACGAAGATACCGCCGATGACGACGAGGAGCAGTTCCGTGCGGCTGAGGATGGCCAGCGCAGCGAGTGCGCCACCGAGTGCGAGCGAGCCGGTGTCGCCGAGGAAGATCTTCGCCGGGTTGGTGTTCCACCACAGGAATCCGATGAGAGCGCCGACAATGGCGGCGGCGACGATCGCCAGATCTAGAGGATCCCGCACCTCGTAGCACTTGCCGAGCACATCCGAGGCGAGATTCGGGTTGAAGCAGTTCTGACTGTCCTGCCAGAACCCGATGAAGATGAAGGCTCCGATGGCGAGGATGCTCGATCCGGGGGCCAGACCGTCGAGACCGTCTGTCAGATTCACGCCATTCGACGTGCCCATGACGATCACGCATACCCAGACGACGAAGGCGATGACGATGACGGCGGGGATGACGAGCATGTCGAAGTCGATGTGCGTGTCGCGCACGATCGAGATCGCCGTCGAGGCCGGTGTCACGCCGTTGCCGTCAGGGAAGTTCAACGCGAGGATCGCGAAGGCGACGCCGACCACGATCTGGCCGATGAGCTTGGCCGCCGGGCCGAGACCCAGGCTGCGCTTCCGATGCGTCTTGATGAAGTCGTCGATGAATCCCACGACGGCGAGACCGACCATCAGGAAGAGCACGAGGAGTGCGGAGATCGAGATGCCGCGTTGAGTCAGGAGCAGCGCGACGAAGTAGCCGAACAGGGTGGCCAGCACGATGACGATTCCGCCCATCGTCGGCGTTCCGCGCTTCACGTGGTGCGTCTCTGGGCCATCCATGTTGATGAACTGGCCCCACGCCAGCCGTTTGAAGAGCCGGATGAAGACGGGGGTCATGAGCAGTGTGAAAACCATGGAGATGGCCCCGGCTGCGAGAAGGGTTTTCATGCGAAGAGCTCCCCCAGTCGGTCTCCGAGGAACCTGAGCCCCGCGGAGTTCGACGACTTGACGAACACGATGTCGCCCGGTCTCAGCTCGGGAGCAAGCGCGTCGTAGGCTTCGTCGGCGGTGTCGACGAACTGCGACTCGCCATCCCACGATCCTTCGTGCGTCGCAGCGAGGTGCAGGGCTCGTGCGCCCTCTCCCACGACGATCAGCTTCTCGATGCCGAGCCGCACGATCATGCGACCGATGCGGTCGTGTTCTTCGAGCGAGAATTCACCGAGCTCGCTCATCTCGCCGAGGACCGCGATCTTGCGGGATGTCGGCGTCGCGATCTGGGCAAGCGTCTTGAGCCCCGCGACCATCGAGTCCGGGCTCGCGTTGTAGGCGTCGTTGATGACGGTCACATTGTCGCGTCCTCCGAGCACCTCCATGCGCCAACGCTCCGCACGCGTCACCGCCTGCAGTCCGTCGACGATGCGGTCGATGCCGACGCCGAGGCTCTCTGCTGCAGCCGCGGCGGCCAGAGCGTTCATGACGTGATGTTCGCCGAGCACTCTGAACCGCACAGCTCGGCTCTCGCCCGACGCGAGAGTCAACGTGAACTCCGTGCCGCCGGCGTGCGCGGACACGTCGTGCGCCCGCACAGCGGCCCGCTCGTCGAGGCCGAACCAGACGACTCGCGCTGCGGTCTTGTCGGCCATCCCCGCGACTCGAGGGTCATCGATGTTCAACACCGCGACATCCGTGTCGTCGAGATCCGTGACCATCTCGGTCTTCGTGGCCAATGTCGTGGCGATCCCGCCGAACTCTCCCGCGTGGGCGAGCCCCACTGTGAGCACCACACCGACATCGGGTTTGGCCATGCGGACCAGCCGCGTGATCTCCCCCGGGCCGGATGCGCCCATCTCGGCGACGAGGTACCTGGTCGACGGCGTCAGCTTGAGCATGGTGAGCGGAGCGCCCACCTCGTTGTTGAACGAGTCACGGGGCGCGACCGTCTCGCCCTCGGCATCGAGGATCGAGCGGAGGAGGTTCTTCGTGGTGGTCTTGCCGTTCGATCCCGTGATGCCCACGATGCGCAGCAGTCCGTGCTGCCGAACACGGCGTACCACCTCCGTCGCCAGTGCTCCCAGCGCTAGCACGGCGTCATCGACGACGATCTGAGCGACGAGCGCATCAGACGTGCGCTCGGCGATCACCAGGGCCGCACCGGCGGACACTGCCTTGTCGATGAACAGGAATCCATCGCTGAATTCGCCGGGCTTCGCCACGAAGATGCCGCCGTCGCGAATCTCTCGAGAGTCGGTGTCGATGACCCCGGAGACGACGGTGTCGGACGAGATGCCCGCAGCCGCGATGGCGTCGGGAATGACCAGTCGGCCGCCGATGATGCCGGCGATGTCATGAAGTGTGAGTTGGAGCATGGGTCAGAGCCATCCGTATTCCTGCAGGGCGAGCCGTGCCTCGTCGCGCGCGGAATAGGGAATCTTCTCGCCCGCGACTTCCTGATAGTCCTCGTGGCCCGGACCGGCATGCAGAATCACGTCGCCCTCGCCGGCCACGGAAAGTGCCTTGCGGAACGCGAGCCGGGGGTCGGGAACCTCGTAGAGCTCGACGTCGCCTCGGACCGCTCGCGCGGCATCCAGAAGAACCGATCGGATAGACGCCGGGTCTTCGAACCGCGGGTTGTAGTCGGTGATGACGACGACGTCGGCGAGCCTGGCGGCGATCGACGCCATGTCGACCCTCTTGGTCGTGTCCCTGTCTCCGTCGGCACCGAAGACCATGATGACCCGGCCATCGGTGACGCGCCGGAGCGCCTCGAGCGCACTCTGGAACGCATCCGGACTGTGCCCGTAGTCGATGTAGACCCGCGGTCCCGCGTCGGCGGACACCTTCTCGGCACGACCTGGCACGAAGGCGTCGATTCCTCCGTCTCGATCGAGGACGTGCGCGATGGCCTCGAGGTCGTACCCCGATTCGACGAGCATCACGATCGCGAGTGCCGCGTTCTCGGCCATGAAGCGGCCGAGGATGGGAATGCTCGTGGTGAGGGAACGGTGATCGGGGCCCTCGATGCTGAACCGCGTGAAGTCGACGGTCTCTTCGAGGATCGTGACCTGCCAGTCTGCGGGGACGCCGGTCTTGGTCGAGATCGTCGCGACCGGAATCCGTGACTCGTCAGCGAGGCGGGCACCCCATTCGCCGTCGACGAGCACCACTCCGCGCCGAGCCCGATCGGGCTCGAACAGGGCGCGTTTGGCCTCGAAGTAGTCTTCCATGCGGCCGTAGTCGTCGAGATGGTCGTGCGTGAGATTCGTGAACCCGACGACGTCGAAGACGATGCCATCGACGCGGTGACGAGTCAGAGCCTGCGCCGAGACCTCGATGATGACCGACCGCACCTCCGCCTCGCGCATACGAGCGAGTAGAGCATGCACCTCGGTCGCCTCCGGCGTCGTCAAGGTGCTCGTGATTCGGAGCTCGCCGATGCCGCGCTCGGCCGTCGTGCTGAAGCCCGCCACGATGCCGAGTTGCGACAGGATCGCGTCAAGGATGTACGTGACGCTCGTCTTGCCGTTGGTGCCTGTGACCCCGAAGAGAGTGGGCGGGTCGTCGAGCGTGCGATAGATCCAGGCTGACACAGCACCCAGAGCCTCGCGAGGCTGCGGCGTGACGATCACCGGGAGTCCGCTGTCTGCGGCTAGCTCGGCGCCCTGCGCATCGGTGAGGATCGCCACCGCACCGCTCTGAGCGGCGGCCGAGGCGAACGTCGCTCCGTGCACATTGCGTCCGGGCAGACCGACATAGAGATCACCGGGCACGATGTCTCGCGACGTCAGGCTGATCCCGGTGACGGAGTCGGGTGCGAATTCGCCGATCTGCTCCAGCTCGAAGTCTGCGACGAGCTGTGAGAGCGATCGTGCGATCGGATGTTCCGGGCGCAGTCCCTGCGAAACCCGATCCGGCACAGATGACTCCTTCATTCAGTAAGTAGTGGGTAGATCGGGGGCGGGAACCGTGGAGGGCTGCACCCGATACGTCTTCAGCGCCTGCGACAGCACCTTCTGGAAGACCGGCGCGGCGGCCAGTCCAGATGTAATGGTAACGGGCTTCCTGATGGTCACCGAAACGACGTACTGAGGATCGTCCGATGGTGCCATACCGGCCATCGAGGTGAGGTATGCCCCGCCATATGCACCCGAACCATTGCTCATCTCGGCCGTTCCGGTCTTTGCGGACACTCGGTATCCCGGGATCTTCAGGGCGTCTGCGGCGTAACCGGTGGTGGCGACCGACTCCATCATGTGCACGGTGTCCTGAGCCGCCTGAGGCGAGATGACCTGCTCGCCGGTCGACGTGGGCGGAGCATCCGTCACCGTGCCGTCTTCGTGTTTGCACCCCTCGAAGAGCTGCACGGGCATACGCACGCCGTTGTTCGCGATCGCCTGGTAGGCACTCGCCATCTGCACGGCGGTCACGGTGAGCCCCTGGCCGAAGGTCGTGTTGTAGATCGTCTGATCGTCGAGCTGGGTGGGCCCGCTGACACCTCCGGGAAGAATGTCGCCCGAGTCCTCGCCGACGAAGCCGACCTCGGTCGGCTTTCCCAGATGGAACTTGTTCATGTAGTCCCAGCGCTGATCGACCGACATGTTGTTGCTGAGCATGGAGATGCCCGTGTTCGACGACTGTTCGATGACACCGGTCAAGGTCCAGGGCATGTCTGGGTGAAAGAACGAGTCATGGATGACGGCGCTGCCGGACTTGTACTCGTATGGAGCCATGACCTGACTCGAGGGAGTCGCCGCTCCGGCGTCGATCAGCGAGGCGGCAGTGATCGACTTGAACGTCGATCCAGGCTCGAAGGGGTCGCTGAACACCTTCGCTCCGCGGAAGGCCGGGTCGGTGGCGTCGACATTGTTCGGATCCACCGTGGGGTACTCGGCCGCCGTCAGGATCTTGCCCGTCTTGGCCTCGGTCACGACCACGGTGCCCGATTCGGCGCCGACCTCGGTGACGCGTTGCGCCAGAGCCTCCTGCGCGAAGTACTGCAGGTCGGCGTTGATCGTCAGTTGCACCTTGCCGCCGTCGACAGCCTTCTTGAGGGTCACGGTCGACCCGGGAATCGCCACTCCGTCTTCACCGGTCTCGGTCACCTCGCTGCCATCGCTGCCGGCGAGACAGGCGTTCTGCGTCAGCTCGGTACCGGCCAGGGCCGATCCATCCGCCCCCACGAAGCCCACGAGGTTGCCGGCGACGCTTCCATCGGGATAGGTACGCGACTGATCGGCCTTGTAGTAGAGCCACGGGATGTCGAGGGCGCGGATCGCGTTGTACGTCGTGACATCGACCGACTTGGAGATCAGCGCGTAGCGCGAGGTCGGGTCCGCGGTGACGATGGCGGTGACCACAGACGGTTCCAACCCCATGACCGACGCGAGTTCGCCGATGGCCTGTTCTGCGCTGACCTTCACTTCGCCGGTGCCGTCAGGGCCCGGGCGTTCGAACTCGGCGACGGCCGACGGGTCGGCCTCGATGGCGTACCGCAGGATGCTGGTGGCCAGGACGACGCCGTTGGCGTCGACGATGTCGCCTCGCGTTCCCAAGGTGACGGTGCTGTCGGACCTGCTCGCGAGAGAGATCGCGTTCAGGCTGTCTGCCTGCACGATCTGTATGTCGACGAGCCTCACACAGAAGACGGAGACCACGGCGACGATGATGAGCACCGCGATGGTCACGCGTCCTCGAGTTGTTCTGGCTGTCGTCGGGGTCACGTGCGGCCTTTCATTCGGCTGATGAGCAGCTCACCGGTCGGTTAGTGCGTCTGTGGAGAAGGAAGAGCACCCTGCCACGGTACGCTCGGGTCCGGCGCGGCCGCCGGAGGCGCGCTCGACGCATCGGGAATGGGCGCGGCCTTCACGGGTTCGGGTTGCAGCAACGAGTTCGGGACGAGCGCCTGGTTGGCGGTGATCGGTGCGTTGGCGGAGGTCGCAGGGGCAGGGGAGCCCAGAACCGCGCCGTCGGAGAGTCGAAGATAGACGGTGTTGCCGTTGGCGACCATTCCGAGTGCCTGTGCGTTCTGCACCAGGTTCTGCGGTGAGGAGAAGGCCGTCAGCTGCTCGCTCAGGGCCTGGTTCGTTCGCGACAGATCTTTCAGCTTCGCCTGCTGCGCCGAGACTTGGTAGGCACCGTCGGAGAGGCCGATCGTGAGCAGGAGCTGCGCGAGCGCGATGATCGCGATTCCGCCGATGGCGACCGCCGCGTAGACGATCCGCGGTCGGCGACGAGCGCGCGGCACCGCGTCGGGTGCCGGCCTGAGCCATCGGCGCCGCGGCTCCGCCTCGGGGGCGTAGGCCGGCGCACCGAGTTGCGCGATGGGCACGGTGGCCAGATTCGTCATGAGGCACTCCTGATGCGTTCGGCAGCTCGAAAACGGACAGGGGTGGCGCGAGGGTTCTCGGCCTTCTCTTCATCGGTCGCCAGTTCGGCGCCACGCACGAGAAGCGACAGCTCCGGCTTGTGCTGCGGCAGCTCTACAGGAAGGCCCGGAGGTGCGGTCGACACACTTAACGCCTGAAGCGCGCGTTTGACGATGCGGTCCTCGAGTGACTGGTAAGACATGACGACGATGCGACCGCCGACCCGGAGCGTGCTGATGGCCGCGGGCACTGCACGCTCCAGCACACTCAGTTCCTGGTTGACTTCGATGCGCAGAGCCTGGAAGACGCGTTTGGCCGGATGACCCGCCCGAGAGAGGGCGGCCGGCGTGGCCTGCTGAAGAAGATCGACGAGATCGGCGGAGCGTACCAGCGGCTGTTCTGCGCGCCGCTGCACGATGCGTCGCGCATAGCGGTCGGCCAGTTTCTCTTCTCCGTAGTCGCGGAAGATGCGGCGGAGGTCGAATTCCGAGTACTCGGCCAGGATCATCTCAGCCGTCAGCGGCGCGTCCTGATCCATGCGCATGTCGAGCGGTGCGTCCTTGGAATAAGCGAACCCGCGCTCGGCTCTATCGAGCTGCATGCTCGACACACCGAGATCGAAGAGGATGCCGTCGACCGAGTCGATGTCGAGTTTCTGTAGAGCCGAGGCGATTTCGTCGTAGACGCAATGAACCAGGCGCACCCGATCGCCGAAGGGCTTGAGTCTGCCCTCGGCAAGGGCGAGAGCCTGGAGATCGCGGTCGAGACCGACGAGCGTCAGTTCTGGAAAGCGCGTGAGGAAAGCCTCTGCGTGACCGCCCAGGCCGAGCGTGGTGTCGACGAGAACGGCTCCGGGTCGTTCGAGCGCCGGGCCGAGGACGCTGATGCAGCGCTCGAGCATGACGGGTGTGTGGATGCGTGTGACGTCGTCCATGATTTATCGACCTGTTCGTTCTGCCTGATCCCCATCCATTCCGACCTGGCACCGGGGAAGTGTGTCAGGGCGAGGAACGGCTGGGAGTCACGCGGAACGACTAGAAGAGGCCGGGAATCACCTCCTCGTCGGTCTCGGAGAATGCGGCCTCCTGGGCCGCCAGGTAGGTGTTCCATGCTTCGGCGTCCCAGATCTCGGCGCGCGATCCGGCGCCGATGACGACCAGTTCTCGCTCGAGTCCTGCGTAGCTGCGCAGGTGGGCAGGAATGCTGACCCGGTTCTGCTTGTCGGGCACGGATGCATCGGCGCCAGACAGGAAGACACGCATGTAGTCGCGGGCCTGCTTGCTGGTGACGGGAGCCTGTCGGATCTTGTTGTGGAGCTCTTCGAATTCGGACGAACTGAACACGTAGACGCAGTGCTCCTGCCCCCGCGTCAACACGACTCCACCTTCGAGTTCGTCTCGGAATTTCGCCGGGAGGATGATGCGACCTTTGTCGTCGAGTTTGGGAGCGTACGTGCCAAGGAACATCGTCCTTTCTCCCCCTCGAATCCGGCCAGGTGTTGGGTGTTCCTCCACGTTACTCCACTTCACACCACCAAACAACGGAATTATCCGATCGAAGCCGTGAATCGGCCCAGACTCCGGCGTGATTACGGGAATTATCTGAGTGGAGGGAAATGGAGGGCTTTCGGCGTTTCGAGAGCGATTCATGCCGCGCGCAGGAGGAAAAGTCGTGCCATAGGAGAGGAACGACAAAAAAGGGGGCCGACCCGAAGGTCGGCCCCCTTGTGTGGAGGTGTGTGGAGAAGCGGCTCTGGGCCTACTCCTCGCGATCCTGGCGCTTATCCCAACGATCGTTGAGCTTGTCCATCAGATTGGTCTTGTTGGATGCGGAAGCGCTGGGCGATGAACCGGTGCGTGGGCCCGAGGCCGGACGGGCTGCTGATGACGTCGAGGGCCGGAGAGCCAGGAGCACCCCGGCGAACATTCCCACGAAGCCGACCAGGCCGACGATCAGGAGGTGGGTGATGACGCCCACGATGACCACGACGAGGCCCGCGATGGCGAGGAGGATGCCCAGAACGAGCGCGCCGTAGTTGAGTCTGCCTCTACCGGCGTTGACCGCCGAGACGAAATCGGCATCGTTGTGATAGAGACTGCGCTCCATCTCATCTAGAAGCTTCTGCTCCTGCTCGGAAAGCGGCATCCTATTCACCTCAGGCTCTGTCACACGCGTCGTTCTTGAAGCGATTGTAGTGCCCAGCATCTGGCTAGGCTAGGTGCGTGATACAAAGCACGCACCTGGTAAGCCGGGTCGACACCGAAATCGCCGAGTTTCTCGCCTCTCGTGAACCTATTCTCGCCGCTGTCGCGGACGAACTGTCCGCGTTCACGGATTTCTCCCGGGATCTTCTCAGCGGCGGCAAACGGTTCCGCGCACGATTCTGCATCGCCGGGTGGCAGGCGACGTCGGACGGCACTGATTCCGCGCAGGAACGAGCGGTGATCACCCTGGCGGCAGCCCTCGAGGTCTTCCACGCCGCGGCACTCGTGCACGACGACATCATCGACAACTCGGATACGCGCCGAGGCATGCCCGCGGCGCATGTGCGATTCGCCGCTCTTCACCGAGATCAGCAGTTCGTCGGCTCGGCCGACACGTTCGGCCGCGCCAGCGCTATCCTGCACGGCGACCTTCTTCTGGGATGGAGTGACGAGCTCGTCGACGCCGCGTTGGACCTCCTCGTCGATCGAGACGACGCACGATCGACGCGCGCGGAGTTCAATCGCATGCGCACCGAGGTCACCGTCGGCCAATACCTCGACATCTTGGAGGAGAACGCCTGGCCCACCGTGCCGGAGAGCGACACGATTCGTCGCGCGGAACGCGTGATGACTTTCAAGTCGGCCAAGTACAGCGTCGAAGCACCCCTCGCGCTGGGTGCCCTGATCGGTGGCGGCTCTGCGACGCACGTCTCGGCGCTACGGGCGTTCGGACTCCCGCTCGGGCTCGCGTTCCAGCTTCGAGACGATGTTCTGGGAGTCTTCGGCGACGCGGCCATCACGGGAAAACCCGCTGGCGATGATGTGCGCGAGGGAAAGCGCACGGTTCTGGTCGCGCTTGCCCGTCAGGGCATGACTGCCTCTCAGCGAGAGGCGTTCGACGACGCGCTCGGTCGACCGGAACTCGACGACGCCGCCATCGCCGACCTGCAGCGGCAGATCGAGCTCACGGGGGCACTCGAGAGCGCCGAGCGATCGATCTCGGCGTACACCGCCGAGGCGTTGAAGGCGCTTCAGGCCGCACACCTCGACGCCCACGCCACGGAGGAACTGGAGGAGCTGGCTCGGCTTCTCACCGAGCGCTCGTCCTGAGCATCCATGGATCAGGCGAGAGCCTGGGCCACCCGACGCACTTCGGCCTTGCGGCCGGCGAGCAGGGCATCGATGGGAGCGACACCCAGCGACTCCTCTTCTTCGAGCAACCACTGCATCGCCTCATCGGGCACGAATCCGGAGTCGAGGAGCACGATGATCGTGCCCTTCAACTCGGGAAGGGGCTCGCCGTCGCGAATGAACACATCCGGCACGACGAGGACTTTGTCGCGCCGGGTTGCGAGCAGAGAGTGCTCTTCGATCATCTTGCGGACGCGACCCGGGGTTGAGCCGAAGATCTCGGCCACGTCGGGAATGGTCAACCAGGTTCTTGCGGGGGTGTTTTCACTCACGTACCAAGCCTGCCACGATCGGGGCCGCGCCCGGCACCCTGGCGCCGATATCGCATCGTTATCCACGACACGATCGACGCTTGATCAGATCGTTGACGATCACGGGCATCCGTGGAACTGTTGACGCACGGACGAAACGAGACTTGCGAGGTGCACGGCCGCTATGACGAGGTTGCCGAGCCGCCCTGGCGGACGAGCACGGCCCCAACCTCGGTCGCTCATCGCGCTGGTCGCCGTTCCGTTCGTTCTCCTGGGTCTTGCCGCCTCGAAGGTCGCTGCATCGTCGAATCGCCGTCGAGACCGGACCCCGGTCGAGGAGTCAGCCGCGAAGAGTGCAGAAGCGACGCAATCACCATCGGTGGAGCCGTCGTATCGCGTCGAATTGGGTGACACCGTCAGCGAGATCGCCATTCGCCACGGCCTGCCGACCGCCCACGTGCTTGCCCAGAACGGCCTGAGCTGGAAAACCCCCATTTTCCCCGGCCAGATGCTCCGTCTCGAGCCGATCCCGGACGATCTCGAATGGCCGGCCGCGGAAGCCTCGGACAAACGCGACCCGCGCGTCGACTGATCACCCGCGCAACCAGAACGGCGGGTCTCGATCTTCGTGGTGTCTATGCCGACTTCCTCGGCCACTGCTCTCTAAACTTCATTCGTGACCACCGCGCCCACTGACCCTATGATCGGACGTCTCATCGACGGTCGGTACCAGGTGCGGTCGCGGATCGCTCGCGGAGGCATGGCCACGGTCTACCTCGCGACAGACCTCCGACTCGAGCGCCGCGTCGCCATCAAGATCATGCACGGCCACCTGGCCGACGAGTCCAACTTCAAAGAGCGCTTCGTGCAGGAGGCTCGCTCCGCGGCGCGGCTCGCGCACCCCAACGTCGTCAACGTCTTCGATCAGGGGCAGGATTCGGACATGGCGTACCTCGTCATGGAGTACCTGCCGGGCATGACGCTCCGCGACCTGCTCAAAGACTATGGAACGCTCACCACCGAGCAGACCCTCGACATCATGGATGCCGTTCTCGGCGGGCTCGCCGCCGCGCACAAGGCCGGTATCGTGCACCGCGACCTCAAACCCGAGAACGTTCTCCTGGCGGATGACGGCCGGATCAAGATCGGCGACTTCGGACTCTCGAGGGCGACCTCGGCCAATACGGCCACCGGCCAGGCGCTGCTCGGAACGATCGCGTACCTCTCCCCCGAGCTGCTGACCCGCGGCACAGCCGATGCACGAAGCGACATCTATGCCGCCGGCATCATGATGTACGAGATGCTCACCGGCGCGCAGCCGTTCGTCGGCGATCAGCCCATGCAGATCGCCTTCCAACACGCCAACGACCAGGTTCCGCGGCCGAGCGCCGTGAATCCCTCTGTACCGCGCGATCTCGACGACCTCGTGCTGTGGGCGACGGCGAAAGACCCTGTCGACCGTCCGACCGACGGCCGCGCCATGCTCGAACAGCTTCGCCTCACCGAGCAGAGCATGTCGGCGACCCAGGCGGCGACGACGGGCATCCAGCGCACCGTGGTGATGCCCGCGGCTCTCACCCCTGACATGACCTCAGCACAGACCCAGGCCTTTCAGAAGACCGGAATGACCTCGGCGCTGACCACTCCGACACGCGCTCCCGCGCCGCAGAGGGCACCCCGCACGGCGGCCCCTCAGAGCGCCGTCGCCTCGGCACCCGCCGCTCGTCTGAAAGCCTCGTCCGCCGTTCGCCGCCGCCGTGGTTTCTGGCTGGTCGGCATCGTGATCCTTCTCGTCGCCCTGGCCGGCGGCACCGGGTGGTATTTCGGCATCGGTCCAGGGGCGCAGCTGACGATCCCCGACGTGGCCGGTCAAGCGCCAGACGCGGCGCAGTCCACCCTCGAGGAGCTCGGCGTCGTGGTGACCCGGGCCGATCAGTCGAGCGTGACTGTTCCTGCGGGCACGGTCATCGGCACGGATCCCTCATCTGGTGCTCACGTGGCGCGCGACTCGACGGTCAGCGTCATCGTGTCTACCGGTCCAGCGCAGTTACCGCTGCCCCAGCTGATCGGCGCCGATAAGGCCGCCGCGCAACAGGCCATCGAGCAGGCGAAGTTCACCCTCGGAAGCGAGTCGCAGGTCTTCTCCAGCGATGCCGCGGCCGGAATAGTCCTCGACGCCTACAACGTCGATGGCGCGAGCCTCGCGACCAACGGTTCGACCGAGGGAGTGCTCTACAGCGAGGCACAACCGATCTCACTCCTGGTGTCCGCCGGTGCGATCCCCGACGTCTCCGACAAGACCGTCGACGAAGCCACGGCGACCCTGCAGGCGGTCGGTCTCGCCGCCGCCGCAGGCGAGCAGGTCTACAGCGAATCGATCAAGGAGGGCAAGGTGATCCAGGCGATCGCACCCTCCGACACCGTGCGCCCCGGAGATACGATGTCGCTCCAGATCTCCCGAGGTCCCGAGCCGGTCACCGTTCCCGACGTCGTCGGCAAACCGTGGATCGACGCCAAGTCGATTCTGGTCGCAGCCGGCTTCGATCTCAGCTACCCGGCCGGCGCGGACATCGTCCCGGCACTCGTGACCGTCACGGCGACGAACCCGGTCGCCGGCACGAGCGTTCCGCGCGGGTCCAAGCTGACGGTCAGCGTCAGCTTCTAGGCCACTCGGCCTGACACGACATCGGCGGGGTTAACGCGACGCGCCCGCCCGGATGCTAGGGGCATCCGGGCGGGCGCGTCGCCGCCGTCTGGCGCGACTAGGCCTTGCGGACCTGGCCGAGCTCTTCGGCCACGAGGAAAGCGAGCTCGAGAGACTGCATGTGATTGAGGCGCGGGTCGCACAGAGACTCGTACCGGGTGGCCAGATCGGCCTCGTCGATGTGCTCCGAACCACCGAGGCACTCGGTGACGTCGTCGCCCGTGAGCTCGACGTGGATGCCGCCGGGGTGGGTGCCCGCGGCACGGTGGGCCTCGAAGAAGCCCTTCACCTCGTCGACGACGTCGTCGAAACGGCGCGTCTTGTATCCCGTGGGAGTCGTGAGTCCGTTGCCGTGCATCGGATCGGTGACCCACAGCGGCGTCGCATCCGCAGACTTGATCGTCTCGAGCAGGGGCGGCAGCGCATCGCGGATCTTGCCGGCGCCCATGCGTGTGATGAATGTGAGGCGGCCGGGCTCTCTGTTCGGGTCGAGCTTGTCGATGAGACGGAGCATGTCGTCGCCACTCGTGGTGGGGCCGAGCTTCACACCGATCGGGTTGCGCACGCGGCTGAGGAAGTCGACGTGGGCCCCGTCGAGGTCGCGGGTGCGCTCACCGATCCACAGGAAGTGGCTCGAGGTGTTGTACGGAGTGCCCGTGCGCGAATCGATACGCGTCATGGGGCGCTCGTAGTCGAACAGCAGCGCCTCGTGGCTCACGAAGAATTCGGTGCGCTTCAGCGCCTCGAAGTCCGCTCCGCAAGCGATCATGAACTTGACGGCGCGGTCGATCTCACGGGCGAGGTGTTCGTATCTGACGTTGGCCGGGTTCGACGTGAAGCCCTTGTTCCAGTCGTGCACCTGCCTGAGGTCGGCGAAGCCGCCCTGGGTGAAGGCGCGGATCAGATTGAGGGTCGACGCCGCCGTGTGGTACCCCTGCACGAGTCGACGAGGGTCTGCCTCGCGGGACTCAGGAGTGAAGTCGTATCCATTGACGATGTCGCCACGGTACGCAGGCAGCGTGACGGACCCTCGCGTCTCGGTGTCGCTCGAGCGCGGCTTGGCGAATTGCCCCGCCATGCGCCCCATCTTGATGACGGGCATCGAGGCGCCGTAGGTGAGCACGACGGCCATCTGCAGCACCGTCTTGACCCGGTTGCGGATCTGCTCCGCCGTAGCGCCGGAGAAGGTCTCGGCGCAGTCGCCTCCTTGGAGGAGGAAGGCCTCTCCACGGGCCGCCACGGCCAGTCTGTCGCGCAGGTTGTCGACCTCGCCCGCGAAGACGAGAGGGGGCAGACCCGCGATCTCGGCCGAGGCCGACTCGACGGCCATGCTGTCGGGCCAGCTCGGCTGCTGCTTGACCGGGAGTCCTCGCCAATAGTCCAACCCGGCGATCACAGACTCATCTGCTTGAACGACCAGTTCGGTTGGATCTACCACGTGAGGGTTTCCGTATCTGTTTCTTTTCGGGTGCGAATCCGGCCATCACGGGCCGGCCGCGTCAACGGACGACGTTCGTCCGCTTCTCCTTTACCGAAGTCGCGTAGACATCTGCGTATTCCTGGCCCGAGAGCCTCTGCAGTTCATACATGATCTCGTCGGTGACGCTTCGAAGGATGAATCGGTCGGATTCCAACCCCTCGAACCTAGAGAAATCTAGCGGCTCGCCGATGATGACGCCAACTCTCCTGATCTTGGGAACCTTCGTGCCGATGGCCATGACCTTGTGCGTGTCGATCATGGCGACGGGAATGACCGGAACGCCCGCCTCGAGCACCATCCGCGCCACGCCCGTGCGGCCTCGGTACATCTTCGCGTCGGGACTCCGCGTGCCCTCGGGGTAGATGCCGAGGAGGTCGCCTCTGCCCAGCACGCCCAGCCCCGTGTTCAGAGAGGCCTCGGAGGCCTTACCTCCGGAACGGTCGATCGGCAGCTGTCCGGTCGCGAGAAAGAAGCCGCGAACCAGGGCGCCCTTGATTCCCTTACCCGTGAAGTAGTCGCTCTTGGCGAGGAACGACACGCGCCGGGACAGCACGAGGGGAAGGATCACCGAGTCGATGAACGACAGGTGATTGCTCGCCAGGATCGCTCCGCCCGTGCGCGGCACGTTCTCGAGTCCTCTGATCCAGGGGCGGAACACCGTGAGCACGATCGGCCCGGCGATCAGGTTCTTCATGATCCAGTAGAACATCGTGTGCCTTCGGCTCAGATCTGCGCGGCGTAGAGACGTGCGAGGTCGGCGGCGCCGACGACTCCCGCATCGTTGACGAGTTCGGCGATCCTGAACTCCGGTTCTGGGTGGTACCCACGAGCGGGCAGGTTGTCGAAGAACGACTGCCGGATGGGATCGAGCAGCAGATCTCCGGCCTGAGCGACTCCCCCGCCGATCACGAAGAGTTGGGGATCGAGCACCGCGGCGAGGCTGGCACTCGCCTGCCCGATCCAGTGGCCGAGTTCGCGCAAGGCGGCCAGGGCGCCGGGGTCGCCCGCCTGGATGAGCTCGCTCACCTCGTGGCCGGTGAGCACGCCCACGCGACTCCGCGCGGCCGCCAACGCGATGCCGATACCCCCGGCATCCGCCAAGTCGTTCGAGTAGCGCAGGAGCGCGCGGCCCGAGCCGTACTGCTCGATGCAGCCGCGGGCGCCACAGCCGCAGGGCAAGCCGTCGGGAACGACTCTCATGTGCCCGAGCTCGGCAGCGGCGCCGAATCCGCCTCGGAACATGCGGTCGGACGAGACGATGGCTCCTCCCACTCCGGTACCGATGGTGAGCATGCACATGTCGCTCACGAGTCGGCCCGCGCCGTAGCGGAACTCCGCCCAACCGGCGGCATTCGCGTCGTTCTCGATGATGACGCGGTAGGGCACCCGACGCTCGAGCTTCTCGCGGAACGGCTCGTTGCGGTAGCTGATGTTCGGTGCGTAGTACACGGTCGACTGCGCCGCGTCGATGAATCCGGCCGCGGCCACGCCCACGGCTGCCACGTCGTAGCCTTCGGCCAGTTGGGTGATCATCGCGACCACCGAATCCTCGATGTTCTGGATGTCGACGGCCTGGGTGGGGCGACGGTCGAAGCGCACGATCTGTCCGAGGTCGTCGACCAGCGCGCCGGCGATCTTGGTTCCGCCGATGTCGATGCCGATGGCGTGCATTGAATCCGTGCCCTTCCACGTCGCCGGCCGCTGGGCGAAGACGTCGCTTACGATGCGCGTTCCGACAAAGGATCGAATGCGCCAAGTAGAGTGTAGTTATCCGGCGCCGATCAGCACCATTTGGCCGGAGCATCGGCCTCAAGCGCCGACGAGCACATAGACCTGTTGACGAAGGAGTTGACGTGGAAGAATTCTCTGTACCCGCCGTCGTGAAAGCTGACCCTGACGCGAACGCCACCGACCTGCTGCTGGCTCGAGCCGCAGCTACCCCGGATGCCCCTCTGTTCGCCGTTCCCGATGGCGACGACGGATGGAGCGAGATCACCGTCGCCGAGTTCCTGCATCGCGTTCGTGCGACAGCGAAGGGCCTCATCGCCAACGGCATCAAGCCGGGCGACAAGATCGGCTTCATGTGCAAGACGCGCTACGAGTGGACCGTGGTCGACTTCGCGACGTGGTTCGCCGGCGCGATTCTCGTGCCGATCTACGAGACATCGGCTCCCAGCCAGGTGCAGTGGAACCTGAGCGACTCCGGCGCGGTCGCGGTCATCCTCGAGACCGCCGACCACTTCGCGAAGTTCGATGAGGTGCACCCCGACCTGCCCCTGATCAACCAGGTCTGGCAGATCGACCTCGGCGATCTCGACAAGATCGTGGCGTCGGGAGCCGCCGTGAGCGATGAGGCTCTGGAGGTCGCACGATCGAGCGCGTCGGGCAGCGACCTCGCCACGCTCATCTACACCTCCGGAACCACGGGCCGACCGAAGGGGTGCATGCTCACCCATTCCAACTTCGTGGAGCTCAGCCGCAACGCCGGGGTCGCGATGAAAGAGATGCTCGAGCCCGGAGCATCCACCCTTCTGTTCATCACGACGGCGCACATCTTCGCGCGGTTTATCTCCGTTCTCTGCGTGCACGCCGGCGTCAAGGTCGGGCACCAACCAGACACGAAGAAGCTGCTGACCTCGCTCGGCAGCTTCCGACCCACGTTCCTGCTCGCTGTGCCCCGTGTCTTCGAGAAGGTCTACAACTCGTCGGAGCAGAAGGCCGAGTCGGGTGGCAAGGGCGCGATCTTCCGCAAGGCAGCGGCCACGGCGATCGAGCACTCCGTCGCACTCGATGAAGGAAAGGTCTCTCTGGGCCTTCGTCTGAGGTTCGCCCTCTTCGACCGCCTCGTCCTGTCGAAGATCCGACAGGCGATGGGCGGTCGTGTGGAGTACGCCGTGTCGGGCTCGGCCCCGCTCGGACACCGCCTGGGCCACTTCTACCGCAGCCTCGGTATCAAGATCCTCGAAGGGTACGGTCTCACCGAGACGACTGCGCCTGCAACCGTCAACCTCGTATCGAAGTTCAAGATCGGCACCGTCGGCCCCGCGCTCCCGGGGGTCGGTGTCCGCATCGCCGACGACGGCGAGATCCAGGTCACCGGCGTCAACGTGTTCGCCGGATACTGGAACAACGACGAGGCGACTCGCGAGGCCATGGACGGAGCCTGGTTCAAGACCGGCGATATCGGCGCTTTCGACTCCGACGGCTTTCTCACCATCACGGGTCGGAAGAAGGAGATCATCGTGACCGCCGCCGGCAAGAACGTCGCACCCGCCGTTCTCGAGGATCCGATTCGCGCGAATCCCCTGGTGGGGCAGGTCATCGTCGTCGGAGATCAGAAGCCCTTCATCTCGGCTCTGATCACGCTCGATCCCGAAATGCTGCCCGTCTGGCTCGGCAACAACGGTCAGTCGGCCGGACTGTCACTCGCCGAGGCGGCCCAGAATCCGGCCGTCCTCGCGGAGATCCAACGGGCAGTCGACGAGGCGAACAGCGCGGTCTCACGAGCAGAGTCGATTCGCAAGTTCGTCGTGCTGAGCGACGACCTGACAGAGGACTCGGGCCATCTGACCCCGAAGCTCACGATCAAGCGGCACGTCATCATGAAAGACTTCGCCGACGACGTCGAGCGCATCTATCAGGCCGCTCCGGCGACCGAGGGTCAGTCGCTCATCCTGTGATCTGCCCGGGCGCGCTCGCCCTACCTCCCGTCTAGCTCCTCGTTCGCTGGCAACTTGCCCCGTTGCACGACGGGTGCGGTGCAGCTCGGGAATCATCTTCATAGACGATCGTCTAGGGAGGTGGGTACAGGTATGGACGAGCTCGAGACCCGAGTCACGCACAACGCGATTTGTCACGTCGCGTACGTCGATCAACCGCTCGTGTTGGAGTGCGACTGCTTGATCGGTCACGACCATCTCGGAAGCTACTCACTCAGCGCCGACCTGGCTCACTCCCTGGCGAGCTTCATCCGACGAACCGCAGCGGCACGTCGCCGACGCGGTTGACCCACTCGACCAGGGAGATCACCATGCCACGCACACACTCGACGACACCGTCCTCGGCGCCTCACCGCGCCATCCCCCTCTCGCTCGCCGGGGCGGTCATCATCGGCCTCTCCCTCACAGCGATCGTCGGCTCAGGGCCGGGTGCCATGGCCGCCGACATGTCTTCGCCCGTCGAACAGTCCTCCGCGTCTGCGCAGCACCGGATCGACGACGCCTCCAGGCTCGATCCGATCGGCACCCTCGTGGCCCAGCGGCTCGCGCTCGCGACCCCCGTCGCCCAGTCCAAGTGGTTGAGCGGCAAGCCCATCACCGACCCCGCTCGCGAGCAGGCCGTGGTCGACGACGCCGTCGCGCTCGCGACGAAGGACGGCGTCGACACAGACCTGGTGGCGAGGGTCGTGCGGGCTCAGATCAGTGCCAGCAAAGTAGTGCAGAACGGCCTGTTCACGGAATGGACGCACAACGCGCAGGAGGCTCCGACCACGGCGCCCGACTTGGCGACGATCCGGCCTCAGCTCGACTCCATCGATACGGCGCTCGTGACGGCCATCGGCGACGCATCCTCCGTCGCGAGTGACGCGCGCTGCTCACACGCCGTCGACTCTGAGCGCGATCGCACCTACCCGGGCATGGATTCCCTCGAACGGAAGGCCGTCAAAGCAGCCTGGGGTTCTTTCTGCGCCCGCTGACCCCTCGGTCCGCGACCATGTCCTCGAGCTGGTAGAGACACTCCATCTTTCGTATAATTGGTCTTTTGCGAAGTGCCACAGTAGCGGCAGAGGAGGGCAATGAACCGGCGAGTACAGGCGATGGAAGCCTCGAAGGCGGCCATTATCGAGGCCGCGGGTCTACAGTTCGGCTCCTACGGCTACGAGGCGACGACCTTCTCTCGTGTAGCCGAGGCCATGGGAAAGCCGAAATCCGCCATCGGCTACCATCTGTTCCCTTCGAAACTCGCCCTTGCCACCGCTGTGATCGAACAGCAGCAGCACCGGTGGAGGAGCCTGTACGAACAGCTGCCTCAGCAGCCGGGTCTCGAGCGACTCACCGCATTCCTCTTGACGACGTCTCTCGACGCTCGCTCATGCCCCATTGCGGGAGGCGCGACCCGGCTGCTGCACGAGCTCCTGGAGGCGGGCATCGAGGTTCCACGAGACTTCGACTGGGCATCGACCGTGCGAGAGCAACTCGAGGTAGCCATTCGCGACTCCGGCGGCAACCCCGATGATCTGCCCGAACGAACGGTCGGTCTTTTGCTCAGTGCGACGTTCGGCCTTCTGGGCGGATCGCTGACCGTGAGCGCCGAGGAGTTCGAGATCCGGCTCAAGACGCTGTGGGCGCCGCTGTTCGAGTCCTGGGGAATCGCCGACGCGGCATTGCGGGTCGAGCGGGTGAGTGCGATCGACACCTCCCTGGTCGGCCACCCCGCGCCCGACACCGAAGAGCTCTAGAACCAGTCGGACTCCCGAACCTGCTTCATGGCCTCTCGCCGCGCCGGCTTGTCCAGCCGATCGAGGTAGAGCAGGCCGTCGAGGTGATCGGTCTCGTGCTGGAGCGCCTGCGCCATGACGCCCGTGCCCGACACCTCGATCTCATTGCCGTCGAGATCGATGCCCGTGGCCCGGGCGAACGGATGCCGGAGCGTGGGAAACCAGAGCCCGGGTACGGAGAGGCACCCTTCGTCGACGAGTTCGGGCTCACCCGACAACTCGACGATCGTCGGGTTGAGAATGTAGCCGATTCGGCCGTCGACGTTGTAGCTGAAGGCGCGCAGGTTGACGCCGATCTGCGATGCGGCGACTCCGGCGCGGCCCGGCAGGCGCACGCTGTCGAGTAGATCCTCGACGAGACCACGGATGCGATCGTCGATCTCGGTCACCGGATCGGACACGGTCTTCAGAACCGGGTCGCCGAAAAGGCGGATCTCACGAGCGCTCACGGGGCGACCACCACGACGAGCAGATCGCCCGCTTCGACCTGTTGCGTCACCGGTATGGCGACACGGCTCACACGCCCGGCAATGGGGGCCGTGATGGCAGCCTCCATCTTCATGGCCTCGATGGTCGCGACCGACTCTCCCGCCGCAACGATCGAGCCCTCGGACACTTTCAGCGTGACGACACCCGAGAACGGAGCAGCGACCTGCCCCGGCTTCGACAGGTCGGCCTTCTCAGCCGATGTGGTGTCGACGGTGATGCTGCGGTCTCGCACGAACACCGGGCGGAGCTGACCGTTGAGGATCGTCATGACGGTGCGCATGCCCTTGTCGTCGGCCGTTCCGATGGCTTCGAGCCCCACATAGAGCTTGACGCCCTTGTCGATCTCGACGACGTTCTCGACGCCCTCGCGCAGGCCGTAGAGATAGTCGACCGTGTCGACGACGGACAGGTCTCCGTACTGCTCGCGCACCTGCTCGAATGTCTTCGTCGGCCCCGCGAACAACAGCCTGTTCAGCGTCGATCTGATTGCCGCACTGTCGTCTCCCGCCAAGGTCGCGGCATCTGTCTGGTCGATCGGGGTGACCCCGATCTTGACCTCGCGGCCCTCCAAGACCTTGGTGCGGAACGGCTCCGGCCATCCGCCCGGCAGCTCGCCGAGCTCGCCCGCCATGAACCCGATGACCGAGTCGGGGATGTCGTAGTTCTGAGGATTCTCCTCGAAGTCCTTCGGATCGGCTTTGACAGCCGCGAGATGCAGAGCGAGGTCACCGACCACCTTCGACGACGGCGTCACCTTCGGCACCCGGCCGAGGATCTTGTTCGCGGCCGCATACAGGTCTTCGATGCGCTCGAAGTCGTCTGCGAGACCGAGCGCGATGGCCTGCTGGCGCAGATTCGACAGCTGCCCGCCCGGGATCTCATGGCTGTACACCCGGCCGGTGGGCCCGGCGAGGCCCGATTCGAACGGGCGGTACACGGTACGCACTGCCTCCCAGTACGGCTCGAGGTCGAGCACCGAGGGCAGCGAGATACCCGTGTCCCGATCGGTGTGCGCGAGGGCGGCGACAAGACTGGATGCCGACGGCTGGCTCGTCGTGCCGGCCATGGGGGCGCTCGCCACGTCGACGGCATCGGCACCCGCCCGGCTTGCCGCGAGGAGCGTCGCGAGCTGACCACCGGGGGTGTCGTGCGTGTGCACGTGCACGGGCAGATCGAAGTTGGCTCGGAATGCCGTGACCAGCTTCTCGGCCGCGGCCGGACGCAGTAGGCCGGCCATGTCCTTGATCGCGAGCACATGCGCGCCGGCGGTGACGATCTGCTCCGCGAGCCTCAGATAGTAGTCGAGCGTGTAGAGATCTTCGGCCGGGTCGAGCAGGTCTCCGGTGTAGCAGACCGCTACCTCGGCGAGGGAATGACCTGTTTCGAGCACCGAGTCGATGGCGGGACGCATCTGGCCGACATCGTTGAGCGCGTCGAAGATGCGGAAGATGTCGACGCCCGTCTTCGCCGCCTCGCGCACGAACGCATCGGTCACCTCCGTCGGATAGGGGGTGTAGCCGACGGTATTGCGTCCTCTCAGCAGCATCTGCAGGGCGACGTTGGGAACCGCCTCTCTCAGCGAAGCGAGGCGCTCCCAGGGGTCCTCCCCCAGGAATCGGAGCGCGACGTCGTAGGTCGCGCCGCCCCAGGCCTCGACGGAGAGCAACTCGGGGGTCATACGAGCCACGTAGGGGGCGACGGCGAGCAGATCACGGGTGCGCACGCGGGTGGCGAGCAGCGACTGATGCGCGTCTCGGAACGTTGTCTCTGTCACGGCGAGGGCGGTCTGGGCGCGAAGGGCGCTCGCAAAACCCTGCGGGCCGAGCTCGAGGAGCCGCTGCCGCGAGCCGCTCGGCGCAGGAGCGTCGAGATCGATCGAGGGAAGCTTGTCGAGAGGGTTCACGCTCGACAGTCGGGGCCCGTTGGGCTGGTTGACCGTCACATCGGCGAGCCAGTTGAGGATCTTCGTTCCGCGGTCTTTCGAGACATGCCCTCGAAGCAGTTCGGGTCGCTCGTCGATGAAGGAGGTGCTCAGGTCGCCCGCCTCGAAGCTCGGATCCTCGAGCACGGCCTGCAGAAACGGAATGTTCGTGGCGACGCCTCGGATGCGGAACTCGGCAAGGGCTCGCTTCGAACGCCGCACAGCGGCCGAGAAGTCACGTCCGCGACAGGTGAGCTTCGCCAGCATCGAGTCGAAGTGGGGACTGATCTGTGCGCCCGGGTTGATGGTTCCGCCGTCGAGCCGGATACCGGCGCCACCCGGGGAGCGGTAGGTCGTGATCTTGCCCGTGTCGGGCCGGAACCCGGCAGTCGGGTCTTCTGTCGTGATGCGGCACTGCAGGGCGGCGCCGCGAAGCACGATGCTCTCTTGCGACAGGCCCATCTCGGCAAGGGTCGCCCCGGCAGCGATGAGCATCTGCGACTGCACCAGGTCGACGTCGGTGACCTCTTCGGTCACGGTGTGCTCGACCTGGATGCGCGGATTCATCTCGATGAAGACATGCTCGCCCGCGCGCTCCCCCACGGTGTCGACGAGGAACTCGACCGTTCCGGCGTTCACGTACCCGATCGATCGGGCGAACGCGATCGCGTCGCGGTGCAGCGCTTCGCGCAATTCGTCGCTGATGTTCGGCGCGGGGGCGATCTCGATGACCTTCTGATTGCGCCTTTGAACGGAGCAGTCCCTCTCGAAGAGGTGAAGGGTCTCCCCCGTCGAATCCGCGAGGATCTGCACCTCGATGTGCCGGGGGCGGAGGACGGCCTGCTCGAGGAACATGGTCGAGTCGCCGAACGCGCTGTCGGCCTCTCTCATCGCTGCTTCGAGCGCCTCTCTCAAGTCGCCTCTCGACTCGACCCTGCGCATGCCGCGTCCTCCGCCACCGGCGACCGCCTTGGCGAACAGAGGAAAGCCGATCTCGTCAGCGCCTTCCAGTAACACGTCGAGGTCGCGTGATGCCGGCGTGGATCGGAGTACGGGAACACCGGCTGCGATTGCGTGGTCTTTCGCCGTGACCTTGTTTCCGGCCATCTCGAGCACGTGGGAGCCAGGCCCGATGAACGTGATGCCCGCGGAACGAGCAGCCTCGGCGAGATCCGGGTTCTCTGACAGAAAGCCGTAGCCGGGGTAGATGGCGTCGGCGCCGCTCTCGACGGCGACGCGGATGATCTCGGCCACGTCGAGGTAAGCGCGCACCGGGTGACCGATCTCGCCGATCTGATACGCCTCGTCGGCCTTGAGCCGATGCATGCTGTTTCGGTCTTCGTAGGGGAAGACCGCGACGGTCTTAGCACCGAGTTCATACGCGGCGCGGAATGCCCTGATGGCGATCTCTCCACGGTTGGCGACGAGGATCTTGGAGAACATGGGGGCCTTTCACAAATACGCGCGCATACAGCGCACGGTTAGGTTGTCTCAGCCTAGTAAAGGTAACGTGGTGTCCGTGCATGTACTCAGCGTCAGCTCCCTCAAGGGAGGAGTGGGCAAGACCACGGTGACGCTCGGGCTCGCCTCGGCCGCTTTTGCAAAGGGCCTGCGTACCCTCGTCGTCGATCTTGACCCCCAGTCCGATGTCTCGACCGGCATGGACATCCGTGTCGCCGGTCACCTCAATGTGGCCGATGTTCTGGCCAGCCCGAAGGAGAAGGTCGTTCGCGCGGCCATCGCTCCGAGCGGCTGGACCAAGGATCGCGGTGGCAAGATCGATGTGTTGATCGGCAGCCCGTCTGCGCTCAACTTCGACGGGCCCCACCCGAGCATCCGAGACATCTGGAAGCTCGAAGAGGCCCTGGCCACCGTCGAGGCCGACTACGACCTCGTGCTCATCGACTGCGCGCCCTCGCTCAATGCCCTCACGCGAACCGCGTGGGCCGCGAGCGACCGTGTCAGCGTCGTCACCGAGCCCGGCCTCTTCTCCGTCGCCGCGGCAGACCGAGCGCTCCGAGCGATCGAAGAGATTCGTCGCGGCCTCAGTCCGCGCCTGCAGCCCCTCGGCATCATCGTCAACCGTGTGCGTTCGCAGTCGCTCGAGCACCAGTTCCGCATCAAGGAGCTGCGCGACATGTTCGGCCCCTTGGTTCTGAGTCCTCAACTGCCCGAGCGCACGTCGCTTCAGCAGGCGCAGGGAGCCGCTAAGCCTCTGCATGTCTGGCCTGGCGAGGGCGCCCAGGAGATGGCTCGCAACTTCGACCTCCTTCTGGAGCGCGTGATGCGCACAGGTCGACTCGGCGAATACGCCGAGGCCAAGACCTCCCGCGGTTAGAAGACGCTCCACCACGAACTAGCCCCACCGAAAACAAGCACCGACACAAACAAGCTCAGAGAACGGAAACCGTTCGCTGAGCTTGTGGTGTTTGTGGGGTCGGATCTAGGAGATCTTGCGGTTCGCCCGGCGAGCGGCGAGTTCATCCATCGGATCGGGAACGGTTGAATCGATCGAGACGAGCGTTGTCTCGACCTCTCGCAGGACCTTGCCGACAGCGATACCGAAGACGCCCTGGCCTCGACTGACCAGGTCGATGACCTCGTCGTTCGACGTGCAGAGGTAGACGCTTGCTCCGTCGCTCATCAGAGTCGTCTGGGCGAGGTCGTTGATGCCGGCCTCGCGGAGCTGCTCGATCGCCGTTCGGATCTGCTGAAGAGAGATGCCCGTGTCGAGCAGTCGCTTGACCAGCTTGAGTACGAGGATGTCGCGGAATCCGTAGAGACGCTGCGAGCCTGACCCGGCCGCGCCACGCACTGTGGGCTCGACCAGCGCAGTGCGAGCCCAATAGTCGAGCTGGCGGTAGGTGATGCCCGCTGCACGAGCGGCAACTGCACCGCGGTATCCGGAGTCGGCGTCGAGTTCGGCCATACCGTCGGTGAAGAGAAGGCCGTCGAAGCGAGCATCGTCGCTGCGCTTGGTGCCTGGTCCGGCACCGGTCCCGATGTTCTCGCTCAAGAAACGCGCCTCTTCCAGAAAAATTGTCGGCTGGTGAAAACCGTGTGTGTCTACTCAGTCCACGCTATCGAGGGGATCGACCGGCGGCAATGACATCCGCGTTTAAGAGTCGGCGTGTCGTGCAGAGACGAGCTGCAGTCAGTCTACGGCGCGCATCCGTCAGGGAACGAGTCGCCCCAGGGCAGATCTGATCAGACTTCCCCTGACGATTTCGAGCTGGCCGGCGATCTCGACGGCGAGCTCTGCCGCCCGCGCTCGACTCGAGGCATCGTTGCGTCTCGACACCGGCACGAGGGCGCTCTCGATGAGTCCGAGTTCACGCTCGGCCGCGACGCGGAAGCCGCGCAGGTGGCGCGGTTCGATGCCGCAGCGCTGCAGTTCGACGAGAGCTTTCAAGACGGCGAGGGTGTCGTCTCCGAAGGTCTCACCAGGAGTGATGACCGAGGCCGAGACGGCGTCCTGGAGCAGCATCGGGGTTGCTCCGGCATCACGGATCAGCTCGTCGCGACTCAGACGGCGTCCGCTCGGCAGCATGGATGGGCCGTGTTCAGCCGTCGAACCAGGAAGAACCGGACCTCGACCTGCGTCGACATCGTCGAGATAGGACTTGATGACGACGAGGGGCAGGTAGCGATCTCTCTGCATCGTGAGGATGAGTCGAAGCCGTTCGAGATCCTGCTGACAGAACTTGCGGTAGCCCGATTCGGTTCGAGCGGGCCGCACCAGACCCCGCTCTTCGAGAAAACGAAGCTTCGAGGGAGTGAGATCAGGAAATTCGGGCGTCAGCCGCGCCAGCACCTGGCCGATGCTGAGAAGCTGAGCCGATGCCGATCCGCGCGCCGATGCGGGTGTGGCCGCCATCTACTCGCCGGGAGCGGTGACGACGTCGAGTCGCGACGGGTAGAACGTGAGGCGGAACTTGCCGACCTGCACCTCGGCTCCGTCGCTGAGGAGCGCCCGGTCGACCCGCACGCCATCGAAATACGTTCCATTGAGCGAACCCAGGTCGGTCACCTCGAATGCATTCGCGCGGCGGGTGAACGACGCGTGCCGACGCGACACCGTGACGTCATCGAGGAAGATGTCCGCCTCAGGGTGACGCCCGGCGATCGTGCTGTCCGAGTCGAGGAGGAAGCGAGCGCCGTTGTTCGGCCCGCGGCGAACGATCAGCAGCGCTGAACCCGAGGGCAATGCAGCGATCGCCTCGAGTTCTTCTGCCGTGACTCCGCCCTCGAGGGCGGCCAGTTGGGCCGCGAACTCCGCCGTGAAGTGCAGGGTCGTGTCAGTCTCATTGCGTGCGCGGTTCGCGGACTCGTGTGCGTTCGTGTCATCAGCCAAGTTCGTGACCTCCTAGGGTGTCCAGCGTAGCCGATGCGAGTCTGCTCGCGAGCAGGGAATCCGCCGTATGACTGCACGAGTGGGCGCGTCGAACGACTGGATCGCCGGTCACGCGGGCGCGTCCGTTGGTCTCTCGAGAATGTCGGTCAACCATCGCGGGCCTCTCGTCTCGCAGCTCGACGATTCAACGCGACTTCGAAGACCCGCGTCGGCCGTCACGACCAGAACGGAATCACCGGAACCCCTGAGCGATGCAGCGACGTCGGCGATCAGATCGTCTCCCTCACCCTCGGCTCGGGCGACGACGAGTTCCGGCGCACGTACACCGTCGGCGAGAGCGCGCACCGAACTCCGGACGGGCGGATCGTGCGCCTCTCTCGCCCGTCCTTCGAGGACGGCGACGATCGACGGCCAGTAGGTATCGACGTCGAGACCGAGATACGCGCCCGGGATTCCCTCGTCGATCCGAACGGCCAGGGACTCGAGCAGGCTCGTGGCCGCCCCGGCCCGATCCTTCCACCAGCCGTCGGGACGCGAGCCGACCACATTGGCCGCGTCGACGACAACAGTGGTCGATTCCTTTACAAGGCTTTTGAGCACAGGCCAGCGGGCGGCGAAACCGGGGTGCAGGGGCAGCGCGTCGACCTCGTCGATCGGGACCCAGCGAAGCTCGATACTCTCGGCGTCGCCGATGACAGCCTCGAACGGGCGAGTGGCTCGAGCGCCGACGGTCGTGTAGTTCCACACCCCGAGATCGAGCACACTCGTGAATTCGAGCACGAGCGCCTCGGCCGGCACCCCGGCCTCCTCGGAGGCCTCCCGGAGGGCGCCGCGCACAGCCGACTCGCCCTCGTGGCGCGCTCCCCCGGGCAGACCCCAGGTTCCACCGTGATGACTCCACTCGACTCGGAGTTGCAGGAGAACACCCCGGTCGTCGTGCACGAGAAGACCTGCTGCGCCGAAGGTCCCCCAGAACTTCCGACCATCGGGGGCGGTGACCCACGCGTCTCCGCTTCCCTGGGGCCGACGACCCGCCGCGTCGAGCGGGTTCGTCGCCATCACAGCTTGGTGAAGCGCGGCACCGCTACGCCATCGACGATGGCCTCGCCAAGGAACATGTCGAGCGGCCGGACCCAGAGCGAACCGTCCGCCGATCGGTAGACGGCCAGCCTCTCTTCTGTCTCACTGTGCCGCGCATCGCCTACGACGTCGTAGTGGCCGCCTTTGTAGTGGATGTACGCACCGGGCTCGAGGGTATCCATGACCCGATTCTGCCTCATCTCGACGAGAAGCCACCGCCACCACCTGCCGGGAATATTCAGCGCGCCCGTAGGGTTTCGAATCGATGTAGATGCAAACGCATAGAAATGTCGGAGTGGAGATCATCATGAACAAGTCGATCGCAATCATCTCGGCGGGACTCAGCCAGCCCTCGTCGACCCGCCTGCTCGGCGACCGATTGGGCGAGGCGACCACACGGGCGCTGGCAGACGCCGGTTCGGACGCGAAGGTCACGGTGATCGAACTGCGCGACCTGGCGCACGAGATCACGAACACGATGCTCACCGGCTTCGCCTCGGGTGCGCTCGCCTCCGCCATCGAGACCATCGTCGAGGCCGATGCCGTCATCGCTGTGACTCCGATCTTCTCGTCGTCGTACAGCGGACTCTTCAAGTCGTTCTTCGACATCCTCGAGCCCCGCAGCCTGGCCGGCAAGCCCGTGCTCATCGCGGCGACCGGCGGCACGGCTCGACACTCGCTCGCCCTGGAGTATTCGGTCCGCCCGCTTTTCGCGTACTTGCAGTCCGTCGTCGTGCCCACGTCGGTCTTCGCCGCGTCTGAGGATTGGGGAAGCACCGGCGGCGCGCACGGGGATCTCGCCGTACGGATCACGAGGGCGGCCGGCGAACTGGCAGAGATCGTCGACGGACGCCCCGCGACGCGCCCCGTCGACGAACCCGTCATCCCCTTCGCGCAGCAGCTGGCGAACCTCGCCGTTTCGGTGTAGCTGTCGCTCAGG
The DNA here is from genome assembly GCF_001423605.1 of Agreia sp. Leaf335. Taxonomy (NCBI): domain Bacteria; kingdom Bacillati; phylum Actinomycetota; class Actinomycetes; order Micrococcales; family Microbacteriaceae; genus Agreia; species Agreia sp. Leaf335. The sequence goes on along the minus strand of NZ_LMOQ01000002.1, from coordinate 13,635 downwards.
CCCGGCGGAACTGCACACTGATGCGAGGACCCACGGCCTTGGCCGACTTGAGAATCGCGTGCTCGTAGGTGCGCTGACAGCTGCCACCCATGACGATGAGATCACCGTGGCCAACCGGGAAGCGGGAGATCTCACCGCCGCCGACCGGACGCACGGACAGCACACGTTCGGCGCCGACAGAGAGTATCGCCACTCGGGTATCGCGCTGCACCGACCTGCCCACTCGATCACCGTGCCAGGCGACGCTGTCGTCGCCGGTTCGATAGAAGCACAGGCCCGCCGTCGCGAATCGCTCGGCATCGAGACGGGAGTAGTGCTCGTTCAGCACACGCATCGATTCGTCGAGCGTCGGGTGCGGCAGTCGATCCCGAGCACCGAACCAGCTCACGAGCCGCGGCACCTCGACGACCCTGTCGTACATCTCGCGGGTGTCGGCTCGCCACTCGACCGCGCTGACGAGATCTTCGAAGAGCGAGTCGGAGTTGGCGACCCACCCCGGCCTCACATCGATCCACGCACCCGATTCGAGCGAGATGCGGCGAACCTCGTCGCCCAGCGCACCCACGACAGGCGGGGCGCCCGGATCATCGAACAGTGAGGCCTGGTACGCGAGAGTCATATCTCGAGCATACGGATATTCGAACACATGTTCTAGTCGACCTTCACGGCGGTCCGGGTCTCGTAGAGTCGAGGCATGGAAGCAGGTTCGTCGATCCGCGTGGACAGCTGGATCTGGGCCGTTCGCCTGATCAAGTCACGCTCCCTCGCCACCGCGGCCTGCCGCGCCGGGCATGTGCGAGTGAACGGCGACAAGGTGAAGGCGGCACACGCGGTTCGCGTGGGCGACGAGGTCAGGCTCCGAACGCCCGACGCCGAGCGGATCGTCGTCGTCACGAGGATCCTCGCCAAGCGGGTGAGCGCCACCGTCGCCGCGGAGAGCATGACCGACAACACTCCCGCTCCGCCCGCGCGCGAGGACGTGCCCTTCGTGCCCATCCGCGATCGAGGAGCCGGACGACCGACCAAGCGCGAGCGACGAGATATAGAGAAGCTCCGGGGCCACTGACGCCGTCGAGGAGCTCCTCGGTTCCTGCCGAGCGTCAGACCAGCTGCACACCCTGCTGCAGTCGCGTTCGAACCTCGAAGACGTCACCGCGGCGCGCATCGCCGTTCGACACACCGGAACGCATCACGTCCGACAGCCGCGATCGCTCGATGGCGACCGTGCCCGCATTGCGGCCTCGCTCGATCGATTCCGCCGACGCGTCGGTGAGCGCACCGTCGGGAACGACGATCACCTGGCCATCGAATCGCACGCCGAGCGATCTACCGAGTTTGCGCGCCGACCGAACGAGATCACGGACCGGCTGTTCCCCGTCGTCGATCGCGTCGCCCGACAATTCTCCCCGATGAAGGCGCACGGATTCGCCCCAGTCCTCCGACATCACGGCGAAGAGACCGGCTGGTCCGAGGACGATGTGATCGAGCTTGTTGCCCGTGGGGGTCGCGACGTCGTTCCAGACGGTGAATCCCATTCCGAGGTCGGAGAGGGCGCGAGCCGTCTGCTCCTCCGCGAGCGCCTTGCCGAGGAGCCAGCGGATCTCGCGCGGTGCGCTTCGCACGAGAGCTGCGTCATAGGGATCCGCCAGATCCGCTCCACGCCCCGCCCACTCCCTGATGAGAGTGAGGAAACGCTCCCTGGCCTGTCCCCCGGGGTGCCCATACGAGCGCGCCTTCAAACTGGATGCGCTGGACGGTGCCGAGGCTCGGGCGGTCCAGGACGAGCCCGCAGGACGGGCGGAGCCACTACGGGCCGATGTCGCCGACGATCCCCGGTCGTAGGCCGAGCGAGAGGAAGGGTCGCCCAGCACCTCCCAGGCCGCCTGAACCGCGTGGAATCTCGCCGGAGACCCACCCGTATCGGGGTGCGTCTCGCGCAGACGCCGCCGGTAAGCGCGGCGCATCTCGTCGACGCTCGCCGCGGGTGTGATCCCCAGCACCTCGTAAGGAGTGGCCGAGGCCGGACTGTCAGACATGCCGCTCGTGAACCTTCCTGATCAGGGTGTGACTCACACCCCCCGAGCACGAGAATACCGGCCAATCCTGAGGCCGCGCCCCGTGGCGGCCCGCCCGGTACACGGTCGCTCCACGCCTGTCCACCCGTCGACTCGACCCGGCAGTTTCTGTGCACGATGGATACATGAGAGCACTCACCTGGCAAGGAAAACGAAACGTGCACGTCGAGACGGTCCCCGATCCGAAGATCGTGGACCCGACCGATGCGATCATCCGCATCACGTCGACAGCGATCTGCGGCTCCGATCTGCACCTCTACGAGTTGTTCGGGCCCTTCCTCGACCGCGGCGACATCCTCGGTCATGAACCCATGGGCATCGTCGAGGAGGTCGGGTCCGACGTGCGGAACATCGCCGTCGGGGATCGCGTCGTCGTGACCTTCAATATCGCCTGCGGCCACTGCTACATGTGTCGCCGCGGTCTGCAGTCGCAGTGCGAGACGACTCAGGTCCGAGACCAGGGATCCGGGGCGTCGCTGTTCGGTTACACGAAGTTGTACGGACAGGTACCGGGAGGGCAGGCGGAACTCCTGCGCGTTCCCCTGGCGGACTACAATGCCGTGAAGGTCTCGCCGGAAGGGCCGGACGACCGTTACCTGTTCCTGAGCGACATCCTGCCCACGGCCTGGCAGGGCGTGAAGTACGCGAATGTGCCGGATGGCGGCACCCTGGGTGTGCTCGGATTGGGGCCGGTCGGCCAGTTCGTCGCGCGCGTCGGCACCCACCTCGGTTATCGAGTGCTCGCCGTCGATCCCGTGCCCGAGCGGCGTGAGCTGGCCGCTCGCTACGGCGCCGAGGTCTGGGATCTCGACGACGACATCGTCGACGTCCTCCGCGATCAGACAGAGGGCCGCGGCCCTGACTCCGTCGTCGATGCCGTCGGCATGGAGGCGCACGGGTCGCCGGGTGCCGGATTCGCCCAGGCCGTGGTGGGCATCCTGCCTGACGCGCTCGCGAGGCCGGCGATGGACAAGGCGGGCATCGACAGGTTGGCCGCACTCCACACGGCACTCGACGTCGTGCGCCGAGGGGGAACGGTGTCGCTCAGTGGCGTCTACGGCGGAGAGGCCGATGTGATGCCGATGAAGTCGATGTTCGACAAGCAGGTCTCGCTGCGTATGGGGCAGTGCAACGTGCGCAGCTGGATCGACGATCTGCTCCCCCTCGTCGAAGACTCTCGGGATCCCCTGGGGGTGCTCGACCTGACCACCCACCGCGTGTCGCTCGAAGAAGCGCCGGCGATGTACGACGTGTTCCAGAAGAAGGAAGACGGATGCATCAAGGTGGTCCTCACGCCCTGACGCAGCCCTCTTGAGCAACGGGGACGTGCGGGACTACGTTACGCAGCATGACGAATAATCCGCTCGCCACCGTCGCCAAGGGCATCTGGTGGGCCGTACTTCTCCGCGGTATCTTCGCCGTGATCTTCGGCATCATCGCCATCGCTGCCCCGGGCGCCGCGCTGACAGGCATCGTGATCGTGTTCGCCGCCTACGCCATCGTCGATGGTGTGACGGCGGTCGCGCACGCCCTGCAGATGCGCGTTCCGGGCAGCGGATGGGGATGGCTGGTATTCCAGGGCGCCGTCTCGATCATCGCGGGGCTGGTGGCGCTTGTCGTGCCGGCTCTCGCCGGGCTCGTCGGCGGCCTGTTCGCCCTGTGGACGATCGTGATCTACGCGGTGGTGCACGGTGCCATCGGACTCCGATCCGCCGCAGGATTGCACCATGGTCGGGGCAGGACGATCGGAATCGTATCCGGTGTGCTGACCCTGGTGTTCGGCATCCTGCTCGCCATCGTCACTCTCGTGACCCCCGGCGCCACCGTGCTGAGCCTCGTCTGGATCGTCGGCGTCTACGCGATCATCTTCGGTGTGATGTTCATCGTCGTCGCGGTTCACCTGCGACGCGGCGCCGCCGGACTGATCGCCCCGCGAGACGGCGCTAGGACTTCATCCTGACTCCTAGTCGACCTCGGGCGGGCGGATCACGTCGATCCGGCCCGTGAAGAGGTTCGCTCTGTCCACGGCATCGGGATCGCCCGAGAAGAGACCACCCGTTCCCGGGTTCGGCTCGGGGTCGAGCGAGGGACGGCGCATGTCGGCGTCCTTCGTGTCCTGCACACGCACGCGGGGAAGCGAGACGGGGCTCTGCTCGTGCAACCAGGTCACGAGCTCCTCTCGCACGAAGCAGCGCAGGTCGAAGAGCGTGGGAGCGTCGACCGCGCTCACCAGGATGCGGATCCGCACGTAGCCTCCCACCGCATCCGTCACCTGGAGCACCTTCACCCGCTCGTCCCACAGCGGGGTGCGTGACAGGACCCGGTCGAGCTCTTCTCTCATGTGCTGCGGAGTGACCCGCCAATCGAGGTCGAACTCGACGGAGCCGAGGAGTTCGGAGTTGCGCCGCGTCCAGTTCTGGTAGGGCTTCGAGGTGAAGTACGTCGAGGGCAGAATCATGCGCCGGTCGTCCCAGATGTGGACGACGACGTAGGTGAGGGTGATCTCCTCCACTCGGCCCCACTCGCCTTCGACGATCACGACATCATCGACGCGGATCGCGTCGCTGAAGGCCAACTGCATTCCCGAGAACACATTGGAGAGACTCGACTGGACTGCGAGGCCCGCGATGATCGAGAGCAGTCCAGCAGACGCGAGAAGGCTGGCACCGAAGGTCTGGGCACCGGGGAACGAGAGGAGGACGGCGCCGAGAGCGACCACCACCACGACCACGATGCTGAGCCGCTTGAGAATGAGCACCTGCGTGCGCACCCGCCGAGCGACACGGTTGTCGGGAGTGTCGATGCGATAGCGCGCGAGCCCGAGATTCTCGAGGAACACGATGATCGCGCCGACCAGCCACGCGACGGTGACGATGGTGAGGATCCGCATCATAAGTCCGAGGGCGGAGGCGAGCTGTTGATCTGTCACGGTGATCGCCAACGACGCCCAGACGAAGCCCACGACGAGGGCAGCCCTGAACGGCCTCCGTGCGGTGTCGATCAATTGGCCCGCCCACGGCCGGTGGCGAGCGGTGACTCGGAACACGATCGCGGTGACGACGACGATGACGACGGCGGCCGCCACGGCGATGAGCGCACCGAGGATGCTTCGCACGACCTCAGACTGCAGGATATCGGTGAGCATCGTGTTCCCCTTTTGATGGTGCGACCGGGATGTGGCTGATCGGGCCGAATGACCTCATCCATGCTCGCAAGCCGGGTCGTGCAGGCCAAATCCTCCGCGGTGCGCGCGATCGTTACTCTTGAATTCTCCCCGCTTGTCCAATGCCCGAGAAAGGCCGCGCTTCGTCATGTTCGATCTGCTCGACTTCTTCCAGGCCACGGCCTTCTCCATCTTCGGCGAGGACGTGACCGTCATCGAGGTGATCGGATTCGTCACGGGGGCACTCTGTGTGTGGGCCGTCACGCGTCAATTCGTGTGGAACTGGCCGGTCGGTATCGCGAACAACGTCGCGTTTCTGATCCTGTTCGTGGGCGCCGGCCTCTACGCCGATGCCGTTCTGCAGGTGATCTTCGCTGCGATCGCCGTGTACGGGTGGGTTCTCTGGACACGCCGGACGTCGAGCACGTCCCGGACGGTCGTCGAGATACGTCGAGCCACGCGGGGCGAGCGGTACTGGGGGCTCGGAGGCACGGTTGCGCTCACCGCAGCCGCGGCGCTGCTCCTGGGTGCAGCGACGGATTCGAACGTACCCCTGCCTGACGCCTTCGTCTTGGCGGCTTCTCTCTTGGCGACGTGGGGGCAGGCCCGGAAGATCATCGAACAGTGGTGGGTCTGGATCGTCGTCGATGCGGTGTCGATTCCCCTCTACGCCTCGAAAGGCCTCTGGCTCACCGCGATCTTGTACACCGGTTTCCTCGCGCTGTGCATCGACGGCCTCCGTCGATGGAGGATCGAGTTGCGGCGAGGTTCAGCAGAGCGCGGCTCGAGCGGTGTCGCCGATCGTCGGGTGTCGGCCACGTGACGACGCGCACCGGCCTGATCATCGGCAAGTTCTACCCCCCTCACCTCGGGCACCTGGCCCTGATCGAGCGCGCCGCAAGAGAATCCGACCGGCTGGTGGTGCTGGTGATGGCGACGCAGATCGAGACCATCCCGCTCCAGCGCCGCGTGGCCTGGCTGACCGACGCGACGAGGCACCTGACGAGTGTGACGATTCTCGGCGTGCTCGACGACGCGCCCGTGCACTACGAGAGCGAGATCGCCTGGGTCGCCCATCAGGAGGTCACCATCGCTGCTCTTCGCAACGCCGGGATCGATGCGATCGATGTGGTCTTCAGCTCGGAGAACTACGGACGAGAGTTGGCGACCCGGCTGTCGGCTGAGCATGTGCTCGACGACCCAGAACGACGTCGCGTTCCGATGAGCGGAACCGCGGCGAGAGAGAACCTCGCCGAACGCTGGACTCAGATCGTCGAACCGGCACGTCTCGAGCTCGCGACTCGCATCGTCGTCATCGGCGCCGAGTCGACCGGCACCACGACCCTCGCTGAGGCGCTACGACGCCACTACCGCACTCGGCCGGGCTTCGAGCGAATCGCCGACGTCGACGAGTACGGTCGGCGCTTCACCTATGAGCTGCACGCCCGCGCCAGGGCGGAGGCCCGGGCGACCGGTGAGCCGGTTCCGGCAGTCGACGACCTCGTCTGGCTGCCCGAGCACTTCGCGCACATCGCCCGGGAGCAGACGCGTATGGAGCACGCGGCCGCCGTCGACTGTGCCCTCGTGATCGCCGATACCGATGCTTTCGCCACGTCGTTATGGGAGCGCCGCTATGTCGGCGCGCACAGCCATGCGGCGCTCGACGCGGCGACGACGGATCTCCCCCGTCGCGATCTCTATCTCGTGACCGATCATGTCGACGTGCCGTTCGATCAGGACGGCTGGAGAGACGGCGAGCACATACGCCCCGAGATGACCCGATGGATCATCGACGGTCTGACCGCCCGCGGTCTCCCCTGGGTCCTTCTCCGAGGCGCCCACCAGGTTCGCCTCGATTACTCGGTCGAAGTCGTCGATGCGCTCCTCGCTCGCAATTCGACCTTCACCTCTCCCGCGTGGGCCGATGCGACCAGCCTCGCCCACGACGAAGCCTGATGATCCCCCATTCACAGTCTTCATCCAGCCCGCTCATGACAGGTTGTAGCTACAACCGAAGAATCCGACCGAATCGAGAGACGTGACCCCGCCGCCCGAAGACGCCCGAGCATCCGACCGCCCTCAGAAGTTGACGGTGAAGCAGGAGCGCGCCGCGGATCGTGACGCCAAGCTCGCGGCATTCCGCCAGGCGCAGGCTCGACAGAAACGCAATCGCGTGATCGGCATCGTCACGGGATCCGTGGCAGCCGTCGCGGTCATCGGACTCCTGATCGGATTCGTCGTCACCTCGGCGACTCCTAAGCCCGATCCGTCGAATATCGCCATCGAAGGCTTGCAGACCTACCCGGGGCTCACAGCGAACCACGTCACGACGCCTGTCGACTACCCCCAGAATCCCCCGGTCGGCGGCGACCACGCTGCCGCCTGGCTGAACTGCGGCGTCTACGCTGAGCCCGTGCCGAACGAGAACGCCGTGCACGCGCTCGAACACGGTGCCGTCTGGCTCGCGTACGACCCCGCGCAGCTCGACGCCGAGGGTGTCGACGCTCTCCGCTCCGAGCTGCCCGATTCCTACATCGTGGTATCCCCCGTCGAGGGACTCGATTCTCCCATCGTCGCCAGCGCGTGGGGCGCCCAGGTCGCCCTCGACAATCCCTCGGATGTGCGCCTCGGATCGTTCCTCGACAGATTCTGGCGTTCGAACGACGCTCCGGAACCCGGAGCCGCCTGCACGGGCGGCATCAACGCGCCGGGCCGCGTGGCGTGACCGCCATGGAGCGCGCGAGCGGGAATGGTCGTTGGCGCCTCATCGCAGCTGGCGCCATCGCGGGCGCGCTCGTTCTCACGGTAGGTCTGGCCGGGGGCTGGATGCTCGCCGCTCGGGGCGCCGACCCGACCTCGTCGAGTGTCGAGGCCGGTTTCGCTCGTGACATGCAGACGCATCACGATCAAGCCGTCGAGATGGCTCTCATCATTCGGGATCGCACCGATGACCCCGACATCCGAAGCTTGGCATACGACATCGCGACCAGCCAGGCTCAGCAGTCGGGTCAGATGTACGCATGGCTGAACGATTGGGGCGTTCCCCAGGCCCGTCCCGGCGAGATCATGGAGTGGATGTCTGCTCCGACGCTGGCAGGTGGTGCCGGACAGGGCCACGACCATGGAACACCGGCCACGACCGATTCCGTCTCGTCCGAGCAGACCTCCTCCTCATCCGTCGCCATGCCGGGCATGGCGAGCGAATCCGATCTCGAGCGGCTGCGCGCAGCGAACGGGGGCGAGGCCGAGTCGCTCTTTCTGAGCCTGATGATCGCTCATCATCGTGGTGGTGTCGACATGGCCGACGCGGTCCTCGAGCGAAGCACGCATCCGCTCGTCACGACGCTCGCCCGCGCGATCGTGTTCGCTCAGTCCGGCGAGATCGAGTACATGAAGAGTCTTCTCACGACCCGCTCATCGTGATCTCGGCGGACGCCGACGGTCACTCCGCGGTTCGCTGAGCCCAGGCGGCGGCGATCTCGCCGAGGTGCCGGGATGCTTCGCTCAGCACATCGGGTCGCGCCGAGTACCGTAGTTCACGGCCGACCCGCTTCGACGACACCAATCCGGCGGCGTCGAGGGCGGCGAGGTGCTTGGCGATGGCCTGCCGGCTGACCGGAACCGATTCGGCGAGGGCCGACGCCGAGAGTTCGGCGCCCGCCACTCTGCCGAGAATCTGCCATCTCGTGGCCTCGCCGAGTGCCGAGCAGACCTGCCTCAGATGTTCGAGATCGTGGGCCATGAAGCACTCCTTCGACGAGATCGACAGTGGGTGTCGCCAGTCTAGGGCAACCCTGGGGTTGCGACGGAGAGCGTCAGTACCAGTTCACCGACTGCGAGTGCGACCAGGCAGCGCAGGGCGTTCCGTAGCCGCGCTTGATGTAGTCCAGTCCCCAGCTCACCTGCGTAGCCGCGTTCGTCTCCCAGTCGGAGCCGGCCGAGGCCATCTTGCTTCCCGGAAGAGCCTGAGGGATTCCTGCCGCTCCGCTCGAGGCATTCTCGGCCTGGTAGTTCCAGCCGGATTCCTTCGTCCAGAGCGAGACCAGGCACGAGAACTGGTCGTCGCCCCAGCCGTACTTCGAGGCGGCGAGGGACTGGGCGGTCGCCTTCGCACCCGCCACGGTGTTGCCCGCGGCCAGAGCCTCGGCGGCAGCGGCCTCCGCTGCGGCAGCCGCCTCGGCGGCAGCCTGGTCGGCCTGACTGGCGGCCGCCTGCACGTTCGCCTTCGCCTCAGAGGCCTGTTTCATCAGCGACAAGACCGTGTCCCTGTCGAGGGTCTGATACGACGCCAGCGACGCCACCGTGGTCGACAGCGGGGTCGTGTCGACCTTGTTCTGAACGGATGCGATCACCTGGTTCGCGTCGTCGATGGTCGCCTTGGCCTTCTGGTCGGTCTGCGCCTTGGCGATGGTCGCGTAGACGCCCAACTGCTCGTGCTGCAGGCCGGTGCCGCTCGACAGCTGCGCTGTCGCCGCGGCGCGTTCGGCCGATGCGGAGTTGGACTGGACGATGAGACCTGTGCCGACGAGCGAGCCTGCGACGGCCACGATGGCGGTCGCGGCGAGGTACCGCTTGCGGGTGGTCTGCCGGCGGTTCTTCGCCAGCTCACGTCGAGTAGACGCAGTTCGGGTGGAAACGGATTGTGGAGCCTGGTGCATGTCGTCCAATGGATCTACGACCGGCACGCCGAAAACGAGCGCGCTCGTGGCAGGTGCTCGCGTTGCCCCGTGGTTCTCTGTCTGTCCGGAGGGGACGAGGCCATCATCGCAACCGGGTAAGCGGGGGCGTGGCCTCGTGGCGTGACGATCGGTGTCGGGTGCGCCCGCGGCCTGATCCTGCGCGCGGGCGAAGCCGACAGTATGCGAAGCCACCCTGAGATTTCTCGGTTAAACCTCTGTGCAAGACGTGCATGGCGTTTCTCGAGCGACCTGTTCTCGGGAGCGCGGACGTGGCATTCTGAGTGTGCAGACGAAGGAGATCATCGATGTCACAGAACGAATCCGCGGCTCGCCCCGGCGCCGACAAAGAGTATCCGGACGCCGCCGGCTACCCCGACGGAACGGGAACGCTCGACGAGGGCACTGCAGGCACACCGGGCGCCGACCGTGCGGCGGATGCAGAGGCAGCCGAACTCGAGGACTTCGCTCTCGCAGACGAAGAAGACGTCGAGAACTGACTTACGTGCCCGACGGTCGGGCTTCGTGCCCGCGTCGACCGTGAGTGCGCCTGTCCTCCTTCATCTCGGCTTCGAAGAGATGGCGGCGTCCATCGGCGAGCAGCGCTCGAGCAGATGCCTCCGCCTGACGGAAGGCGGAGTAGTACCCGTCGTCGTAGTCTTCGACGATCTGGAACGTCCACCGGCCCTTGATGACGTTTCGACCGACGAGCTCCTCGTTCAGCTCTGAGGCGATCTCGTCGTGCCCTGCTGCACGGAGAAGGTCGACGGCCTCACCCAAGGCCAGATCGGCCGCTCCGGTCAGACGGTGAAAGGCGTACAGCTGGCCTCGTGCGTGCTCGACGGTCTCGAGTGCCTCCGACAGCTTGCCCAGGGCCTCGACCGTGGCGTCGTCTACCCCGTCGGGTCGTCGGTGACTGTTGTCGGGCGTATCGTCGTTCGTCATTCCTCCATGCTAGGGACGCCGTCTCGCCCTACATGGGGCTTGCCCTCCATCCCGGCAAGGGGTTGGCTGCGCGTCGACGGCGGAGAAGGATAGTTGCTATGGCACATCCTCCCGCTCCCTCGCCCATGCTCGCGAAGGCCGTCACCTCTCTTCCCGACCCGGCCAGCGTCGTCGGCGGTCTCGGCTACGAGCCCAAGTGGGACGGGTTCCGCGGAATCGTGTCGTTCGACGGAGAGTCCGTCGAGATCTCCAGCCGCGGAACCAAGTCCCTCACCCGATATTTCCCGGAACTCGTCGAGGCGTTCCGCTCTCAGCTCACGGCGCCCTGTGTCATCGATGGAGAGATCGTCGTGCGTCGAGGTTCCGCCGGGGCGGAACGGCTCGACTGGGATGCGCTCTCGCAACGGATCCACCCGGCCGCGAGCCGCATCCGGAGCCTCGCAGAGGAGACACCGGCGAGCTTCATCGCCTTCGATCTGATCGACCGCGACAGAGAATCGCTGCTCGAGACATCTTTCGCCGATCGTCGAGGCTCACTCGAGCAGCTGCTCAGTACGGCCGTCGCGCCCCTTCACCTCACCCAACTCACGCTCTCTGTCGAGGTCGCCCGGCGCTGGCTCGTCGACTTCGAGGGGGCCGGGCTCGACGGTGTCGTGGCCAAGCCCTTGTCGGCCGCGTATGCCCCAGGCAAGCGCGTCATGCTCAAGGTGAAGCATCACCGCACGGCCGATGTGGTCGTACTGGGCTATCGCGTGCACGCGAGCGGCGAGGGCGTGGGCTCCCTTCTCCTCGGGCTCTACGACCACACGGGCGAGCTACGGAGCGTCGGTGGCGCATCGGCCTTCACCGCCGCCCGACGCCTCGAGCTCGTCGCCGAGCTCGACCATGCCGTCATGCGGGGCGCCGATGGCGCGTTTCTAAGGGGCGAAGGCGAACGCAGCCGGTTCTCGTCGGGCAAAGACGCGTCCTTCATGCGGCTTGAGCCCACGATGGTGGCGGAGGTGCGTTACGACCAGATGGAAGGCTCTCGATTCCGTCACACGGTGCAGTTCGACCGCTGGCGCCCCGATCGGGACGCCAGCTCGTGCACCTTCGACCAGCTCGAGACGCCCGTGGCCTACGACCTCGGAGACGTCCTCTCGTAGCGGCGGCCCGCACGGACGGTGACGATCGTCGCGCCGAGGAGCAGGGTGAGGGCTGACGCGATCACCAGCGGAACGGTTTCGCTCGATCCCGTGGCGGCGAGCGCCGGCTGGGGTTTCGGAGCGGGCGCAGGTGCAGTCGGCGGGCCGGGCGTCTCATCGACGGGCGCGGCGACACCGTTGATCAGAACGGTGTCATTCGCGAGCGATGCCGTGGCGAAGGCGATCGCGCGCGACATGATCCCCAACGCCTCCTGGTTGATGTTGGCGAGGTCATCACCGGCCTGGTGATAATTCTGATCGTGGGTCTCGCCGGCGATGCCACCGAACAGAGCCACCTCTTCGTCGGTCTTCACGTCGTCGGCACCGGTGAACAGGCCCGACGCGGGAATGTCGTTGTCGATGAAGGCCTGGTAGTCGCTTCTGCCGTCGAACGACGTTCCGACGAACGGCTGGCCGATAGACGTGAAGTAGTTCTCGAAGACGTCCTCGGTCTCGGCGGACCCTTCCGGGATCTCCACGTCGGCAGGCACGCTCGATTCATCGGCGTCATAGGTTCCGATGATGTAGTTGGGCGAACCGACCATGTCGAAGTTGAGGTAGGTCGCGATTCGGCCGAGCGCATCAGGGTCGTTCACGGCGAGGTCGTCCACGTAGTGAGTCGATCCGACGAGCCCGAGTTCTTCAGCGCCCCACCAGGCGAAGCGCACCATGTTGTTGAGCTCTCCCTGCTTCGCGAGCTGCACGGCGACCTCGAGGAGTGTGGCCGAGCCGCTTCCGTTGTCGTTGATTCCCGGCCCCTCCGGAACACTGTCGAGGTGGGCGCCGAGCATCACGACGTTGTCGGGGCGCCCCGTGCCGGTCTCGGCGATGACGTTGAAGGTGGAGACGGTCTCCACGGTCTGCTCGAGCGCCACGGAGATGGGGACGGGCCCTTCTCCGATTGCGGCGAGGAGCGCGGCTCCTCTGTCTGCCTCGATGCCGAAGGTCGGCACGGTACCCGCGGTCACCTCACCGAACGTGCCGTTCAGCGGTCCCGGTTCCGAGTTGTAGATGAGGACGGCCCGCGCGCCTGCCGCGGCGGCCACGAGAGACTTCTCGGTGAACGAGCAGACTCCCCGGCTCACCACGGCGATCCGGTCCGTAGCCGAGACGCCCGCCCACTCGTCGGCGGTGCAGCCCGTACTCACGGTGGGCGCGACCGCATCGAAGGTGATCGACGGGGTGCCCGGTGTGTAGGTCATGGGGATCGCCTGTTCTGCGGTCAGCGTCTCGCCGTCGACCGCGACCGACTGCGACACGATGGTCTGCGTCGTGACATCGAAGACCTGTCTCGTCGTGACGTAGCCCGCTTCTTGGAGAACACTCTCCACGTACTGGCCGCTGGCCTCATAACCAGGGCTGCCGGCGGCCCTGTTGCCGCCGTTGCCGGGCGCGTCGGCGATGCTCTGCAGAGCACCGAGGCGCTCCATGATCGCCTCGACGGTGACCGTGTCGGCGAACTCGAGCGGCGGGGCGGCCCACGCCCCCGAGGAGCCGCCCCACACCATCGCGCCGGTGAGCGCTGTAGCGGCGACTCCGGCAAGGGCGGAGCGCGAAAATGTACGTCGTTGTGTCATCGGAAAATCCCCCCC